>DYEY01000058.1 GCA_020725465.1 Dethiobacter sp.
TGCTATACCATGCGTCCTGCGCCACATCCTAGAAGCTCACCGGATTGTAGCTTACGGCGTAATAGCTGAAATGGGTTGTGGTGAAAGTTACGGTTCCGGTGGCCGGGTCGTAGCGCCCGTTGGGCACGGAAACCACCTTGCCGCTGCCGTCGATGTACCAGATGACAATACTTTCGGGGTTCGCCAGCTCCGCCGCTGTCGGCGTCTACGGGATGCTTACCGTAACCGGCGCGTCCGGGTTGTTCCACTCGGTCTGTACTCCGTCCAGGGTCAGGGTTAGTTGTATGATAGGCCGGTCGCCGATGGCTGCTTGCACTTCAGCGGGCAGGCCGGACTTGTCACCCTTGGCAATGGTGATGCCTGCGCTCGATCCTTCGGTTCCGGCAATTCCCGCCAGCATGCCGGCCGGGATGGTGATGCTGCCCGCGCCGGTGGAGAATGTCAGAGCGCCTTCCCCTTGAGAATCAGACAGGGAAGCGGCGGGCATTCCCAGGGTATAGGAGTTCACGCCGGGGATGGATGGCACGTTGAGAACCGTTGTTCCCGTGCCGGCAAAAATGTCTTTCACCAGGGTTCCCATGTCTGTCGTTGCGCTGCCTGTATCTGTATTCACATTGACGGGCAGGGTAGATTCCTTAATTTCTGTGCCTGAAACCAAGGCCTTATAAGTTGGCGCAGCAGAAGTGCCGCTTTCGCTGCCTCCGCTGTTATCGCCTCCGCTGCCATAGGAGTCTGTACGTACTGTGACGGTTGGGCCGTCAGTCCAGTTGCCATCCGCATCTCCGGCCTGCACTTTGAAGGTGTAGGTGGTAGAGGGTGACAATCCGGTAACGTCGCAACTGTAAACCGTCCCTGTGAAAGTCTTAATGAGCAAATTATCCTGGAATAACCTGTAGCCTGTTACTCCCATGTCATCCACCGCCGGAGTCCAAGTTAATGTCGTCCCTGTCTTTGTCGTGCCGCTGGCCGTCAGGGTACTGCCCGCAGGCCAGGTTGGGGGGGTGCTGCCGTTTGGCTGCGTTGTATCCTGCACGGTAATGGTCAGCGTCGCCGCATCACCCTTGTCAAATTCAACCGTCAGCACCAGGCTGCCTGTCGGCTGGGTTGCCAGAAACTCTTTCTTTATTGTCAGGGTATTTCCGCTTACATCATAAACCGCTACTCCAACTGATACTCCGGCATTCTTGACATCGGCAACGGATGCTGCATCATTCCAGGTGATGGTTGTGCTCACATCCGCCTGATTGGCCGGGTTTTTGTCAAAGGTGGCCGTTGTAGGCGAAATAGTGGCACTGAGTATCGGTGCCGGGTTTACCGTCAGGGTTGCAACGTTGCTCGTTGTATTTCCTGCCGCATTGCCCACATAGCAGGTGTAGCTTCCCGCGTCAGACGCCTGGGCGTTGGTGATGGTCAAAGTGGCCGTGGTGGCCCCGCTGATGCTGCCGCCATCGGACAGGTTATTGCCGTCTTTCTTCCACTGGTAGCTTAAAGGTGTCGTGCCTGTCGCTGCTACTGTGAAGGTGGCTGTCTGTCCTGCTGTTACTGTCTGATTGGACGGCTGGGTAGTGATGGACGGTGCCACCGGTGCCGGGTTTACCGTCAGGGTTGCGGGTTCACTGGTTACGCTACCTGCAACATTCGTTACCTCTACGGTATAAGCTCCTGCGTCTGAAGCTTGTGCGTTGGTGATGACCAGGGTTGGAGTGGTGCTTCCGCTGATGTTGCCGCCGTCAGATATATCACCGCCGTCCTTCTGCCACTGGTAGCTTAAAGGAGCATCTCCTGTTGCCACTACTGTGAAAGTGGCTGTCTGTCCTGCCGTTACCGTCTGGCTTGCAGGTTGAGTTGTGATGGACGGCTCTACCGCCGCAGGGTTTACAGTAAGGGTTGTCGCAGCGGATGTAGCTGTTGCAGTGGTGCCGTTCTTGCTGTTGGTCACCACGCACCTGTATTGACTACCGTTCTCTGCATAGGCAAGAGTTCCTGTAGTATAACTCGCCGATGTCGCACCATCTATGTTATTCCAGGTTGCGCCGTTATCAGCCGACTTCTGCCACTGGTAGCTTAATGTACCGCCATCGGAAGCAGTGGCCGAGACAGTGAAGGTGGCGGTTTCGCCGATATTCTTGGTTGCACTCACAGGCTGTGCATCTATGGCCGGCTCTACCGCCGCAGGGTTTACAGTAAGGGTAGCCGCGTTGCTGGTTATACTGCCCGCTGCATTGCTCACATTGCATGTATAGCTTCCCGCATCCGATGCTTGAGTGCTAATAATGGTCAGAGTCGCTGTGCTAGCTCCACTTATGTTACCGCCATCGGTTAAATTATCGCCTTCCTTCTTCCATTGGTAAGTCAACGGCTCGTCGCCTGTTGCCGCAACCGTGAAAGTGGCTGTCTGTCCTGCCGTTACTGTTTGGCTTATGGGCTGCGTTATGATAGAAGGTGCTTCTGGTACGGGATTGACGTTAATACTTGCTGTTTCCACAGTCTCACTAAACAGAGTTGAGCCGCCATTGATAGTGGTATTGGCTGTCTGACCAGAAGAACTGACCCAGGCAGCTCCGCCGTAAATTATACCGTTATGGTGCCCTGGCCCACTGTCTGCAGCAACCGCCCCTGTCCCTTCATTAAACTTCCAGTATCCGACAAGTCCTGTCTCACTGCCTATTAAAGAACCGTTAGCCATATTATCCGCAATTTCCTGTGCGCTGCGTTCCACGCTCCACAAGCGGAAATCACTGAAGATTCCCTTGCTGAAGCGCTGCATTGTCCCGCTGTTGTTCCATGCGCCGATACTGAAGTTGCTAACATTAATGCCTGGTATACCCGACAGGTTTCTATTCTTTGTCTCTTTGTACACGCCATCCACATACAGCTTGAAATTTCCTGTTGCTTTATTGATTGTAACGGCAATATGGGTCCACTTGCCGACAATCTGGTTGAAGTCGTAATCAAACCGGACATATGGCGTTGGAGAATACGATACCGCAATTTCCAGCTGCGTCGGATTCCCTTTTAAGAACTGGGTATGCAGCAAACCCGGTATTTCCCAGTTGTTGCCGTTCATGATGACATTAAAACCGTCCGAAAAACTGTCCAGCCGTACCCAGCTTTCAAATGTGATGCTGGCATAAGTGCTCAAACCCGAAACAGCCACATAGTCATTCACACCGTCCAATTGTAAGCCCGCTCCGTTATTCTGCCATGCCCTATAGGTGAATGTAGATGTACCATTCCAGTCGGCATTGGGGACAAAACGCAGGCAGGCATTTTCGTCCAGAAGAAGGGAATTGGCGCTTAGATCAACATTTGAGCCTGTAACACTGCTGACATCCAGCCAGGTGGCGCCTCCGTTTATGGAGTACTGCCATTTCCCGTTCGCATTATCTACTGATGTGATGGCGATATTTTTGGCTGTTGAGCCATCAGCGTAGGTTATCGAGCCGGTTGGCACGATTTCCGTGACGGTGTTGCCATTTGAGGTGTAATCATCTTCATTAATTGCTGTAAGTGTTGGGTTATACCCATCAGCGTCCAGAACCGGCGCTGTGTTTACAGTTAAAGTTGCCGCATTGCTGGTCACGCTGCCCGCCGCATTCGTTACCTCTACGGTATAGCTTCCATCATCAGACACCTGGGCATTGCTGATGGTCAATGTTGCTGTGGTGGCTCCGCTGATGTTGCCGCCATCGGTCAAGTTATTGCCGTCCTTCTTCCACTGGTAGCTTAAAGGTGCATCTCCTGTTGCTGCAACCGTGAAAGTGGCTGTACCGCCTATGGTTGCCGTCACATCCTGGGGCTGGGTTTGTATGACCGGGTAAGAACCATGATCCACTACGGTCAGCTCGTCAAATCCAATTGTGAAGGCGCCGCTTGTACTGCCAACATCGAAAACCCAGGTCAACACAGTAGTAGCGCCGGTTTGTATAGTGCAGCTATATGCTGTCCACTGATCTCCGTTTCCGTTTTCCCCTGACGTTGAAAATTCCTTGATAATCGCCCAGCCGGACTTGTCATTGATGAATTCCTCGGCTGTATATGCACGATCTCCAACCCTGGCTGCGGCAGTCACGTGATAATCCGTTGCAGAGGATGGGCACTTGATATAGACTTTAACCTCTAATAGTTTATAAGCTGGTACAGGGTAACTTTTTGTCCTGGCGGATTCAACCGGTTGGCTGACAGATACCTGAAGTTGATTGGAAAATCGTCCGCCATAGCCTCCCGCGGCCACTTTCCAGGTAGCCGCATTCTCGGCGGGGCTGTCGTATGTGGATGAGAAACTAGGCAAGGTCTGGAACGACTCTGTGTATAAAGTCCCAGACGCACTTGCTATGTTGGGGCTGGAAAGCAAACCTATAATCATGATTCCCGCCAGAATGGTTCTCATGCTTTTCCTCATTTTCAACCAGACCTCCTTTATGGCAAAGATGAATATCATGTAAAACCTGCCGCTAAAAAAGCACGCCAATAAACCAACTTATTCAGATAATAAGTGCAAGAATAGACGGTGGCTTTCACGCTCACGGCAGCAGGTTGCTTTTTCTCATTCAATCGATATATGTCTTCATAAAGTTCAGCACTATTTCTTTTAGTGCAATGCTCAGCAATTAATTGATTTTTTGAGGCAGCGGCAGCAGATTCATTGCCGCTGCCTCATGTTGAAAAAACGTTGTTTCTGCTCGTTCTTTAGTTTTACGCTCCGTATTTGTCGCGGTTACGGTACATGAATACCAAAGCTTTATGGTGCAAGGTTTTAATCCCTTGCACCATATGAACTGTTTATTTGGAGAGCAGGCTATACAGCACCTGGGCCATCTGCGCCCTGGTGGTGGTATCCTTTGGTAAAAGCCTGTTCCCGCTGCCGCTGATGGTTCCGGTTTCCACAAGCAGCTTCATGGCTTCTTTTGCCCAGGGAGCTATGTCGCCGGCGTCGCTGAAATCTGACAGCGTCCTGCCGGAACTGCCCCGGGGCAGCCTGCCGGTTGCTTTCAGTCCATTGTACAGCAGGGTGAACATTTCCTGGCGGGTGATTTCCTTCTCCGGCGCAAACATGTTGTTGCCCACGCCCGCCGATATTTGGAGCCTCTTGGCTGCGGCCAGGTAGCCGGTATACCAGGTGCTGCCCGCGTCTGCAAAGTTGTCCTTCGGATTTAAGTCGGGGGCGATGCCGTATGCCCTCATCAGCATGACGATGAACTGGGCCCTGGTCAGCTTCGCTTCGGGGCTGAAGTTGCCGCCTCCCGTGCCTGTGGTAATCCCCCTTGCGGCTATAAAGGAAACCGCTTTGGCATACCACGCGCCCGCCGCCACATCCTTGAAACTCACCGGATTGTAGCTTACGGCGTAATAGCTGAAATGGGTTGTGGTGAAAGTTACGGTTCCGGTGGCCGGGTCGTAGCGGCCGTTGGGTACCGAGGCCACGTTGCCGCTGCCGTCGATGTACCAGATGACAATGCTTTCGGGGTTTGCCAGCTCCGCCGCTGTCGGCGTGTACGGGATGCTTACCGTAACCGGCGCGTCCGGGTTATTCCATTCGGTCTGTGTACCGTCCAAAGTCATGGTTAGTTGTATAATTGGCCGGTCGCCGATGGCTGTTTTTACTTCCTCCGGCAGGCCGGACTTGTCGCCCTGGGCAATGGTAATGCCGGCTGTTTTCCCGTCTGCTGCAGGAATATTAGAGAGCATGTTGCCCGGAACAGTAACCGTTCCTATGCTGGTCCTTATTTCCATCTGGTTTTCTACACCCTTTTCAGTTAAGAAGCTTGAAGGCAGTGCAACCTCATAGGCTTTTGCATCTTCAACCGCAGGTATTTCTATAGCCAGCTTCTTCACTCCCGCTTCGTCAGCATTCAGCCTGCTGAAAGAGTCCGTCAGCTTTGCCGCATCCACCGATGCTGTTGCCTTTCCGGTGTTTTTATCCAAGCTGGGCGGAACGGTCAGACTGTCTTTCACCTCAGGCACAGGTATCGGGGCCGGAGTGACGACATTGCCGCCGGAGCTGCTGCCGCCGGAACCTGAATCAGAGTCGGAACCGGAGTCTGAACCTCCACCGGAACCTGTTCCTGAACCGGGAACAGGCCCGGGTCGGGTGCCGCCAAGAATATTCACCAGGAAGCTGTCCTGTTTGCCCTGGTAGCTTACGGTAACCTCCTGGCCCTCTGCTTCCTTGCTGCTATCAAAGCCGCTAATCTGTACTCGGTCAGATGGTATCTGTTTCCTTGTGCCGTTGTTGTAGTCGGCACTCACCTGCAGCGTAGACCGGTACAGTGGTTCGCCGATATAGTAATCCGTAAGTCCGGATTTGACACTGATGCTTTGGATCTCAAGGGGCAGCACCTGTATAATGAAGGTATCGGATTTGCCCTTGTAGGACACCGTCACCTCCTGCCGCTGGAAGGCCTTGCTGCTGACAAAGCCGGAAATGGTGTATACGCCTGCCGGAATGGTCCTGACATAGCCGTTCGCATAGGTGCCCAATACCGTAAGGTCCTCAGGCTTCAGCACGTCGCCCGTATAATAGGTGGTCTTTGATGGTATGACGCTGAGACTCAAAAGCTCAGGCTCCAGTATATCCACCGTGTAGGTTGCAGTCTTTCCTCCTAGGGTAAAGGAGAGTACCTGGCCGGTTGCGGGCTGGCTGCTGTCAAAGCCGCTTATGTCTTCTACTGTTGGCCAAATATTAACGCCGAATTCTCTCGTTTCAACTTTTCCGGTAATAGGGTTGTAATCCTGCCCGGTAAACGTGGCCATGGCACTAAGGTTATCCACATTCAAGGAGTCACCCAGCAGGTAATCGGTACGCTGGCCTGAGCCTAACGTCAAGCTTTTGACGTTTTCTACAGGCAGGATATCGACCGCAAAAGATACTGTCTGGTCCTCAATCTTAATGGTCACTTCCTGGTCCTCCGCCGGCTTGCTGCTGTCAAAGCCTGAAAACTCATAGAGTACGTATTTCATATCCTTTTCCCTGTTGTAAGTCAGTAAACCGGTAAGCTTCATGCCGCTGAAATCTGGCTCTTCATATTGGTAGAACCATGTCCTCCACGGCAGGCTGTCAAGCCTCAGACCCACCAGTTTGTCTTCCTGGACATTGACCGTAAAGCTCACCGAAGCGTCATCCACCTGGTAGGTCACCACTTGCCCCAATACCGGCGTCCTGCTGTCAAAGCCGCTGAAGTTCCGATCGTCAAGATTTAACTCATTCATATCGACCGTTTCCCCTGAGTTGAAGCGGTATCCTACCTTCATGCCGCGCTTATTGAAAGGTTGGCCCACAAAATAGTTGATTTCTTCGGGCCCCTCCAGAAGCTCCAGGCTTACCACCTTAAGAGGTTCAATGTCGATGGTGAAGGAAACCTCTTTATTGTCTACCGCCACAACAACCCTGCGGTCCTTCCCGGGCCGCCTGTCGATTGTGAAATTGCTTGCAGTAAGGGGCATGTTGTCTACAACCGTACCGTTTTCATAGGTGCCCCTGACTACAAGGCCGGAAAAGTCGGTATGGCTCACTCCCTCCCATTCATTGAACTGCCTCTTTGAAGGGAGCTGTGTGATTTCCATCTTAGTCAGGTTGTTTTTGACCACTTTTATCGGTATGGCAAATTCTTTTACCAGGTTGCCCGGCGACTGCCTTACGGTTACCGAAAGCTTTAACTCCTTATCTCCTGGCAATCCGGTATCGAATTCCAAAAAGCCGATATCGTCTATTTCACTGTCGTTGTATGACAGCACTGCGGTTCTCCCGTCGGCATAGTCGCCCGTAAAGGTCAGACCGTCCAGTTTCAAGGCTTCTATACCCTCACCCTGCCAGTAGGCGGTTTTGTCAGGCAGTGTATTCAACTCGATATCCGTCAGATAGTTTTCATCTACCACTGCCGTGAAGGGCTCAGATACAAAGTCTATCTGGAAATCCCCATAGACGGTTTCGTAGACGGTCTGGTAGCCGAGGGTAAATGTCTTTATTCCTGCGCTGCTGCTGTCAAAGTTCAATATATCGACTTCTTTTGCGTACAGCTTCACCCTGTCCCCATTGTTGTAGACAGCGGTGATGTCCCAGCCGGTAAGGTCAAGGGGATTGCCTACAAAGGTGCTGGGGACGACACCGGGATAGGCAACACTCTCAAAAGCAAGCTCGATTGCCGACACGCTTACGGGAAGGACTTTTGCGTACACCGCTTCCGATACGGTACTGCCGTATTCCACCCAGACGGGTACGCTGTCCGAGGGCCGGCTAGTGTCAAAGCCCTTTATATTGCCTGGAGCCAATGTGAGCTGCATTTTGTCGTCGATTGATCCCCCGGGAGGGGTACCCCAGGCTTTCAGGCCGTCTCTCTCCAGCAGTTTTTCAGCCGTATCCCCCACATACCAGCTGGGATAAAAGTCACTGATCGATATGCTGACGAATTGCTGTTCATATACCGTCACAACGAAGTTAACCGATGCGCCTCCCCATGTCAGGGTTACGGTCTGGTCTCCCGCCGTGCCGCTGCCCTGGTATCCGGTTATCTGCCAGCTCCCGTCGTCCGTGTATTCCACTGTCTCGCTGCGCCCGTCGTTATATGCCGCGATGATGGACATGCCGGTCAGGTCAAGCTCGGGCCTTCCATCCCCCACATACGGATAATTTGTCGGCATGGTATTTATTGCAATCCTGCTCAGCCTTGCCGGCCCCACACTTGCATGTATCGTCACTGTTACAGTTTCCGGGCCGTCTGAGACATCCAGCGTAATGTCCGCGGTCCCTTCCTGATGACCCTCGATAACCAGCTCCCCTTCCGGCGATATAGCGGCTGTAGCCACATCGGCATTGTCGGTAGCAGCATTTGCAAGGGTCAGGCTGTCTGCGTCAATATCCTTGAAAGCCTTGCCGCTTTTTATCCTCAGAGTGGAACCCGCCGCTATATCGGCCCCTATTTCCGTTTCCGCTAATCTTGCCAGTTGAGGGTATGCTTCATCAATGTCCGGGTTAACCTGAGGCAAAGAATTCACCGTCACAGGCACCGCGACGTCAATGTACCGGCTACCGTCGCTTATTCTTGCCGTAACTGTGTCGCAACCCCTGTCGACGGCTTTTATAACAAGCTTGCCGTCCCGGATTTCCGCGGTTACACGATTGTTTGCCGCATATGCCCAGCCTTCAAAACAGATCGGGTCATTATTTTCGTCTTCGGCAAGCTGCCCGACATCAATCTCTATTGTTTTTCCGGGCAGCAGGCTGCCGGGCCGGTAATTTTTGGCCTGAGGCATTTTCGGTTCTTCCTGCCCGTACACCTTAACAGGTATGATGACCGGAACGGTATGTGTCCCGTCGGTAACCTGCACGGTAATGTCGGCCCTTCCCGGAGCATGAGTGGTTATCTTCAGCTTCCCGTCCTCTACGGCAGCGGTCGCCACACCGTAGTCAGTGGTTGCAGGAGCGCCTTCCGTAAACGCGATATTGTCCAGGTTCCTGTCGATGGCAATATCGGAGGCAGCCCTTACAAACTCTATATTTTCGTAGGGCGCATCCTTTCCGAGGATAATGCTCAACTCCTTCTGCGGCTTTGGCTTTGGAGCCTCGGATACTTCACTCCTGACACTGAGATTGAATTCCTTGACAGCAATGTTGCCGCCATAGTCTATGCCCACATACTTAAAACGGATTACGGTGCCGGCTTTGAGAGTAACGCCCCTGTAAAATACCATCTGGCTGTCCGTCGCCTTTTGAATCCCCTGCCAGCGGATGCCGGTGTTGTCGGTGACCGTAACCTGGTTTTTAATAAAGCCGTCCCAGCTTATATATACCTCATCCTGGTCGGTAGTATAAACATAATCCTGGATGTCGACATTGGGAACAGTGGTGTCAACTACTTCCACAACCACATTTTGGCCGCTGACATTGCCCGAACGGTCCTTTGCCATGAACCTTCCGAATGTGAGTCCCAGCCGGGCCTGCACAGGTGAATAGATAACCTCGCATTGGCCGTCCACCGTGTCGTAGGCGGTGACGGTAACGTCTGCGGGCACCGCAACAGTGGTATTATTAAGGCTTGTAGCCTCTATTGGCCCTATCTTGTCGGGAACTCCGGATATAACCGGCCCCTTTGTGTCCACTACTGTGATTTTGAAGCTTCCCTGGGTCAAATTGCCTGCTTTGTCCCTGGCTTCGCAGTTTATTGTGTGAGTCCCCAGCGGCAAGAAGGCCTGGCATTTCAGCTCATACCCATCCCACTCGAAAGTGCCGTCGATTCCCGAAGGAAGGGCTACGCTTACAGGCTCGGAGGGGAAACCAGGACCGGGTTTCAGGAAACCATCCCTCACATCGGCGGCCCGTACGCTGAATTCCACATTTGCTCCACCCAGGGTGTTTCCTTCCACCTTCATGTCCAAAGGCATCACCAGCGCCGGCTTATCCACATCGGGAGGCAGGTCGCGGATTATGTTGATAGTGTAGGTTTTGACAGTAACGCTGTCAGGGGCTGTGACCGTCACTTTCAACGGGTTCTCCCTTGCTTTGATGGGAAACTCCCCTCCAATATAGATATTTTTTTCTTCAAAGAGAGGCATTTTGTACCACCCATCGGACAGCACATGGAGTTCCTCCGCTTCATAGGCCACTTTTACGCCTTCGTCCCCTTTGGCGGCAGCGGCCTTGAACCATGCCTCGTTGAATTCGTTGGACACCGTAACCGTGTAGTCAGCAGTGCCTGGGTCAAAGCCTATATCCATAACAACGTTTTGTTTTTCCTCGCCCGTATCGGGGTCTGTTTCCACTTTTTTAAATACAAGCCCGCCGTCTGCCTTTAAAGACGCATCCCTGGAGGGCAGCCGGGTGATAATCAGCTCGTAGGTGTTGATTTTGCCGTTCCGGGCCTTGACCAAAAGGGTTGCGCTGTTCAGGCCCACCTGCAAAGCGGGGGTGTTATAGACGAAATATTCCCCTTCCTTCGGATATGCCGACCATATCTTTTGTCCGCTGCTTTCGGTCCACGTGCCCACCTCTGCCAGGGGAGATTCGGGCCTTACCAGTATCTTCAACGTGGAATTCTCATAGGGCACCTCCACACTGTGGATTCGAAGCATCTGGTCGAATGCCGGCCTCAGGGCAAAGCCTTCGCTCATGTTAAAGCTTTTTGCCTGGATATCCGAGGCGAAACTGTTGGTCATGGAATTGCGCTTTCTGAAAACAATGATCGTATACTGTTCCACGGCGGCATGCCTGGATATTACCGAAACATTGACAAGATTTGATCCCGGCTCAATGAAAACCTTATGGTTCGGATCCTTGCACAGCCTGCCGTTAATTACCACTGTATCCCCGGCGTTTTTCCCGGAGGCCTGGAAATAGATGTCACCTACGTTTTCGTCTACCTCGATGCGGAAATTCCTTTTGGATACGTCCAGAACCTTGGCCTGACCCTTATACTCGGTCTTGTAGGAAAGCTCCTTAAGCTCCGCCCCGGCCTCCAACGGCCTGGACTCCGGGAGTATGCTTATGGTATAGACTAAGGCTCTTACTCATAATCGTAGGAAAAAGCTGGACATTGACCCTGCTCTATGTTATGATACAATTAAAGTTTGTGAGCAGGAGAGATGACTATGTCAGACAAATTGAGTTGGAAAGACGTCCTCATAAATCAGTTAATAAA
>DYEY01000059.1 GCA_020725465.1 Dethiobacter sp.
GTGGATGGCGAATTTTACTTCCACTCCCCGCGCCTCCAGGAGATCTGCCAGCCGTTTGAGCTGAGTCTGGGCCTGGGCGGCGGCCAGGCCGTAGCCGGGGACGATGATTACTTTCCTGGCTTCACGGAGCAGCTGTGCCGCTAACTCTGGCGATGTGGCTGTTTTTGTTTCCGCCGCCGGCGCCTCCGACCGGGCTCCTTTTTGGACGGGCAGGTTTCTGCCGGTGAGCACGCTGAGCAGGGAGCGGTTCATGGCGGCGCACATGAGCCTGGTCAGGATCAGGCCGGAAGCTCCCACGATGGCGCCCACCGAAACCAGGAGCGGTTCGCCGATGGTAAGGCCCACGATGGCGCCGGCCAGCCCGGAGCAGGAATTTAAAAGCGAAATAGTGATGGGCATATCAGCACCACCCACCCGCAGGGCGAAAACCGTGCCAAGGAACAGCGATAAGAGCAGAGCGCCGGAGGACATAAGGAGTATGGCCGCGGGCACAGTGAACAAAGAGGACAGCAGGACAAGGGAGGCCACCGCTCCCAGGGCAGCGCCGGTCACCGTTTTGTAGCCGCGGATAACGGTGGGCTGCTGGGAGATGCGCCGGTCCAGCTTGGCTGCGGCAATGAGGCTGCCGCCGAAGGTGACACCGCCCACCACCAGGGCCAGCTGGCCCGTCGACCTGCCGAAGACAGACAAAGTGGCGGACCGCTCCATTATTTCCACCAGTGCCACCAGGGCGGAAGCGCCGCCGCCGAAGCCGTTAAGCAGCGCCACCATCTGCGGCATCCTGATCATGGCCACCCGGGCGGCCAGGAGGTAACCGGCCACGGCGCCGGTGGCCATGGCGGCCCAAAGCAGCGGCAACCCGATAATGGCGTTATGAAAAAGGACCAGCACAACAGACCCCAGCATGCCGGAGGCGGCGAGCAGATTGCCGCGTACCGCGGTCCCGGGGGAACTCATCAGGCGGATACCAACAAGTATCAGGGCGGTTACGGCCAGGGCGAAAACATTGTACGGTGCGGTCATGTCTAAACCTCAGTGCTTCTGAACATTCTGAGCATCCTGTCGGTAACCTTGAAGCCGCCCACCAGGTTGACGGTGGCCAGGACAATGGCCAGAAAACCGAACAGGCGGCTGCCCAGAGATACAGCCAGGGAGGTGGAAACCAGGGAACCCAGGATGGTTACGCCCGAAATGGCGTTGGTACCGGACATCAGCGGGGTATGGAGCAGGGGGGGCACCCTGCTGATAACCCTGTAACCCAGGATGGCGGACACAACAAACAACACAAGCAAAGCTGCTGAACTCATAAAAGCCTCCTTAGTTTAGCCCCATGGCTTCCCGGGCGCCCTCGTGCAGGATCTGGCCGTCCCTGGTTACCAGGGAAGAGGTGATGATTTCGTCGCCGGTACTTAAGTCTATGCTCCCCTCCCTGAACAGGTGAGAGACGAAGTTGAAGATGTTATGCGAGAACATCCAGGTGGAACTGACCGGCACCATGCCGGGGATGTTTTTGGTCCCGTCGATGCTGACGCCGTAATGTTCGGTTATCTGCCCGCCCACGGTAAGCTGGCAGTTGCCTCCCTGGTCGATGGAAATGTCCATGATGGCCGATCCCGGTTTCATCAGGCGCACCATCTCCGCCGTTATCAGGATGGGAGCGACTTTGCCGGGGACCAGGGCGGTGGCTATCACCATGTCGGTTTTACCAAGCCACTTGCTGATAATTTCCCGCTCTTTCTCCAGCCATTCCCCGGGCAGGTGGCGGGCGTAACCGCCGGTGCCTACGCAAAGCTCCGGCGGGATACCGGGGTCGATGGTGTTGATGCCGAGGCTTTTGGCGTGTTCCATGGCCTCAGGACGGATGTCGATGGCATATACCACCGCTCCCAGCCGTTTGGCTGTGGCCGCCGCCTGCAGTCCGGCCACGCCGGCGCCGATGACCAGGGCGGTGGCCGGTTTGATCATGCCTACGGCGGAACCGATCATGGGGACGAATTTTGGCACAAGGTTGGCTGCGATGAGCACACTTTTGTAACCGGCCACAGTGCTCATGGAGGTGAGGGCGTCCATGGCCTGGGCCCTGGTAATGCGGGGAATGCTGTCCAGGGTGAAGCTGAGCACGCCTTTGGCGGCCAGCTGCCTTACCATTTCGTAATTAGCCGGTGCGGCGGGGTGAAGGAAAGCAATCAGGACCTGACCCGCCCTCATCATTTCCACCTCATGCCTGCCGGTTACGCTGTTAAAGCCCGGTTCTTTTACTTTCAGGATAACGCCGGCGCTGCGGTATACCTCTTCTGTGCCGGTGATACGGGCACCGGCGGCGGCGTAGTCTTCATCGTTGATAAAGGCGCCCGACCCCGCGCCTTTTTCCACCAGCACCTCCGCACCGCCGTTTACCATTTTGGACACCGTTTCCGGTGTGGCGGCAACCCGTCTTTCACCGCTCATTATTTCTTTTGGGATACCAAAGGTCAGTCCGCTGAACTGTGATTTACCCATGGCAGGCAAACCCTCCCGGAATCATAATTTTACGGAAACGGACGTTAGCAGCCTCTCGCCGCACCCAGTATACAATTTTCGTGAGACTCCGGGGAAAACCCTTTTAACGGCAAAAAAAATGTTACCTGCTTATTCCTCCGCGCGCTGTCTTTGCTTCATCAGGAATTATTGTTCGGTTCCTCCCATAAGATGTTTGCGGGGGGAGGATTGCTGATGCGGATTTTGCTCATGGGCAGGCGGCCGGTAAGGTTTATTTTCCGCCTGGTTGTCTTTTTTCTGATTTTGCCGCTGCTTTTTTATTTTGCCGCCGCCACCCGGACGGGACACGTCCGCTTCCGGGAACCGGGGGGCGACGCCATAAAAGTTTTGCAGGAAGGCACCGGTGAAGAAAAATATAATAGCGGATGGGGCAGACTTATGTATTATATTTTCGAATTTTATCAAAACAGGTTGTAAAAAGTTACCTTGATAAAAGGATTTCTTTTCTGTTTGTGGAATAATTGTGAATGCGCATCTTTGACTTGGGTTTAAAGGGGAATGCTGATGGAAAGAATGGTAGCAGATTTTATCAACTTCCTGTCGGTGGAAAAGGGATTGGCCAGAAACACGCTGGAATCTTACCAGCGTGATTTGCGTGCTTTTACCGGCTACCTGAGGCAGAGCGGTGTTACCGGTTTCCAGGAAACCTCTCGCCACAACATTGTGGGGTACCTTGCCACCTTGCAGAAGAACGGTAAAGCCAAGGCCACCCTTTCCCGCAACCTCGCTTCCATCAGATCCCTGTTCCAGTACCTGGCCCAGGAGAGGCTGGTTCCGGAAAACCCCAGCGCCGACCTGGAGTCGCCCAAGCCTGACCGGAAACTGCCAAGAGTGCTGACCCCCCAGGAAGTGGACCTGCTGATGGAGCAGCCCAATTGCTCCCAGTCCACCGGCATCAGGGATAAGGCCATGCTGGAGGTTATCTACGCCACCGGTATCCGGGTTTCGGAGCTTATTTCGCTGGACCTGGAACATATTAACATAGAGTCCGGCTTTATCCGTTGCCGGGGCAAAGGGAATAAGGAGAGGATAATCCCCATCGGTTCCCTGGCCGTGAGACATGTGGAGAATTACCTGGCGGGCTGCCGCGGCAGGTTGGTGCGAAACGGCAATGAAAGCGCCCTGTTCGTCAACCAGCACGGCAAACGTATGACCCGCCAGGGCTTCTGGAAGATCCTCAAAAAGTACGCCCGTGAAGCCGGCATTAATAAACATATAACCCCCCATACGCTGCGCCATTCATTTGCCACCCACCTTTTGGAAAACGGGGCGGACCTGCGTTCGGTCCAGGAGATGCTGGGCCACGCTGACATTTCCACCACCCAGATTTATACCCAGGTCACCCGGAGCAGGATAAGGGAAGTTTATGAAAAGACGCACCCCCGGGCCTGAGAAGGAGACTGGCATTACAGTGAGAAGAGCGATAATAATAGTGCTGGACAGCCTGGGCGTGGGGGAGCTCCCTGACGCCCATCTTTACGGCGACGCAGGCAGCAACACGCTGGCCCACCTGGCGGCGGCTGCCGACGGCCTGGACCTTCCCGTGCTGCAAAGTTTCGGCCTTGGCTGCCTGACCGCGGTGGCAGGGGTGCCTTGCGCCGGCCGGCCGCTGGCGGCTTACGGCCGCATGGCTGAAAAGTCCCGGGGCAAAGACACCACCACCGGGCACTGGGAGATGACCGGCATAATCCTGACGCAGCCTTTTCCGGTCTATCCTGATGGCTTTCCCGACGAGGTGATCAGGCCTTTTGAGGCGGCGGCGGGCAGGAAGGTGCTGGGCAATGTGAAAGCTTCGGGCACGGAAATCATCGGGCTTTTGGGAGAAGAACACATGGCTACCGGCCGGCCCATTGTCTATACCTCAGCTGACAGCGTCTTCCAGATTGCCGCCCACGAGGAGGTTGTGCCCCTGGAGGAACTGTATCGCTGGTGCCGGGCAGCCCGGGAAATTCTGCAGGGAGAGCACGGGGTGGGCAGGGTGATCGCGCGCCCCTTTACCGGCTCACCCGGCGCCTTCCGCCGTACTGCCAACCGCCATGACTACTCTCTCCCGCCCCCGGGGCCCACGCTGCTGGATATACTGTCCGGACAGGGCCGGACCGTGGCCGGAATCGGCAAGATTTACGACATATTTGCCGGGCGGGGCATAACCGTTTCCTACCCCAGCAAGAGCAACGACGAAGGCATGGACCGGTTGCTGCAGGCCATGGCCGAACACAGGACCGGGCTGATTTTAGTAAACCTGGTGGACTTTGACATGGTGTTCGGCCACCGCAACGACGCCGCCGGCTATGCCCGGGCCCTGGAGCAGTTTGACCGTCGCCTGCGCGGGGTGGTATCCGCCCTGGAGGCGGATGATGTTCTTTTTATCACCGCCGACCACGGCTGTGACCCCACTTTTCCCCATACCGATCATACCCGTGAATACGTTCCCCTCTTGGTTTACGGCCGGCAGGTGAAACCGGTGAACTTGGGTACCCGGTCCACCTTCGCCGACCTGGGCGCCACCGTGGCCCGGTTGCTTGGCGTTCCGGCAACTGCCGCCGGCGCCGATTTTGCTTTGGAATTGGGGTTGTAAGAGATGCGGGCAGTGGAGATTATCCGGAAGAAAAGGGACGGCGGCACGCTTTCCCCCGAGGAAATCAGTTTTTTTGTCCAGGGCTACAACCGGGATGAAATCCCCGATTACCAGGCGGCGGCCTGGCTGATGGCCGTTTACTTCCGCGGCATGGAGGCCGCGGAAACGGCGGCGCTTACCCTGGCCATGGCCGATTCCGGGGAAAAGGCAGACCTGGCCGCCGCAGCGGAAAAAACAGTGGACAAACATTCCACCGGCGGCGTTGGCGACAAAACCACCCTGGTGCTGTTGCCGCTGGTGGCGGCGGCGGGGGTGCGTACCGCCAAGCTGTCCGGCCGGGGCCTTGGCCATACCGGCGGCACAGTGGATAAGCTCTCCTGCATTCCGGGCTTCCGCACCGAGCTGGGGAGCGGGGAATTCCTGGCCCAGGTCAGGGATTTGGGCGTCGCGGTAACCGGCCAGTCGCCAAAGCTCGCACCGGCCGACGGCAAGCTTTACGCGCTGCGGGACGTAACTGCCACCGTGGACTGTATACCGTTAATCGCTTCCTCCATCATGAGCAAAAAAATTGCTTCGGGTGCCAGGAACATTGTCCTTGACGTCAAGACAGGTAGTGGCGCCTTCATGCGCCAACGTGAAAGCGCCCTGGCGCTGGCTGAAACCATGGTGGCCATCGGGCGGGACCTGGGCCGGCGCACCGTGGCCCTGATCACCGCCATGGACCAGCCGCTGGGCCGGGCGGTGGGCAACCACCTGGAAGTTATTGAAGCCATTGAGACCTTGCGGGGCCGCGGGCCGGCGGACCTGGTGGAGCTCTGCCTGCGCCTGGGCGCGGAAATGATGCTGTTGGCCGGCCTGGCCCGGAGCGGTGAAGAGGCTTGCGCCAGGCTGGCGGAGAAGCTGAAAAGCGGTGAAGCGCTGGACATGATGCGGCGCTGGATCTTTCGCCAGGGCGGTGACGCCCGGGTGGTGGACGAACCGGAACTGCTGGGGACGCCCCCGTTCCGGGCGGAGCTTACCAGCCCGGCTGCAGGCTGGCTGGCCCGGCTTGACGCCCTCACCGTGGGGCAGGCTTCGGTTCTGCTCGGCGCCGGGCGGGCCAAAAAAGGCGAGGAGGTGGACCTGCTGGCCGGAATCCTGCTTTTAAAGAAAACCGGCGACCGGGTGCGCAAGGGAGAGGTGCTGGCGGAAATTTTCTGCAGCGACGGCGCCAGAATCGCCCCCGCCCTGGAGATGCTGGCGGGCGCTTACGGGTTTGCCCCGGAAGCGCCGGCGGCGATGCCGTTGCTTTTGGACAGGATCGACTGGTTGTCCCTCCGCAGCTGAAAGACCGTAATTTACCTGCCGCCTGAAAGGGCGGTATATTTTTTCCTCCTTGCCGGAAAATATTAAGGAGCACCAGTATGTACAGGAGGGAAGAAGTATGCGCGGGATTTTCTTATTTTTGCTGGCGCTGGCGCTTATCCTGGCGCCGCCGGCAGCGCTCTTGGCCCAGGAGTTCAACTTTCAGTCGGAGGCCCAGCTCCTCATGGATGCCGGGAGCGGCGGGATCCTTTATGAAAACAACATACACAAAAAGCTCTACCCCGCCAGCGTTACCAAGATCATGACCATGCTGCTGGCCATGGAGGCCCTGGAAGCTGGCAAAGTGGCCCTGACCGAAATGATCCCGGTCAGCGAACGGGCGAGCGGCATGGGGGGGTCGCAGCTGTTTTTAAGCCCGGGTGACCGCATTTCCTTTGAAGACCTGATGATCGGCATCGGGGTGGGTTCGGCCAACGACGGCGCCATCGCCATGGCGGAGTTCCTGGCCGGTTCCGTGGAGGCCTTTGTGGATCAGATGAACGAAAAGGCCGCCGCCCTGGGCATGGCCAACACCAATTTCGTCAACCCCCACGGCCTGCACGACGGGAACCATTACACCACCGCCTACGATATCGCGCTGATGTCGCTGGAACTGCTGAAATACCCGAAGATTCACCAGTGGCTCACCATATGGATGGACGAACAGTTCCTCAAAGACAAAATCAGGAAAAGCGGGGGCGTCTACCTTAGCAACTCCAACCGCCTTGTCCGCTACTACGAAGGTGGCGACGGCCTGAAGACCGGCTTTACCGCCGAGGCGGGCAACTGTATTGCCGGGACAGCAAAGCGCGGTCACACGCGGCTGCTCACCGTCATCATGAAGGCGCCCGGCCGCACCGCTCTCTTCGACGAGGCCAGGACCCTGCTGGACTGGGGTTTTGCCAACTTCACCAGCGTCCCTGTGGTGAAAAAGGGCGAGGTTGTGGGTTCAGTGGCTGTGGATAAGGGCAGCCTGGAGAAAGTGGACCTGTTGGCCGCCCGCGATTTCTCGCTGCTGGTAAAGAAAGGGAAGAAGCAGCAGGAACCGGAGCGGGTGCTTGAGGTGCCCAGGCGCCTGCCCGCCCCCTTTACCGCCGCTGATACGGTGGGATTCCTGGTGGTGAAATCAAAAGAAGGGGAAGAATTGGGCAGGGTCTCCCTGGTGCCGGCCACCGGTGTAAAACAGGCCAGCGTCGCCGTCTTCTTCAGGCGCATGGTCCACAGGTGGCTCCGCTTGGGGTCAGGTTTAAAGTATTAAACCAAAAGTACCGCCTTGCCAAACCGGGGGGCGGTTCCTGATTTTTAAGGTCAGCTTTTTGACTTTTTACGTAAAGTATATTTTTTAAAACAGGCAGGACTTACCAGCTGCCTGTAGAAATACTGTTTGTGAAAAATTAATCGACAAACGGGGGGAGTGCCTGTGGAGGCAAAGCTGAAGATGGCCGGCAAAACACTGGTGGTCCGCCTGGAAGGTGAACTGGACCATCATGTGGTGGATGGCCTGCGCTCCAGGATTGACGAGAAGATAACGGTGGGCAAGGCGGAAAATGTCCTTTTTAATTTTCAGGCCGTTGATTTTATGGACAGCTCGGGACTGGGGATGGTGCTTGGCCGCTATAAGGCGGTGAAGGAGAGGGGAGGACAGGTGCTGGCCTGCTCGCTGCGACCCGCGGTATACAGGGTGTTCGAGCTTTCCGGGCTTTTTTCCCGGATTCCGGTTTACAGCTCAGAGCAGGAAGCTCTGAAACACGTGTAGGGGAGGTGGACGGTGTGGATAACTACATGAAGCTGGAGATTCCGGGCAAATCTCAGAACGAAGCCTTTGCCCGCGTAACGGTGGCTGCTTTTGCCGCCCAGGCCGACCCTACCATTGACGAGATTTCCGACGTCAAGACCGCCGTGTCCGAGGCGGTGACCAATGCCATCATCCACGGTTATGAAAACGGCCCGGGCAACATCTGTATTACCGCCTCCCTGACGGGCAGGCGGCTGGAAATAACGGTGGTTGACTACGGTGTGGGCATAGAAGACATTGAGCAGGCGCGCCAGCCGCTTTTTACCAGCAAGCCGGAGCTGGAGCGCTCGGGTATGGGTTTTACCATCATGGAAAATTTCATGGACGAATTTTCCGTTGAATCCAAGCCGGGCCAAGGCACCACGGTCCGTATGGTGAAGATCTTCGACGGGCCGCCGGAGAGAAACAAGGCCTGATGGATGAGAGGTTTGAAAAGCACCTGCCCCTGGTGCGCAGCCTGGTCAGCCGCTACCGCGGCGAATACAGCGAAGAGGACGACCTTTTCCAGGTAGGCTGTATCGGACTGGTCAAAGCGCTGAGGGGATATGACCCGGGGCGCAAAGTCGCCTTTGCCACCTATGCCGTGCCTGTTATCGCCGGTGAAATCAAGATGTACCTGCGGGGGCAGGGAACGGTAAAATACAGCCGTTCCCTGAAAACCCGGGCCATACGCCTAAAGCGCCTGCAGGCGGAACTGGAACAGCGCCTGGGCCGGGCAGTTACTTTGGGTGAGCTGGCGGAGGCCGGCGGAATGGAGCGGGAAGAGCTTCTGGTCGCCCTGGACGCTTTGCGCCTGCCTCTTTCCCTGGACGTGGCAGAGGTTGCGGGGAGAGGGGAACTTTCCTTCGCCGGCGGAGAAGAAGAGGTGGTGGATCGGGTGGCGCTGCGGGAAGCGTTGGCCAATCTGCCACCAAGGGAGCGGCAGATCGTACATTGCCGGTTTTTTGAAAATAAGACACAGCGGGAAGTGGCGGATTTGCTCGGCATCTCCCAGGTGCACGTCTCCCGGCTTGAAAAAAAAGTGATGCGGGATTTAAGAGAGCTGCTGGCACAATAGCCGGCTTTTTTTTGTCGCATAGAGAGAAGGGGAGAAGGGAAAAATAGCGAAAAGAATTAAGGAGGTGACGCCTTTGACAGTTGCCAAAATTATTGAACTGGTGGGCCAGTCCCGGGTAAGCTGGGAAGACGCGGTAAAAAGTGCCGTCTCCGATGCCTCCAAAACGGTGGATAATATCCGCGGGGTGGAAGTCTACAACCTGACGGCCAACATTGACAACGGAAAAATCACCGAGTACAAGGCCAATATCAAGCTGGCTTTCGGGGTTCACGACCGCTGAACGGACCAAAAAGGCAGCCCTCCTGCAAGCGCGGAGGGCTGTGACTTCTGAAATGTATTGCGCCGGGAGGAACAGGCATTGACAGGGAACCGCCGCCAGGGGCCGCCGGAAAAGGTAAGCCGCCATATCGAAGAAAACCTGGAATTCTTTGGGGAAAAGCTGGGTATAGGTACCAGCATTGACGTGCTGGTGAGAGAGATGACCATCGGCGGCACCAAATGCGCGCTCCTCTGCATAGACGGTTTTGCCAACGGCGAGCTGATTGCGCTGCTGTTGCAAAGCCTGGTGGAACTGGAGCGGGCTGACCTGGTGCCAAATCCGCCTGAAAAATTCATGCGGGAAAAAATCCCATACATGGAGATGGAGCGAAGCGACCGGCTCTCCGGGATAATGGACGAGCTTTTGGCCGGCCAGATGATCTTCTTCGTGGATGGCGCCGAAGAGGCCATAATTATCGATAGCAGGCAGTACCCGGTGCGCAGTCCCGAAGAGCCCGATACGGAACGGCTGACCCGCGGTTCCCGGGACGGCCTGGTGGAGACGATGATCTTCAACGTGGCGCTGATCCGCCGCCGGATCCGCGACCCGGGACTAAGGGTAGAAGGAATGAAGCTGGGCCGCCGCTCCAAAACCGATGTTGCCATCCTGTACATCAATGACATAGTCAACCCACAGTTGCTTTTGAATGTGAAACAACGGCTGGAAAACATCGATATTGACGGCCTGCCCATGGCGGAAAAATCGGTGGAGGAGTTTATTGCCGAGGGTAGCTGGAACCTGTTTCCCCTGGTCCGTTACACCGAGCGGCCGGACGTGGCTGCCACCCACCTTTTTGAAGGGCATATCATCCTGCTGGTGGATACCTCCCCCGCCGCCATGATTGTGCCGGCCACCTTTTTCCACCACCTGCAGCACGCCGAGGAATACAGGCAGAATGTGTTCTCCGGCATCTACGTGCGCTGGATCCGCTTTATCGGTGTCGTCCTGTCGGTTTTCCTGGCGCCGCTTTACCTGCTGGTTTCCAACAATCCGGAGCTGCTGCCGGGATCACTGAAATTCATCGGGCCCAGGGAAGTGGGAGAGATCCCGCTCTTCCTGCAGTTTTTAATCGTACATTTCGGCATCGACCTGGTGCGCATGGCCGGTATCCATACTCCCTCGCCGCTGGCCACGGCCATGGGCCTGATCGCCGCCCTGCTGATCGGCCAGATCGCCATCGACGTGGGGCTGCTTACGCCGGAAGTGCTGCTTTACGGCGGCCTGGTGGCAGTGGGCATGTTCGCCACACCAAGCTGGGAGCTGAGCCTGGCCAACCGCCTGGCGCACCTGCTGATGCTGGTTTTGACCGGGTTGTTTCAGATACAGGGCTTTATCGCCGGCCTGGTGATACTTTTTGCCCGGCTGGCCACCAACAATTCGTTCGGAGTGCCTTACCTCTGGCCTCTGGTGCCGCTTAATTTCAGAGCTTTGCTCAGCATCATGTTCCGGGAACCGGTGCCGGTGCAGAACGCGCGGCCCAGCGTCCTGAAACCCATCGACAGCGACCGTATCACCATGGAAGACGGCCGCCAGGCGGGCAACCGGCCGGGGCGCCGTGACCGGGAAAAAAGGAAAGAATGAAAACTCCGGCAAAGGAGGCCGCTGATGCCCTTAAAAATAGGTATTCCTCGCGCTTTGCTTTATTATCATTATTACCCGGCCTGGAAAACCTTTTTTGAAACCCTGGGCGCCGAAGTGGTGCTTTCGGCCCAAACTACCAAGTCCATTCTGGATACGGGAGTCCGCCTTGCCGTGGACGAGGCCTGCCTGCCGGTGAAGCTGTACCTGGGCCACCTTGCCGATTTAAGGGACAAAGGGGTGGACTTCGTTTTTGTGCCGCGTATGGTTTCGGTGGAGAAAAAACGGTACCTGTGCCCCAAGTTCCTGGGGCTGCCGGAAATGGCCCGCTTTGGGGTGGGGGACCTGCCCGGGCTGCTAGACACCGAAATCAATGTCCACCAGAAATACAGAGAAACCAGGAGCAATATCCACGCCCTGGGCAGGCGATTTACCCGGGCGCCGTGGCGGGTTAGCCATGCCCTGCGGGAGGCCAAAAAAGCCCAGGCAGCTTATGAAACGGCCTTGCGGAGCGGGCGGACGCCGCGGGACGTGCTGGACGGACAGGCCGGACAAAGTAAAGATCCCAAAATCAGGGTGGCCCTCCTCGGCCATTCCTACAACCTGAACGACCCTTTTATCAGCATGAACCTCATTGAACGCCTGCGGGAACAGGGAGCGCAGGTAATTACCAGCGAGATGCTGCGGCCGCAGGATATCTGCCGCGGTGCCGCCTGCCTGCAAAAAGATATCTTCTGGACTTTGGGCAAGGACCTGATGGGCGCCGCTTTCCACCTGCTGGATAACGGAGGGATAGACGGGTTGGTGCTGGTGGCTTCCTTCGGCTGCGGTCCCGATTCATTGCTCTGCGAGCTGGTGGAGAGGGCCTACAGGCGTGACCGGCGGGTGCCGGTATTGTTTCTTACGCTGGACGAGCATACCGGTGAGGCCGGCATTGTCACCAGGGTAGAAGCCTTCTGCGATATGCTGCTGTGGAGGCGGGCGATATGAAAGTTACCTACCCGCACATGGGTTCCCTGTCCCTGGCCATGCATGGCCTGTTGTCAGGGCTTGCGCTGGAGGTCATACCGCCGCCGCCCATCACCAGGAAAACCATCGACCTTGGCGTGCTGCATTCGCCGGAATTTGCCTGCTTTCCCCTTAAAGTCAACATGGGCAATTTTATCGAAGCTCTCTCCGCCGGCGCCGATACCATCGTCATGGCAGGAGGAACCGGCCCCTGCCGTTTTGGCTACTATGCCGAGGTGCAGAGGGAAATCCTGAAGGACCTGGGTTTTGACTTCCAGATGATTGTGCTGGAACCTCCCCAGGGACAGGCCGACCTGCTGCTTGAGCGCTTAAAGCCGCTCTGTGCCAGGGTTTCGCGGCGAAAACTGGCTTCACTCCTGTTTTTGACCTGGCGCCGGATTAAAGCCATGGACCGGCTGCACGCCCGCCTGCTCCAGGTCAGGGCGCATGAAGCAGAACAAGGCTCTGCGACCCGTGCTTATGAACAGGTCCTTGCCAGGCTGGCGGAGGCGCGCTCCGTCCGGGAGCTGGAACTGGCGCTGCGGGAGGGGCTGGCGGCACTGGAGGCAGTGCCGGCCAGGCCGCCGGGTGAGACCCTGAAAATCGGGCTGGTCGGCGAAATCTATATGCTGCTGGAACCTTATGCCAACCTGCAGGTGGAAAAGGTGCTGGGCGAGATGGGGGTGACGGTGGAACGTTCCATTTATATTTCCGCGTGGATAATGGAACACCTGGTGCTCAGTTCCCTGCGCTTAAAAGGGAGCCGCCAGGTAAAAAAGGCGGCGGCGCCGTACCTGAATCATTTTGTGGGCGGCCACGGTTGGGAATCGGTGGGAGAGACGGTGCTTTATGCCCGCCGTGGTTTTGACGGAGTTATTCACATTCTGCCCTTTACCTGCACCCCGGAAATTGTGGCCCAGAGCATTCTGCCGGTGGTAAGCGCCGCTACGGGCATCCCTGTTATCTCGTTTTCCCTGGACGAGCAGTCGGGGGAAGCCGGCTTCATAACCCGCCTGGAGGCTTTTGTGGACCTGCTCCGCCAGCGCAGGTCAGGACGGAAGATATATGCTTCAGGGCAGCGCTGAGCTGTCTTTTTCTTTTGGGCAAAAAAAGACATCTCTGATTCACTTGCCACGGTGAATTATGGTATAATGGGGAAGGATTTTTTAAGAGGGGGCGGGAAAATGCAGGTGGTGACCACCCACCAGGGAACGGATTTTGACGCGCTGGCTTCCATGGTGGCCGCCGGCAAGCTGTACCCCCAGGCCAGGCTATTTTTTCCCGGTACCATGAATGGAAACGTCCGGGACTTCGTGGCCCTGTACCGGGACGCGCTGAATGTGAAAGACTGGCGGACCGGTGAGCTGTCCGCCGCGGAACTGCTGGTGATTACCGACACCAGGCAAAAAAGCCGGCTGGGCAGCCCGGCCAGGGTACTGGACCAGGTAAAGGAAGTCCATATCTTTGACCACCACGAAGAAACCGGCGAAGACATCAGGGCGGACAAGCTTTTCTTCGCCCCGGTGGGCGCTGTTACCACGCTGCTGGTGGAAATGATAACAGAACGAGAATTGCCCCTTTCTCCCTTTGAGGCTACCCTGTTTGCCCTGGGGATTTACGAAGATACCGGCTGCCTGACCTATGCCTCCACCACGGCCCGCGATGTGGCGGCACTGCACTGCCTGTGGCAGGCCGGCGTCAATTTGCGAGTAGTAAACAAGTTTTTAAACCGGCCTCTCTCCGAGGAACAGCGCGCCATCCTGGAGGACCTGATTACTTCGGCCGAGTACCACGAGCTGCGCGGCGCCAGGGTAGCGGTAACCATGGCGGACAGCGCCAATTACGTAAACGGGTTGTCCCTGCTTACCCACCGCCTGGTGGATATTGAAGACGTGGACGCGGTGTTCACGGTGGTGGCCATGGAAGACCGTGTTTACGTGGTGGGCCGCAGCCGTCTTGAGAACATCGACCTGAGGGCGGTGCTGGCCGATTTGGGCGGCAAAGGCCACCCGCGGGCCGCTTCGGCCACCGTGAGGAACATGTCTCTGCAACAGGTGAGAGAGAAGCTGGTGTCGGCACTCTACAGGGAGATAGCGCCCATTCCCACTGCCCGGGAGATCATGTCCTCGCCGGTACGGACGGTTGACTCATCCACCACGGTGGACACCGCCAGGGAGTTGATGATGCGCTACGGTCACAGCGGGTTCCCGGTGCTGGAAGACGGCCGGCTGGTGGGGGTCATCTCCCGGCGCGACCTGGAAAAAGCTTCTCACCACGGCCTGGGCCACGCCCCGGTGCGCGGGTATATGAGCAGGAAGCCTCTCACCATCCACCCGGACCTGCCGGTCAGGAACATCCTGCAGCTGATGGCGGAACACAACGTGGGCCGGCTGCCGGTGGTGGACGGTACGGCAATTGTGGGCATCGTCACCCGCACCGATGTGCTGCGCAACCTTGAGGGCGGCGAGCGGATCGCCTGCAGCGAAAACGGCTACCGGCCCAGGGCCGGTGACGACCTGACGCCGCTTATCAACACCGCCCTGCCCAAAAAGCTGCAGAGCCTGCTGCTCCTGGTGGGGCAGGCGGCAGACCGGGAGCAGGTACGCGTCTACGCCGTGGGCGGCTTTATCAGGGACCTGCTCCTTGGCAAACCCAGCCAGGACCTGGACCTGGTGGTGGAGCCCCTGGCCATCCCGTTTGCCGTCAGGCTGAGAAGCCTGCTGGGTGGGCAGCTGGTGACCCACGAGCAGTTCGGGACAGCCAGCATCACCCTGCCTGACGGCTCCCGGGTGGACCTGGTCACTTCGCGCCAGGAGTTTTACGCCCACCCGGCGGCCCTGCCCGAGGTGGAACAGGCCAGCCTGAAAAGCGACCTCTTCCGCCGTGACTTCACCATAAACACCCTGGCCATGTGCCTGAATTCCCCACGGTTCGGCCACCTGCTGGACTTTTTCCACGGGCTGCAGGACCTGGAGAAAGGGCTGATCCGGGTTTTGTACAACCTGAGCTTCGTGGAAGACCCCCTGCGCCTGCTGCGGGCGGTCCGCTTCGAACAGCGCTTCGGGTTTACCATCGAGGAAACCACCTTTTCCCTCCTGGAAAACGCTGTGCAGACCCGGGTCCTGGACAGGGTGAGCAGGGAGAGGATTTACGAAGAGTTGCAGCTGGCGCTCCACGAGGAGAAGGCACCGGAAATAATCGCCCGCTATTTTGGGTTGGGGCTGGCTGCGGTAATATTCCCCGGGGTGGCGTTTGGGCCGAAACAGGCGGCCCGCCTGTATGCCGCCCGCGAGGCCATGGCTGCCGCCCGCCGCAACTGGGCTGGCGTAGCCATAAGGCCGGAAGTCCTTTACCTGGCGGCGGTGCTCTCTGACCTGCCCTACCAGGAGGCGCGCCACGCCTGCCGCCGGCTGCGGCTGCACCGGGAGCAAAACGACGCTGTGCTGGCGGCGCTGGCCGCGCTGCCGGAGGCGGGGCGGCTTCTGATGTCGGAGCCGGAACCGGCGCCAAGCGCCGTTTACCGCACCCTCCACGACCGGCCGGTGGAGACGCTGCTTTTGCTGCAGGCCGCCTGCGGCCACAGCCGGGTCTGGAAGAATACAACCCTTTACTTTGAAAAACTGCGCCACATCCAGCCGTCAATCTCCGGGCACGACCTGATTGAGCTTGGCATCAGGCCCGGGCCGTGCTTCCAGGATGTTTTGCATGCGGTGCACGACGCGCTGCTGGACGGGAGGGTCAAAAACAGGGAGGAGGAGCTGGCGCTGGCGGCGGAAATGCTGCAGCGTGCTCCCGCTGCCCGAAAGGAGACATGGTAATTGCTTCCCAACAACATGCTGTACCGCATACCCGCGCTGCTGATAGCGCTGACCTTTCACGAGCTGGCCCACGGCTGGGTGGCTTACCGTCTTGGCGATCCCACCGCCAAAAATCACGGCCGTCTCACGCTGAACCCCCTGGCCCACCTGGACCCGCTTGGCACCCTGGCCATGCTCCTGGTGGGTTTTGGCTGGGCCAGGCCGGTACCGGTCAATCCCTTTTACCTGAAAGGAGACCGGTACCGGGGCATGTTCCTGGTGGGCCTGGCCGGCCCCCTGACCAATTTCCTGCTGGCTTTTGCCTTTCTGTATATATTGGCGGCCTTCCCTTCCCTGCTGGCGGTAAGGCACCTGCCCCAGATTCTGTACACTACTTTTGTGATTAATATTTACCTGGGCGTTTTCAACCTGCTGCCCATCCCCCCTCTGGACGGTTCCCGGGTGCTGTTCTATTTCCTCACTCCCCGGGCCAGGTACGCCTACAGCCGGTGGGAACAGTACGGGCCCCTGGTGCTGATGCTCCTGATTTTCCTGCCTTTTGGTTTTTTGCAGGGCATCCTGATACCGCTGGCCAATGTGGTTGCCGGATTCATCACCACCCTGGTCAGCCTGCTGACCTGATTTTAGAAAAAAGAGGTGTCGTAAATGGAGCGGAAAGTTGTCTTCAGTGGTATGCGCCCCACAGGCAGGCTGCAGCTTGGCAACCTGCTGGGAGCGCTGGACAACTGGGTTAAACTGCAGGATGAATACCGCTGCTACTTCTGCGTGGTGGACTGGCACGCCCTGACCACGGCTTACGATGATACCCGCAGCCTGCCTGAGAATATTTTTGAGATGGTGACCGACTGGCTTTCTGCCGGCCTGAACCCGGAGCGCAACGTGATTTTCCGGCAATCGGACGTGAAGGCGCATGCCGAGCTGCACCTGCTTTTTTCCATGTTCACCCCCATTTCCTGGCTGGAGCGCTGTCCCACCTACAAGGACCAGATAGAGCAGCTGCGGGAAAAAAACCTGGCGACCTACGGGTTCCTGGGCTACCCGCTGCTGCAGGCCGCCGACATCCTGGCTTACCGGGCCACGGCGGTGCCGGTGGGGGAGGACCAGGTGCCCCATATTGAGATGACCCGGGAAGTGGCCCGGCGCTTTAACCACCTGTACCGGCAGCCGGTGTTTCCCGAGCCGGCTACCATCCTGAACCGGGTTAAGCTGCTGCCCGGCATCGACGGCCGCAAAATGAGCAAATCCTACGGCAACGTGATTGAAATGTCGGAATCGCCGGAGGTTATCAGGCGTAAAGTTAACATGATGATAACCGACCCCGGCCGCATCAGAAAGAACGACCCCGGTAACCCGGACGTATGCACCGTGTTTTCCTTCCACGGCGTATTCGGCGCCGGAGGGGTGGAGGAGCTGGCGGAGGTTTGCCGCCGCGGCCAGATCGGTTGCGTGGAATGCAAGAAACGGTTGGCAGAAGACCTGATAGCCTGCCTGGAGCCGGTATATGCGCGCCGGCAGCAGCTGGTGGGCAAAAAGGATTATATCCGGGAGATACTGGCGGAGGGCGCCCGGAGGGCGGAGAGGGATTCCGCCGAAACCATGGAGATGGTGCGCGGCGCAATGAACCTGATTATCTGAAGCCGGGAGCAGTACGCCAGAGGAAAGGGGGAAACCGGTGGAGTACCAGGTCAGGTTGCCGGTGTTCGAGGGCCCTTTCGCCCTGCTTTTTCATTTGATTGAAAAGGCGGAGGTGGACATATACGATATACCCCTGGCTGAGATTACCGCCCAATACCTGGAGCACCTGCAGGCCATGCGCGACCTGGACCTGGAGGTGGCCTCGGAATTCCTGGTGATGGCCGCCACCCTGCTGAAACTGAAGTCCAGGAAGCTCCTGCCCGCCGTATTTACGGCTGAAGCTGAAGAGGGGGAGGCGCTTTTCTCCATCGAATCCCAGGAGGAGCTGGTGCAGCGGCTGCTGGAATACCGGTATTTCCGCACTGTGGCCGAAGAGCTACGGAAGTGCGAACAGGCGCAAAAAAGGGTGTACCTGCGCCGGCTGGGCGGCGGGACAGCACTGGTGGTCAACCCGGAGGACGAGCTCTCCGCCGCCGGGGTGACGCTGCCGGCGCTGCTGCAGGCGTTCCGGCGCCTGCTGGCGGAACAGGAGCGCCAGCCGCAGGAGGTGGTTGCGGAGGAGATATCCGTGGACAAAAAGATGAGGGAGATTATGCGGCTGCTGGGCAGGAAGAACGAGGGCGTGGATTTCCTGTCGCTTTTCCCCGGCAGGGTGGCAGTACACGAAATTGTCGCCACTTTTTTTGCGCTGCTGGAGCTGGTCAGGCGGCGTAAAATCCTCCTCTGGCAGCCGGACCCGCTCGGCAGCCTGGTGATTATGCGCCGGGCAAAACAAGGGGAGGGGAGCAAATGGATCTGAAGCCGCTGGTGGAGGCGCTGCTGTTTGTAACCGAGGAGCCGCTGGCTGCCGATAAAATCGCCGAAATAGCCGGGGCAGGGACAAAAGAGGTGCGACGGGTTATCAGCGAGCTGCAGGCGGAATACAGCCAGGCTGGCCGCGGCCTGCAGGTGCTGGAAATCGCCCGCGGGTTCCAGCTGGCCACCAAGGCGGAGATGGCGCCGGTGGTGGAAAAGCTGTTTAAAGGTGAGAACAGTTACACCCTCTCCCAGGCCGCGCTGGAGACACTGGCTGTCATCGCCTACCGCCAGCCGGTGACCCGGCTGGACGTGGAAGCCATCCGCGGCGTTAAAGTGGACGGCGTACTGGAGACCCTGCAAAAGCGCCGCTTAATCCGCACGGTCGGGCGAAAAGCCGCGCCGGGCCGGCCCGTTCTCTACGGCACCACGCGCCAGTTTTTAAAATATTTCGGTTTGAAAGACCTGGACGAGCTGCCCCGGCCTGAACAGGGGAAGGAATAAAAACAACGAATGTTTTTCCTGCTTTGGGAGAAGGTAAGAAAAAAGAGCGTGGTGGTTAAATGGCGCTCTTATGGCAGCTTTCTCCCTTTTTTCTGGCCGTCTGGCTGCTCATACTGCTGGTGCCGGTGCGCATAAATCTGTTTTTTCTTAGGGAAGATAAAGATGATCACCTGGTAATACGCATAAACACTTTTTTTTCCGCGGTGCGCATTCTGGTGGAAGTACCGCTCCTGAAACAGGAAACTCCCCTGGACGTGACCCTGGAGGCGGAGGTCAAAGCTGGCGGGGACGGGCTGGTGGAGGAAAAGAAAAAGAAGTTTACCGTTTTTGACCTGAACCTGGAAAAATTGCAGTGGTTATTGTGGGTTTACCAAAACAACCGGCGCCTCGTTATGTATGCCATCCGCTTCATGACGCAGGCGCTAACGGTGGAACGGTTTCATTTCAGTTTCAGCGGCGGTCTGAACGACGCCGCGCTGACCGGGCTGCTTTTCGGTGCCGGCTGGACGGTGGCTGCCAATCTCCTAGCCCTGGCTCAGAAAAAAGTGCATTTCCGTGAGCGGCCCCAGGTGGATTTAAGGCCGGATTTCAGGCAGGCGCCGGGACAGTATACGCGTTTTGATACGGTGATTTCCTGCCGGGTGGGCCATTTTTTGCTGGCCGGGCTTTTATTGATTGCGGCCATAATCAGAGGGGGTGAGAAAAGGCGATGGACGACCATCCTATCCAGGGATTAATGAAAACCGCCATGGAAAACATCAAGGAAATGGTGGATGTGAATACCATCATCGGTGACCCGGTGGAAACTCCGGACGGTACGGTTATTATACCGATTTCCCGCGTATCGTTCGGTTTTGCCGCCGGCGGCAGTGAATTCGAACCGGCGGAGGAAAAGAAAGAACAGGGGCACCACGGCCGCGCCGAAAAGGCGGCATGCGGCCTGCCTTTCGGCGGTGGCAGCGGCGGCGGGGTCACGGTACAGCCGGTGGCTTTTCTGGTGGTAGGAGGCGGGCAGGTGCGCATGTTGCCTGTGGACCGCAACGCCATGTTCGACCGGCTGCTCGACATGGCGCCGCAGCTGATCAGCCAGCTCCAGGCCCTGTTTGGAAGCAGCAAAAACCAAAACACCGGCAACTATCAGATCTGACCGCCTTTGCTTTCATAATAGGGGAGCCATGCGAATAGATATTAGCATGGCTTTTTTTGTTGCCTGCACAGTCAGGGCGGGGAGGGATATTCATGCGCAGGCCGGCGGCGATGTTACTGGCTTTGGCCCTGGTGCTGTGGTGCGGGGCGGCACTGGCGCTGGAGCCGCCGAAAATAACGGCCCGCTCCGCGGTACTGCTGGACCGGGCCACCGGCAGGATTCTCTTTGGCAAAAATGCCCACGAGCAGCTGCCCATGGCCAGCACTACCAAGGTAATGACCGCGGTGCTGGCGCTGGAATCAGGCAAACTGCACCAGACCGTAAAGGTGAGCGAATACGCTGCGTCGGTGGGAGGTTCCGGTGTTGACCTGGAGCCGGGAGAAGAAAAAACGCTGGAAGAGCTGGTTTACGCTCTTATCCTGCGCTCCGGCAACGATGCCGCCACTGCCATCGCCGAGCACCTGGCCGGTTCGGTGGAAAAGTTTGCCGAAAAAATGACAAGGAGGGCGCGCGAGCTGGGGGCGACCCGGACAAATTTTAAAAACCCGCACGGGCTGCATCATGAAGACCACTACACCACCGCCTACGACCTGGCGGTCATTACCGCCCACGCCTGCAGCCTGCCCAAGTTCCGTGAAATATGTGCCACGCCGGAGATAAAGATTTCCTGGCCGGGGCGTCCCTACCACCGCCTGCTGCGCAACCAGAACAGGCTGCTCACCATGTATAAAGGGGCGGACGGTGTAAAGACCGGGTGGACCACACCGGCGGGCCGCTGTTTCGTCGGCTCGGTGACCAGGGAGGGATGGCAGCTGGTGAGCGTGGTTTTGAACGCCCCGCAAATGTGGGAAGACACCATTGAATTGTTCGACTTCGGATACACCCACTACCGCTGGCACACGGTGCTGGCCGCGGGGCAACCGGTGCTGACGGCGGAAGTGAGCAATGGCAAGGCCAGCCGGGTGCCGCTGGTAGCGGGACGCGACGTGGGACTGCCCCTGAAGGAAAACGAAGCGGAAGTGCTACGTTTTGAGTTTGCGGTGAATGAACCGCTTCCGGCTCCGCTTGAAAAAGGGCGCGAGGCAGGCAAAGTCCATATCTATTTCGGCGAGCAGCTGGTGGAGAGCGCGCCTTTGCTGATTGGCGAAGCGGTGGAGAGCCGGGGTGTGGGACGGCTGATCCTTGACTTTTTCAGGCGCCTGCGCCGGGCGGAAACAGCGCTAAATCCCTGAACGGGCGGTGGCTGGCTTGGTTAACCTGATCTGGTTTGGCATGATTTTTTCCGGCCTGGTAGTGGCGGCGCTGACCGGCAGGGTGGATGCTGTCACCGGGGCCGTTTTTTCTTCTGCTGAGAAAGCGGTGGGGATTGCCTTCTCCCTGGTCAGTGTCATGACTTTCTGGCTTGGCATGATGAAACTTATCGAGAAAAGCGGTATGATCCGGTGGTTTGTCTGTATATTGCGGCCCCTGGCCAACCTGCTGTTTCCCCGGGTACCCAAAAACCACCCCGCCATGCATGCCATCCTGATGAACATGAGCGCCAACCTGCTTGGCATGGGCAATGCCGCCACCCCTTTCGGTCTGAAGGCGATGCAGGAGCTGCAGACTTTAAACGGGAACCGGACGGTAGCCAGTGATGAGATGTGCACGTTTCTGGCTGTGAACACCTCCAGCCTGACCCTGGTGCCCACCACGGTGGTGGCGCTCAGGGCGGCCACCGGTTCACTTAACCCCACCGAAATTGTGGGAACCACCGTCCTGGCCACTCTGGTCGCCGCCGTGGTAGCCGTAACAGCGGACCGGATACTGCGCCGTTTCTCGTACAGAAGGTAAGGAGGTTCAGAAAATGCTGCAGGCCATAATTAGTACCATGGCCGCTTGGGTTATACCGGTTTTCATTTTCGTAACCCTGGTTTATGCTTTTGCCAAAAAGGTGGATGTGTTTGACACCTTTGTGGAAGGCGCCCAGGAGGGGTTCAGCACTTCTGTCAGGCTCATCCCGTTCCTGGTGGGTATGCTGGTGGCCATAGGCGTGCTGAGGGCTTCGGGCGCCCTTGACCTGTTAATAGCAGCGGCAACGCCGTTACTGACCCGCCTCAACGTACCGGGTGAAGTGGTGCCGCTGGCCATATTGCGGCCCATCTCCGGCAGCGCTGCACTGGGCATAACCGCGGAGATTCTCCATTCCAGGGGACCCGACTCGCTGCTTGGCCGTATCGCCTCCACCATGCAGGGCAGCACCGACACCACTCTTTTTGTGCTGACAGTATATTTTGGTTCGGTAGGTATCAGGCACACCCGCCACGCCCTGGCCGCCGGGCTGCTGGCGGATCTGGCCGGCATGCTGGCAGCCGTCACCATCTGTAACATGGTGTTCGGTTGAGGTAAAAAGGGTAACAGTACCAGGGGCCGCGTAATAACATATAGCACTATAGGCAACTTTAAGGGGGGCGGCCGGTGGAGGGAGTGGTGGTTATCGGCGGCGGCTGGGCGGGGTGTGCCGCGGCCCTGGCTGCGGTTCGCCGCGGCGTGCCGGTCACCTTGCTGGAGCGGTCCGACATGCTGCTTGGTACCGGCCTGGTAGGCGGCATTTACCGCAACAACGGCCGCCTGACCGCACAGCTGGAGGCGGAGGCGTTGGGGTGCGGCCACCTGTTCCGGGGTATGGACCGGGTGGCCCGGCACCACGGCGTGGAATTTCCCGGGCACTGCCACGCTTCCCTTTACGATGTCTCCGTGGTGGAGCCGGTAATAAGGGAGATGCTGCTGGCGGAGGGCGTAAATATTCGCTTTCAGACCCGCGTGGTGGAGGTAATAATGGCAGACGATCGTTTGACGGCAGTGGTGCCGGAGCACGGGGAGACGGTTCCTGCCTCTGTCTTCGTGGAAGCCACCGGTACCGCCGGCGGCAGGCAAAACTGCGGGCGCTTCGGCAACGGCTGTGTCCTGTGCGCCCTGCGCTGCCCCGCTTTCGGCCCCCGGGTCAGCGTGGCGGCCAAGGCGGGCGTTATGGAGCTGATGGGCGTGCGGGGCGATGACCGTCCCGGCTCCATGAGCGGTTCCTGCAAGCTGAACAAGGATTCGCTTTCGGCTGAGTTGAGGGAAGAGCTGGAGGCAAAGGGGGTGGCGGTGGTGCCGCTGCCGCCTGAGCTGCGCCAGTACAACCTGGATAACAAGGCGTGCCAGCAGTACAACCTCCCTGCCTACCGGGAAAACCTGGTCCTGCTGGACACCGGCCACGCCAAGCTGATGGCTGCTTATTTTCCCCTGCACCTGCTGCGCCGGGTGCCGGGGCTGGAGCGGGTGCGTTTTGAAGACCCTTACGCCGGCGGGGTGGGTAACTCCATCCGCTACACCGCCGTTACGCCCCGGGACAACCGGCTGAAGGTGGAGGGTCTGGAAAACCTGTACTGTGCCGGTGAGAAGGCGGGGTTTATCGTGGGACACACCGAGGCGGTGGTGACCGGCTCACTGGCCGGTTACAACGCCGCGGTACAGGCCATGGGCGGCACTCCCCTGGAGCTTCCCGTCACCCTGGCCTGCGGCGACCTTATCGCCTACGCCCGCGCCGCCCGGGGTCCGGCCACGGAGCGGGTGAGGCGGATCACCTTCTCCGGCGCCGACTACTTCCAGCGCATGCGGGAAAAACAACTCTATACCACCGACTGTGATGAGGTTTTCCGCCGCGTCGGAAAAGCCGGGCTGTTGGGGGTATTCGCCTGACACCGAAATCAGATGCCTGGCCCTACGCCACAGACAGTCGGGAATTTTAAGATTATTTTTGGCGGGAAGGAATTGGGCGGAAATGCTTGAATTAAAACCGCAGATGCTCTGCGGGGGTACGAGATATGGAGCTGCCAAAGACCAAAGCTGTAAAAGAGGAACTGCTGGCTAAGATGGTGCGGGAATTTCTCACTGACTTTCCTGACCGGCTGATGACCGCCGGTGAAGGGCAATAGCTCCGGGAGCGACGGATGGACTTGGTATTTGCGCTTTTTGCGTTGGTGGTGTTGGCGGCCCATACCGCGGAGACAGTAACCGGGTTCGGCGGCACGGTGATAGCAGTGGCCCTGGGCGCGCAGCTTTTGCCCCTTGATTTCCTGCTGCCAGTGTTGGTACCGGTCAATGGACTGCTTAGCTTTTATATCGTAGCCAGGCACCACCGGTACGTGGACAGGAAAATGCTTTTTAGCCGTATCCTTCCTTTCATGGCTGTAGGTCTGGCTGCCGGCATAAATGTCTTTAACTTTGTGCACGGGTATAAGCTCAAACCTTTTTTCGGATTGTTTGTGGTAATAATTTCCGTTTATGAACTGTACCGTCTGTCTCGCCGCGACAAAGCAACGAACAGGCCACTTTCTCACCGCCAGGCCGCGCTTTGGCTGCTCCCCGCCGGTTTTATCCACGGCATCTATGCTTCCGGCGGACCGTTGGTGGTCTGGTTTGCAGGCAGAGCCCTTGCAGACAAGAAAAATTTCCGCAGCACCCTGTCCGCTCTCTGGTTACTGTTAACCTCGGTATTGTTAATTAATTACACCCTGACCGGCAGGGTCAGTGCGGCAACACTGCGGTCCAGTGTACTGCTGCTGCCGGCCCTGGTAATGGGTGCGGCCGCGGGCGAGTGGCTGCACAGCCGGGTTGATGCCAGGAAGTTTAAGTACTTTGTTTACGGTTTGCTGCTGGTGGCGGGCATATCACTTATGATTACAGTCTGAAGGTCTAAGGGAAAGGGTGATTACATGAAAGGAGATATGAGGCATGGATTATACCGGTTTAATCAGGATCCGTATCAGCGCCCACGACGCCCATTACGCCGGGGGGTTGGTGGATGGGGCAAAGATGCTTAACCTGTTCGGCGACGTGGCCACGGAACTTTTAATCCGCCACGACGGGGACGAAGGGCTGTTTGTGGCTTATGACAGCGTGGAATTTCTGAAACCGGTTTTTGCTGGCGACTACATAGAGGCCACCGGCCGCATCACGGCGGTGGGCCGGACTTCGCGCCGCATGGAGTTTGAGGCGCGCAAGGTGATCAGCCCGGCGGGCATACCGGGACAACCTTCCGCTGCCGACGTGCTCCCGGAGCCGGAGGTGGTCTGCCGCGCCACCGGCACCTGCGTGGTACCCGCCGCTTGCCAGCGCAAAGGGAAAAGCGTTTAATCCCGGCGGTTTTCAGGTAGACTGGAAACAGAACAGGCGGGAGGTATCCGGTTTTGAGGCTGCACAAGTTTCTTGCAGCGGCGGGCGTCGCTTCCAGGCGCGCCGCCGAAAAGATGATCAGGCAGGGGCGGGTCAAGGTCAACGGTGAGACGGTGACCGGCATGGGGGTGGCCATAGACCCGGCCGCCGACCAGGTGCTGGTAGACGGCAAAAAGGTGGCGCTGCCGGCGCCGGACCGGGAGTATATTCTCCTGTACAAGCCAGCCGGCTTTGTCACCACCATGTCAGACCCGTACGGGCGGCCCACGGTGCGCGATCTGGTGAGGGACGCCGGCGTGCGCGTTTTTCCGGTGGGCCGGCTGGACATGGATACCAGCGGCCTGCTGCTTCTGACCAACGACGGAGAGCTGGCCAACCGCCTGGCTCATCCTTCTTACGGCGTGGAGAAGGAATACCTGGCGCGGGTAAAGGGGCTCCCTTCACCGGACGTTTTAAAAAGGCTGGAGGGGGGAGTGGAGCTGGAGGACGGGCGGACAGCGCCGGCCCGGGTGCGCCTGGTAAAAGGCGGCCGGCAAAACAGTGTTCTTTCCCTCACCATCCACGAAGGGCGCAACCGCCAGGTGCGGCGGATGCTCAAGGCGGTGGGCCACCCGGTAACGGCTTTAAAGAGGGTGCGCTACGGCCCGCTGACCCTCTCCGGGCTGGCGGAAGGGGAGTGGCGGCGGCTTAGCCGGGACGAGGTGGCGGAGCTGTCACGGCCTGCCGGCGGAGACGACGGACGAAAGCGGTAATATTGCTTTTTTTAGGCGTGTCTGGTAAAATGTAAACAGTTTCATACAAGGTACGGGTGCCCAGTAAGGGGTAAAAGGGAATCAGGTGTAAAGCCTGAGCGGTCCCGCCACTGTAACCGGGAATTGAGCCGTCAGAGAAGCCACTCCTCCGGGGGGAAGGCCGCGGCGAGATGATGACCGGGAGCCAGGAAACCTGCCCGTGGCTTTATGTGCTTTGCCCTCGAGTGAAGGGAATGTGCGTGTTATGTACTTTCTCGGGCTCCGGGCGCGGGATTTTTTATTTTTCCTGAAGCGGAGGGAAAAAAATGAAAAGAAGTATCATGATTCTTTTGACGGTTGCCCTGATTGCTGCCCTTGCCGGCTGCGGCGGCAGAGGGCCGGCGGCGCCCACGCCGCCCCCGGCCGCGCCGCAGGGTCCTTTTCCTCTTTCGGTCACAGATGACACGGGCAACCCGGTAACAATCGAAGCGGAGCCACGGCGCATCGTGTCCCTGATCCCCAGCCTCACTGAGATACTGTTTGCCCTTGAACTGGGCGACAGGGTGGTGGGGGTGACCAACTGGTGCAACTATCCCCCTGCAGCGCTGGCGGTGGAGAAAGTCGGTGACGCCTTTACCCCCAACGCCGAAAAAATCATTGCCCTGGAGCCGGACGTGGTGATTGCGCCGCGTGGCTCAGCGGTGCAGGAGATCCTGGGGTTGCTTGAGGAAAACGGCATTACCACCCTGATGTTTGACCCAAAGACCATGGACGCCATCAACGAAACCATTATCAGGGTGGCACGGGCGGCCGGCGTGGAGGAAAGAGGCCGGCAGCTGGCGCAGAAGTTGTCCGCTGACCGGCAGGCCTTCGCAGCCAAGGTGCAAAAAATTGACGCCAGGTATCGTCCCAAAGTGTTCGTGCTGCTGGATACCGAGTATATTTTTACGGTGGGTGACGGCGAATACCTGTCTGAAATGATTGTGGAAGCCGGTGGCTACAACTCCGCCGCCGGGTACGGTGAAGGCTACCCGCTCCTTTCCGAGGAAGTCCTGTTTGAGCTGGACCCGGATATTATTATCTGCACTTTCCCCATGAGCGACCAGGTGCTGGCTAAGGCCGCCTGGCGGGAACTGTCCGCGGTGAAACACGGCCGGGTTTATGACGTGGACGGCGACCTGGTTTCCCGCCCCGGGCCGCGGGTGGTGCTGGGGCTGGAAGAGCTGCACCGTGTTTTCTTTAAATAATTTGTCAAAAAACAAAAAAGCGGCCGTTTTTGCCGTGCTGCTACCGGCTTTGGCCGTGACACTTGTCCTGGCGGCGGCACTAGGCAGCGTGGCTGTCCATCCCGCTGTTACCCTGCGCGTCGTCCTTTCCCGGCTGGGCTTGAGCGGAGGCCCGGCCGGGATTGCTGATATTCCGGCTTCGGCAGTCAACATTGTCTGGAACCTGCGCCTGCCCCGGGTGCTCCTGGGTGCCCTGGTGGGGGCGTCACTGGCTATGGCCGGGACTGCTTTTCAGGGGCTGCTGCGCAACCCCCTGGCCGATCCCTTTACCATCGGCGTCTCCAGCGGCGCCGCCGCCGCGGCCACGGTGGCCCTGCTGCTGCGCCAGCTTGCCGGGCTAAATTTCCCCCACATGGTGCCGCTTTTCGCTTTTGCCGGCGCGGTCATGGCCCTGTTTTTCGTCTATAACCTGGCACGAATCGGTGGCCGGGTACCGGTGGTAACGCTGCTTTTGGCCGGGGTGGTGGTCTCCAGTTTTCTTTCCGCGGTCATTTCCATGCTGATGGTGCTGGCCGCCCAGAATATGCACGGCATATTCTTCTGGCTGTCCGGGGGCCTGATGATGCGCTCCTGGCAGCATCTCTGGCTGATATTGCCCTACCCGGTCCTGGGCGGCGCGGTGTTTTTCGCCTATTCCCGGGAACTGAACATCCTGCTGCTTGGCGAAGAGGCGGCGCACCACCTGGGAGTCAGGGTGGAAACCACCAAAAAAGTGCTCCTGGTCACCGCTTCGCTGGTGACGGCGGGGGCGGTTGCGGTCAGCGGTATGATCGGGTTTGTGGGCCTTATTATCCCTCACGCCGTGAGGATGGTTACCGGGCCGGACCACCGGGTGCTGCTGCCGGCATCGGCCCTCTGTGGCGCCATCTTCCTGGTCTGGGCCGACGTGGCGGCCCGGACCGTCATGTCGCCGCAGGAACTGCCGGTGGGCATCATCACCGCTTTCGTGGGGGCGCCCTTCTTTATCAGCCTTTTGCGCCGCAAGAAAAATGAAATCCGCTTTTAATCCGCGGGAGAGGGCAAAATGAGGATAGAAGCTGTGAACCTGAAATTTGCCTACGGGGAAAAAACGGTGCTGGACGGCGTTTCCTTCCGCCTGGCCGCAGGCTCCCTGTGCGCGCTGATCGGTCCCAACGGCAGCGGCAAGACCACCTTGCTAAAAATACTCAGCTCTGTGCTAAAGCCCGCCAGGGGCCGGGTGCTCCTTGACGGCAGGCCGCTTGGGTCTTTTGCGCCGCGGGAGCTGGCCAGGACCCTGGCGGTGGTGAGCCAGGGAGGTGACGCCGGGTATCTCTTTACGGTGGAAGAGCTGGTGTCTATGGGCCGGGCGCCTTATCTCGGACGTTTCCAGTCGGAGACGGCCAGCGATAAGGAAATCGTGCGTCAGGTGCTGGAGCTGACCGGCTGCCTGTATCTGAAAGACCGGCTGGTCAGCCGGCTAAGCGGCGGTGAGCGCCAGAGGGTGTCCATCGCCCGGGCCCTGGCCCAGCAGCCCCGGGTACTGCTCCTGGACGAACCTACCTCCCACCTGGACATCGGTTACCAGCGGGAGATCCTGGACCTGTTGAAACAGCTGAACATGGCAGAGGGTATGACGGTGGTGGCGGTGCTCCACGACCTGAACCTGGCCTCTTACTTCGCGGGCACCCTTTTTTTGCTTAACAAGGGGAAAATAGAGGCGGCCGGACCTCCTTCGGAGGTGGTGACGGCAGAACATATCGCCAGCGTTTACCGTACCGGTGTCTTGGTCACCCCGCACCCGGTGCTGGGCACGCCCCATGTTTTCCTGCTGCCCGTGCAGCGCGGCCTAAACTCCCGCAAAAACTACCGTGTCCACGTGCTGGCCGGCGGCGGCAGTGCCGGCGAGCTGCTGCGCGACCTGGCCGAGGCCGGGTATGACGTCAGCGCCGGCGTGCTGAACGTGGGCGACAGCGACTGGGAAGCGGCACGGGCCCTCGGCTTACCGGTGGTGGAGGAGGCGCCTTTCTCTCCCATCTCGCCGGCGCGACACGCCGAAAACCTGTCCCTGGTGCGGGAGGCCAAAGCGGTTATCCTGGCGGAGGCGCCGGTGGGACATGGCAACATCCTTAATCTGCAGGCGGCAACCGAGGCCCTCAGGGGAAACACCCCCCTCTTTATAATGGAGGAGCGGCCGGCCCGCCCCCGCGATTTCACCGGCGGCGAGGGGGAACGCCTGCTTCGTGCCCTGAAGCAAAACGGCGGGCGCGTTATAAACGAAAAAGCCCGGCTGTACCGGGCCCTGCGGGAGCTTAACTCAGGTGACCAGCTCAATCAGCTTCAAAACCTGCCTGGACTGACCGTAGACCAGGAGCGTGTCGTTTAAGCGCAGGTCATCGCTGCCCCGCGGCGTGTGGATAACGGTTCCGTCCCGCCGGATGGACAGGACCAGCACTCCCCTGTCCCGGAGCCTGGCTTCGCTTAAAAGCTTGCCCACCAGCGGCGCTTCTGTGCTGAGGGTAACCTCGGCTATGGTGTGGTTGTCGTCAAGCCGCAGTATTTCTTCCACCGGACGGCGCCGCAGGGAGGGCTGCCTGGAAAGCTGTCGCTCCAGGTGCCGGTCAAAGAAGGAAACGATGAACCGGTTGCGGAAAAAAAAGCAGACAATCAGCAGTGTGCTGGCAGCCACAAAAAAATCCTTTGGGCCGGAGAAACCGGTCCCCAGCAGGCGGACGGTGATGGATATAATAAAGGCCAGCACGATGGGCCCAAGGATCATCAAAAACATGGCAATGCGGCGTCGCACCGGGTGCCGGACTACCAGTTCCGATTCAGAGGTGGTGTAGCCGGCAGCGGTGATAAGGGATATGGCCTGAAAACGGGCGGTATCGCGGTCAAGGCCGGTCAGCTTAAGCATCACCGCCGCTACTTCCACCACCAATGTAATCAGGGCCACAATCAAAAACAGCAACGGTATCTCCGTCAACCCGGCCACCTCCAACTTCTGCCTTAAATTGTAGCAGAAACTAACACCCTACGCAAACCGCCTGGGATTACACGGTGCGATTACTGCACAAACTGCATCCGCATTGTTCATTACAGGAAGAATGGTTAGTGACCTGCTCAGTTTTTTTTTTGCTATAACTCCGCTCGCTTCGTTTGCTGGGTTAGGCCTGACAGTTCTTTTGTCACCTTCTTTACGACGCGCTTTCCTCCACCGCCCCGCGCGGGCAGATCCTGACGCAAACGCCGCAACCGCGGCAGACATCCTGGTCGATATAGAATCGGTCGTCTACCTGCCTGACAGCGCTGACCGGGCACTGGCGCCGGACAGGACAGCGGGGTGACATGTCACAGAGTTTTGTATTAATGGCGAACTTTATCATGATGCGCGCCTCCCGATAATACCCCATTAGGGTATATCATACAGCAGGCGCTGTTTCCTGTCAACGGGCATTATTCCATCCAGCCGATAACATACGCAGGCAAACGGTTACTTGATTGACAGAAGCCAGATAACCGTCGTCTATTGACACCAGGAGACAGGTGGCGGGACCGGCCGGCTTATAAAGGTCGATGGCAGGGGCGGGCGCCGGGGCCAGCAGTTCAGCCTCATATAGCACTCCCCGTGACCCACGGCATCTCCAGCAAGACAGGCAATAAAAATGTTGTATATACAGAAAAAGAGTGCTATCATATTATTAAATAAAATATTTGCTTCAGGTGTCCTGTTGGAATTAAAAGGGAAAGCGGTGAAAATCCGCTGTAGCCCCCGCTACTGTGAGTAGGGATGCACCGGCAACTGCCACTGGGAAACCGGGAAGGCGCCGGCTGCAGGTGAACTACAAGCCAGGAGACCTGCCTGGAGCGGTTTACTGTCCTTCGGAGGGAAGGAGCCGGACATGTCCTGTCATACCCCGTTCCCCTGGAGCGGGGTATTCTGTTGTCAAGGGGCTCCTCTGTAAATAGTTACCAAAACAGCGGAGGTGAATCATTTTCAATGAAAAAGTGCGCTTTCCTTTTGACAGTGTTTTTTGTGTTTCCCGCCCCTGCCCACGCCATGCATATCATGGAAGGTTTTTTGCCGGTGGGCTGGTCGGTTTTCTGGACCCTGGCCGCCGCGCCGTTTGTGTGGCTGGGGTTTGGGGCGGTGTCCCGGTTGTTTGCGGAGAAGCCCGGGTACAAAATGCTGCTGGCGGTGTGTGGCGCCTATATCTTTGTCCTGTCTGCACTGAAAATGCCTTCGGTTACCGGCAGCAGTTCCCACCCCACCGGAGTGGGCCTGGGGGCTGTGCTGTTCGGACCGGCGGTCATGGTGGTGCTAAGCGGCATAGTCCTCCTGTTCCAGGCAATCCTTTTGGCACATGGCGGCATCAGCACGCTGGGCGCCAACGTTATTTCCATGGGGGTGGCCGGCCCCCTTTTGGCCTACGGCGCCTACCGCCTGGGTGTAAGAGCGGGGCTGTCTCGCACCATGGCGGTTTTTGCCGCCGCTTTCACCGGCAGCCTGGCCACCTATATTGCCACTTCCCTGCAGCTGGCTCTGGCTTTTCCCATGGAGACCGGCGGCATTGCCGCCTCCTTTGCCAGGTTCGCCGGAATATTCGCTCTGACGCAGGCGCCGCTGGCGGTGTGTGAGGGTATACTGACCGTGATAATCTTCAATGTATTGTTAAATTACAACCGTGAGGAAGTGCAGCTGCTGCTGCGTACCGGAAAGGAGGCGGCCTGATAATGCAAAAACGTACTTACCTGCTTCTTGCTTTCATTGCTGTTCTGATTTTGGCGGCTCCGCTATTACTTTTACCCGGAGGGGAATTTGAAGGCAGCGATGACCTGGCCGGGGAAGAGGCGCTGGCCATCAGGCCGGATTACCAGCCGTGGCTTGATAATATTTTGGCCCTGCCCGACAGCGCGGAGAGCCTGCTTTTCGCCCTGCAGGCCGCGGTTGGCAGCGGTTTTATCGGTTTTTACCTGGGCAGGGTAATTACGCGCAAGCAGATGACGGCGGAAAAGGCGTGAACCTGTTTGACCGCTATGCCAACACCGGTGCCCTGAAGGCGGTCCATCCCGGGGAGAAGGTCTGTTTTGCCGCGGCCTGCCTGCTGCTTGCGCTTTTCTTCTCCAGCAACCACGTTTCGGTGGCCGTTTTCCTGATAATGAGCGCGGTGCTGCTTGGCCGGGCGGGCGTACCCTTCCGGCTGTACGGGAAACTGGTGTTAATGCCGTTCTTTTTCCTGATCCCCGGCTGCCTGGCGGTAGCCCTGGTCACTTTGCCGGCGGCCGGGACGGCATTTTTTGTTTTGCCGTTTTTTTCCCCGGCTGTGGGTATAACGGCGCAAAGCCTGGCGCTGGCGGTTACCATACTGCTCAGGTCGCTGGCCGCGGTATTCTGCCTTTATTTTTTGGCCCTGACTACCCCCTTTAATGACCTGGCCTGGGTAATGAGGAAAGCCCGCACGCCCGAAGCGGTGGTGGAGCTGGCGGCGCTGACGTACCGTTTTATCTTTGTGCTGGCAGATACCGGCGCCCGCATTTATACCGCGCAGGCTTCACGCCTGGGGTTTACCTCGGCCGGGAATGCTTTTAAATCCCTGGGAGGGCTGGCTGCCGGCCTTTACCTTTGGGCTTACCACCGTTCCCGGCTTCTTACCTTTGCGCTGGAAGCCCGCTGCTACCACGGCCGCTTCCCGGTGCTGGACAACGGCTTTGCCCCGTCAGCGGGGAACCGTTTGGCTATAGCCGGTACAGTTGTACTGCTTACGGTGATGGGCCTTGTCTTTTAGCCGGAAATTGACGGAGGGCTTACGTTGACCAGATATATAATCCAGGTGGAAGATATCCACTACACCTACCCGGACGGGACCGGCGCCTTGCGTGGCTTGTCCCTTTCAGTGGCGGCCGGATCCAAAACGGCGGTGCTCGGCGCCAACGGGTCGGGGAAAACAACCCTGTTTCTCTGCTTAAACGGTCTCCTGAAACCCCAGAAAGGTACCATCTGCTTTGACGGGGAGACGCTGTCACAAAAGCGGCAGGCTCTGAAAAAACTGCGCAGCAGGGTGGGTATCGTTTTCCAGGACCCGGATACCCAGCTGTTTTCAGCCAGTGTGCTGCAGGAGGTGGCCTTTGGTCCCCTTAATCTGGGCCTGAAAAAAGAGGAAGTGCTGCGGCGGGTGACGAGGGCCATGGAGATAACCGGTATTGCCGGGCTGCAGGATAAAGCTACCCACCTGCTGAGTTACGGTCAGAAAAAAAGGGTGGCCATCGCCGGTATACTGGCCATGGAACCGGAGGTACTGATCTGCGACGAACCAACCGCCTGGCTGGACCAAAAGCATGCGGACAAAATAATGGATTTGTTTTGCCGTATTAACAGGGCGGGGACAACGGTGATAATTTCCACCCACGACCCGGACCTGGCCTATGCCTTTGCCGACCGCATAGTTATCCTGGAGCAGGGATCAGTGCTGGGAGCAGGGGGGCCGGAAGCGGTGTTCCTCGACGATGATCTCCTGGCCAGGGCGGGCCTGAGGCAGCCGCAGGTCCTGGAAACATACCGCAAGCTGCGCGCGGGCGGTTACCTGCGGGAAGGCTTCCCGCTGCCCCGCACCAGGGAAGAACTGTTGCAGATGCTCTGATGGCAGGGAGGGATATCTGTGCGACTGTCGCTAATCGGTGTTAATCATAAAAAAGCCGGGTTGGAGAGGCGCGAACGGTTTTCACTGGCGGCAGGTGAGGCGGAGTCAGCACTGGCCGTCCTGGCGGCCCGGGAAGAGGTGGCGGAGTGTTTCCTGCTTTCCACCTGCAACCGAACGGAACTATACCTGCTTTGCCGGGAAGATGCTGATCCGGGAGAGCTTCTGTCCGGTATTGTGCCGGCGGAGGGCCTGCTGCAACTGTGCTATCGCCTGGAAAACGAGGAAGCCGTCAGGCACCTTTTTGCCGTGGCCGCAGGCCTTGACTCCATGGTACTGGGGGAAACGGAAATTATCGGCCAGTTAAGAGAGTCTTACCTGCAGGCCCGCGCCACCGGTGCCTGCGGTCCGGTTCTTGGCGCTTTGTGTGAGAGCGCCCTGGCCGCGGGCAAGAAGGCCCAATCTGAAACCGGTATTGGCCGGAATGCGGTTTCCTATGGCTACGCGGCGGCCTGTGCCGCCCAGGAGATGTTCGGTTCGCTGTCTGACCGTACCCTGATGGTTATCGGGACAGGGGAAATGGCGGGACTGGTCCTGCAAAACATGCTGGCTTTCGGGATAGGAAAAGTTTTGGTGGCGGGCAGGCACCGGGAGAGGGGTGAAGCCCTGGCCGGGCGGTTTAATGCTGTTTTTGTGGCTTATAAAAGTGTGGAGGCGGGTTTGGCCGGCGCGGACGTGGTGCTGTGTGCCACCAATGCTCCTCACTGGTTGCTGACCAGGGAGATGGTGGCGCCGCTGCAAAGGGACCGCTCAGGCAGGCCGCTCCTGGTGGTGGACCTGGGGGTGCCGCGTAACGTGGAACCGTCTGTGGTTGAACTGCCTGGTGTTACGCTGTTAAACCTGGACGGCCTGGCGGCCGTAATCCGGGAGAACGTGCAGCAAAGGGAAAGAGAAGCGGCCAGGGCAGTCCTTATCATTGAAGACCAGGCCCGGGAGTTTTGCCGGAATCTTAAGGTGCAGCGGGCCGGCCGGTTTATTGCCCACCTGCAGAGGAGCGGTGAGCTTATCAGGCGGCGGAAACTGGAGGAGTTTGCCGGCAGGCTGTCAGGGCTTGACGGGAAAGTACAGAAAGCGGTGGAAAAGCTGACCCGCAGCCTGGTAACGGAACTCTGCCGGCAGCAGGTTGACGGGCTAAAGGCCCTGGCACTGCGGGATGACTATGAAGCTGTGGCTCCGGCTCTTGCCGTACTGTTCGGCCTGCGGGCTGAACAGGAGGAGGCGTCGGGGGCGGGAGGAAAAGACTGAGATGGCAAGGGCTATTATGATACAGGGTACCGCCTCCCATGTGGGGAAAAGCATGCTGTGCACCGCCCTGTGCCGCCTGTTCCGCCAGGACGGCTACCGGGTGGCGCCCTTTAAAAGCTGGAACATGGCGCTTAATTCGTACGTGACCTGGGACGGCGGGGAAATTGGCCGGGCGCAGGGCGAGCAGGCGGAGGCCGCCGGTATCGGGGCGACGGTGGAGATGAATCCCATCCTGGTCAAGCCCAAAGGGCCGGGACAGTCGCAAGTAATCGTACGGGGCAGGGTATACGGGGATGTAAACTACAACACCCGCATGGAGGCTGATTACCTGGAGTTCTGCCTGGGCGTGATCCGGGAGGCCTACGGGGCCCTGGCTGCCCGCCACGAAATTATAGTGATTGAAGGGGCGGGCAGCCCGGCCGAAATCAACCTGATGGACCAGGACGTGGCCAATATGAAAGTGGCCCACCTGGCCGGGGCGCCGGTTCTCCTGGTCTGTGACCTGGCGGCGGGCGGCGCCCTGGCGGCGGCAGTGGGCACCATGCTGCTGCTCCCGGCGGCGGACAGGGAAAGGGTGGCCGGCTTTGTGTTTAACAAATTCCGCGGCGACCGCCAACTGCTGGACTCCGGGCTGGAGGCGGTGGCCTCCCGTACCGGCAGGCCGGTACTGGGCGTGGTGCCCTACCTGCCAGCGCTGTCACTGGCCGAGGAGGACGGTGTGGCGCTGGAGCGGCCCCAAAGTACCGGATTGGACGCAAACCGGTTGCAGATCCGGGTGATCCACCTGCCCCATATCTCCAACTTCACAGACCTGGATGCCCTGCGCGCCGAGCCGGACACCGCCGTCAGCTTTATCCGGAACAAAGATGATTTGGCCGGGGCTGACGCCGTAATACTGCCGGGCACCAAGAACAGCGTCCGGGACCTGCAGTTTCTGCAAAACAGCGGACTGGCGGAGGAGATACGGGCTCAGGCCGGGGCGGGCACGCCGGTGGCAGGGATCTGCGGCGGTTACCAGCTGCTGGGGCGGCGCCTGCTGGACCCGGGCGGGCACGAGGCCGGTGGAACTCCCGGCGAATACCGGGGCCTTGGCCTGCTGGAGGTGGAGACCACCTTCCACCCTGAAAAAACGGTGACCCGTACCGGGGCTTCTTCCCTTCTGCCGTACGCCAGGGGATATGACGTTGACGGCTACGAGATACACAAGGGCCAATCGGAGCGGCTGCCGGGATGCCGGCCGGCGTTTCGGCTCCGGGACGGCGGGGAAGAAGGGGCCGCTTCCCCGGATGGTGCCATCTTCGGCACTTACCTGCATGGCGTTTTTGATAATGCCGGTTTCAGGCGGTCCTGGCTCAATATGCTGCGCCGGCGCCGTGGTTGGCCTCCCCTCAGGGTGGCCGGCACATACGACAGGGAAAAGGTTTTCGACCGCCTGGCGGCGGAGGTGAGGCCGGCGCTGGACATGGACGGGATATATAAATTAATGGGGTTGGCAGGACCCAAAAAGGGGTGAAAATGTGGCCAGACTGCTGATGGTGCAGGGTACCGCCTCCAACGTGGGAAAAAGCATAATCTGTGCCGCCCTCTGCCGCTGGCTGCGGGAAGAGGGCTGGCGCGTGGCACCGTTTAAGGCGCAAAACATGGCGCTCAACGCCATGGTGGCGCCGGGCGGCGGTGAAATGAGCTGGGCCCAGGTAATGCAGGCCGAGGCGGCCGGTGCCGTACCGTCGGTGTCGATGAACCCGGTGCTGTTAAAGCCGGTTTCCGACAGTGCCTGCCAGGTCATAGTGAATGGCCGCGCGGTGGGCAATATGGAGGCGCGGGAATACCAGGGGTATAAAAAAGCGGTGTTTGGCGAGGTTATCCGGGCACTTGGCGTTTTAAGCGCAGAATATGACGCCGTAATCCTGGAGGGCGCCGGCAGCCCTGCCGAAATCAACCTGAGGGAAAACGATATTGTCAACATGGGGCTGGCCCTCCCCCAAGGCATCCCGGTAATGCTGGTGGCAGACATCGACCGTGGCGGCGCCTTTGCTGCGGTGGCGGGGACCCTGGAGCTTTTGGCCACGGAAGAAAGAGAACTAGTGAAGGGCATTATCATCAATAAGTTCCGGGGCCAAAAAGAGAGGCTGCAGCCGGGTCTTGCGGCGCTGGCCGGTATCTGCGGCAAGCCGGTGGCCGGAGTGCTGCCCTACCTGGAGTGGCTTTCCCTGCCGCCGGAGGATTCCCTGGACCTCAGTCCCGGCGGCGCCCGGGGCGAGGGCCTGGACGTGGCGGTTGTGGCGCTGCCGCGTATTGCCAACTTTACCGATTATCACGCGCTGGCCACAGAAGAAGGGGTATCGCTTCGCTACGTCGACCGGGCGAAAAATCTGGGCCGCCCGCACCTGGTAATTCTTCCCGGCAGCAAAAACACCCTTTCCGACCTGCAATTCCTGCGCCAAAGCGGTCTGGCGGCGGCGGTGCGGGAGGCTTATGCCGCCGGTTCTTTTGTCGTAGGGGTCTGCGGTGGCTACCAGATGCTGGGTGAACATATCCATGACGCGGACGGCAGTGACGGCTGCGGCGGGAAGGCGGAGGGCCTTGGGCTTTTACCCGTGGCAACTGAGTTCAGACCGCAAAAAACTACGGCCCTGGTCAGCGGCTGCACCGTGGCGGGCGGACACCAGCTGGAAGGCTATGAAATTCACCTGGGCCGGACCCGCCGCCTGGCGGGGGCGCCTTTTGCCCTGCTCCGGGACGAAAGGGGCGCCACCAGGGAGGACGGCACTGTAAGCCCTGACGGCCGGGTTCTGGGCACTTACCTGCACGGCCTGTTTGACTGCGCGCCTTTCCGCAGCGCCTTTCTCGCTGCGGTACGGGCGTCTTTTGCCCTCCCGCCCGCCGCCGGTTCCGGCCAAAGCGCCCGGGAGAAGCGGGAGGAGTCCTACAGGTTGTTGGCAGAGGCGGTAAGGCGCCACCTGGATACAAAACTGCTTTTGTCTGTCCTGGAGGGGAAGATAAGATGACCGCTGGCTATCCCGGCCTTCCGGTTTACCTGCAGGCTGACGGCAGCATACTGCGGGCCGGCTTCACCACCGGGACCTGCGCCGCTGCCGCTGCCCGGGCTGCCACCGAACTCTTGTTTGGAGGTGGCCAAAAAACTGAAGTACAGGTGGCCACTCCGTCGGGCCTTACCCTGACACTGCCGCTCTGCCAGGCCGAAACCGACGGGGTGGTGGCCCGTTGCGCCGTCAGGAAATGGGCAGGGGACGACCCGGATGTAACCGGCGGCCTGGTGGTGGTAGCCGAGGTCAGGGTGGCAGACTTGCCCGGGGTGTTCCTGGCCGCCGGGGCGGGAGTGGGGCGGGTGACAAAACCGGGTTTGGCTGTGCCGCCGGGAGAGGCGGCCATTAACCCGGTGCCGCGGCGGCAGATTGTGCAGGCGGTGGCCGAAGTGCTGCCGGTTGGGCGGGGTGTGGCTATAACCCTGTCCATTCCCGGCGGGGAGGAAGCGGCCTGTAAAACCCTAAACCCCCAGCTCGGCATAGTGGGAGGGCTTTCCATCCTGGGCACCACTGGTATCGTGGAGCCCATGTCCGCCGACGCTTTCCGCCGCTCGCTTCCGCCCCAGGTCGATGTGGCGCTGGCCGCCGGGCACCACCGCCTGTTTCTTGTGCCAGGCCGTATGGGGAAAAAAAATTTGCTTGGCAGGTTTAGCGTGGCGGAAGAGGCGGTGGTGCTGACCGGCAATTTTATCGGGTTTATGCTCAAAGCCTGCGCGGCCAGGGGAGTGGAGGAGGCGGTCCTGTTCGGCCACGCGGGCAAACTGGTAAAAGTGGCGGCGGGTGTTACTGATACTCACAGCAGCGTGGCCGATGCGCGGCGGGAGACGCTGGTGGCGTACGCTGCACTCTGCGGCGTGCCGCCGGGGGTGCTACATGAACTTATGGGTCACGGCACGGCGGAGGAGTCGGTCCACTGCCTGCTGGCGGGAGGATATGGCGGGGTGCTGGCAGCGGTGGCCCGGGAGGCGGCGCGGCGCGGCAGCCTGATGGCGGGCGGCAACCTCAGGGTGGGCTGTGTAATGACCAACCTTAAAGGAGAAATTGTGGGCTGCGACGATGTGGGTGCAGCCGCACTGGAGGCCTGTGGCAATGGTTAAGCTGGTAGTGGCCGGAGTAGGGCCGGGCGGTGAGGATTATATCACCCCTGCGGTATGGAAAAAGGCGCGGGAAGCAGACGTACTGGCGGGCGGCAGCAGGGCCCTGGCGCCGTTTCTTTCCCTGGGCAAAAAAACGTTGCCGGTAACGGCGGACCTGGAGAGTCTGGCCACGGCCATTGAGGCGCTACCGGCGGGGTGCCGGGTGGTGGTCCTGGTCAGCGGTGACCCCGGTTTTTACAGCCTCCTTGGTTTTTTGTCCCGCCGGTTCGGCAAGGACAAGCTGGAGGTACTGCCTGGCATTTCCTCGCTGCAGGCGGCCTTTGCCCGGATTGGGGAACCCTGGCAGGGAGCGGTACTCTTGTCAGCGCACGGCAGGGACGGGGAGAGCCTGCTTCCGTCGCTGCTGGTGCCAGGGACCAAGGCGATACTTACCGACATTTACTGGACGCCGGACCGCCTGGCCGCCCTGATGCTGGCGGCGGGTGCCCCTGATGCTCATGTCACGCTGTGCTACCGGCTGACTTTGCCGGAGGAAAAATTGGTGGCGGCGCGCCTGTCGGAACTTAAACCACCGGTGGAAGGGGACTGTGTTATGGTGATTCACGGTGAATGAAAGGTGGCCTTACGTGACGCCCGGCATACCGGATAACATGTTTCTGCGCGGGTCGGTGCCCATGACCAAAGCAGACGTGCGCGCGCTTACCATCTGTCGCGCCCGGCTGGCGCCGAACCAGACGGTCTGGGAAGTGGGGGCCGGCACCGGTTCTGTTACGGTGGAAGCAGCACTCAGGGTGCCGGGCGGCAGAATTTACGCTGTGGAGGAAAAAGCGGAGGCGGCGGCCCTGACAGCCGAGAATTGCCGGTTGTTCGGAACCCACAACGTGACGGTTGTCCATGGCCGGGCCCCGGAGGCGCTCCTTGGACTGCCGCGGCCTCACCGGGTAATGGTGGGAGGCAGCAGGGGGGAGCTGGCGGAGATTATACGGCTGTGCGGCCGGGAACTGCTTCCGGGCGGTGTTATTGTGGTGAACGCCATCAGGCCGGCTACTTTGCAGCTGGCTCTTGACGTTTTGTCTTTGCCGCCCTTTGGTACTCCCGAAGGAGTACTGGTGCAGGTGTCAGGACTGGAACGCCTGGGGGACGGTTATCATTTCAGGGCGCAGAATCCGGTCTGGATAATCTGCGCCGGCAGGGAGGGATAGAAGGTGGCGGGAACCCTGTACGGACTGGGGGTCGGACCGGGCGGGAGCGGACTGGTAACCCAAAAAGCGAAGGACATTTTGGGGCGCACCCAGGTGCTGTGCCTGCCCAAATCGGGGCCGGGACGGGAAAGTGTTGCCCTGCAGGTGGCGGCGCCGTTCCTGCCGGCGGGGGTGGCGGTGGAAGAATTGCTGTTTCCCATGTCCCGGGACAGGGAAGTGCTGGTTAGACACTGGAAGTTGGCAGCAGAACGGGTGGCCGGTTTGCTTGACTGTTTTGGGGCGGTGACGTTCATCACCATCGGCGATCCGCTGGTTTACAGCACCTTTGGCTACCTGATGCGCCACTTGCTGGCTGTGCGCCCCGCCGCCCGCATCGAAGTGGTGCCGGGAGTGACCTCGTTTGTCGCCGCGGCCTCCCGCCTGCAGCTCCCGCTGGTGGAGGGAGACGAAAGACTGGCGGTGCTCACCGTGCCGGTGACGGCGGAGGAGTTGGCAGCCTGTGCCGCCTTTTTCCACACGCTGGTGCTGCTTAAAGTATCTGCCGACTACGGCGGGACCCTGCAGCTTTTAAAACAGGCGGGGCTGGAAAAGGAAGCTTACCTGGTAAGCCGCCTGGGCGGTGAAGGAGAACTGGTCTGCCATGCTCCCTTTTCACTGAGCGGCGACACAGTTGACTATTTATCACTGCTAATTGTTAAGAACAGGGGGTTGCAAGCGTGAAGGTGCATTTTGTAGGAGCCGGACCAGGCGACCCCGGACTGATTACAGTAAAAGGAGCGGCGCTTCTGGCCGCCGCTGACCTGGTGTTGTATGCCGGTTCCCTGGTAAACCCGGAAATCCTGGGGTACGCTTCGGCCAAAGCAAGGTTGGTGGACAGCGCTCACCTGGACCTGCCGGAACTGGTGGCGGTCATGGCAGAAGCGGTGCGGGCGGGTCAACAGGTGGTCAGGTTGCATACCGGTGACCCCGGCCTGTTCGGGGCGGTGCAGGAGCAGGTTGAAGCGCTGGCAAAACAGGGCATCATGTCCGAGATTGTGCCCGGTGTTTCATCGTTTTCCGCCGCCGCGGCGGCCCTGGGGCGCGAACTGACGCTGCCCGGTATTACCCAGACGGTGATTATCACCCGCCTGTCCGGCCGTACCGGCGTGCCGGCAAAAGAAGAATTGCGGGAACTGGCACGGCACCGGGCCACCATGTGCATTTTCCTCAGTGTAGGGATGATGGAGAGGGTGGTGACGGAACTGTCTGTCGCTTACCCGCCGGCAACGCCGGTGGCAGTGGTGGAAAAAGCGTCCTGGCCACAGCAGCGGGTGGTGGCGGGCCGCCTGGACGAAATAGCCGACCTGGTGGCCGAGGCGGGCATCAGCCGTACCGCCATGATCCTGGTGGGCGATTTCCTTTGCGCAACCGCTTTTTGCCCGTCCCGCCTGTACGACCCGGCTTTCAGCCACGGCTACCGGCAGGGGAAGGACGAATGAGGGGGGTGGTCTTCGCCTTAACACCGGGAGGCCGCACCCTGGCGCTAAAGCTCAGGGACCGCCTTGACTTTGAAGTCCGGCTGCCCGGACGGCTGGCAGAGGAGGGGGATGGTTCGGTTGTTTTTGAATCTCTGCCGGAGGCTTTGGCCGGCTGCTTCCGGGCAGGCCGCCCGCTGGTGCTGATAATGGCGGTGGGCATCGCCGTCCGCCTGCTGGCCCCTTTGCTCCGGGACAAACAACGGGACCCGGCGGTGGTGGTGATGGATGAAGCGGGCCGGTTTGCCATACCACTGCTTTCCGGCCACTGGGGCGGCGCCAATGAGCTGGCGAGTCGTTTGTCCGGGCTGACAGGTGGCGTGGCGGTTATAACCACGGCCACCGACGTAAGGGGCCTGCCGGCCATTGACCTGGCGGCCCGTGAGTTGGGAGCCGTCCCGGAACCTTTTACCCTTGTCCGCTCTTTTAACGCCGGCCTGCTGCGCGGAGAACCGGCCGCCCTGTTTGGCGCCGATCCGGATGTTTTCACCGTCCCCTTGGGCGGGCTGGCGGTGCTGCCGCTGACAAGCCTCCAGGCGGCCAGGGACCGCTACCGGCACTGTGCCGTCCTGACCCACCTTGCTGCCCACCCGGATGCCCCGGCCAACTGCCTGTACCTGCGCCCGCGTAACCTCTATGTGGGGGTGGGCTGCCGGCGCGGCGTGGCGGCCCGGAGGATTTTGGCCTTCCTGAAGGAAGTGCTTGGCCGCTCCAACCTGGCTTTGGGATCTGTGGCCGCCCTGGCCAGTATCGCCGCCAAAAGGACGGAAAAGGGGCTGCTGGCGGCGGCTGCTGAACTGGAGGTGCCCCTGCTCTTTTTTGAAAAGGAAGAAATAATAAAACTGGACGGGTATTTTGAAAAGTCGCCGTTTGTGCAGAAGGTGATGGGGGTGGGAGGAGTATGCGAACCGGCAGCGATGCTGGCGGCAAAGGGAGGCCGCCTGCTGGTCCCCAGGCAGCAAAAGGAAGGGGTGACAGTGGCGGTGGCTGTATCGCCGTAGTGGGCCTTGGACCTGGCGGTGCTGCGGGAATTACCGCCGAGGCCCGGCAGGCGCTGGCCGCAGCGGAAGTGGTGGTTGGTTATACCACCTATATCATACTGGCCTCCCCTTTCCTGGCAGGGAAAGAAGTGATATCATCGGGAATGAAGAGGGAGACGGAGCGGGCGGAGAAAGCGGTGGAGCTGGCGCTCTCCGGCCGCCGGGTGGCGGTTGTCTCAGGCGGCGACCCGGGTGTATACGGCATGGCGGGGCCGGTGCTGGAAGCGGCGCCGCCGGGGCTTCCCGTGTCCGTTATCCCCGGCGTCACGGCGGCCAACGCGGCAGCGGCGCTGCTTGGCGCGCCGCTGATGCACGACTATGCGGTTATTAGCCTGTCCGACCTGCTCACTCCCTGGGAAACCATTGCCGCCAGGCTTAAAGCGGCGGCGGACGCCGATTTTGTTATAGTCCTGTACAACCCGCGCAGCCGGGGGCGGGAGGGGCACCTGGAGCAGGCCCGCCGTATTATCCTTTCGGCCAGGGCCGGTTCGACGCCGGTGGGACTGGTGCGCAACTGCGGGCGCGCCGGGCAGGCGGTATCCATATCCACCCTGAATGAATTCGCTGCCACTGACGCCGACATGTTTACCACGGTTATCGTCGGGAACAGCCAGACCAGCCTCCAAAACGGCAAAATGGTAACACCGAGGGGGTATGCCCGGTGATACTCCTGCTGGGGGGAACGTCTGACGCCCGCCTTCTTCTCTCCCTGATCGCCGAATCACTGCCGGGGACGGACGTGCTGGCCACGGCGGTAAGCGAACACGGCGCAGCACTCCTGGCGGGAGTGGGATACGGGCGTGTAAGGCAGGGAGCGCTTGACTTTGGTTCCCTGGTGGATATCATCCGTGGGCAGGGCATAAAAGCGGTGGTGGATGCCACTCACCCCTACGCCACCCGGGTCACGGCGGAAGCAAAGTGGGCTTCAGCGCAGGCCGGTATTGCCTACCTGCGTTTTGAGCGGCCCGAAATACCTCTTGGTGAGCAGGAAGGGATCCATACCGTCACGGAGATCAAGGAGGCGGCGGCACTGTCCGCCGCCCTGGGTGACGTTATCTTTCTGGCTATTGGCACACGCGGCCTGGCCGATTTCATGGCCGCCCTGCCCCCGGGGAAAAGGGTGACGGCCCGGGTGCTGCCAGAGGCAGAGAGCCTGTACCGCTGCCGGGAGGCAGGTCTTGGCCCGGCGGAAATCGTGGCAGCACAGGGGCCGTTTTCCCGTAGCCTGAATGTGGCCATGTTCAGGGAATACAAAGCGGAGGTGCTGGTTACCAAGGACAGCGGTGCTGCCGGCGGCACGCCGGAAAAACTGGCTGCGGCAGCGGAACTTGGCCTGCCGGTGGTGTTGCTTAAGCGACCGCCAGCCGCCGGAGGTTTTAATACCCCTGAAGAATTACTGGCGGAACTGAAGAAAATTCTGCGCGGACCGTCCCCTTATCATCACGGGTTGACGGGGTAAATTTTAAGATTAATTGGAGGCTTGTGAAAATGAATAAAGCGGTTTTGCTGGTGGGGCACGGCAGCAGGAGAAACGGGGCAAATGATGCGCTGCTGAAACTTTGCGGCCTGGTGGAAAAGAAGAGGCCCGGCATTCCGGTACGGCACGCTTTCCTGCAGTTTGCCGCGCCCAACCTGCCGGCTGCGCTGGCGGAACTGGCGAAGCAAGGCATGGAAGAGGTGACGGTGGTGCCGGTTTTCCTGTACGAAGGGGTTCATATCCACGAGGATATCCCGGAGATTCTGTCTGAAGCAAGGGCCTTGTACCCGGGTATGCGGGTGGTGCAGGCGGGGATTTTGGGCATTGACGAGCGGATGGCCGATATAATCTGGGAGCGGGTGGACGGCTCCGGCTGGACAAGGGGTGAGTAACCGGTGGACTATATAAGAGACCCGCGGCTGATTGAGCAAAACAGCATGGCCATAGTTGACCGTTTTCTGGCCGGGTGCAGCTTTGATCCCGTACAGCTGCCGGTGGTCAGAAGGATGATTCATGCCACCGGTGATTTTGATATTGCCGGTGCCGTCGCCTTCGGCCCCGGCGCCGTGGCTGGGGGGGGTCAGGCGCTGAAGCGGGGCGGACCGGTTTTTTGTGACACGGAGATGGTGAAGGCGGGGCTGAACCGCCGCCTGTTGTCCGGGCTGGGCCTGTTCCCGGTCTGCCTTATCCATGACCCCGGGGTCGCCCGCAGGGCGGAAGCTTCCGGTATTACCAGGGCGGCGGCGGCGGTGGCGGTTTATATGGAACGGTGCCCGGAAGGCCGTGTTTTTGTGATAGGCAATGCCCCTACCGCCCTGTTCTCCCTGCTGGAAGCGGTGGAGGCCAAAGTGATACAGCCGGCGCTGGTGGTGGGCACTCCCGTCGGTTTTGTGGGCGCGGCGGAGGCCAAGCAGGCGCTGACCTCGTTTACTTTTCCCTGGATAACCGCCCTGGGTCGGAAGGGCGGCAGCGCGGTGGCGGCAGCGGCCTTTAACGCCATGCTGTACTTAGCCAGTGCTGACGGCGTAGGCAGGGTATGACGGCGCGCATCCTTTTTGGCGGAACATGCAGCGGCGTGGGCAAAACCACCGTGGTGACCGCGGTCCTGGCGGCCCTGCGCCAAAGAGGCGTGGATCTTGCCCCGTTTAAGGTGGGACCGGATTACATCGATCCCGGCTTTCTTGCCGCTGCCGCGGCAAGGCCGGCGGGCAACCTGGACAGCTGGATGTGCCCGCCCGACCAGGTGCTGGAAGTGCTGGCAAGGCGGGCAGTGGACGGTTCCCTGGTGGTGATTGAGGGAGTTATGGGCCTTTATGACGGGAGAAAGGGACGGGGAGAAGAGGGCAGCACCGCCCAGGTGGCCAAAATTACCTCCACGCCGGTAATCCTGGTGGCAGACGGCGCCCGCATGGCGCGCAGCGCTTCGGCAATGGTTGGCGGGTACGTCCGTTTTGATCCCGGACTGCGCTTTGCCGGCGTCATCTTCAACCGGGTGGGAGGAGAGAGCCATTACCGGCTGCTGCGGGAGGCGGTGGCGGAATACCCGGGCCTGGCGGCCTTGGGTTACCTGCCCAAAGATCTGCCGGTATCGGTGGCGGAACGACACCTGGGGCTGACTCCGGCCTGCGAGGTGGCGGATACTGCCGGCCTGCTGGAAGCGTTGGCTTGCCAGGCCGAAGCGACTCTGGACCTGGACGGTATTCTGGCTGCCGCCGCTGCTGCCGGCCCGCTGCCGCTGCCGGCCAGGCAGGTTTTCCCGCCGGAACCGTTGTCAAAAAGCTGCCGGATTGCCGTAGCCAGGGACAAGGCGTTCCATTTTTACTACCCGGAAAACCTGGAAATGCTTGCGGCGTACGGTGCGGAAATCGTGTTTTTTTCCCCGCTTGCGGACAGCTCTCTGCCTGATGGCACGGGTGGCGTTTACCTGGGCGGCGGGTTCCCGGAGCTGTTTGCGCAGGAGCTGTCGGCCAATACCGCCATGAGGGAATGCCTGGCGGCCGCCGCCCGCGACGGCATGCCGGTGTATGCCGAGTGCGGCGGCTACCTGTACCTGGCGCAGGAGCTGCAGGATTTCGAGGGCAGGGTATACCCCATGGCGGGCGTATTCCGCGGCAGGGCGGTGATGCAAAAAAAGCGGCGGGCCCTGGGCTATGTGGAAGTGTCAGCCGCCGGCGACAATTTTTTGCTGCCGGGCGGTGAAACCTGCCGCGGCCACGAGTTTCACTGGTCGGATATGTCCTGGCCGCGGGGAGCCGGCGCCCCCCTGTACCGGCGGCTGCCGGGGAATGAACCCTGCGGGGAGATTGCCGGCAACTGTGCCGGCTCTTATATCCACCTGCATTTTTTAAGCAACCCGGGGGTGGCCCGGCGCTTTACCGGTGCCTGCCGGCAATACGCCGCACGGAAGGAAGGTAATAAGAATGTGTGACAGCAACAGGCTGGTGCTGATTACCGGGGGTGCCCGCAGCGGCAAAAGCCGGCTGGCGGAGGAGATGGCGCTGTCCCGGGGCGGCCCGGTTGTTTACATTGCCACCGCCGGCGTTTATGACGCGGAGATGGCGGAAAGGGTGAAGATTCACCGCCAACGCCGCCCCGCCCACTGGCGGACCCGGGAGGAGACGGTCAATGTGCCGGCGGCGCTGCTGGAGGCACCGGCGAACACAGCCACAGTGCTTGTCGACTGCCTGACGCTTTGGCTGAGCAACCTGCTGCTGGCACGCTACGAAGAAGGAAAACCTGCCGCCTGCCTGGAACAGGAAATCCTGGCCGAGGTGGACCGCCTGCTGGACATCGCCGGCGCGGCACCTTTCCTCACCATTATTGTCAGCAACGAGGTGGGGATGGGGGTGGTCCCCGCCACGCCGCTGGGGCGCCTGTTCCGCGACCTGGCGGGCCGGGCCAACCAGCGGGCGGCGGCCCGGGCCGGCAAGGTTTACCTGACCGTGGCAGGCCTGTGGCTGTGCCTGAAGGGAGGGTCATGATGCAGCTGGCGGCGGCTTACTTGCTGGACCTGCTCCTTGGCGACCCGCCCCGGCTGCCGCACCCGGTGGTGCTGATGGGACGCCTCATCGCTTGCCTGGACCGGCGGTGGTACCGCATTGGCTGCAGTCCTAAGGTTTTGCTCTGGCGAGGTGTGCTGCTGGTGTTCTGTGTAACCGGTGCCGTATTCCTGTCAGCCCTGCTGGGGCTTAAACTGCTCTGCCTGGTGTGGCAGCCGGCCGCGCAGGCGGCGGGCATTTACCTGCTTTACTCCACCCTGGCCGCCCGCGGCCTGGGGGAGGCGGGGCTGGCCGTCCGGCGCCCGCTGGCTGCCGGAGCGCTGGAGGAGGCCCGGCATGCCGTCTCCCGCATCGTGGGCCGGGATACCGCCGGGCTCACGGAGGCGGAGGTGGCGCGGGCGGCGGTGGAGACGGTGGCGGAAAACACGGTGGACGGTGTGACGGCGCCCATGTTTTACGCGCTGCTGGGTGGAGCGCCCCTGGCCCTGGCTTACAGGGCGGTAAACACCCTGGACTCCATGCTGGGTTATAAAAGTGAGCGCTACCTTTACTTCGGCCGGGCAGCGGCGAGACTTGACGACCTGGCCAACTGGCTGCCGGCCAGGCTGACTGTGCCGGTAATGTACCTCTCGGCCGGATTGCTGCACCTGGATAACCGGGAGGGCTGGCGGACACTGCGCCGGGACGGCAAAAAGCACCCCAGCCCCAACAGCGGCCTGGCTGAAGCTTTTGCCGCCGGGGCGCTGGGGGTAACCCTGGGCGGGGAGAACTGTTACGGCGGCGTGGTGTCAGTGCGCCCCAGGCTGGGGAAAGGACGCCCGCCCCGGGCGGAGGATATCGCCGCGGCGGTGCGGCTGATGCATGTCACCTCGTTGTTATTCCTTGTTTTGGGCCTGGGTGTCCGGGCACTGTTTACCCTCTGGCGGGGAGGATTTTAAAAGTGAAAAGTTTTGTGCTGGCGCTCAGTTTCCTCACGGTTTTGCCCCTTGGCGGCGGCCGGGAAGAGGTGACGGAAGGAGAACTGGTGGCCTCCACCTTTTTTTACCCGTTGGTGGGCGTCCTGCTTGGCCTGCTTTTGGCCGGTGTCAGCCTGGGGGCCGGTCTGCTCTGGCCGGGTTTGGTAGCCCCGGCCCTTACGGTGGCGGCCTGGGCCCTGCTGACGGCAGGGTTGCACCTGGACGGCCTGATGGACACTTTTGACGGTCTTGGTGTGCGGGGCGACCGGGAGAGGCGCCTGGCGGTGATGCGGGACAGCCGGGTGGGCGCTTTCGGGGTCCAGGCGGCGGTGCTGTTTTTGCTTCTGAAAGTGGCAGCAGTGTCCGCCCTGGCTGCCGGGCCGTGGCTGTGGCAGGGGCTGGTGCTGGCCGCCGTGGCGGGCCGGAGCGCCATGGTAGCGCTCATGGCCGCGGGCCGCTACGCCCGCCCGGGAGAAGGGCTGGGCCGGGCTTTTGTGGCGGGGACAGGCCTCCGCCAGGCGCTGCCGGCAGCAGTATTCTTTACGGTTTCGGCAACATTGCTGCCCGGTAAGGTTTTTGCCGGGGTAATTCTTGCACAGGCTGCCCTGTTACTGGTGCTGCACCGTTTCTTTGCTGCCGCCTTCGGGGGTTTGACGGGGGATTTGCTTGGTGCCGCCTGTGAGCTGCACGAGCTGGCGGCGCTGTTGGCGGTGGCCGCGTTTACGCCATGACGGGGAGGGGATGAGATGAAAATGCACCCTTACGGCCACGGGGGAGATATCTGGACGGCAGCCGCTGCCGCGGGGGCGGCGCCGGAGGAGGTGCTGGACTATAGCGCCAACATCAACCCGCTGGGGCCGCCACCGGGACTTATGGCGTTTCTGGCCGGCAGGCTGGAGGAAATAACGCGCTACCCGGACCCCGGTTGCCGCCGTTTCCTGCAGGCGGTGCGGGAGCGGTACCGGCCCGCCCACGACCCGGTGGCTGGCAACGGGGCGGGTGAGCTTATTTGCCTGCTGCTGCGGGCGCTGGCACCGGGGCGGGTAATGTTGCCGGCGCCGACTTTCACGCTGTACGCCCGCGCCGCCCTGGCCGCCGGCATGGAGGTGGTTTACCAGCCCACCCGCCGGGAAGATTTTTTCCAGCCTGACATTGAGGCTTTTTGCCGGTGCATTAAAAAGGCAGCCCCGGCGGTGGTCATGGTCTGCAACCCCAACAACCCCACCGGGGCGCTTTACAGCAGGGAAGACCTGCAACGCCTGGCGGAGGCGGCGGAATTTGCCGGCGCGCTGCTGGTGGTGGATGAGGCCTTCCTGGAGTTTTGCCCCGGTCACGACGAGCTGACCATGCTGGGCGCCGGCGGCAACGTGGCGGTGCTGCGCTCTCTGACCAAGATATTTGCCCTGCCCGGACTGCGCCTGGGCTTCCTGACGGTGCCGGAGCCGCTTGCGGAGAGGATAAAAGGCCTGCGGGACCCGTGGAGCGTGAACGCGCTGGCCCAGTCGGCCGGGGAGTACGTATTGGCGGACACCGCTTTTGTCCGGCGCACGGTGTCTGAGGTAGCGGAGCTCAGGGCTGCCCTGGGCGGAGGGATTGCCAAGGCGGGCCACTTTGCCGTGTTCCCGTCAGCGGCCAATTTCCTTTTCCTGCAGGACAGGCGCGGCAAAGGGGACTGGCAGCAGGCATTGCTGAGGGATTTGGTGCTGATCAGGGACTGTGCCTGTTATGAGGGGCTGGACAGGTCATATTACCGGGTGGCGGTAAGAAGCGCGACGGACAACGGCCGGCTACTGGCAGCGCTGGACCGGGCGGCGGGAGGAAATGAGGGTTGAAGCTGCTGTGGATAAGACACGGTGAGACTGACTGGAATAAGGAGTTCCGGCTGCAGGGGATAAGCGACATCCCGTTGAACCAGCTTGGCCGCCGGCAGGCGGAGCGGGTGGCGGAGGCGGTTGACTGGCGGCCGGACCGTATCTTTGTTTCGCCGCTTGGGCGGGTACGTGATTTTGCCCTGCCCCTGGCCAGGCGGTACGGCCTGGAACTGACGGAACTGGCGGATTTGCGGGAGATGAGCTTCGGCCGCTGGGAGGGAAGCGCTTATTTTGAGATGGACCCCAAAGAGAGGCAGGCCCTGGAGGAGTGGGGAAGGGCGCCGCACCTGACCACCCCTCCGGGAGGGGAGCCCCTGGCCGTGGTGGCGCAACGTGTAAAGAGGGCACTGGATTTTATGGAGGCGGAACTGGGGGAAGCGGGTTCAGCTGCTGTTTTCACCCACGGCGGGGTGATCCGGGTGCTGGTGGCCCTGGTACTGGGGGCCGGGCTGTGGGCGGCGGGAAGACTGCAGGTGTCTCCGGCCTCTTTTACCGTTACCGAAAAAACAGGCAAGCGCCACAGGCTGACACTGCTGAACGATACCTGCCACCTGCAAGGTAAAAGTGGTGAACTGTGAAGAGCGGTGCAGGATTTTGGCATTAAGGCGCGAATTATTTTGGACAAACCGGAAATTATAAGATAAAATGCCAGATATTCTGCCTGGAGGGGAGAGTATGCTAAGGCCCGGGTTTGAAAAGATAACTCCGGACGAGATTAAGCCGCAGGAGGAAAAGGCGGCTGGCACCAACCACCGTATCAGTGCCAGGGTACGTTTCGACTACCGCGGCCGGCCGCGGCCGGCACGCTTCTTTTTCGGAGGCAAGAGCACCGGGGAGGCTGCCACCGAGCTGCGCCAGCAGCAGGCCGGGTTGTGGCGCAATATCGCCATCCAGGGTATAACCGTGCATAACATCGAGATGGGTGAGGTTTATACGGTGGTGGATGAAGACGCTGACGAAGAAGTGGCCTTCGCCCCCATGGAGCTGGACGTGACCGCTGATTGTCTTGACGTGCTGATCCGCCTGGCGGTGCGCGAGGAGTTCCGCCGCATCCAGATCAGGGAACCGGAGAGCATGGTGATCCCCCGGCAGGACATGGAGAGGATATTCTTCCAGGTCCACGAGCAGATGAAAACCCAAATATCGCTCAAAGCCAGGAAGTACCAGGACTAGCAAAACGGCTGCGGCCGTTTTTTTGTCAGAGGGAGGTGGAAAAATGCGCTATCCGGACCTGGCGGAAAGCGGGGAGCTGCAAAAAAGGGCGGAGACGGCGCTTGGGCTGCTGGCGAAATGCTCGGTTTGTCCCCAGGCCTGCGGCGTGGACCGCCGGTCGGGTGAACGGGGCCGCTGCCGTGCCGGGGCTTTGGCCAAGGTGTCCAGCTTCGGCCCGCACTTCGGTGAAGAGCCGCCGCTGGTGGGTCACGGCGGGTCGGGGACCGTCTTTTTTGCTTACTGTAACCTGCGCTGTGTTTTCTGCCAGAATTACGACATTTCGCACCTTGGTTACGGCGAAGAGCTGACAGCGGAGGAGCTGGCCCGGGTCATGATGGCCCTGCAGCAGCAGGGTTGCGAAAACATCAATTTTGTCACCCCCACCCACTATGTGCCTCAGATACTGGAAGCATTGCCCATCGCCGTGCGCCTGGGGCTTACCCTGCCCCTGGTTTACAACTGCGGCAGCTACGAGTGCGAAGACACCCTGCGCCTGCTGGACAAAGTAGTGGACATCTACCTGCCGGACACCAAGTACGCTGACGAAGAAACCGCCAGGAAGTATTCCGGTATATCCGGTTACCCGGAGCAAATGTTCCGGTCGCTTAAAGAAATGCACCGGCAGGTGGGAGACCTGGTGACGGACCGGCGGGGGGTGGCGGTGCGCGGACTGATGGTGCGCCACCTGGTGCTGCCCGGCGGCCTGGCGGGGACGGAAGAAGTCATGCGCTTTATCGCTACGGAACTTTCACCGCATACCTACGTCAACCTGATGGACCAGTACCGGCCCGCGTTCCGCGCCGCCGCTTATCCGGAAATAAACCGGCGGCTGACCAGGGCCGAGCTTGCCGAAGCCCGGGCGATAGCGTCAAAATTCGGCCTTACCCGGGTGGAAAGCTGAACCGGTTAATAACGAAAAAAATTTTTATATAGTGAAAATCTGTATACCGGCCTCCAAAGGCAGCAGCCTGCATTTGCCAAGGGAGTAAAACGACCTCTAAAACACCGGTTTTTGCTCCTTACCCGCAGGTTCTTGCCGCGGAACATGCCGGAAAAAGCGGCCGGTACAGATTTTTAGCCGGCTCCGGGAACACAGCCCGGGGCTATTTTTGTATTGACAATTCTGAAGTTTACCAATAACATTTTGGGTATAACGAGTATTTCGCCATGTGAAAGCTCTATCCGCTTTTTAAAGTGCAGAGAAAGGACGGGGAGGAATGGCTTTGGAAACAAAAGAAGCCGTCAGGTCGGTGGAAGCCCTGGCCCGATTGGCCGGGTTCCACCGGCAGGCCAGACAAAAAGTCAAAACACGCATCCTGGTTTGTGCCGGTACGGGGTGCATCGTCAGCGGGTCGCTCCGGGTGATGAAGGAATTTGAGCGCCTCCTTGCTGACCGCGGTGCGGCTGCTCAGTTAGCCGGCGTAGCGGAAGTGGGAAAGGGAGTGGGGGTGGCCCAAAGCGGCTGCCACGGCTTCTGCCAGAAAGGTCCCCTGGTCCGCATCGACCCGTACGGCATCTTTTATACCGGTGTTCGACCTGAAGATGTGGCTGAAATTGTTGATACCACCATAAACGGCGGAAAAACGGTGGAGAGGCTGCTTTACCGGGACAGGGATGGTCTCGCCTGCTGTAACCAGGAGGAGATACCTTTTTATAACAGCCAGACCAGGATAGTTTTAAAAAACGCCGGGCTTATTGACCCGGAGGATATCGGGGATTACCTGGCGGCAGGCGGTTATACGGCCCTGGCCAAAGTTCTGACGGAAATGTCTCCCGCTGAAGTGACAGAAGCTGTCACCAGGGCCAACCTGCGCGGACGCGGCGGCGCCGGTTTTCCCACCGGCCTGAAATGGAAAGAAGCCTTCCATCAGAAGGCTTGGCCCAAATATATTGTCTGCAATGCTGACGAGGGCGACCCCGGGGCGTTTATGGACCGCTCTCTCCTGGAGAGCGACCCGCATGCCGTGCTGGAGGGCATGATTATTGCGGGTTACGCGGTGGGCGCCAGGCATGGCCTGATCTATGTGCGTGCTGAATACCCGCTGGCGATGAAAAGAATTGCCATCGCCATCGAGCAGGCAAGGGAAACCGGGTTACTGGGAGAAGACATCATGGGGTCGGGCTTCGATTTTGACGCAGAAATCTTTGTGGGCGGCGGAGTCTTCATCTGTGGTGAGTCCACCGCCCTGATTTCCTCCCTGGAAGGCCAGGTCGGTGAACCCAGGCAAAAGCCTCCTCACCTGGCTGAACGCGGGTACCTGGGCAAGCCAACGGTGATAAACAACGTGGAGACACTGGCTAACGTTCCCGTTATTATCAATATTGGCGCACCTGCTTACGCAGCGATCGGCTCGGCGAAATCCGGCGGGACCAAAATTTTCTGCCTGACCGGCAAGGTAAACAATACCGGGCTGGTGGAGGTTCCCATCGGCGTGCCGCTGGCGGAGATAGTGCGGGGTATCGGTGGTGGTGTGCCGGATGGCAGAGCGCTGAAGGCGGTTCAGACCGGGGGGCCCTCCGGTGGCTGCCTGCCGGCGGAAATGCTGGATTTGCCCACCGATTTTGAGGAGCTGTCCCAGGCGGGCTCCATGATGGGTTCCGGCGGCATGATAGTGATGGATGACACTACCTGCATGGTGGACGTGGCCAGATATTTCATCAACTTCCTGCGCGACGAGTCCTGCGGCAAGTGTTTTTCCTGCCGGGAGGGGATCCTGCGCATGAAGGAAATTGTGGATGACATCACCGCAGGAAGAGCGGGCGATGAAACGCTGGAACTCTTAAAAGAAACGGCGGAAATGGTGAAAAACGCTTCCATGTGCGGCCTGGGCCAGTCGGCGGGCAATCCGGTTCTTTCCACCATAAGGTACTTTGAAGACGAGTACCTGGCCCATATTCAGGATAAAAAGTGCCCGGCCGGCGTTTGCCGGAGCCTGATCAGCTTCACCATTGACGCGGACCTGTGCACCGGCTGTACCGCCTGCGCCGTGAAGTGTCCCACCAAAGCCATCAGCGGCGAGAAAAAGCAGGCGCACACCATCGACGCGGCTCTGTGCGACAGGTGCGGCATCTGCCTGGATACCTGCCGGTTTGACGCCGTGCGGAAAGGGTAGGTGGAGCAATGGTAACCTTTGTGTTAAACGGGTTGGAAATAAGTGTGGAGAAAGGGACTACCATCCTGGAAGCGGCGAGGTTTTACGGTATCGGGATACCCACTCTCTGCTACAACGAGGCGCTAAGCCCATATGGCGCCTGTCGCCTCTGCCTGGTGGAAATCGGCGTGCCTCCCCGCTCCCGGCTGGTTACTTCCTGTACCTACGAGGCCACCGAAGGTCTGGTGGTACGGACCCACTCGGAGCGCGTGGTAAAGACCCGCCAAATGCTCATCGAGATGTACCTGGCCACCTGTCCCTCATCCAAGGTGATCCAGGATCTGGCGTCCAAACACCACGTGACCCGGGTCCGCTTCCGGCAGAAGCAGGAAGAATGCATACTGTGCGGACTGTGTGTCCGGATGTGCGAAGAGCAGATGCAGGCCGGCGCCATCGGCTATACCGGCCGGGGCGACAGCCGGCGTATCAGCACTTTCTTTGACAAAAAGAGCGAGGACTGCCGGTTCTGCGGTGGTTGCCAGTATATCTGCCCGGCCTGCCAGGCGCGTTGCCAGGGACCGCAGGAGAAAGAGGCGGTATGCAATGCCTGCCTCAACCTGGCGCCGCCGTGCCTTGAACATTTTGACCATGTGATGTGTTACATGGATCCCTGCGTGGCCTGCGAGGAAAAAAGCGGGCGGGAACCCCGCAAAACCTGTTGCAAATAACTTATGAAATTTAACACTTATTTTGGGAGGGTGAAGCAATGACTATTTCCAGGCTGAACGCGTCGGCGGCTACGTTGACCAAAAACAGGACCGAGGGTTCCATCAGCCCGTTCAGCGGTATGTGCGTGACCTGTGTGGATGGCTGCGTGGGGATGTGTGAAATAGGCAAATCGGCTTACAGGGGCCATGAGACCATTTATCCCCAGCCTTTCGGCATCATCACCACCGCTTCGGAAAAGAAATACCCGGTGGACTATTCCCACCTATCCATTATGGGTACCGCCGTGGGCGCGGTGGGTATTGAGGCCGACAGCGACAAAGCCATTTTCCCCAACGTCCGGCTGGAAACCAGGATGGGAAGGGACGGGGGCATCAAACTGAAACTCCCCTTTGTTGTTCCCGGACTTGGCTCCACCAACGTGGCCAAGAACAACTGGGAAGGCCTGGCCATCGGCGCCGCCCTGACCGGCACCATTCTCACCATCGGTGAAAACGTGGCCGGCATGGACCCGGCCTCCCGCTTTGAAAACGGCCGGGTGGTGGATACCGAGGACCTGAAGTTTCGGGTTAAAACCTTCCAGGACTGGCAGGAAGACGGCTACGGCGCCATCGTGCTGCAGGCCAATGTGGAGGATACCCGCCTGGGCGTGCAGGAATACGCCATTGGGGAGCTGGGAGTGGAGGCGGTGGAGCTGAAATGGGGACAGGGAGCCAAAGATATCGGCGGCGAGGTGAAAATCAACGACCTGGCCAAGGCGCAACTTTTAAAATCCCGCGGTTACGTGGTGCTGCCCGACCCGGAGGACCCGGTGGTTGTGGATGCCTTCAGAAAGGGCGCCTTCAAAGAGTTTGAGCGCCACTCCCGCATCGGCATGGTGGAGCTGGAGTCGTTCCTGGCCCGGGTGGAGGAGCTGAGAAAAGCCGGTGCCAAATACGTTACGCTTAAAACCGGCGCCTACCGGCCGGTGGACCTGGCCCGCGCCGTCAAGTTTGCTTCGCTGGCCAAAATCGACTACCTGACGGTGGACGGCGCCGGCGGCGGTACCGGTATGTCACCGTGGCGCATGATGAACGAATGGGGCGTGCCACCGGTGGAGCTCCATGCCCTGACCTGGCAGTACTGCCGGAAGTTGGCGGAAAAAGGAGAGTATGTCCCGGATATCGTCCTGGCCGGCGGGTTTACCCTGGAAGACCAGATCATGAAGGGACTGGCCCTGTGTGCCCCCTACGCCAAGGCTATCGGCATGGCCCGTTCGCCCCTGGCGGCGGTTATGGTGGGCAAGACCATTGGCAAGAAGCTGGCTGCGGGTAAGCTGCCCGTTTACGTGGAACGCTTCGGCAACAGCGTGGAAGACGTCTTTGTCACCGCGTCCGAACTGAAGGCCCGCCTGGGCGCCGACCGCTTCAAAGCAGTGCCTGCCGGGGCGCTTGGCATGTACACTTACTACGAGCGCCTGGCCCAGGGCCTGCGGCAGCTGATGTGCGGCACCCGTAAGTTTGCCCTGGAATATATTGAAAGGACGGACATCTGTGCCCTGACCAGACAGGCCGCCGATGTAAGCGGCATACCTTTCGTAACCGAGCTGGACGCCGCCGAGGCCGAAGAAGTCCTGAATATGAGCATATAGGCGGGGAGGCAAAGAGATGGCTAGGAAACAGCCGGCAAAAGGGCCGTTTAACCTGGATTTGTCGTTGGAGCGGAACAAGGGGGCTTTAATTGCCATCCTCTACGATATCCAGGAGCATTACCGCTACCTGCCGGAGGATGTGCTAAAGGAGCTGGCGCAAAAGATTGGCAAACCGCTGATCGAGATTTACCGCGTTGCCACCTTCTACAAGCTGTTTTCCTTAAAGCAGCGTGGCCGGCACCAGCTTAAGGTATGTACCGGCACCGCCTGCCACGTGCGGGGCAGCGAGCGCCTGGTGGAGGAGATATCCAAATCCCTTTGCGTCTGCCGCGGTGAGACTTCGGCGGACGGCGAGTACTCCCTGGATACCGTCAACTGCCTGGGCGCCTGCGCCCTGGGACCGCTGGTTGAAGTGGACGGAGAGTATCACGGCAACACCACGCCCCAAAGCCTGAAGACTATTTTAGAAAAACTGAAGTCAGGGGAAAATAAAGAGTAAATAAAGGGCAGCGCTCCCGCCGGCCCAGCCGGGCGGGAGCGCTCTCACGCGGGGGGTTTTTGGTTTTGCGCGTGGTAGTGATCGGCGGCGGGCCCGCCGGGATGATGGCCGCCGGGCAGGCGGCTTTGGGCGGAGCCACCGTTACTTTGCTTGAAAGAAACAAAAAGCTGGGAAGGAAGCTGGCCATTACCGGCAAGGGTAGGGGGAACCTGACCAATGCCGCCGCTTTGGCTGATTTTATTGCGCAGTTCGGCGCCACCGGCCCCTTTCTCTACAGCCCGCTCTACCGTTTTGACAACGAAAAGCTGAGGGCGTTCTTTGCCGGCCTGGGCGTCCCCACCATGGTGGAGCGGGGCGGGCGGGTTTTCCCGGAATCGGAGAAAGCCACCGACCTGGTGCAGGCCCTGGCGCGCTTTTTGGAAAAGACGGGGGTTAGGGTAATCAACGGGCAGCGGGCTACGGCCATCCTGCACGCCAGGGGCAGGGTAAACGGGGTAGCATGTGGCGATGTGACCTACCCGGCGGACCGGGTGGTGCTGGCCACAGGCGGCGCCTCTTATCCCACCACCGGCTCCACTGGCGACGGCTACCGCCTGGCCGCGGCGCTGGGTCACCATATCGTGCCTGTCCGCCCCGCCCTGGTGCCTCTGGAAACGGAAGAGGCCTGGGTGCGGGAAGCGGCCGGCCTTTCCCTGCGCAACGTGGAAGCGGCGCTTTATGAACAGGGGAAAAAACTGGCGGCTGAGTTTGGCGAGATGCTTTTTACCCACTACGGCGTCTCGGGCCCCATTATACTCACTTTAAGCCAGACCGCTGTGGATGTGCTGCACCGCGGCGGGAAGCCGCTGCTCAAAATCAACCTGAAACCGGCCCTGAGCGCGGAAAAACTCTCGAACCGCGTCCTGCGCGATTTTTCAGCCCACAGCAGAAAAGCCTTTAAAAACTGCCTGCACGGGTTGCTGCCGGAAAAACTGGTAAATCCGGTCGTCTTATTGTGCGGAATCCCCCCGGAAACGCCGGTGCACCAGGTGAGCAGAGAGGGGCGCCGGCGGCTGGTGGAAGTACTGCGCGGCCTGACGCTGCACATCAGGGATCACCGGCCCCTGGCCGAAGCCATTGTAACCGCCGGCGGCGTGGACACCAGGCAGATAGACCCGGGTACCATGGCCTCCAGGCTGGTAGAGGGGCTGTATTTTGCCGGGGAAGTAATTGACGTGGCCGGCAACACCGGCGGCTATAACCTGCAGGCGGCTTTTTCCACCGGATTTGTGGCCGGTTCGTCCGCGGCCGGGGAATAAATTATGGCAATTCCGGCATACTCTGATAGAGAGGATGGAGGGATTGCCGTGAACTTTGAACAGTGGTTCCGGGAACGTACGAGCCGGTTTGAGGTTTTTTTGATCCGGGCGGCCCTGTTTTTTCTTGTCCTGCTGCTCCTTTCGCAGCTGGTGCAGACCATCCCCAGGGCCAGGGAGCTGCTTTGCCTGGTGGAGAGGAGGGAGGGACGGCCGTATGCGCCGGAAACGGCAAAAACCCCTGCCTTGGCCCCCGTGCCTGGAGGGGAGCACTACCTGGTGCTGAAAATTAACGGAGGGAAGGTTGAAACCCTGGTGGAGGTGCTGGTGGACGGGCGACCTGTCGCCCGCTTCAATCCGGAGCGGGCCGTCAGAATTCCGGTACGCGACGGCGAGCTGGTGGAGATAGACGGTGAGTTGCCGGAGAGTGAAATTGAAGTGGAGGTCAGCGCGGTGTCAAAGGGGATTGTCTGGCCGGAAAGGGGCCGGAAAGTTGTGTTCAACGGCATCCTGACAGCGCTTGGCCAGGTTAAGGCGGACCCGCGCCCGCAGCCGGAGTAAAGACTTGCCAAAACCATTAATTTAAGATATTATTAACAGAGATATGGGTTTAGGTTACAGTAAGGCGTAGGGCCGGGAGGACGTTGTTGTGGGTGGTAGTGCGGTAAGAGGCGTGCGCGGGGCTATTAACGTAACACAGAACAGCAGGGCGGAAATTCTGTCTTCGACACGGGAACTGCTCATTAAGATGGCGAAGGCCAACCATGTCAGGAAAGAAGATATTGCCAGCATCTTTTTTACGGCAACCGGTGATCTTAATGCCGCTTTTCCGGCCGAGGCTGCCCGTGAGCTGGGCTGGACCGAAGTCCCGCTGCTGTGCGCTGTTGAAGTGCCTGTACCCGGTTCTCTGCCCCTGTGCATCCGTGTCCTTCTCCATATCAACACCGAACTGTCCCAAAGCGACATAAAACATGTTTACCTGAGGGAGGCCCGCGTCCTGCGGTCCGACCTTGCCGCCAACAACACTTAGGTGTTGTTTTTGTTGTTTCTTTTTGGAAAGGGGCTTTATGTTTGAAACCAAGAATTGCCATCGACGGCCCCGCCGGCGCCGGCAAAAGTACTGTGGCCCGCGCCGTGGCCAGGCGGCTTAACCTGATTTATCTCGACACAGGCGCCATGTATCGTGCGCTTACAGTAGCCGCCCTGCGCCGTGACCTGGACCTTCACGACGACGGGGCCCTGGGAGAGCTGGCTGAATTGGTCCGCCTTGATATCAGGACCGAAGAAGCCACCGGGCGGAATCTTATCTTCCTGGACGGCGAAGACGTTACCGAAACCATCCGCCAACCCCTGGTGAGCAGGAACGTTTCCTTTGTGGCCAAATCGCCCCCGGTGCGCCGCATTATGTCTGACCTGCAACGCCGGTTTGGCCAAAGGGGCGGCGTGGTAATGGACGGCCGCGACATCGGCACCCATGTCATGCCCGACGCGGAGTACAAGTTTTTTCTTACCGCCTCGCTGCCGGAGAGGGCGCGCCGGAGACGGGAGGAGCTGCTGGCCAAAGGGGAAGATATCAGCCTGGAACAGATGGCGGAGGAGATCGCCTCCAGGGACAAAATAGATTCAGAGAGGCAGTACGCCCCGCTCTGCAGGGCGGGTGATGCCGTGGAGATAGACACCACCGCCATGACAGCGGAAGAAGTGATCCAGGCCATAGTTGACAGGGTGAGGGAGAAAGAATAAAAGGGAAGCAGGGGAGAGCTTGCTTTATACGGTTATCTGCCAGGCGTTCCGGATAATCTTCCGTTTCTTTTTCCGCTGGCGGCCGGAGGGCCGGGAAAACATTCCGGCCGAAGGGCCGGTTATCCTCTGTTCCAACCACATCTCCTGGTGGGACCCGCCGCTGGTGGGCAGCCTGGCCTGGCCGCGCAAGGTGCATTTCATGGCCAAGGAGGAACTTTTCCGTTACCCGGTGTTCAGCGTGGTCCTGCCCAAAATACTGGCTTTTCCCGTGAAAAGAGACACCGCCGACAGGAGGGCCATCAGGACAGCCCTGGATGTGCTGAAAAAGGGCGGGGTGCTTGGCCTTTTCCCGGAAGGAACCCGCAGCAGGACCGGGGAGATGCTGCCGCCGCAGCCCGGAGTGGGCCTGATAACCCGGAACAGCGGGGCGGTGGTGGTGCCGGTAGCCATCCACGGGCCTTACCGGCTGTTTGGGCCACTACGGATAACCATCGGCAGGCCGCTTGACTTTTCCCAATTCTCTGCAGAGAAAGCCAGGGCGGAAGTGCTGGAAGAAATCGCTGCGGCCATTATGTCCGAGATAGGCGGCATGCTTGCTTCGGCTCAAAGAAGGTGATTATCCTGAAGATTGTGCTGGCTGAACAAGCCGGGTTTTGCGATGGTGTCAGGAAAGCGGTGGAAGGTGCCCTGGCGGCCGCGGGCGAGGGAGAGGTGTTCGCCCTGGGCCCCCTGGCCCATAACGAGGCCTTGCTGCGCGACCTGGCCAAGAGAGGTGTGGTTACAGTGGAGTCGCTGGACCAGGTGCCCGGCGGGTCCACAGTCATAATCCGGACTCACGGCGTTGCCCCCTCCGTTTACGGCGAAGCGGCCCGTCGTAACCTGCGCCTTATCGATGCCACCTGTCCTTACGTAAAAAAGCTCCAGCTGCTGGTGCAAAAACTGGTGGGTGAGGGGCAAGACGTGGTAATCGCCGGAGACCCCAATCACCCGGAAGTACAGGCGCTGGTGGCCTGGGGAGAGGGCAGGCCGCGGGTGGTGTCGGCTCCGGCGGAAGCTGAGAGGCTGGATTTGGGCGAACGGGTTGCCCTGGTGGCACAGACCACGCAGCGGCGGGATATAGTGGATGAAATTGGAGAAAAACTAAAAGCGAAAGTTCCGGCGGTTGAAATATACAACACAATATGTCAGGCGACGGCACGGCGCCAGGAAGAGGCCGCGCGTCTGGCCGGCCGGGTGGACGTGATGGTGGTGGTCGGAGGCAGGGAAAGCGCCAATACCGGGAAGCTGGCGGAAGTATGTTCCGCCCGGGGTGTAAAGACCATACTGGTCGCCGAAGCCGGCGAGCTGGACATGAGCCAACTGGGACGGGCAAGAGTGGTCGGGGTTACCGCCGGGGCTTCAACCCCCGACTGGACGATAAAGGAGGTCATTGGTAAGATGGAAAACGAAAAGAACATGGCGGTACAGGAAGGCCGGGAGACAGTGGAAACGGAATACCCGGACCGGGGGTTCAGGGAATTTGCCGTGGGGGATGTGGTCAGGGGAGTTGTGGTCAAAGTAGACGATAATGAAGCCTTAGTGGATATCGGTTACAAGAGCGAGGGAATACTCCCCCGCCAGGAAGTGATAACCGGAACTGACCAGGCGCTTTCCCAGGTGCTGCAGCCGGGTCAGGAGCTGGAGCTGGTGGTCAGGAACGTGAACCACCAGGAAGGCAAAATCCTGCTTTCCCGTAGAATTATAGAGAGAAAACTCAGGTGGCAGGAACTGGAGAAAGCCTTCAGTGAAGGGACCGTCCTCACCGGCAGGGTGAAAGAAACGGTACCGGCCGGCATGGTTATTGACCTGGGCGGTGGCTTTGAAGGGTTTATGCCCGGGTCCATGGTAGACGTGCGCTATATCCCCGACTTCTCCGGTTTCTTAAACCAGGAGATTTCCTTCAAGGTAATTGAGTTGAGGCGGGAAAAGGAGAAGGTGATTCTTTCCCGCAAAAAGGTGCTGGAAGAGGCAGCTGCCCGTGAAAAGGAAGAAACGCTGAAATCCCTGCAAAACGGCCAGATTATCCGCGGCACCGTCAAGCGCCTCACCAACTTCGGCGCCTTTGTGGATGTGGGCGGTATCGACGGTCTGATCCATATTTCGGAGATTTCCTGGCACCGTATAGAACACCCCTCCGAAGTGCTTTCCGTCGGTGACGAGATTAATGTCAAGGTGATCGAAGTGGTCCCGGAACGCGAGCGTATCGGCCTTTCCCTGCGCCAGGCGCAGCCCGACCCCTGGAGCGAAATTGCCAGGAAATTCAAGCCCGGCGATATAACAGAGGGCAAGGTGACAAGGCTGGTCAGCTTCGGCGCCTTTGTGGAACTTATCCCCGGGGTGGAGGGCTTGGTCCACATCTCGCAGATGGCCGGTTTCCATGTCAAGCAGGCCTCGGAGGTGGCAAAGGAAGGCCAGACGGTGAAGGTTAAAATCCTTGATATCAACCCGGAAGCCAAGCGGGTCAGCCTGAGCATGCGGGAAGCCAACCCCAGGCCCAAAAAAGAATCGGCCAGACAGGAACATATAGACCCGGGCAGCAGCCTCACCCTGGGTGATGTATTCGGGGGATTGTTTGACCGGGAAAAGGGAGAGTAAGGGATGTCCCGCCAGGCCAGAAAACTGGAACACCTGTGGCACGCCGTACGCTCGGAACCGGCCAGTGCCGATTTCTCTGACATAGGCCTGGTCCATAACTGCCTGCCGGAAACCTGCTTTGACACCCTGGATCTTTCCACCCAGGTGGCCGGCATCGCCCTTAAGTCTCCGCTCTTTATCAATGCCATTACCGGCGGCGTGGAAGACGCCGAAGAGATAAACCGTGAGCTGGCCCTGGCAGCGCGGGAATGCGGCCTGGCTTTTGCCGTGGGTTCGCAGATGGCCGCCCTGGAGGATCCGCTTTACGAGCGCACCTTCAGGGTGGTGCGAGAAGCCTGCCCGGACGGTGTGGTTTTTGCCAACATCGGCGCCTATGCCGACCCGGAAATGGCCCGGCGGGCCGTGGCCATGGTGGCGGCAGACGCCCTGCAGGTGCACCTCAATGTGCCCCAGGAACTGATGATGGCGGAGGGAGACAGCGACTTCCGGGGCTACCGGGAGAGGCTGGAAGATATTGTGCTTACCTCGGAGGTCCCGGTCATTGTTAAGGAAGTGGGTTTCGGCGTGGCAAGGGAACAGGCCGCCCTTTTCCAGGCAATGGGCGTGGCGGCCATCGACGTGGGAGGCAAGGGCGGCACCAACTTCTTGCAGATAGAAAAACGGCGCGCCCACCTGAAGACCAATGAAGACCTGCTGGAATGGGGCATTCCCACCGCCATAACCATACTGGAAGCCGCCGCCGGCGCCCCGGACCTGGACATTATCGCCTCCGGCGGCGTCAACACCGGAGTGCTGGCCGCCAAAGCGCTGGCCCTGGGCGCGAGCGCCGTAGGCATCGCCGGCCTGGCTGTCAAGATTCTGCTCTCGGAAGGCCGGGAGGTGCTGGTGCAAAGGCTCCGCAACATTGAATGGGAACTGAAAACGGTTATGGCCATGACCGGCGCCGCTTCCATAAAAGACCTCCGCGCCGTCCCGGTGGTTATCACGGGGAAAACCCGGGAGTGGCTTGCCGCCCGCGGCATAACGGCAAAGTAACGCATGTACGGGCATGTCACGGGGACGGGGGAACTGACACCCAAAGGCATGTCACGGGGACGGGGGAACTGACACCCAAAAATGAGGAGGCATTGTAATGGTATATATTTATGCCAGATTGAAGGCGAAGCCAGGCCGGGAACAATATCTGGCCGAAGAGTGCGCCCGGCTGGCAAAGATAGTCAGGGAAAATGAAAAAGACTGCCTGGCCTATTTCCCCTGTGTTGCCATCGAAGATACCTCCGTTATTGTTTTCGTGGAAAAGTATAAGGACAGTGCTGCTTTTGATTACCACAGGCAGACGCCCTACCTTAAAGAATTCAGGGAAAGAACGGGGGACGCCCTGGCTGAACCAACTGTGATTGAGAGGTTTGAGGATTAGGAGGATAAGACTGCCGGCCTGAGGGCCGGCTTTTTTTAAGGTGTCACCTCCCCCGTCCCCCTGACACGCCCCTGACACGCTTGAAACGCCAGGGTGTCACCTCCCCCGTCCCCCTGACACGCCCCGGCCGTGTATGGCGAAAATAATTTTTGTATCGTGAAAATCAAAAGCATTGCTAAAAGCCCATCCTCTTTGTTATAATCAGTGACAATAAAATAAAAATGTATTTCGATATGCGAAATACATAGGCAGACATGAATGAGAAAAATCAGGGAGGAATCGGGTACGATGACGTACAGCAAAGGCATTAACGCCAGTGGAGCAACAGGCACCAGGAACAGGACACCGGGGAGCATTTCACCGTTCAGCGGTCTTTGCACCAACTGCCAGGAGGGGTGCCCGGGCTTCTGTGAAGTGGGAAGGTCGGCCCTGAGGGGCAGGGAGGTGCTTTACCCGGGTCCGTTCGGTAAAAGCACATTTGCGGCGGAGAAAGACTATCCGGTGGATTTATCACATTTTAATATCATGGGTACAGCGGTGGGCGCACAGGGTATCGCAGCTGACAGTGATACGGCGGTTTTCGGCAACGTCAGCCTGGAGACGGCGGTGGGCGCCGATAAGGGGATTAGGCTGCGCCTGCCTTTAATGGTTCCCGGTATGGGTTCCACCGACGTGGCCAGGGATAACTGGTACGACCTGGCCATAGGCTGCGCCATTTCCGGTATCACTTTAACGGTAGGTGAAAACGTCTGCGGCATGGACCCGGAGTCGGAGTACAAAAACGGCCGTGTGGTGCACTCGCCGGCCATGGTGGCCCGGATCAGGCCTTTTATGGACTGGCAGAACGGATATGGCACAATCGTGGTGCAGGAAAACGTCGAAGATAACCGCTCCGGCGTGCTGGAGTACGTTATTGAAAAACTGGGCGTCACTGCGGTGGAGCTGAAGTGGGGGCAGGGCGCCAAGAATATCGGCGGTGAGGTGAAACTGCCCAACATAGAGCGGGCGCGGGAGTTGAAAAACCGCGGCTATATTGTTCATCCCGACCCGGATGATCCGGAAGTAATTGAGCTTTATAACGCGGGCACTTTTAAGGAATTCGAGCGCCATTCCCGGGTGGGAATGGTCACTGAAGAAGGGTTCCACAGGAGGGTGGAGGAACTGCGGTCCGCCGGCGCCAGATACATTTTCCTGAAAACAGGTGCTTACCGCCCGGCTGACCTGGCGCGGGCCGTCAAGTTCGCCTCCGATGCCAGGGTGGACGTGCTGACGGTGGACGGCGCCGGCGGCGGTACCGGCATGTCGCCCTGGCGGATGATGAACGAGTGGGGCATCCCCACCGTGTATCTCAGCAGCCTGCTTTATGAGTACCTGAACCGCCTGAGAAGCCAGGGCCGCTATATACCAAGCATCTGCATAGCCGGTGGCTTTGCTCTGGAAGACCAGATGTACAAAGGCCTGGCGCTGGCTGCGCCTTATGTGAGCGCCATCGGCATGGCCCGTTCGCCCCTGACCGCGGTGATGGTGGGCAAGACTGTGGGCAGGATGATCAGCGAAGGCAAACTGACCGCTGACCTGCGCAAATACGGTGAGTCGGCGGAGCAAATATTTGCTGCCAACCATAAGCTGAAAGCCAGGTACGGAGCCGATTTTAAGAAAATACCGCCCGGAGCGGTGGGACTTTACACCTACGTGGACCGCCTGGCCACCGGCCTGCAGCAGCTGATGTGTGGCGCGCGCAAGTTTGCCGTGGGCTATATCTCCAGGGACGACCTGGTGTCTCTGACTCCGGAAGGCGCCGCTGTTACCGGCATACCGCATGTGCTGGAAGCAGACCGGTTCGAAGTGGATACCATCCTGGGTCCGGCTCCGCGGGAACTGCGCCTGGCGTGGCAGGCCAGGTAACCGGAAAAAACAGGAGAGCCTTAAAACTAAGGCTCTCTTTCATTTTTTAGGAGCCTGTGCCTCCGCATAAACCACCTTGTTTCGGTTACTCTAAATATGTCAGGCAGGTGTTCAATTGCTGAATCTGGAGGTGAATAGCTTTGACCATAGGGATGATTGTTTTGGTTGCGGCTGCTATCCTGATTTACCTTGGGGTGGCGCAACGGGTACTGGACAGGCTGCGCCTGACGGACAAAGCGGCCCTGATCTTCGTAGCTGCCCTGATAGCAGGGGGATTTCTTCCGGACATCCCGCTATCGGACAACGTGTCGGTGAATATCGGCGGCGCCCTGGTGCCGTTGGCACTGGCTGTCTACCTGATCGCCCGGGCGGGCACGGCCAGGGAAAAATCCCGGGCCGTGGTGGCAGCTCTGATTACTTCGGTTGTGGTCTATGCCGCCATGAAAATTATGCCCCTGGAACCCACTTACAACTTCTTCCTTGACCCCATCTACACCTTTGCCATCATCGCCGGCGTGGTGGGCTACCTGGCGGGCCGTTCCCGCCGCTCCGCTTTTGTGGCCGGTTCGATGGGCCTTTTATTAACCGACATATACTCCCGGATAGAAATCGCCATCCGGGGCGGCTCAGGCAGGATGACCATCGGCGGCGCCGGTGTCTTTGACAGCATTATCATCGGCGGTATCCTGGCGCTGCTTCTGGCTGAGGTTATTGGTGAGACCAGGGAACGGGTACAGGGAGGGCCTTCAAAGGACCGGCCCGAAGCGTTGCGCCGGGGCCTTTCCGACGAGGAACTGGCGGAAGAGTTGGACCGGGAAGCGAAGGAGGGGGACGACGAAGATGAATAGGGATTCAAAGAAGATGTGTGTACTGGCACTTGCGCTCTGCCTCCTGCTATGTCTGGTTGTACCGGCACAGGGAGCGAACATGGTTGAATTGCCTGATCCCTTTGAGCACCTGAGTGGCCGCGTCTTTACCATGGCCGATGAGGACGGGCAGGTAATTATGCGCACAGCCCGCCAGATTACAGTGGGCGATGAGTATATCAACCGGAAAAACAACTATTACCGGGTCATTGCGGTGGAAGGAGAGCTGGCCACTGCCCGGCTGGTGGAGAAAGCGGTGCTGGCTGACCCCCCCGGCGCGGATGGAGCGGGTTTCCTGGCCAGGGTGGAGAAGATGCTGCGTAACGCCATCCCGGTGCAGCGACGGGGGCGGCAAAGAAAGGTAGCAATATATAACTCCCACGGCGCCGAATCTTATATCAAGGGTGACGGTGCGGAGAGCAAAGACCCTGGGGGCGGTATCATTGACGTGGGCAACTCACTGGCTAAAGCCCTGGAGCAGAGGGGCGTGGAGGTGGTCCGTTCTGAAGAGCCGCACACTCCGCACGATGCTGGCGCTTACCAGCGCTCCCGCCGCACCGTGGAAGAGCAACTGAAGGCAGGACCGGACGCTCTGGTGGACGTACACCGCGACGCGGTGCCGGAAGAGGAATACCTGGAAGAGGTGGCGGGGGCGCAGAGGGTGCAAATCCAGCTGGTAGTGGGCCGCCAGAATCAGAATGCCGCCGCCACCCGGGAGTTTGCCGAAGGGTTGAAAAAAGTAGCCGATGAGAAATACCCGGGCCTGATTAAGGGCATTTTCATGGCCAGAGGCAACTACAACCAGGATATGTCTCCCCGTTCCATCCTGATTGAAGTGGGCTCCCATACCAATGAGAAGGCCCAGGCCGAGGAATCGGCAGAACTGTTCGCCGATGTGCTTACCGTATACCTGTACGGCACTGAAGAAGGCGGCGAGCTGGCCGGTGGCCCCACCACCCCGGGCGGTCCCGGTGGAGCTGCTCTGCGCGCTTTCCTATGGCTGATCCTCGTTGCCATCGTGGTGACGGCCGGTTACCTTTTTGTCAGCACGGGGGGCTATGAACAGGCCAAAGCTAAGCTGAAAGAGTTCAGACAGAAGGAGTTTACCAGCTCCATCGGCGTAGCCGAGGAAGAGAGGGAAGAACCTTGCGGTTCCTCCGGCAAGAGCGGGGCGGATGACAACAGCTGCGGGGGGAGTTAGCAGTTGAACAGAGATCTGACCGCCATACTCCTGGGGGTGGTGATGGGCACACTGGCCCGGTTCCTGATGTTGCGCCGTGACGTGCGCCAGTACCCCTCCTACCCGCATTCCGTGGTAAACCATCTTGCCCTTGGTTTTGTGGCGGCCACCCTGGGAGCGGTGGCTGTTCCCGCCATTGCGGCCAGGGAATTTACCGCGGTAACTTTCCTGGCGCTGGCGGCTACCCAATTTCGGGAAGTGCGCAACATGGAAAGGGAAATGCTGAAGTCCCTGGAACACTCCCAGCTGGTATCCCGGGGCCCTGATTTTATCGAAGGCATCGCCAGGACGTTTGAAGCCCGCAATTACCTGGTGATGCTGGTGGCTGTCACTGCTTCGGGCATCTCTTTTGTGTCTGGCAGCTGGTTAATCGGCCTGGCTACCGGTGTTCCGGTTATTTTTATCGCCCGCCGCCTGATGAAGGGCCGGGTTATAGGCGACATCGCCAGAGTCCGCAGTGCACGGCATCGCTTTGAGGGCCCCAATATCTTTGTCGAGGATATCCATATAATGAACCTGGGTCTGCCGGAAATCAGGGAAACGTACCACAGGCTGGCGCGGGCGGCGGTGCTGGAACCCTTTGACGACAACGGCCGGGAAATCCTGGCCAACGTGGGCCAGCGGCAGGCCATTGCCCATGACACGGCCACCCTGCTTGGCATCCACCGTGACGTGGACACGGCCGAGTTTACGCCGTTACTCCGCCGCAATCCCGAATCCGGGCGGGTGGCAATGCTTATTGTGCCCATTGAGCCGGACGAGGAATGCCTGCTTGAAGCCATCCGCAACGTGCCGGTGCTGGAAAGCGCCAGGGTAAAGCCGCTGGCCGCCAAAGCGGGCAAGTGTGCCTCGGATTAAAGGGGGTTCATTTTTGGACGTAGCAATAAGGAAATTAATACTGGCCGCTGTCACCACCGGGGAGGGAGAAGTCAGCGGTGTCCCGGTATTTCATGCCAAAGATGACGAGCAAAAAGAGTTTATTGCCACTACTCTCTCCAGGGTCCTGGAAGCGGTGGCACATGACCTGGGCAACGGGGTCTATATTTTGGTCAGGCACTGAAGGAGGCCCTGCATGGCTGAGAAAAGAATAATCTATCACTGCTATGGCGGGGCCCATTCATCGGTGGTGGCGGCCGCTGTCCACTTAGGCCGGCTTGATGCCGCCAGGAAGCCGCATGACAGGGAGCTGATGGACTTGTCACTGTTTGACCGCCAGAGCAAAGATGAACACGGTCACCTGCACTTCTTCGGTTTTGATGAAAGGGGGAACCAGGTTTACTCCATCGGTTGTCGCAACGCCGGGGTCGCGGTGAAAAACATCCTTAAAGGAGTAGGCCGGATTCTGGGGGTGGAGGAAGAGCTGCATTTTGTGGATACTCTCCACTGTGTCAATGCCAGGATGAGGATAGGCGGCTACCTTTCACGCCGCCTGGGCCTGATCAGTCTGGGCCGCCCGCTGGTTCTCAGCGGCACCAGGGCGGCCTTTGGGAAAATTGTGCAACTGGTGGAGAGGACGAAAACAGAGGTAATGACATGAACTATATCTATCTGGGCTTGGGCAGTCTTTACCTGCCCGCGGTGGCGGCGGCCATTCACCTGGGCTTTTGCAAAGAGGGCCTGTCACAGCAGGAGCTGGAGAAGCTGCCGCATTTCCGTCATGGTAAAAACGAAGACAACGGCGTGCTGCACTTTGCCGGCGAAGATAACGACGGCAACAGTGTTTTTGTGGCCTGCGTCAACGCGCAGCCGGAATTGATCAGGCGTGCGGTAATGAGCCTGCTTGGCATATACGGCCGGGAAATGACAGAGGTGCAGGTCCGCCCGTGCCTGCCGGAAAACCCGCAAATTGCCGCCATCTGCGGCCTTATGCACCGCCTGGGTCTCGCCGGGCTGGAAAAGCGTATGGCACGGCGGCTAGCCCGCAACCGCTACTGTGACATGTAAAGGATAGCGGGGGTTGACCTGCGCCGGCCGGTGCACGGCTAAATGAGTCCCATACCGCAAAAAATGAGTACAGTGCCGTTCTTATTTTTTTTGTTTAAAGAACTGTCAGAAAATTATTTTATCCGTGGCCGGTTAAAAAGAAGGAAAAATGAAACATAAAGTCGAAATAAAAAAACCAGAGAGCGGAACCAGTTTCCACTAGGTAGAACTTATAAAAAGTGAAGGGGATTACTGTTATGGCAGAAAGCAGAGCATGGTGGGAAACGGAAATAGTCAACATCAGGCCCAACTCCATCCAGTTCCGTGGGTACAACGTACAGGACCTGATCGGTAGGGTCAGTTACGCGGAAATGCTGCTGCTCCTACTCAAAGGTGAGCTGCCGGGCAGGCACCAGGCCAGGCTGCTTGAGGGAGTCCTGGTTGCCGGCTGCGACCACGGTCCCAATGCGCCTTCAGTGGCGGCGGCTCGCATGGCGGCAACCTGCGGTATCTCCTTTAATTCCTGTGTTGCCACGGGGATTAACCTGCTTGGTGATATTCACGGCGGTGCAGGAGAAGAGACCATGGAGATATTATACTCGCTTGAAGGCAGTCTGGACGAAGAAGAAGGAAATCTGTCCGAACTGGCTCTCGCCCTCTGTCATGAATTCAGGAGCAGCGGAAGGAAGCTGCCGGGCTTTGGCCACCGTTTCCATAGCGTAGACCCCCGCGCAGCCGCCCTCACCTGGCTGGCGGCAGAAGCCGAGGCGGCGGGGGAAATCAGCGGCCGTTATTTCCGTATTGCCCACGCCATCCACCGCAGCCTGCGCCAGGTGTCGGGACGTGATCTGGCGCTTAATGTGGACGGCATCTCGGCGGCCGCCCTGTGTGAGTTGGACCTGCCTACCAAAGCCTTTAAGGGGATATTTGCTCTTTCCCGCGGTATGGGTCTGGTGGCGCACGCCCTGGAGGAATACCTGCAGGGATCCCGCCTGAAGGGCCCGGTGCCTCCCAGCGGTGAAGGCCTGATTAAGTATACCGGTGTGCCGGAAAGGGAACTGCCAAAACGGTAAAGGCGTAACCACAGGAAATTAATCCTGAAAAGGGGTGGTTTTTGCATGACTTTTCCCGGGATTTCGGAAGTTACGGTCAAAGGCCGGGTTATCGGCGGCGGCAGGCCCAGTGTCTGTGTGCCGCTGGTGGCACCGGACCGGCAGGGCCTGCTGGCGGAGGCTACCGCGGTCTCCCAAATCCGGCCTGACATTGTGGAATGGCGCGTTGACTACTATAACGCAGTGGAAGACCCCGAAAGAATCAAAGAAGCTTTACACAGCCTGAGAGAAATTCTTCCTCACTATCCATTGATATTTACCTGCCGGGCACATAGTGAAGGTGGTTACCGTGAAATCGGCGGGGAAACAAGGGTGGCGCTGATAAAGGAGATAATCAGGACCGGCCGGATTGACATGGTGGATATTGAGCTGGAAACGGGCCGGGAAACAATCCAAGGTATTGTTGCCGAGGCCAGAAAATACGGCGTGTACGTAATTGTCTCCAGCCACGACTTTAAAAAAACACCGCCCAGGGAGGAAATGGTGGCACGGCTGTTGAGAGCTCAGGACCTGGGCGCCGATATGGTTAAAATCGCTGTTATGCCTGCAGGGCCGCAGGACGTGCTGGACCTGCTTGCCGCAACCCTGGAATTCAGGCAGAACCACGCCCGGGTACCGGCAATTACAATGTCCATGTCAGGCCAGGGCGTAATCAGCAGGGTGGCGGGCTTCCTCTACGGTTCCACTGTTACCTTTGCCGCTGGCAAAGAGGCTTCAGCGCCGGGTCAGATTCCAATCGCCAAACTGCGCGCCGCCATCGAGATACTGGAGAAAGCCCTCTAAGACCTTGCCTTTACTGAAAGGAGAGACTTTATGAAAAAACTGGTCGCCTACCAGATGACTGCTTACCTGGAAGCAAAGGGAGTGGAGTATATTTTCGGGCTCTGCGGGCACACGGTGATTGCCATGCTGGATGCGCTGGAGAAGAGCAGCATAAAGTTTATCTCGGTCAGGCATGAGCAGATTGCGGCCCACGCCGCGGACGGCTATGCCAGGGTTACTGGCAAGCCCGGAGTGGTGCTGAGCCACCTGGGTCCCGGGCTGACCAATGCCACCACCGGCGTGGCCAATGCCGCCCTTGATTCCATCCCCCTGGTGGTTATCGCCGGCGATGTGCCAAGTTTCTATTACGGCAAACACCCCCACCAGGAAGTCAATATGCACGCCGATGCCTCCCAGTACGAGATTTACCGGCCCTTTGTCAAGAGGGCCTGGCGGGTGGAGAGGTCGGAGCAGATACCGGAGATTCTGGACAAGGCTTTTGCTTTGGCTGTTTCCGGCCGGCCCGGCCCGGTGCTGGTTTCCGTTCCCATGGACATGTTTTCGCGGGAAGTGGAAACCCGGCATTTTGACCGGCGAAAAGACCATAACCCCCATATCCACAAACCCAGCCTGGCTCCCGGGGTGGCGGAGCAGGTCGTGGAACTGTTGCTGTCCGCGGACAAGCCTCTGATTTACGCGGGTGGCGGCATCATCACCGCCGGCGCTAGCACCGAGCTCACCGCCCTGGTAGACTTACTTGATATCCCGGTTACCAGGACACTGATGGGGCAGGGGGCGATCTCCGATCTACACCCGCTCTGTGCCGGCATGACCGGTTTTTGGGGGACCGAACTGACCAACCGCCTGACCAGGGAAGCCGACGTCATACTGGCGGTGGGCAGCCGCTTTGCCGAGGCCGACTGCAGTTCCTGGTACGAAGGGGTTACCTTCAATATACCTCCGGCCAAACTCATCCATATTGATATAGACGCCGCTGAAATCGGGCGCAATTTCCCTGTTACCATCGGCGCTGTGGCGGACGCCAAAGAAGCGCTGGCGGCGATACTTGCCGCCGCCCGAAAAACGAAGCCGGAAGGAGTGCAGAGGCCGGCACTGCGGCAGGAAATCGCCGCCTTCAAAAAAGCCTTTAAAGAAGCCAACGCCGAAGTGGAGAAAAGCGACCGTTTCCCGATGACCCCGCAGAGAATACTGGCGGACGTGCGGGAAGTGCTGCCTGAAGACGGCATCATCCTCACCGATGTGGGCTGGAACAAAAACGGTGTGGGCCAGCAGTTCCCCGTCACCCGGCCTAAAACCATCCTTCACCCGGGTGGCCTGGCCACCATGGGATTTGGCCCGGCGGCGGTGCTGGGCGCCAAGCTGGGAGCCCCGGACAAGCACGTGATAACGCTGGTGGGAGACGGCGGTTTCGGCACCCAGCCATCGGTTATGGCCACTGCCGTGGAAAGCAATATTCCTGTAGTCTGGGTGGTAATGAACAACTACGCTTTTGGCACTATCGCCGGCCTGGAATATGCCCACTATAAAACCTGTTTCGGCACTCTGTTTGAACGGGACGGCCAGCCCTATAACCCTGAATGGGCAGATGTGGCCAGGGCCTACGGTATAAAAGCCAAAAAGATTACATCCGCCGCGGAGTTTAAGGAGGCCTTCAGAGAGGCGCTGAAATCCGGCGAACCTTACCTGTTAGACGTCCCCATGGAGAATATTCCGGTTCCCACCGACGGGGCCTGGAATATCAACGACATCTACACCCCGAAGGAAAACGTGTGCGAGGGGAGGTTAAAACAGGAGCAACCTTAGCCGGCAAACTAAAACAAAGGAGGAAGAGGACATGAGAACATTAGTGCTTAAACCTTTCAAAGATGCTGAGGAGATTTGGCTTGGCCTTGACGCCCCCGAGAAAAAAATGGTCAGAAAAGTGTTTCGCCTCATTACCAGGGAACGGGTTAACTCCAAACACTTTTGCGCCGGCCTCACCATCTTCGAACCGGGCGAAGCCAGTTCCATGCACAGCCACCCGGGCTCCGAGGAAATTGACTTTATTGTCAAGGGCAGCGGTATCTTGGTTTCCGAAGGCGAAGAAAGGCCATTTGATGAGCATGACTTCATGTTTGTCCCTGAGGGGGTGCCGCACCAGCACATCAATACCGGCAACGAACCGCTCTGGCTGATCTGGATTTATTCGCCCCAGGGAGAACTGCCCAAAACCTAAAGGGATCTATTTCTGGCCGATGACAGGAGGTGAGCAGAACAGGGAAATATTCTTTAGATGTTCCGGGGGTACAAACAATACAAAGGAGTGAACGATCAGAATGACCAGAAAGAAATTGTTGGTTTTAGTGCTGTTAACGGCGCTTGTCATTGTGTCCGTAACCGGTTGCGGCCGTCCTGCCGCCAAGCCGCCGGAAGAGGCTTATCCGTCCAAGTATATCACCGGCATTATCGCCTGGGGAGCAGGCGGCGGTACAGATACCACCTCCAGGCTCCTGGTGCCGGCGGCAGAAAAAGTGCTTGGTACATCCATAGTTATGTCCAACCGGACCGGAGCGACCGGATCCATTGCCACCCAGTTCGTGTACGACCAGAGAGCTGATGGGTATACCCTGCTCTTCAACGCCGAAAATCCCCAGCTGTACCAGGTGCTTGGACTTTCCCCGCTGTCCTACGATGACTTTGAGCCCATTATACTTACGGTGAACGGTGTTACCGTAATTGTTGTGCATAAAGATTCCCCCTACCAGACACTGGAAGACCTGATAAACGACGCCAAGGCGAACCCCGGCAAAATCAACATGGGTATCAGCGGCGTAGGCGGCCAGCCCTACATGACATCGCTGATATTAAGACAGGGTGAGGGAATCACCTTTAACCCAGTTACTTTTGATGGCGACGGTCCCCTGATCACTGCTCTCATGGGCAAACAAATTGACGTCACCGGCCTGGCCGTGGCGGCCGCGGTACAGTATGTCAAAAACGGCGATTTCAGGGCCTTGGCGGTCGTTTCCAACAAGCGTAACGACTCCCTCCCCGATGTACCCGCTCTGGGAGAAATCAGACCGCACCTGCAAAGCCTGCTTAGGGCTTCCGGCTTTTTCTACGGTGTCCACGTTAAGAAAGGCACCCCTGAACCTATAATCGCCAAGCTCAGGGAAGCATTCCTGGCCGGTTATAACGATCCCCAGTTCCAGGAGTATGCCAGGAACAACGGCATGATGCTGATGGGCATTACTGGTGAAGAGGCCAGGCAGTTTATGAAAGACTGGCAGTCGGCCATGGCCTGGCTGGTCTATGAAGCGGGCGACGCGAAAGAATCTCCGGAGAAGTTTGGGATTCCCAAGCCTTAACGATTGTAAGCGGGGGGACTATTTCGCTCCCCCCTCTTATCCCCAAAGCAGGGAGGCTTAAAGATGCTTCAACCCGAACAGTCTGAACAGAAAGAAGCGCTGTGTCAGGTTAAGAATTCCGGCAAACCCGGAGAACTGCTGTTTGTTATTTTCCTGTTTGCCATAACCGCGGCTTTTTTATATGAAGCTATGAAACTCCCCGGGCTTCAGAAAGGGCTGGCTAATGCTCCGGGTGCGATTCCCCAACTGATAACCGTTACCGTGCTTGTTCTTATTTGCCTGGTCGCCGCTCCTTTGCTTCGCCAGGGGAGAAAACAGGCAGCGGCCGGAGCGATTGGGTTCCTGTTTTCAAAGGAAGTGGTGGTTCTCCTTATCCTTGTACTGGGTTATGCTTTTATACTGGAGCTCCTGCATTTCGAATTAACCACACTGATATTTTTGTGGACGGGAATGTATTTCCTGGAGAGGAAAAATCCTTTTAAAAAGCTAATTATTTCTGTTGGCACCGTGGGGGTCATAATACTGATTTTCTTCTATGCTTTCAGGGTTGTACTGCCCTAGGGCAAATAAAGCGAGGAGGGGAAGTAATGGCAGGAATGTCCGCCCTGTTGATTCCCTTTACAGATATCAGCATGGTCCTGTACATTGCCGCCGGTGTCTTCACCGGTATCTATATCGGCGCCATACCCGGTTTATCTGTGACCATGGCTGTGTCATTACTGATCTCTTTTACCTTTTCCTGGAACATCCTGCCTGCCCTGGCCATTATGGTGGGGATATACACCGGCGGTGTCTACGGCGGCAGCCGATCTGCCATCCTGCTCAACATCCCCGGCGCGCCGGCGGCAGTGGCCACCGGGCTCGACGGGTATCCCCTGGCAAAGCTGGGTGAAGCGGGGAGAGCAATGGGTTTAAGTACCACCCAATCTGTTATCGGGCAGTTCTTTGGTGTCGGCATCCTTATTGCTGCCTCACCGCTGGTTTCCAGGCTGGCCATCAATTTTGCCCCCAGAGATTATTTTCTGCTGTCCATCATGGGTCTGTTTCTCGTCGGCAGCCTGAGCCGCGGTTCGCTGATTAAAGCGCTCATTACGGCATTCATCGGTGTCACCGTAGGGCTGGTGGGAATGGATCCGTTTACGGGGCAAGGAAGACTGATATTCGGTAACGCCAGGCTGCTTGGCGGCATTAATTTTGTGGTTGTCATGATCGGTCTGTTCGGGTTGTCCGAGGCTTTTTTCCAGCTTAAAATCCGTTCCAAGCCAGTCAAACAGAAAATCGATAAAATCATACCGAGCATGAAGCTGATTCTGAGTAACCTGGCGCTGACACTGAGGTGTTCTGCCATCGGCACCATAATAGGAGCTCTGCCTGGTACAGGCGGCGACATTGCCGCCCTGATGGCTTATGACCACGCCAAAAGAACAGTAAAGAAACCGAGCCGGCCTTTCGGCGAAGGGGCATTTGAAGGAATTGTGGCGGCCGAGTCAGCCAACAACGCCGCCATCGGAGGGGCTTTTATACCGATGATGACCCTGGGCATACCCGGCGACTCGGTAACAGCCATCCTAATTGGAGCTTTGATTATACATGGCATCAGGCCCGGTCCGATGCTGATGAAAGAACAGCCGGAATACTTCTGGATAATTGTCGGTTGCCTGATATTGTCCAACATCTTTCTGTTTATCTTTGGTATGTCGGGCATACGGATTTTCAGTAAGGTGGTGGAAATACCAAAATCGATTATTATTCCCATCATTATCGTTCTTTCGATTCTTGGGAGCTATACTATAAATAACAACACCGTGGACATTTACTGGATGATTGCTTTTGGCATCCTGGGTTACTTTATGAAGATATACGATTACCCTGTTTCCACCATGGTCCTGGGTGTTATCCTGAGCCCCATTATAGATTCTAATTTCAGAAGAGCGGTACAGATGACCCAGGGAAGTTTCGGCGGGTTTGTCCAGAGCCTGTTTACCAATCCCATCACCCTGATTTTGCTTTTATTCATAGTATTTATGCTGGTGTCACAGACCCAGGCCAAATGCGTGATCATTAACAAGCTGAACGCTGTCAGGAAGCAGGGTTAGCCTGAAAAAGGGGGGAACACCTTTATGAAACAAATTGATGTTAACACAAAATTGCTGGGCCTTTTCGGTAATCCTCTGTCGTTTACCATGTCGCCGCTGATGCATAACACCGCCTTTACGCAGATGGGCCTGAACTATCTGTATATTCCTTTTGAAGTTAAAGAAGAGGACTTTGCTGGCACCATACAGGCCATGAAGTATTTCAATTTTGCCGGATGCAACGTAACATCGCCTTTCAAGACCAGGGTTATAGAGTACCTGGATGAACTCGACGACAGGGCTAGGATTATCGGGGCGGTTAATACGGTCAGCCTTAAAGACGGCAGGCTTAAGGGCTACAACACCGATGGCGGCGGTTTTGTGGAGTCGCTGCGTTTCGAAAGGAATGTGCAGCCAAAGGGGAAAAGGTTTATAGTCCTGGGCAGCGGCGGCGCCTCCAGGGCCATTGTCATGACATTGGCGTTTGAAGAAGCGGATACCATTTATATCGCCAACCGGACCTACCGAAAAGCCCTGGAGCTGGCGGAGGATGTAAACAAAGTGCGCCGTTGCGCTGTACCTCTCGAACTGAACAGTGAAGAAATTGAGAAGCGTATTGAGGAGACAGATGTCGTCATAAATACCACCAAAGTGGGAATGTATCCCGACACGGCCAAAATACCTATAGAAATTAAAAAGGTACACAATAAGCTGATTGTCTGCGATATTATTTATAATCCGATCCAGACCAGGTTCTTGAAGTCGATGGCGGAACTAGGCTGCGCTACGATAACAGGAATAGGTATGTTGGTCAACCAGGGCGCTGAGGCGTTCAGAATCTGGACAGGTCAAATGCCGCCACGGGAACAGCTATATTCCCTCATTGAGAATACGCTGCAACAAAGAGCGGCGGCACAGTCTTAACCGATGAAAGGAGGGGGAGAAATGATGGATAACAATAACAGCAACAACAGCGAGTTCCGTTCCCTGAAAAGAGCCTTCAGTATCTTGCTTTGCTTTGACAGTAACAACCTTAGATTATCTCTTACCGATATTTCCAAAAAAATTTCTCTCCCCAAGTCAACTACCTTTAGATTTTTAAACTGTCTTGAAAAAGAAGGATTTTTAATCCGTAACGAGGACGGCACATATATGTTGGGCCATACCATTTACTACCTCGGAGTGCTGGCGAAGGAAAGTTTCGACCTACGAAAGGTTGCATATCCCGTAATGCAAAAATTGCAGGCCAAATATAATGAAACGGTAAGCCTGTACATAATGGAAGGGCTGCATAGAGTCTGTTACGAAAGAATAGAATCAACACACAGACTCAGGGGGATACCCAGGCTGAAGTCACCACTGTGGTCCGGCGCCTGCGGCAAAGCGATGCTGGCCTTTTTGCCCGGGGAGTATTTCACAAAAGTTGTTGAGGGTATTCAACCCCTCACTGCCAATACCATAACAGACGTAGAAGCTTTAAAGAACCACCTGGCTGAAGTCAGGCAGAAAAAAGTGGCTTTCAGCTTTGAAGAAACGGAAGAAGGCATTTCCGCCCTGGCGGCGCCGATTTTTGATGCCCAAAACAATGTTGTCGGCAGCCTCTCTATGGCAGGTCCTTCTGTCAGGTTCACCAAAGAATTTATATATTCGGCCCAGAGTTGCGTTTATAATGCCGCCAAAGAAATTTCCCTCATATCAGGGTGCCGCCTGTACGATGCGGTTTAAGCAAATATTGACAACTGGAGGAAGAATTAATTATGGAAGAGCTCACCAAAGAGCAACAGTTGGAGTTGGACCAGGCGTTTAAGAAAGCTAAGGTAGCTTTGGACATCATTGAAACTTATGACCAGGCCAGGGTAGACCGTCTGTGCCAGGCGGTGGCCTGGTCCGTGGCCAACAAAAAAACTTTCCAGCGCCTGGTGGAGATGAGCATCGAGGAAAGCGGATTGGGCGACCCCGTCACCAGGATGAACAAACGCTTCAAGATCCGCGGCGTGTTGAGGGACGCCCTGCGCCAGAAGAGTGTTGGTATTATCGAGGAAATACCGGAAAAAGGCATTGTGAAATATGCCAAACCAGCCGGCATTATAGCCTCCCTTGTCCCCACCACCAACCCGGACCTTACGCCTGCCGGGCAGGCCATCTATGCCATAAAGGCCCGCGACGTGGTTATCTTTTCACCGCATCCCCGTTCCAAAAAAACCACATTCGAGACGGTCCGCCTGATGCGGGAAGCACTGGAGCGGGAAGGAGCCCCGGCCGATATTCTGCAGTGCCTTACCAGAGTTAACGTGGCCATGTCCAAAGCCCTGATGGCCCGGGCTGACCTGATTATCGCCACCGGAGGACAGCCCATGGTCCGCGCTGCCTACAGTTCGGGGCGCCCTGCCTACGGCGTAGGGGCCGGCAACGCCACCATGCTTATTGACGAGACGGCGGACATCAAAGAGGCTGCCCACAATACCATGTTGAGCAAAACTTCTGATTTTGGTTCCGGCTGTTCCGCCGACGGCAACCTGATTATTGAAGAAAGTATTTTTGATCAGATGGTGGAGCAGCTGATAGCTGAAGGCGGCTATCTGGCCAGCGAAGAAGAGAAGGCCATGCTGCGTAAAGTGATGTGGGATGATGAAGGTCACAGGCTACCAGATACGGTGGCCATTTCACCGCAAAAAATGGCCGAGGCGGCGGGCTTTACCATCCCCGCCGACCGCAAGTTCATCATGGTGATGGGCGATGGCATAGGCAAAGAATACCCATTTTCAGGGGAAAAACTCACCACTGTGCTGGCCCTGTACAGGTACAGTGGTTTTGAAAACGCTCTTGGCATGGTCCGCGATATCCTGGAGGTGGGCGGCAAGGGGCATTCAGTGGGCATTTATTCTTTTGACGACGACCATATTCACCGTTTGGCCATGATGGCACCGGTAAGCAGGATTATGGTTCGCCAGCCCCAATCCAAGGCAAACTCAGGTTCCTTTACGAACGGTATGCCGATGACCTCCAGTATGGGTTGCGGCACTTTCGGCGGCAATATTGTATCGGAGAACATTCACCTGAAGCACTATATGAACACTACCTGGGTTTCCCGCCCTATTCCCGAAGACAGGCCTTCTGATGAAGAACTGTTTGGGGAGTTCTACGACCCGGAACTGGAAAAATAACTTGGAGCAAAGGGACCTAACCGGTATCGGTTATCAGGCCCCAGAGGGCCACTGACGGAATGAAAACAGACAATCACAAAACTGTAGCCATGGAAATCATGCTGCTTCTGGTAGCAGTCATCTGGGGCCTGAATTACGTCATTGTAAAGATATCTTTAAAAGAGATGGATCCCCTGATCTTTAATACCGCTAGATTTGCAATAGGCGCCCTTGTCTGCTGGCTGATTCTTCTAATCAGGGAGAGGGATTACCGCTTGACGGCGGACGAAATAAAAAAAATTCTGATTCTTGGTATAGGAGTACACGCCCTGAACCAGGTCACCTTTGTATACGGTGTGGCCAGAACCACCGCCGCCACCGCATCAATTATTCTGGCCACCACTCCTGCTTGGGTGTCACTGTTTGCTTCCGGACTGAAACTGGATCAATACAACCCCAAAATTTTTATAGGTATTATCCTGTCTTTTCTGGGGACTGTTTTTGTGGTGCTCAATTTTGGTTCTGTATCGGTATTCTCCGCCGGTTTTCTGCAGGGCAATATCCTGATACTGCTGGCTACCATCTTCTGGAGCCTTTATACCATCCTGGTCAGGTTGTTTTTCGCAGATATGTCGGCAGCCAAAATAACAGCATATTCTTTGACATCCACCGCCTTATTCTTTGCCTTTATTTCACTGCCCAAGCTGCTGGCCGCGCCCTGGTCAGAGTTCTCGCCGCAGGCTTGGCTTGGTATGTTGTATTCAGGCATATTTGTATTCGGCATCTCATACGTTCTCTGGAACAGCGGAATAAAGGCGGTGGGGCCCACCAGGACTTCTGTTTATGCCAACCTGCCTCCCTTTGTTTCCATTCTATTTGGTAGGTTGCTCCTGGGGGAGAGAATAGGACTGCTGCAGGTTTTCGGCGGCATATTGATACTGCTTGGCTTGAATATTGTAAACAGGGTAAAAATCAGCCTGGTGGCAGCTGAGAGTTCCCATCAAATAGGATAATAAATAATAATAAACATCAATAAACTTTGATTCGTAATTTGGAATTGAACAGGGGATAGAGTTCAACCTATACTTTGGCAAGGATGGGGTTCAAGCGATTCTTCACTTCGGAACTACATGCTGCATACAGCTGAACAAACTCGAGGAAGCCAAAGACACCAAA
>DYEY01000060.1 GCA_020725465.1 Dethiobacter sp.
ACAAAACCCTTGTGTTGGCTGTAATTGCTTGTGGTCGGGCTATCCCTGTACTGTGGCGAACAGCTGACAAAGACTGCCTTAAAGGGAATCAGACCCAAATAGAGATTGAAATACTTAAGGATTTCAAAACAATTGTTCCCCCAAATACCAAGCTTATTATTTTAGCAGATCGGGGTTTTGGTAATATTGAGTTGTTTGAACAGATTAAAAGCCTTGGTTTTGAATATGTTATCCGTCTTAGAAGAAACTTTTACATTTATTGTAAGCACTATAACGGCTCCCTTGAAAAATTAGTTGTTGAGCCGGATACCTTGCGTGATATGGGTGTAACCTTGTTTACCAGTAAAAAACGTTACCCGGTACATGTTATTACCTTTTATGCTTCCGGACAAAAGGAGCCCTGGATACTGGCAACCAATTCAAAAGAAGATGCAGGATATATAGTAACTCTTTATGGCCGCAGAATGGAAATTGAAGAATGTTTCCGTGACTTGAAAAATGAGAGAAACGGGCTTTGCCTACGTGGTGCCAGGCATCACCGTGTTAATCGTTATGACCGGCTTTTTCTCGTTATCGCTTACGGCTATCTCTTTATGGTTTTAGCCGGCCAGTGGGGCGAAGAACGTGGCGTCCATCGCGGCCTGATGGCCAACACCGTAAAGCACCGAACTCTGGGCCTTTGGCGTGTAGGTAAATATATTTTAAACAATTGTGTTGCGTATCCGGTAAGACCAGAATTCTTAGCTTCAAGAATACAAAAGGTCGTTCTTATTGCTTAAGCCAATTAAAAGTGGGGATACTTCAGCATAATATAGGTAAAAATAGAGCTTTCTCGATTGTTTCCTTTAGAAAAACGCACATCTAAATAGTTTCGTGTAAATATACCATTTGCTATCTCTTTTTTATCACAATTTACTTCGGTAACAAAACTAGGATATCTAATCACCATAAGCTAATCCCCCAATAAGTCTTACAGTAGTAGAGACAATAACCCCAACGGGTTATCCAGCAACAGAACATCAGTCAAATTAAAGTTCAAAGTGATGTCCTTATTTATCTTAAGAGGAACAACTTCCAGGGTTACAGTCGCCTGGGCGCTGGTGCCCTGTATTTTTATGTCCCGTACATTAGAGAGTTTCACGTTGTTTTTCAGCTTCTCTATCAATTTCTCTGCGATTGGGCTAGCTGCACCTACATACTTTTTTACAATTTCAGTGTTACCGCTGTTTATTCCGTTGATCAGTTCTGTTACAGCGTTACGTACATCCTGTTCTGCAAAGGCCTTTTTAGGTGCTTCGGGCGGAGATGCTGAACAGCCCGTTAAAAATAGAATCATCACTAAAGCCCCAATAAAGATGTGCTTAAATTTCATATTTACCCTATTCCTTTTCTAGCTTTTACTTTTCACTACCGAGATTTCTTTTCCATCCGTGCTAAAAATTACAGTCCCGTTCAAGTCAGTCCTGAATACATTTACTCCCTTCAGTTTCTGAAGGGTTTCCCTGTGCGGATGGCCGTAATCATTTCCAGTTCCGACGCTGATGACAGCGTATTTGGGGCTAACGGCTTTGAGAAATGCTGTTGAAGTAGATGAAGTACTCCCATGGTGGCCCACCTTGAGAACATCAGCTTTTGGACTAACTACGCTGCTGGCCAGCATTTCAGCCTCAGATTCTTTTTCAGCATCACCCGTTAAAAGGAAACTGAACTGACCATAATAAACGCGGCCTGGGGACCCGCCCCCTTCAGGGGGCGGGAGGAAAGGCCGCTAACTCACCTCCCAGACGATTGAGTTGCAGTTCTGTAACTTTTTTACCTTGTTAACGGATATGTTGGCCAGTTCCTTTCCCTGCCAGTTGGCTATCCGGACGGAACCGGAGGAACGGAGGGTGTTTACGTAGCCGACAATTTCCACACCTTTTGCCACACATTTCACCAGGTCGTTCCGCATTACCCGGATGCCGCTCCTGTTAATCAGGTAGCGGTTGCCCTGGGCCTTGGCGCGCTTTCCGCCTTTGGAGGGATTGGCCCGGTGGAGCTGCCGGTTCTTCGTCCGGACAAAACGTCCCAGAAGCAGATGCGGAAGCTCTCCTACGCCCGGCCTTACGCCAAAGGCCGCATAAACCAGGGCGGCCGCATCAGCCCAGTGCTCTTTACCCAGGCCAAGCTCTATGCGGGCTTTTTTGGTCCGGTTGGGTGCGACTTTTACCGCGTCAAGTGCGTTAAATAAAGGGTTCAGGGCGTTCAGCTTACTGGTAAAAGTTGACGGACGGACAGACCAAACCCGAAATGCTAATATATCATGAAAAACGTTCGCATTTTGCTCTGGCATTAAAAACGATTGGCCCACGGCATATATTTGACCGATAGAGAGTTGGGGCTGATTAAAGCCAACGATGTGATGCTGGTGCACTGCCCGGAATCGAATATCAATCTTGCCAGCGGGATAATGCCGGTCCGGAAATGGCTGCGCCACGGGATCCGGGTCGGATTGGGGAGTGATGTGGGCGCAAGCCATACCCTGGCCATGTCCAAAGCAGTTGTAAGGGCCATCCAGCTATCAAAGCTGATGAAAGTTTTCGACCCTCACGCAAAGCCTCTTACCACCGCGGAAGCCTTCTACATGGCAACAAAGGGAGGCGGGAGCTTTTTCGGTAAAGTGGGGGGTTTTGAGAAGGGATACTCATTTGACGCCATTATTGTCGAAGACGACCCCCGCATTGCCGGGCGGCTTTCCCTGGAAGAACAATTCCAAAGGTTTCTATATACAGGAGACGCCCGTAATATCATAGCCCGGTTTGTGGAAGGACGGCAGGTCGGCTGACGGAGAGAATATTTATAAAAGGGGCCCAACATCCCGGCGGGGATAGATGTTATTTTCGGGCAGGCCAGGCCGCAGGGCAGACTGCCGGTTTCCATTCCAAACAGCAGCTATTAACATACAACAAGCCCAAAGCAAGCCTGAGGATACCCGGACAACACCTTCAGGCCCGGGGCTAAGGCCACCAGGACGGAAGCCGTCACGATGATTGTTAACGCGCTTAACGCAAATAACTAATGCTTGGCTGAACCGTCTTTTTACCTGGCACGACGGGCGGGTTGCCGGGTACCGGCAGGAATGTCGCCTGACTGGCGGCGGACGTTGAAGACAAGATAAACTGGCAAGGAGGTTTGAACCGGTGACGAAGCGTTTGTACCGTGTGATTGCCGCCATGCTGCTGGCGGTGCTGCTGGCGGCTGTCCCACTTGCCGGTGACACGAGAATGCCTGCGGTCTCTCCTGAACGAGCGTGCCGGCACTCTGGGTCAAAAAGTCAGACTCGAAACCTGCCGAATCCTGACTGAAACCATCATTTCCTCGCATATAAAGGTTTTGACCTTACCTTCTCTCTTGGTTATAATTACCAGGGAGGGATAAGCATGGCACTTCCGTGCTTTTGCGCTCAATGCGCAGTGTGTTTAACTTTACATTCCCAAAGGGACGATTACTGCCTATCCATGGAGCAAGTAGGGTGTGAAGACAGAGATTGTGAAGATTGTAATTTTACTTGCAGCAGGTTTACCCTAAAGCCGCCCAGGGAAGAGCCAAGAAGGTTGTTTGAAGTCGTGAACCGTCTGCCCTCTTAACCTTCAGGACAATTCTTTTATACATGATTTTAAGCCTGTTACACCGATAAAATCGATTTTCATGCACAAATTGTAGGTTATTGCCATATTTTTACTGTACAATTACAAAACGAGACAGGGCACCAAACGTTGCGCCCAGGGCTGGCACGGTTCACCGTCGAAAAGCTGACATTCAACTCGCCAAGCAAGTTCGAGCACCCATGCGGACGTATTCGCTCTGCTGTATGCGATACTGGATCAAACATGGGTTCGAAGAGTACAGGCGCAACGTGTTCCGGTTCGCTGAATCGTACGGGTTGCTTTACCGTGTGGCTGAAATCGCGCACGAGGGGATGCGGGAGGCGTATGCTGAGGGGTTGGGGGATACGGGGGCAGCTTAAGCAAAAAATACCCCTTAGGGGTATTTTCGTTGTTTTTTCGATCACGTCCTTGATCACAGACTGTTTTATACTCGTTGATATCGCAGATTGTTTTTTGGACTGTTTTGGATTCCAGAATATGTAATAAAACCCGTCCGGCCTTGATTTTATTGGGTTTTTTTAAGTTCCGTTTATTCTGTGCTATTATATATCCTTTTAGGCCATGGTGAAAGCCCGGCCCGGCCTGTTTTCGGGCCATTGAGTAACATCCGGGAAGGGCAGTGGTTATGAAAAAGGGCCGTTGACCACACCAACAGCCCGCATTTTCCTCTTTATTTAATATCCCCTCAGCTCTTCCCTGTCGATGGTTCTGGCCACCCGGCCCCCTCTGATTATTTCTTGGTATCTGTTGCGGTCCAGATCTTCCCCCAGCAAAAACTCCATATCTACTCCGCAGGTATCCGCCAGCAGGGCAAGGGAATCCCAGTCAGGGTAAAATTCTCCCCTTTCCAGCTTTTTCACCCATTTTTCCGTCTCTCCTATCTTTGCGGCCATCATCTTCTGAGTGAACTGTTTGCCGCTCCTCCTGCTGCGCACGGCCCTGGCCTCGCGTACCCTGGCCCCCAGCGTTTTCGGGTCGTTCATTCACTCCATGCCCCCCAGAGGAAGAATTGATAAACCACAAAAACGTTTCCAAAATATTTTTCCACGAAAATCAATTATTATAAGATGGTCACTTTTTACCCACCAGTCTTCTTCCCGCCGACCAGTCCAGCCACTCCTGGGAACGGCACACCGGACACGGAGACATGTGGCTCTTTATCCTGTCCCATTCCTGGGTAAATACCTTTACCTCCCCCGAATCACCACAACTCTGGCACGGGACGGTTTCCGCCGTTTCCAAAAACAGTGTCTGCATGTCGTTAACCAGTTCGATCTTTACGCTTTCAATTTTTCCCTTTTTTTGTCCCGTAATTTTATTCTTCTTGTCTACCTTTTTAAAAACATTGCCGCAGTTAATGCACCGGGCATTAATGGAGGTGACGCTTCCCACCACGGTACACCCGCAGGTCCAGATCTCAAGGCTTTCACCGAGCCTGTCCAAATCTCTCCCGGACTTTACTCCCTTAACTTCTTTGATCTCTTTAAATTCTATGCCAGTAAGCATGCTACTACACCTCGCTCACATTCGGTCTGTGATATACAATATATAGATATAATAACACGAATATCCGCATAATGATATATTTTCACCCAAAAAACAGCAATTTTTCAGAATTTTTTTCTAATCGGCCCACCGTTCACCAAAAGGGAAACTACATGCAGGTGAAGAATTTTTATTTTTGCCACTGAAAAATTTAGTGGGGGCTGATTTTATGTCCGACGCACCTAGAGGGGCTTTTATTCAAAGGCAGGTTCATAGACAGAATCGGCATCGGGGAGTTCAGGAAGGCTGTTCTGGGATGAAAAACAAAGCTTACCAGCCGGTGACTAAAGGAGGGCGCCGTCCTGCATGATGGAGTGCAAAACCAAACAAACAAAAAAATGCGCTTTTCTGGGAGGGCCCGGAACAGGCAAAACCACGCTGATCAAGCAGCTGGACGTGGACTACAGCATGGCCGGATACATTTCTTCCATCTGCCCCGATTTCGCCCGCACCTACATCATCCGGTACGGCCCTCCTACGTCCATTTTCGAGCAGTTTCTGCTCTACGAGGGCCAGAAGCAGGCGGAGGAGGAACTGTCGCACTGCGACATCATATTCTGCGACAACGCCACCATACTCAGTTATGTTTACGGCCTTTTTCTCTGCGACTTTAAAAACCCCCAGCAGGTAT
>DYEY01000008.1 GCA_020725465.1 Dethiobacter sp.
GGCGCCTGAGTTCAAAGACCCCATAAACACTGACTTGTACTGGGGTAAAATAATTTTACCCCAGTCTTATAATGCCCTGTCTATCGTTGTTTCCGGACATCGCAATTGGCTCGCGGCGATTTCACCAAGCAAAGCATTAATAAATTCGGAAACTTCGACCGAACCCCTGTCGCCACCGGCCCGCTCCCGAACTGCCACCGAACCCGCTTCCGCCTCCTTGTCTCCCACCACCAGCATATAAGGTATTTTTTGCAGCTGGGCCTCGCGAATCTTATAGCCTACTTTTTCGCTCCTGGTGTCACTCTCGGCCCTGATACCAGCCTCGCGCAGCCGTTTTAAAACCGAGGCGGCGTAGGCATGATGCCGGTCGGTAATGGGGATAACCACCGCCTGGACCGGTGCGAGCCAGGCCGGGAAGGCTCCGGCGAAGTGCTCAATCAGCACGGCCATGAAACGTTCGATAGAACCATAAACCACGCGGTGAATCACCGCCGGGCGGTGTTTCTGACCGTCCTCGCCGATGTAATGCAGGTCGAACTTTTCCGGCATCTGAAAGTCCAACTGGATGGTGCCGCACTGCCAAGTCCGGCCAATGGAGTCACGCAGGTGAAAATCTATCTTGGGACCGTAAAAAGCGCCGTCCCCTTCGTTGATGATAAAGGCCATGCCCCGCTCCTCCAGTACCTCGCGCAGCGCTGTGGTAGCCAGTTCCCACATCTCTTCCGAGCCCATGGCTTTTTCCGGGCGGGTGGAAAGCTCCACGTGGTAATCGAATCCAAACACGCTGTAGATGCGGTCGGTAAGCTCGATAACCGCCGCTACTTCTTCTTTAATCTGGGAAGGAAGCATGAAAATGTGGGCGTCATCCTGGGTAAAGGCGCGGACCCGCATCATGCCGTGCAGCGTTCCGGACATTTCGTGGCGGTGAACCAACCCCAGTTCCGCCAGGCGGATGGGCAAGTCACGGTAAGAATGCAGGTCCAGCCGGTACAGCAGCATGGAGCCCGGGCAGTTCATCGGCTTTACCGCAAAGTCCTGCTCGTCAATCCTGGTGAAATACATGTTTTCCTTATAATGGTCCCAGTGTCCCGAGCGCTCCCAGAGCACCCGGTTTAAAATAATGGGTGTTTTTATTTCCTGATAGCCGGCCAGTGCGTGCTGCTCACGCCAGAATTTTTCCAGCTCGTTGCGGATAATCATCCCGCGCGGGTGCAGGAAGGGAAACCCTGGCGCCTCATCATGCACGCTGAAAAGGTCCAGTTCCCGTCCCAGTTTGCGGTGATCCCGTTTTTTCGCCTCTTCCAGGCGGTGCAGGTACTGGTCCAACAGAGATTTTTTGGGAAAAGAAGTGCCGTAAATGCGCTGCAGCATGGGGTTTTCCCCGCTGCCCCGCCAGTAGGCGCCGGCCAAGCTGAGCAGCTTGCAGGCTTTAACGCTGCCTGTGGAGGGCAGGTGCGGCCCGGCGCACAAATCCACAAATTCGCCGGTACGGTAACAACTGATTATCGTATCCTCCGGCAGGTCACGGATCAGTTCCACTTTGTAGTCTTCGCCCAGCGCAGAAAAAAAGGCGATAGCTTCCTCCCGGCCCAGCTCAAACCGTTCCATGGGCAAATCCTCTTCCACAATCCTGGCCATTTCAGCCTCAATCTTTTCCAGGTCCTCGGGGGTAAAGGATTCCTCCCGGTCAAAATCGTAGTAAAACCCATCCTTAATAGCCGGGCCGATACCCAGCCTGACACCGGGGTAAAGCCTCTTTACCGCCTGGGCCAGGATATGGCTGGAAGTATGGTGGAAAACCCCGGCGCCGTCCGCATCCTCAAACGTGAGAAACTTCAGTGCAGCGTCATTTTTAAGGCAAAACGACAGGTCCTTTATCACGCCGTCCACTTGGGCAGCCAGCGCCTCTTTTTTCAGCCTGCCTCCCAGACCGTCCACTATATCCCGGATAGGAGTGGCATCCGGGTAAGACCGTTCCGTGCCATCGGGAAACCTGATTTTAACCAAGGGCGATTCATCCTTTCCTGAAAATACCTTATCTCATCATAAAACTTAGGCCGTTTACTGTCAAGTGCGCGCCAGAAAGTGAAAAACAGCCGCCTGCAGCAAACCGATGATAAACCCAAGTACCGCTCCCAGCCGTTCTATCTGTTTAAGCTCCCTGGCGGCCACATCAAGCACCAGCTTCTCCACGTCTTCCAGGGCCAGCAAGTTTATTTTTTCCGCCACCACCTTTTTTACATCCACCTGTTCCCTCATCCGGCGCAGCAGGGTTTTGGCCATACGCGGGAAATTGGCGGCCATCTCCGCGGCCACCATGTCACGCAGGTAGCTGCTACAAACCTGGCGCAGGGCACCCGGCAGCATGCCCATTTTTTGTTGGCACCAGCGCTCCACCACCTGGCGGGTGAGGCGATCCGCTTCCTTTTGCATGGAGGCCATATCGATACGGTCCGACAGCTCGTCCATGGAAAAGAGCTGGTCAGCCACCACCTGGCCCACTTTCTGCGCTATCTGTTCCCTCCTTTTTGGAATAAGACCCTGAAAAACCACCAGTCCCAGCCGCCAGGGTGTTATGGGCCGAAACAGCAGGCGTATGGCTATGTAGTTGGTAACCCAGCCGATAATAGCCCCTACCAGGGGCAAAAAGACAAAAGCCATCGGTGATTCCCCCCAGACCATTGTAACACCTGAGAAAAGAAAAAAAAACGTCTTAAGACGTTTAATGTTTCCCCTTCAGGTTTATGATACCGGTTGCTTCCTGGCAGATCTTACAGCGCCGGCACAGGCTGACCCTCTTTTCAAAGATATGTTTCAGCGTATCGGCAGCTTTGGGATATTGGCTCTGAACCTGCCGGTGCAGCACTATTTTCCGGGGGGCCACGGCAATAAGCGTATTGATCAGAAAATCATCCCTGTCGCCGGTCAAATCGTCCCAGTCCGCGCTCTCTCCCTGCTCTTCAATATAATTATAGTCTTGGTCAAGCAAAACAAGGTTGCCCTGCCGGTCCAAAGCCACGTGCACCTGGTATACTTTCGGCTCCTGGAGCTGCACGAAGTATTTCAGCAGCCTGATGAATTCCTGGTACTCCTTTTCCATCAAAAACTCATCCACTGCCTGGTCCAGGCACCGCCGCAGCGCAGCCTGCCATTTTTCCAGACGAAATACCAGCAAGCCGTGTATGTTCAGGTAATCCTGCCGGCCAAGATATTCTTCCAGCTGGGAAAGGACTTGGGTACGCAGGAACCCCTCCTTCCCCCGCTCCCTGTGCCAGATTTTTTCCGACAAATCAATGATTTCACAGCGCTCATGACGGGGGAAATAAAAATAATGCTGCTCCAGGATCTCACTCAGATACGGAAGTACAGAGCCCTCCATAATATAGTCAGCCAACACCTCAGCCAGGCGCCGCCGCAGGAGCGGGGCCGCCGGCGCTCCGTTTTTTCCCTGTATATCAACAGAAAGGTGCGGCCAGCCGTCCACTGTCTTTTCGGCAATGCTGACACCATAGCCTTCTTTATTAAAAAAAAACACGTTTTCTTCCAACCTTCTGCGCAACTCGGGAAAGGCATGCTTAACCGCGAAGACAAGCTGAGTCAAGTCTGTCACTCCCTTCTCTAGTATTATATGTCCTCCGGAAAAATTGTATACTTTTATCCATTATGTGGAGGACGTAATTGCCGGCACAACAAAAAGAGGTACCGTCCGGTACCGTCTGTTTTTTATGGTGGGTCGTACTGGATTTGAACCAGTGGCCCCTACCGTGTCAAGGTAGTGCTCTCCCCCTGAGCTAACGACCCGCTTTTTAGGTGCAATAGTAATTTTAACAGATTCAACAATAAAAAGCAACATGAGCAAAGCAGAAAATCTTTGGCAGGTATAAAGACACAGGAGGGTACAAAACATAAATTCAGATACCAATTCTCTATAAGGAGGTCACTCTATGGAACGTGCAAGCCGTCAGGGCGAACCGATCACGCGTGTAAAATGTGTTGTGGATTCGTGCGAGTTCTATCAATCCGGAGACCGTTGCGTCGCTTCTTCCATTGAAATCCAGCCTCCCAACGCATCAGACACGGAAGAGACTGATTGCGCAACCTTCCGCCCCAGGCACTAACCCCATCAAGACGTGCAGACGCACGTCTTTTTCCATTTACGGGTACCTTTTATTTTTTTGCAGGGAACCGCAGGCGTCAAACAGCATCTCCTCCGGGCCGGCCACCACTTCCACCCTGTCACCCGCCACCTCCAGCAGAGCGGGAGATATATACAGGTACTCAAGAGACAATGTATTTTTTATCCTAGCCACTTTCAGCCGGTCAGGTTTTTTTTCTCTGACCGCCCGCAGCCCGAACATGAAAGCCTCCCGGTCCGTTTCCGCTATTACCGGTATTTTGGCCCGGTCCAGGCCGGTAGACAGGGCGTTTTCGTACATTGCCGGGTAATTTATCTTCTCAACCAGGCGGCGGGTGGTGACGTCGGCGATGCCGATGCCCAGCGCATTGCCCTCCGATTCAGCCGTCAGGTCAAGCACCACTATTTTATCGATGCAGGTGTATTCCTCCGTCACACCGGCCCGGTTGACCCTGCCCACAACCTTGGTATCCATGCCGGTGCCGCTAATGTTTTTGCCCATCTCCTCCACCACAAGCAGGTCCAGTTCCCCAAAAGGCAGCCTGGGTGTCAGTTTTTTGGCAAGACTCAGGAGACCTTTTTCTTCTTCCTCCATATTGTCCGCAGCCAGCAGACGGAGAAAGCAGGTCTCCCCCCTCTGGTTCTCCACCACTGCCAGGCCGAAAACCCGGGGAAGCTTACCAAGCATCACCCTGGCCACCGGCACCACCGCCTGTGCCAGGCCGGCGGCATGGACAGCGCGGCAGCCCACATCATTGCCAAGCCCAACGGCGGCCATTTTCAAAAGCCCGCTCTCGATCTCCCCGCTGAAACTGGTATGGGGCTTTACCCGGTTCACCAGTATTACACAGTCAGCTTTGGCCGCCAGGGCATCGCAGTACACCGGCAAACCCCCCTCCGTCTCCCCCAGCTGCACCACTGCCATCGCTGAGCGGACAGCTGCACCCACAGATTGGGCTGTTATACCAAGCCTGGCCAGGACCGCCTCCTGCCCCGCCGCCGTAGCGCCGCCGTGGCTGCCCATGGCCGGGACAATAAAAGGTTCGCCTCCCCCGGCCCTGATCGCACCGACCAGCCCGGCCACCAGGTCTGCAATGCCGGCGATACCGCGGCTTCCCACGGCCACAGCCACCGACTCACCCGGCTTTATCCGCCCGGGAAGGTCAAAGGACATAACCTCCCTGTCCAGTTCGGCCCTGACATCCGCTATACTGTGCGCACTTGTCTTCTGCCTCACCAGGTACATGGGTGGAATCCGCACCTGAAGGCACCCCCTTGTCAAACGGCTCTGTATTTATTGTTTCGCCGGCTGGGCCGTCATTCCTGCACCGGGTGCCAGGGGTCTGCCCCCATTGTTCGGGCAGCTTCTCAGTGGTTACCAGACTTCGCCGCCAGCCGCAAAAAAACTCAACTCCGGCGGCGTTTTTATCCTTCCGATGGTACCACAGGCAGCATGATTGTCGGTTAAGGGAGCGGGATTGTTACTGCACCAGGCAAAGCATTAATTGCAATTATCGCCTGTTTTCGTTATCATTAAGATAGCTCCTGCGGCATCTTTAATCCCGGCCACAGTACGGCAATAATCTGAAGACTTTTAAAAAAACACTCCGGCGACGAGGATGAAATGCCAAATTAAACTGGAGACAGTACAAGGAGGAAACGGGATGAAAAAAACAGGGATGTGGAACTTAACAGGATTCGGTAAAAAATGGCGGTTAATGCTGGTTACCCTGTTTGCTGCGGGACTGCTGTTGGCCGGCTGCGGCAGCAGCGGCAGTTCTGACCCTGGTAGCCTGAAAGACCCATACGAAGCATACGGGGTGAAACGAGGGGGAGGAGAGCTGGGCTTTACCTTGATGAAAAACCCGCCTAAGGTCATTGCCATTCAGCCGGTGCTGCTGCAGAAGCCCTATCATGACGATGCCAGCCTGGCCCTGGAGACTATGGTGTTTGAGAAAGGAAAAAGCCAGAGCTTCAGCTTTGATCTAGAGTTGCGGGGCCAGGACGGAAAGGCCTATCCCCTCAGAGGTACAGTAACAATGAAGTACGAGGGGAAAGATTCGGGAGACCTGTTTACCATTGACACCGATGCCTACGGCTATGCCACCTTGGTGCGGAAAGGACTCTACTCCTTCGAAGCCGGACAGCACACGGTGAAGGGAAGAAGCTCTTCTTTCACCAGCTTCGGCAATGGTTCAGAGGAGTATCTGAGCTTCACTCTGGGTGTGGATAAGAAGGATGCAGACAAAGCCGATGGCAGTCTGGGCATTATCTTCTGCAAGATTGTGGGAGTAAAACGATAGACTTATCTTTCGCCTAAAAAGCAAAACCCTCTCAGTCCAGAGGGTTTTGCTTTTGAATAAACAATCATTTCCTTAAATAATCCTGGCTAAAGGCTGAAAATAATTACACGTCTGAAAAAGGGGGTTATTGCCAAAAATTTCAGGGAAAAGTTGGACACGTATGGTCTGGCCGGCAGAAAAAGGTCCCCCTCCCGCCGGCAGAAAAATAAGCGAATTTGCTGTGCAAAGCGTGGATAGCACCCCAGGCTTTTGTTTAAGTGCCAGCTCAGCCACAAACCGGCCTTCCCGCCAGACGGTTCTGGCGGACAAAAAACGGTTTTGATTGCCGCACTTCTCCAGCGGCTTACCGGTAACAGCCTCAACCCACTGATGCTGCCAGTTAACCAGACCGCTCATTATTTTTAGCGCCGGCAGTACAAACTGTAAAAAAGCTACCAGGCAGGCTGCTGGGTTACCGGAAAGGCCAAAGAACAGCTTTTCCCCGTAAAGGGCAGCCAGGAGTGGTGTTCCCGGTTTCATAGCCACACGGTGAAACAGGAGTTTTGTACCTGCCATGGCGGCGGCGGCAGGAATCAGGTCATGGTCGCCCACCGAGACGCCTCCCGTGGTCAACACTATGTCGGCTGATGCAAAAGCGCGAGTAATACCTGTAGCAAGCCGGTCCAGTTCGTCAGGCAGTCTTCCCTGATAAACAGGGGTGCCTCCCGCCAACCTGACCAGAGCCTCCAGTGTGTGCCGGTTGCTGTTATATATTTGTCCCGGGCCCAGCTTATTACCAACTTCTGCCAGTTCACTGCCTGAACTTAAAATCGCCACTACCGGTTTCCGGTAAACCGGCAGGGAAGTGAATCCCTGTGAAGCTGCTACTCCAAGTTCAGAAGGCCCAAGCAAACACCCCCGCCTGAGAAACATACGGCCTGCTTTTATATCCTCTCCTGCTTTTACTATGTTCTCACCCGGCCTGTATTCTCTTAAAACGTTTAATTTGTTTTTTCTTACACTGACATTTTCCTGGGCGGCAACCGCATCCGCACCGGCCGGAACCATGGCGCCGGTAAAAATTCTTACGGCCTGCCCTCTTTGCAAAGCAGTCACAGAAGTTTCACCGGCTGGAATGGTGCCCACTATTTCAAGCTCCACCCCTTCCCCAACGCCGGCTGGCTTGGTATCACCCGCGTAAAAGGCATACCCGTCAAAAGGGGAGCGGTCAAAGGGAGGTTGTGCAAATTTTGAAACCAGGTCCCGGCTTAATACATAACCCAGTGCGCAATCCAGCGCTATTTCCCGGGAATCCAGGGGTTTTGCTGCTTCTCTTACCTTCCGTATCGCCTCATGATAATCAATCATAAGCAGTCACCGTCAGTTCTTGCCAAAACTGCAGTGGGGATAACGGCAGGGGTCACAGTTGTTGCAGAGCCCGCCTACTGCCATTTCGGTAAAATGATGCCTGGCGAGTTTTTCCGCTGTAAACAGCCGGGGCAGGATAAGGTCAAAAACAGTTATTTTGTTAAACATAACACAGCCGGGCAGGCCGATGACCGGAACATCCCCCAGGTATGCCAGCATCAGCATAGAGCCCGGCAGTACAGGTGTCCCGTAAGTAATAATTTCCGCACCGGTGGAACGTATAGCCGCGGGAGTACGGTCATCCGGGTCAACCGACATTCCTCCCGTGATAAAAATCATCTGGGCGCCCAGGCGATAGAGGTCAAGTATGTTTCTGCAAATAGCCTCTTTGTCGTCCTGAACTATAACGTGCTTCATTATACAGGACGGAAAGCCGCCAAGTTTCTGTAAAACAACGGGGCCGAATCGGTCCTCGATTCTGCGGTGAAACACCTCATTGCCCGTGGTTATAATCCCCACCCTGTGATGCATATAGGGCACTACCTGCAAAGACGGGGCAGCCGCGGCAGCGATGTTTTCAGCGGCAATAATCTTTGCCTTGTCTATAACCAGGGGGATGACGCGGGCGCCCGCCACTTTTTCGCCTTTCCGTACCGGAGTATTGCCGTGAATCGTGGCCACCGACACCTCTCCAAGGTAGTTCACTGCGTAGACTGTTTCTTTTTTTACTTTGAACAATCCGTCGACGGCGGCGTAAATATTTACTTTTCCCTCCGACGGTTCGACAAACGATAAATTGCTTCCACACAAAGCCGATGCCAGACGGACTGCCGCCTCATCCTCATGGAGCTCACCGGCATTTACCTCCATAATGAAAACGTGCTCTTTACCTATATTTAACATCTCAGGCAAATCGTCACTGCTGATGATATGGCCTCTTTTAAAAGCCCTGCCTTTATACTGTCCCGGTACAATTTTGGTCAGGTCATGGCCCAGGACCATACCCACAGCCTCTTCGACTCTCACTGCCTTCATCAGGAATCACCCCTTCCTGGTATGCCCGGGCTCACTGTCCTAATTGCCCTCAGGCAAATGTATATCAAGCATTTATATTTTAAGCAGAGACTTTTTCAGTTCTTCTCTTTTTGCGCACTGCGTGCAGAGTTCATTGCCTGCCATGACGTTTCGGCTGTGACATTTTCTGCAGTCAGACAGCACGAAAACCTTCGCAACCAAAGTAGTCCCGGTGCCGCAGCCCGCTGTCCTGTCTCCTTTTTCTTTTGCCCCCACAGCACATAGCCGGGCACAGAGGCCGCATTCTGTACAGCGCCAGGGACGGAAAAGCAGCAGGGCTTTTCCGTCCTGGCCGGCTGTCATCTCCCAGGCTGCCTGCGGGCAGACTGCCTGACAAAAACCACACCCTCTGCATTGCTCCCCCACTTCCCATGCCGGCAGCCGGTAATGTGCCGCGGAGCCGGCCACCCCCCGCCCGGATATGACTCTTTCCAGCAACCGGCGGTAGGGGTTAACTTTATCATCATTTTTCAGGCGCAGCAGACTTCTGCTCATCTCCCGCGCCAAAACTGTTGTCTCCCGGCGCAAAAAGCCAAATATTTCCCGCCGTGATATTGAATGCTGAAAATGTTGTTTCTCCAAACGCAGGTGTACACTTTCCCGGTATTGTTTTTCTCCCAGGAACAGCCTTAGCTTTTCCAGCGAGCAAAGAAGACGCCAAACTCCCTTTTTTCTTGTGCATTCCGGACAGGAAGAAAGATCCAGTTCCACCGGTTGGTATTTTCTTAAAATCACTATTGCCGCAAAAAACTCCCACGGCTGCCCCGCCAGGCAGAAGACCCTGACGTTAACCGCGCCGGCTCCGTATTCGCAGCCGACCACGCAGGCTTTTCCCGGCATTACTGTTTCAGGTATGTGCCCGGGAAATGACGACGGAATAAGGCATCTCGCCGGACAAGCGGCCGCACAGATGCCGCACCCGTCACACCTGGTGCCGTCGACGCGTACTGCTTCCAGCCCGGAAATGGCCCTGTTAGGGCAGACAAACCGGCAGACCTGGCACTGTACCTGCTGCTGCCTCTGGTTAATGCACCGGCCGGACAGTAACTCCGGTGACCGGTCTGCAGTCAGCTTATTTAAAATATATTTTGCTAGCAAGCGACCGCCCCGCGCTGCCGGCTCATTGTATCCGCTACAGAGGCCAGGATGGCGGACAGAAGGGCGTAATACGGGAGAGAGGCGCTGTTTTTAACCGCCAAAGCAAATGATGACAACCACAGCCCGGCATGCTCCCTGATAAAGCCGTCCCGCAGCCCGCGTAACCTTTCCGCCTCAACTAAATCTTCCCGTTCAAGTGCATCGTTTTCCGCTTCATACAGCTTGGACAGAAAGTCTGTTTCCAGCACCACATGATCGGGGGCGTCTTTGAATTCGGCACTGACTTCCAGGCCCGCCAGCCGGTAATATCTCTTAACATCCATGGTACAGTCGCCCATAACGCGGTTTTCCCGGTAACAAGACTCGTACGGCGGCGCAGGTAACGAAAAAGGCCCGACAAACAACCTGCTGTGCTCCAGGCGCAAAGCGTGCAGCCGGTCGTTTTCTGTTAGCCATTGTTCCAGCTCCCTGATTTGCCCTTCAAAGCCAAGAGCGAACCGATCGTTTATTTCCCGCAGGCAACAGGTTATCCATGGGCCCGCCACATCTTTTTCCGGGCGATAGAAAGCTTTGGAAAAAAGGGCAAACATATCCCTGTACCAGGTAACATCGTTCGTTTGGTTTTTGTCCATGGCAATTACCTCTTTTTTATTAATCGCAAAGAAGGATGATGTTGGGGGATGCCGGGACATGGGCATCCCCACCTCTTTAGCTCGGGTTATATTTTCGGATGTAGTAAACCCTTGGTTCTGTCCCGGTTTCTTCTTTCAGGCGGAAACTGCTGTGACTGCGCAAAAGCTTTGAAACTTCGCTGTCTGAATCGTCGAGGTCACCAAAAAACCGTGCTTTGGAGGGACAGACCGTATTGCAGTAGGTATCAACCCCTCTGGCAATACGGTGGTCGCACATGGTGCACTTTTCAACCACGTTTTTCGGGCGGATACCTTTGTAGGTGGCTTCCCTGTCCCTGTTGTAATACGGCAATACCGTACCGCCAACTCTCTCGGCCACTTCTTTGGGAGTCGCAGTTCCACCACTGATCAGTGCGGTATCATCCCTCCAGAACCGGTGCGGTTCTTCCTCATTGTAGCTGATTACGCCATAAGGACAGGCCTTTTCACAGAGACGGCAGCCTATGCAGCGCTCTGTACTGTGAAGGGTCAGGCCGTTATCCGCTTTATACATGGCCTTGGGGTTCACAGGGCATACTTCCACGCAGGGAGCATTGACACAGTGATTGCAGAGCGTCGGCACATATGTGTACCTGACATCCGGAAAATGCCCCACAGTTTCATGGACGAAATGGGCCCAAAATATACCTTCCGGCGTATTGTTCTCTATTTTGCAACCGATGACACAGGCACCGCAGCCGGTGCATCTGTGCAGGTCGATTACCATCGCGTAATTTGGCAACGAAAACACCCCCAGTTAAATAGTTTTAGGCTTTTTCCACCCGGACCCGGGTCACAGCGTAGAAAGCGGTACTTCCGCTCAGGCGCTCGTAGTCGGCCGGCAATACATCATTGTTATTGCCGCCGCGGGCTTCACGCTTTTTAAAATCTTTGGCGGCTACCCGACCGTATGCCCAGTGTCCCTGTCCGAATGTTTTCCCCACAGTGCCCGGAGGCGTACCCTCCCACAGCTTGGCGGTACAAACCAGGGAACCGACAGGTGATACCAGCCTGATCCTGTCACCGTTACGGACACCAAGCAGTGCCGCATCCCGGGGGTTGATTCTGGCTACATCGTCCCATTTTTCATCGCCGGGGTCCGCGTCTTTCAGGTCGTAATACCAGGGGGCGTTGGCGGAACGGCCTTCCCGGTTGAACCTGGATTTGTGGTCAACCATAACCAGTGGATATTCACTTTCATTGCCCCAGATGTAAGGCTCCTCATAGTGAGGGATAAACGCTTTTTCTCCCCGGGCCTGGTATTTACAGGTTGCCAGGATATCGTCAACGGTGGTTTTATGTTTCTCCGCATGGGCTGTCAGGGCGTTTTTCAGTGTCTCGCTGTAAAACTCAAACTGCTTGGTGGCGGTGCCGAAGTTGCCCCACAGTTTTTTGAAGGGATACTCTCCGGAATTCCAGACGCCTTTGGTTTTAAAATCTTCCCAGCCGCTGAATTTGTCGCCGGCTTTGTATTCGGCCGGATCCCACATGGGCCGTGTGCGCACCTTGGTGCAGAAAAGGGCAAATTCTTTCTCATTGGCGGCTGATGCTCCGCTCTCCGGATCCTTCACCGCGTCGCAGAAATCCTTGAGATTGGTAAAACCCCGCTCGGCCAGTTTTTGTGCCAAAAGCCACACCATTTCCGTCTCCGGATCTTTGCAGTCCCAAACCGGGTCAATAACCGGCTGATTTAGCCAGGCGTGGGTGTAAGTGTTGCCCTTTTGGGACATATAGCCCCATTGCTCGAACATGTGGTGCGTGGAAGGCAGCACTATGTCTGCAAATATGCTCATCTCCGAAGCGTGTGTAACAGCGTGGACAAAGAAAGGGATTTTGGCCATCGCTTCATCCCAGCGGGAAGCCTCCGGGCAGGAGAAATTAAAATTGTTCCAATAGCCAAAAGCCACTTTTATGTCATAAGGGTCTTCGGCCAGGATGGCATCGGCAACACGGTTGGTCACCACACCTCCCCCGGAGCGGCCGGCATTGAGCGCAGGAAATTCTTTATAGCCGCGCTGGTCAATTTTTTGCTTCCTGACACCGTCTTTGGCCAGCTCATTCATAAAATCGTCAGGAGCCGGCACATTGCCGGACGGGACACTGGCGCCGCGTATGGAGCCACCCACGTTATCCACCGAGCCGACCAACCCGTTTAAGGCCTGGATAGCCATACTGGAGTAACCGCCCCGAACCTGCATATTGGGGCCGCCCCCCTGCCAGACAATGGCGTGAGTGCCAAGCTCGCCCAGTCGTTTGGCTACGTTTATGATTTTTTCCGCGCTGATTCCAGTCTTTTCGGCAGCCCACTGGGGCGTCCGGTCTTTAACTTCCAGGTTCCACCATTTTACCAGGCCAAAAGTGTATGTTTCCTCAAAATCTTCTTCCTTCACTGTTTTACCGGCCACAAAGCGGTTTTTACCGTCTTTGAAATCACCTGCAAATTCACGGGACCAGAGGCCTTCAGTCAGAATCACGTGAGCCATGGCCAGAGCCAGCGCGCCATCTTCGCCCGGTTTCACAGGCAACCAGGCATGTGACTTAGAGGCCGAAGCCGACAGGCGAGGATCGATTGTAACCACATACGCCCTTTCCAGGAGGTCTCCCCACGCTTTCAGGTAGTAGGATACCTGGCGGTTGGAGGAAATGGGATCAACGCCCCACAGCACAACCATTTTGGTATTGTCCAGGTCATAGTCACGGTAATTCCAGTACCCCTCCGTATAATACGGTCCGAACTTTTCCGCCTCGGCACAAATTGAACTGTGCGAGATATTGTTCGGAGAGCCCATAATTTTGGGAAAGCGGTCATAAAGGACCTGGTTATTCTGAGTATAACGACCGCGCATCACCATAAACTTATGTGGCTCTGCATTTTTCTGCAGCTCTATCAGTTTGTCGGCAAATATTCCCATTGCCTCATCCCAGGAAATAGGTACAAAGCCCGGATCTTCATAGCGTCCCTTTTTGGGGTTCGTGCGTTTCATAGGCACTTTGATCCGGTCTGGGTCGTAAACCTGCTGCAATCCAAGATGTTCACGTGGGCAACCGCTGTCCCCGTGCACTTTGGAAAGTGCATTAGGTCTGATTTTAACCGCCCTTCCGTCTTTAACCAAAACTTCCTTGGCACACCATGAAGTACACCCCTCGCAACCCGTAGGCAGCCAGGTTCCCTCTTCCAGACTGTACTGCGGCGCGGGTGGCGGCTCCTCTTCCGCTCTTTTTTGGCCGCAACCGGCGCTTACCATAGCCAGTGCTCCGGTGGCACCGGCTATTTTTAGAAAAGTCCTGCGTTTGATTTTACTGCCCAGAATCTCCTGTAAACTCATTACCGCACCTCCGGTTAAAAATTATAAACGACAAAGCTGCATTAATAAGTACCGACTCTCCCCCCTCTGTCTAAGAAAAGCTTGTGCGCATGTTCACAAAAAGTGAGAACATTCTGCCAAAATAATTATTTCATAGCCATGCAACTTGCAACACAGCAATTCTCCCTTAAACATATAGGGGTAATATACCTATTTAATATTGATTTCGGTTTAGGGTAAAGCCCTGATACAAGCAAGATAAAAAGCTTCACGCTTCATGGAGTAATATAATTTTCCTGTGCAACAAAAAAAAAGGCCTGACGGCCTCTATTCTTCAAGCAAACCTTCTTTCATGGCAAAGCGGACAAGTTCGGAGCGTTTATGAATGTTAAGTTTGTCTTTAATATTGCCTCTGTGGGCTTCCACTGTTTTGACACTTATAACCAGGGTATCGGCAACCTGCCTGTTGGTATATCCCAGTGCAACCAAACGCAGCACCTCACGCTCACGCGCCGTCAAGTCAACAGCAGGAGATTTTTCGGTTTTACCTCTGGCACCGTACAGCTTATCCAGCACTTTCCGGGTCAGTGCCGGGTCAACCACTATTTCCCCCCGGCTGACATTGCGAATTGCCGAAAGCAGCTCCACATCCGCCACTTTTTTTAAAACATACCCGCTGCCGCCAAGGCGCATCACTTCGGAAAAATATGCTTCATTGTCGTGCATCGTCAAAACCAGCACTTTGACATCGGGACAGCAGGATTTCAACTCTGACAGCACCTGTAAACCTGTTTCACCCGGCAGCGTAATATCCAGGAGGACAACATCCGGCCGGTGCTGTTTGCACAAGTCAACAGCCTCCCTGCCTTCACCGGTGTCCCCCAGTACTTTCATATCATCCTGCGAGTCGATAATCAGCCGCAGGCCGTCCCGTAAAACCGCATGGTCGTCAACAAGCAACACTCCAATTTTTTTAGTTTTTGTCATTTTGGGAGCCTCCTGTCACAGGAATGTGCAGATAAACAGTGGTCCCTGCACCGTGTTCGGATTCTATCTCCAGTGTGCCTCCCACCAGCATCGCTCTCTCCTTCATACCGAAAAGGCCAAGCCCTCTGCCGCCACTCCCGGCGACTGCTTCAGGGTCGAACCCGATACCGTCGTCTTCCACTATGGCTGTGAGAATTCCGTCTCCGTAGCGGACCACCACGCTGATATTCTCGGCCTGGGTGTGCCTCATGACGTTTGTCAGCGCCTCCTGCACTATCCGGTAAACCGTGGTCTCCACGTACGAAGGAAACCGGTGATTTTGCAGGCCATGCAGGTGAAAGTCAATGTTCTTGTTCAGTATGGCTGAACATCTTTCAATATGGTTGGCCAGGCTGACTTCCAGACCCATGTCATCCAGCACGCTGGGTCGCAGGTCACGGGCAAGGGCCGACACGTCTTCCATTGCCTTGCTGACCATTTGCCTAAGCAGCCCGGCCATCTTTTTTGCCTGGCCCAGGTCTTGGGTATCCTCTATAACTTTAAGTAACAGCTTTATTGAGGTCAGTGACTGCGCCGTTTCATCATGTAATTCTCTTGCTATGCGCTTGCGTTCATCTTCCTGTGCGGTAATAAGTTTATTAACAAGCCGGATACGCAATTCCTCTTTGGCGAGGCTCTCGTTCCTGTATTCCTGCAGCTTGTCTGCCATAAAGTTAAATGCTTCCGCCAGCTGCCCCAGTTCATCTTTGCCCCACAGCACCGCTCGGATGCTTAAATCACCGGCGGCCACAGCCCTGGTACCGCGAATCAGCTCTTGTACAGGCGCAAGCACAAGGTTGGCGAAAAAAAATGAAGCAGGAATGCCCAACATTAAAATTATCACCATGTAAAAAATCAGTGATCTTACCATATCATTTACAATCCGGTTCAGGCTCTCTTCGCCCAGACCCAGGCGTACCGTACCCGCCCTGCCGTCAAAAACGGGAACTGCGATGTCGTGAATAAGCCCTGATTCTGTGTAAAAGGTTGACAGGCAGTAACGTTCTTCTCCTGAAACGGCATTTAAATCCCTCAGCCCGGGCGGCACGCCGCCTGCTCCAAAAGAATCCACAAGCACATTGCCCTGGGTATCCTGAATAAAAAGATATACCACGTCTTCGTTATTTGTTATCGTATCCTGTATCAGTCGGTGCAGCTCATATAAATTGTTGATAAAAATGGGGTCAATACTCCTCGCTGCCACATCACGGGCAATGGCGATACCCCTTGCCTCTAACTGCTCCTGGAGTACCCTCGTCTGGGTGGTATATATATGCCAAACATTCCAGCTTCCCAGCAATATAACCATCAACACAAAAGTACCTGTTATCTTTCTGCGCAAGCCGATACCACTTTTTAACCAACATAAAAACATAAGCGCCGCCTGCTTCATTTTTATGACAGATCACCTTAACAGGGATTGGGCAATTTCACGTATACTGTCATAAGCGGATTTGTCCTGCGGCATGAAGCGGTCAAATTTAAGGTGAGCCAATATTTGGCTACCATACTCATCCTCATGCAGAGTCAGAAAAAAGTCACGTAAAAATTCTTTAAGGGACGGGTCAAGTCCGGGCCGCACCACAACCGGCTGAATACCAAAGGGTGGCGACTTGTGAATGATTAGCAAATCCTCGAACAGTTCAGGCTCACGGTCAGCCATATAATAAAAAACCAGGCTGTCGACCGCAGCGCCGTCCACCAACCGCTCTATCACTGACCGGACGGAGTTATCGTGGCCGTAGGTAAAGATATGGCGGCTAAAGAAAGATTCCGGCGTTAGGCCAGACTCATGTAAAAGATAGAGCGGGTAAAGCCTTCCCGAGTTGGAAATGGGGTCAGTAAAAGCAAATCTCTTGCCGCGCAATTCCAAAAAATTGGTAATGCCGCTGTCACTGCGGACAATAATGTAAGAGTGATACGTCATTTCACCGTTGATCACCGGTGCCACCAGCAGTTCCATCCCGAACTCCTGCTCACCCAAAACATACGAATAAGTGCAGATAAAAGCCAGGTCGACAGCGCCGGCACGGACCAGGTCGTTCACTTCCGCGTATGTTTTGCGCTGTACCAGCTGGATCGGCCTTTGTAAGCGCTGCCCCAGAAATTTCAGCAGTTCATCATAATAAATAATGTTTTCACGTGCCGACGTAATAGAAGCAACAGCCACGCGCAGCGGTTCTTCTTCCTGCACCGGTGCCTGAATCTGGTTTCCATCATGTTTAAGAGAAATAAAAGGTGCTTTTCGCCCTGTCCTGCAACCGGGTACTGCCAGCAAAATCAGCATACAAAGCACAAAAAACCATTTTTTTTTCATTTCCGCCTCTTACCTGTCAGCATAATTCTTGTATCAGAGATACAATTTTATTATACCAGCCAGAATGGAAAGCAGGCAATACGGAACAATTTATATTACCCAGCATTTTCCTTTTATAAGATAAAAATCAATTTACACTCCAATTATTATTAATTCAGTAATGAGCGGAACGAAGGCTGCAACACCTGAATCACCTCTTCGTAGATGCGTGTGAATTTAGAGTATTGACAGTGCTTTTGTATTTCAGGTAATATCTCGTCCGCAATGGACCCGAAAAGACTGGCTGCAGACTCCAGGCTGTTAAACACTTCTACCCCATATCCTGCCACTATGGCAGCACCCAGGGTAGCTGTATCACTAACTGTTTTTGTTCTATACTTTATTCCCAATACATCAGCCTTTATCTGGTTAAATTGCCTGCTTTTAGCACCACCTCCAATGGTTATCACTTCAGTAAATGCCAAATCGCCCATCAAATTCCTGGCGGTTTTCAAATAGAAATTATATTCATAAGCAATGCTCTCTAAAATTGCTTTGTACATATGCCCCCGAGTGTGAGTCCAACTCAGGCCCAGCCAGCCGCCCCTTATATTTGGATTATTGGGGCACACCCTGCCACTGAAATGGGGAAGAAAAATCAGTTCGTCGCTCCCAGGGGCTATTCCTTCTGTAGCCTTGTCCAGTTCGCTGTAAGTCAGACTGTCCCTCTCACCAGTGAGGTTGTCCTTAAACCATTTTAGACAGAGCCCACCTCCGTTAATATATGCCAGCGGATTCCATAAACCTGGTATGACCGAGCGGGAAAATATCAGCGTCTTTGTTGCCACATCAGGCCTGTATGAGTCAACACAACAAGATAACACCGATGCTGTCCCCGCAACATCAAAGACCATCCCTGGCCTGGTAATGCCGGCCCCCAGTGAGGTGGCGGCTGCATCACCACATCCAGCCACAACAGGAATACCGGATATCAAACCACACGACTCCGCCGCTTCTTTGGACAGCCCACCTATCACTTTCCAGGGCTCCACAATTTCAGGCATCTTGTCCCTGTTAACCGCAAACGAATCAAGTAATTCCTGTGACCAGCTACAGGAAGCGATATCACCAAACCCTGAGAAATGCAGGTGTGTATAATCGATAAAAGCATCCCTGGCGCTTAAGCCTACCAGCTTGCCAACAACATAGGCGCTGGGCATAAGGAACTTTTCAATCCTTTTATAATCCAGGTAGCGTTCATTCTTCCACCACAAAATTTTGGGGCCGTGCGCATAGGTTACAGGACAGCCTGTAACACTTATTATCCTGTCCTCAGCCATCTCTTTCATTGCAGCCATGTATTTTTCACAGCGGGTATCAAGCCAGGAATCATAAGGGGTTACCGCATTCCAGTATTTGTCAATTCCCAGGATTCCGGCCATTTGCCCGTCAATTCCTATGGCCAAAACTTCCGCTGGCTTGGCACCGGAAACCACCATTACTTCTTTTATGGTATTAATAACAGAGCGATAGATATCACCGGGATCCTGCTCGACCATGCCTTTGCCCGGCCGGATCAGGTTGGAAGGTAAGAAAGCGTCTGCCAGTATTTTGCCTGTAACGGAAACCAGTGACGTTTTCGTCCCCTGTGTTCCAATGTCTATACCAAGTAAATACTGATTTCCCATCACAATCGCCCTTTCAGTCGAAATAAATAATATTTTTCAGTCCACTGGCCTCACCTGCCAAAGCTACGACTTCTGCTATTTCTTGTAACGGGGTTCTTTTTGAAATTAAATCAGTAACTTCAATCAAACCGTTTTCAACAAAATCTAATGTTTTTCTGAAATGAGAAAGACTGGCCCTGGCTGATCCCGTTATCATTAACTGCTTGTAATGAATCAGGTTTGAATTTAAAGTGACCATTTCCCTGCCAGCAGGAAGACCGCCAAAAAAGTTAATTCTACCGTTTACAGCCGTCAGTTCCAACGCATTAGCCTGGGCCTCAGGTGAGGAGCAGGCGACGATGCATACATCCGCCCCCTCCCCATCAGTCAACTCGCCGACACAGCGTTTTAAATCCGAGCTGCTGACAGTAAGTAATGAGCTGACAACTTTCTGGCATATGTCCAGCCTTTCCGCTGAGATGTCGGTTATTATTACCCTAGCAGCCCCCCACATCAATGCCAGCTTGGCATACATCATCCCGATCGGGCCTGCCCCTATGATTAAAGCGGTATCCCCTGGGCTTAGATCACATTTGACCAAACCGGTATATACACAAGACAACGGTTCGTTTAACGCCGCCCCGTCAAAGGAGACGGATTCCCCCACCGGCATAACATTACCCTGCCTGACTGCGGCTTCCGGGATTTTGACGTATTCGGCAAATCCTCCGTCCAGATGAATCCCCAAAGCCCGATATTCCCGACACAGGTGAGTATTACCGCTGATACAGTGATTGCACAGTCCACACCCAAAGTTAGGGGCCAAGGATACCTTCATTCCTTCTTTGAAAAACCCTGGCGTGTTTTTACCGACCTGCACTATGAGACCGCTAATCTCATGGCCCAATATCCTAGGGTTATCTTTGTTTATGCAGGGATAGCCGTTTTTAATCATCCTGATATCGCTGCCGCACAGGGCGGCACTCTTTGTTTTCAGAAGAATCTCATTATCATTAATTTCCGGTGTCTTTACTTCCGTCAACCGAAGATCATCAGCACCATATAGGACAGCTGCCAGCATATGGGCCACCTCTCTTTTTTCAATACTGCAGTTGTACAATTCTTTTTTCACGTATGGACAGGTTCCCTGCCCTGACAACTTTTACGGCCATTTTGCCATCATAACCAGTTACCTTCGGTTCCCTATCTCTTTGGATACATTCAACAAAGTGTATATCCTCTGCGAGGTAAGCGCTCTTAAAAAGATTTCTCCAACTGTTCATCACCGGTCTTACCACACCGTTTTTCCCGCTGCATACCGTAATGGCCTTATCATGAACCCGACCAAGGAAAATCACACCCTTTGTTCCCAGTATCTCCACCCTGGCATCATAGCCATAGTTAACCGCTACCGCACCGTCAACAGAACCCTGCATACCGTTTAGGAAAGTTGCATTCATAACCACGTTGTCATAAAAATCCGGGAACTCATCCAATGCTTCAGGGCAGCGGTAATTGCCTCCAACCGCATGTACTGACGCGAACTCGCTTCCTGTAAACCACCTGAGAGTGTCAATATCGTGGCTGTTTACCTCCGCCAGCGGTCCGTTGCTCTTATTGATGTCGTACATCCAGCGGTGAGGAACGCTTGGTCCCCTGGTAAGAGATTTTACCAGGACCACATCGCCGATTTCTCCACTGTCAATAACTTCCTTGGCCTGCATGAAGCTTTCATCAAACCTTCTCATAAAAGCAACCTGCAGCTTCACCTTATTAACTGCCGCAGCCTCTATTATGTCGTCACACTCTTGCTCATCCATCGCCATCGGCTTTTCGCAAAGTATATGTTTTCCGGCTTCAGCCGCCGCAACGGCAATTTCCTTATGATATGCCGTAGGTGTTACCACCACGATGGCATCAACCTCACTGTCTCCAAGAGCATCTGCATAATTAAGGTAATATTTTTTCAGTCCCAGTTCCCGGGCCGCTGCCGCAGCCGTACCATCACCAGGGTCGGCAATGGCAACCAGTTTTGCCCCGGGGACATTTGTTCTAAAGTTCTGTGCATGTATCATTCCCGCTCTTCCAACCCCAATTATACAAATGCCTATGCTGCTTTTCACCAGGCATCATTCCTTTTTATCGACTATAATAAAATAAAAAAATAACAGTAGCTACCATTAATGTTAAAAGCAATTGGTCTTACCCTGAGGGAAGAATTTGAACTAAAAGGTTCTGATCTCATAATTACCAAAATTTATACGTAACAACTACCTGTATAAGTCAATGGTAAACTGGCTTCTGTCCCCTCGGTATCTGGCCACCGACAGCTCCACAGGAACCCCCCGTTGATCCCAGGCTATGGTGCGGGAGAGTTGCAGGGGAGCGCCTTCTTCCACATTCAGCAGTTCTGCATTTTCTCCGGTGGCAACCAGCACTTCCAGTGTACGTCGTGCCCGTTTTACCCGGACCCCGTATTCAGTTTCCAGAGTTGTATACAAAGACCGGTTATTCAGGTCGTGGCTGTCAAGGCCAGGAAACAGTTTCGCCGGCAAATAAGTGACAACGATTACAATCGGCTCTCCGTTAATGGACCGTCTCCTTTTGAGATGCCAGACGGAGTCTCCCAGACACAGTTCAAGCTGTGCCGCTATAAATTTGGAGGCAGGAATAATGGAAAGGTCAAGCACTTCTGTAGAGCCGCGCAAGCCCTTTTGCTCCATTTCTTCCGTGAAACTCATCAACTTCTGAATAAAATCCTGTTGAATTTTCGGCTCCGACACAAACGTTCCTTTCCCCTTCAGCCGGTAAAGCAAACCCTCTCTCACCAATTCATTTAAGGCTTGCCTCACAGTGGGGCGGCTTACACCATACATTTCACACAACTCATTTTCTGTGGGGAAGGGGTCACCCGGCTTGAATTCTTCTTCCTCAATCTGCTGCCGGAAATGCTGAATCAACTGGTAATAGAGAGGTATACGGGAATCCATATTCAACTTTTGTGTGGACACAACGAATCATCCTCTTTTTTTAGTTGTGGTTCGTCCTGTTCTTTTTACCATATATTAGCACATTTCTTCACTGTTGGGTATCCGGATTTATTTTTGGCAGTTGCGAGCTTTTATTACGCCGGCAATCAGCATTTGGGCTGTTTCGGTTATAAGGTGATAGTCGCCGCTCCTGGCCCCAGCCGTCAGCTCACCACCCACTCCTACCGCAGCACTACCGGCACGGATCCATTCTTCCACGTTACCGGGATTGATGCCTCCCGTGGGCAGAAGAGGTGCATACGGAAGCGGTCCTTTAATTGATTTAATAATACCCGGACCAAAAGCGCTGCCCGGAAAAATTTTTATAAAGTCGCCTCCTGCTTCCATGCCCTTTATCACATCTGCGATTGTCATGGCACCAGGCATAGTGACAATCTGATAACGGTTGCACATACGAATCAGGTCGGAATTAAGGTAAGGGCTAACCACAAACTGTGCTCCTGCCAGAATAGTCAGCCGTGCTGTTTCAGCATCCAGAACAGTACCTGCCCCCACAATGACTTCACCGTCATAAAGGGTTCTCATACTTCGGATAATATCGATGGCTCCAGGGACCGTCATTGTAATTTCTATGGTTTTAATGCCACCGGCAAGGGCGGCATCAGTTATTCTTTGTGCCTGATCCGCACTGTCGGCCCGAATTACAGCTATAACTCCATTATTGTAAATTCTTTGCATTACTGATAGTTTTTGCACGCAACCACCTCCCCCCATTACTTCTGTTTGTATTTGGGATTATCTACCACAGTGGGTATTCCGTTTATTTCAACCACAATTTTGGCAAAACCGTTTTCCTCAATAATGCCATAGTCATGTCCTGCATCTCCCCGGTAAACGCCAAAGAAAACCAGGGGATTACTACCCGTGTTTACTGTCCGGTGAGCCCAGTAGGGTGGAATATAAGACATACTGCCGGGATACATATGAAGGTATTCGCAATGCCCTTCCGGAGTCTGAAGCAAAAGTATCCCGTTGCCACGGTAAGTAACATAAATTTCAGCAGTATCAGTTTTCTTGTGAAAATGCCCCTTGCTCATAAAATACTCATCACCGACCCGTCCCGGCATCAAAATGCTTGTACAGTGCTGCAGGTGCCCCGGCTCCTCGGGAATTATCACATTGTAATATTCGTAAATTTTGGGATTTTGCCCCAGCAGTGTCGTAAAAGCTTCCGCATCCTGATAAAATCCCTTCATATCAGAAAGATGTCTTACCACGAGGTTACCCGGTGGTGTCAGCACGCCGCTGTCAAAATCGCAGTTGATGTTGAACGGCTTCCAGTACATTCCTTCAACTCCTTCACTATTTATACTACTGTAGCAGGAAGGCGTCCCTCCAAAACATCAATTACATTCTGGGACGCCGTCACTCCCATTATTAACAACGCTTCTTCCGTATAAGCACCTATATGCGGTGTAAGGACAAGATTAGGCAAATAGAAGAGCTCTGACCTGGCCAGAGGCTCCTCTGCAAAAACATCAAGGGCAGCCCCGCGGATTGTTTTTGAGCGGAGAGCATTTACAAGTGCGTTTTCATCTACGATTCCTCCCCGTGATGTATTGACCAAGATGGCATCGGCACGCATTCGCCTGAATGCCTCTGCATCGATCAAGGCCGCAGTTTCAGCTACAAGTGGCAGGTTAACCGAGATAAAGTGACACCTGCTAAAGATTTCGTCCAGTGAAACATAGGCAGCATCTAAGCTTCGGGCAAAATTATGATCAGGGTATCTATCATATAAAAGTATTTCGCTGTTAAAACCTTTCCTGAGGCGCCGGGCAACCGCACGGCCAATCTGGCCTGTACCCAGGATACCAGCTGTTTTACCGTACAGTGAAACACCCAGTATTTTTTTCCATTCCCCTTTTTTAACCGACCGATCTGCTTCTGTAATCCGGCGCGCCACGCAGAGCATAAGGCCTACTGTCAGGTCTGCCACCGCCTCGGTGTTGGCACCGGGGGTGGTGGTAACCACAATCCCTTTTTCCCGGGCTGCGGCCAAGTCAATGTTATCTGTACCCACCCCATACTTCGATATAACCCTAAGCTTGGGTGAGTTACCAATAACTGTAGCGCTGACTTCATCCAACCCGGTTATTAAAGCATCTGCATCCTTAGTTAGTTCCAACAGTTCGTATTGTTTAAGCGGGCGGGCCAAAGGGTTGTGGATAATAGTGAAGCCTTTTTCCTGTAATAGTTCCAGCGGCCGAGCAGAAACGGCCCCGAATGAACGTGGTGTCACAACAATTGTATACACAGCCTACCCTCCTGACAGCATGGGTAAAATACTCAGCTCCACATCTATATTCGTCCTGTATTCCGGCCACTGTGATGCCGGAACACCGTTTCCGTTAACCAATACCAGCCACGAGCCTTCTGAAAAAATCAGCCCACGTTTACCGGAAATTACATTTAGGATATCACGGACGGTTACGCGTCCTTCCAACTCCAACTGTTCTTCTCGGACACCACTGTAAACTGAGGACATCCCCACATATCGAACTGTTACCGTGGTTTTAATCAATGGTTTCCCCAAGTAAATCTGACAGGTTTTTTTGCGGTTTTCCATCCATATCCCAGCCGCGGGCCCTGTAGTACTCATCCAGCATACGATCGTATAACTCACGGGTAAGAACACGGCCCTGGGCCGGCCCTTCCGGCAGGGGCTCAGTCATTATTCTCTGAGGCAGGTAATCATTTTTCCTGGTAATACCCTCACGCTCCAGAATCAACCGTTCCAGGTTGTAAACACGTTCACCGATTTCCATTAGATGGGGGGTAAAGTCTACTCCCGTTACCATTTCCAGCACATTTCCGGTGGGCACATCGGTGAATCCCATTGAAGAACGCACAACTGTGCATATACCCAGACAATCTATATATCCCCTGGTATCCTGGATGTTTTTTACCAGGATGCCTTTGCCCTCGACAGCAAAACGGTCATACTTGCCAGATAGCAGTTCATCGCGAATTGTCCATCCCCCCACATTATGACAGGCACCACGACTGGATGTGCCGTAAGAAAGACCGATTCCAAAAAAACCCCGTGGCTCATACGCCGCAAACGGCATTCCTTTGGCATGCATCATAAAGTATTCGGTATCAGGGTATTTTTGCTGCAGGTAAAGGAATCCTTTTGCCAGCTCCGCCCCAAAGCCTTCCATTTCACCCATCTTTCTTACCATAGCCACCATTGCCTCCCCGTTACCGAAGGGAAGCTTCATACCAAGAAGATCTTCTGTAAACAGGCCTCTTTCATAACACTCCATGGCGTAAGCGATAATTGTACCGCAAGACATGGTATCAAGTCCGTATTCATCGCACAGCTGGTTTGCCCTAATTATGGCGCCAAAATCAGAAACTCCGCACTGGCCTCCGAAAGCACCAATGGTCTCATACTCAGGGTCACTCTTGGCTCCTCTAAACAAACCTTCCGGAACTTCGCAAAGTTGGGCACAGGCAACGGGACAGCGGTAACAGGCCGCATTTTTGATCTTATAGTGCTGCACCATGTGAGAGGCGGAAATAGTTTCAACTTCGTCAAAAACACCGGTCTGGAAGTTATAACTGGGGTAGCACCCCAGTTCACTCATTACATCGGTGTACTGCGCCGTTCCAAACCTGGTATGGCTTTTCTTGCTCTCCCTGGCGGATTTGATAGCCAGGGAAGCAAAATCTGCCAGTTGCTCCGGTTGAGCTACAGGAATGCTGCCCGTACCGTAGGCTGCCACAGCCTTAATATTTTTCGAAGCCATAACCAAGCCGCCTCCGCCGCGGCCGAAACTACGGTCACCTACCATAATGCAACTGATATTTGCACCTTTAACTGCGGCGGGGCCCGCTGTCATAACTGCCGCCTTTTTCTCACCAAATTGAGAGCGTACTTTTTCCCCAGCAACAAAATTTGTATCCAGCCAGTATTCCGAGGCCGAAACAAGTTCAACCTGGCCATCACGTATAAAAATGCTTGTGGGGCGTTTTGCCCTGCCTTCCAGTATCAAACCGTCAAAACCGCAAAATTTCAGATGAGGGCCCAGATTACCTCCGGAATTGGAACAGAGATACCTGCCCGTTTCAGGCGATTTCGTTGCCATCTGAAACTTAGTTGTTGAAGGAAGCTTTAACCCGGTTAACGGGCCGGTAAAAAAGAACAACTTGTTATCAGCGGAAGTGGGGTTTACATCAGCTCCGATTTCCCGATAATAGTAGTACGCCGCAACTCCCCGACCACCTAAAAGCTTTCGGTAAACCACTGGCGGAACCTGTTCCCGGGTGACTTTTGAGTTGGTAAGGTCAATTCTCAATAAAATCCCTGTGTAACCGCCCTGGTACATAAGTGGCATCCTCCTATGGTCTTTGATTTTCCACACAAAATCATTACACAATCCTTTTCCTGGCTGCTAAAGGGTTGCTCTGTCAATCTCAGATAAAGCTTTGTACACAGGCACGAGCCTTTCGTATGTCTGATTAAAAATTTGGTAAAGTTTCTGATAAATTTCGCTGTATTCTTTTCTCGGTTTAACTTCTGCCACGATTTTATTGAACTGTTTGGCCACTTTGAAATCGGTGAATTCTCCTATTCCCACTCCTCCGCAGACAGCAGCCCCCAATGAAGTAGCTTCTTCCAGAAATTCCGGCACCTGCACCGGCTTTTGCCATATATCAGCCAATATCTGTAGCCAGACTTTGCTCCTGGCTCCACCTCCTATAACAATTACATCTTTAATAGATACAACCTTATCAAATATATCTAAAATCACCTTTAGATTATAGGTAATGCCCTCCAACACCGAGCGGTATATATCGGCGTTGGTATGGACTATTTTAAGGCCAACAAAAGCACCTTTAGCATCAGGATTCCAGCGGGGACTCCTTTCTCCCAGTAAATAAGGCAGGAATATCAGGTTTCCAGCACCGGGCTGTGACAAAAGTATTTTGTCATTGATCAGTTCGTATGGATCAATATTTTTTTCTTTACTCAGAAAAACTTCCAGCCCGCACAAATTGTTTTTTAACCAGCTGTAGGAATAACCAGCACTTTGCATTGTTCCGCAGGGCGAAAGAAGGTCTTTGTCCAGGTGAACCCAGTTAAAAGTTCTCATCTGCGGGTCATAAATCGGGTTTTTTGTTGCCAGGGCAATCCAGGAAGAAGACCCAATCACATTATAAGCGGAGCCAGTTTCCACCACTCCCGCTCCAACTGCCGCACAGCTTCCGTCACCACCGCCGATAACTACCGGAGTGCCTGCCAGCAAACCTACTTCTGTGGCAACATCCCTTCTCACCGTTCCAGCAACAGCGGTAGATGGATGTAGATCAGGGAGCATTTCTTTTCTGATCTGAAGAGCATCAATTATTTCATCAGACCAGGCCCTTTTTTCCAAATCCAGCAGGTTCATGCCGGAGGCATCAGAATAGTCGGTGACAAAGTTTTTGGTTAATCTGTAAATAATATAGTCTTTGGCATGTAATATTTTATAAGTATTTTTATAAATTTCCGGCTGATTTTCCCTTACCCATAACAATTTGGCAGCGGAATAAGAAGGGCTTATTCTGTGACCGGTAATTGTATAGCCCTTCTTTGCACCCAGAACCTGTTCCATGTAATCAGCCTGCTTTACGCTTCTCATATCGGCCCAGATAATCATTTTGCGCAGAGGGTTTCCCTGCTGGTCAACTGGAAGCATACCCATCATTTGTCCGCTGAAACTGACACATAATATATCTTTGTGGCTGATGCCCGTCCGGTTGATTAAATCTTGGGTTGAAACACATACTGCTTTCCACCAATCATGAGGATCCTGTTCCACCCAGTTTGTTTTCGGGTAATATGTTTCATAACCATAAAAGGAGCTGGAACACAGTTTACCATTAACATCGTATAGAGTTGCTTTGTTTCCACTGGTCCCCAGATCATGGGCCAGGATGTACCGCCCCATCGGTATTCCCCCTTTTAACAGCAGTCTTTAAGCGGAAAAATGAACATTAGGTCAGTTACCTTCTTTTCTACCGGAGCCCTGTAATAAAACCGCCACAATAATTATTAAACCTTTAATCACCTGTTGAGGATAACCGGGGACATTCATCAGGTTCATTATATTACCAATTACACCCAGCGTAAAAACACCGAGCAAGGCGTTGGTAGCGGTACCCCTGCCTCCACTGAGGCTGGCTCCGCCGATAACAACCGCTGCGATAGCGTCCAGTTCAATACCAGTGGCAACAATGGGAGATCCAACTCCTGTCCTGGAGGTACTGATAATTCCGGCTATTGCGCAAAAGGCTCCACTTATACAGTAAACCATGAACTTATAATAACCTACCCGAATACCGGACAACCTTACGGCTGCCTCGTTGCTGCCGATAGCAGTTACCAGGCGGCCGAAAACAGTAAACTTTAAAATAAACCATACTATCAAAAACACCAGTAACATCAGGAACACCGGAAGAGGCACGCGCAACCAGTAACCACTGCCGAAAGCATTCAGTCCCTGGTTATGGGCAATAATGGGTGAACCCTTGGACATTATAAAAGCCAAGCCCCTGGCAATTGTCATAATGGACAGAGTGGCAACAAAAGGAGCCATATTCCTGTTGGCCACCAGATAACCCGATATGGCTCCCATACAGATTCCTATTAAAACTGTGAGTATAATGCTCGGGAACAACGGCATCGACACCAGAAAATAGGCACACATTACACTGGCCAAAGCTGTTATTGAACCAACAGACAAGTCAATTCCGCCGGTTAATACTACCAGCAGCATTCCCATTGAGATAATACCAAGCCCCGCAACCTGTCTTAGGAGATTAAAAATGTTTCTCTCTGTAAAAAAAGCGTCTGATATCAGGCTCGCAATGGCAATCATGACAAAAAAGACAACAACAGTATTGTTTTTTATAAGAAAATCCAGTCCTTTTTTTAAAGTTACTTTTCTTATTACCGCCACGCCGCCAACTTTACTCAATGCCCTGCCTCCTTGCGATTGAGATGTTTACCCGGCATCTATTCTGAGACAACAATCATTACTTTCATTACCTCATCTTTTTTAGCGCTTATATATTTGTAAGCATTGATATAGTCAGAAAAACCAAACCAGTTGGTGATCAAAGGAGCTAAGTTCACTTTTTTCTCCTTTATCAGGGCAATGGCTTCCCTGTAATCCTGCTCTTTATACATGAGGGTTCCGGTCAGTCTTAGCTCACGGTCCTGGAGCAGACCTAAATCAACATCCACTTTTTCGCCAAAAACGCCGACAACAATAATGTCCGTCCCTTTCCTGGCATTTCTGACCGCCTGTTCTATTGTTGTCTGGGCACCCACACACTCCAGAATCAGGTCGCTCCTTTCAGGTCCAAACACTGCCAACACAGAGCTGTCGGGCTCCTGTGCCATCGTGTTTATACAGTAATCAATATTGCACCGGCGGGCAAGTTCCAGCCGGTAGTTGCTGATATCTGTTATCATTACCCTGGCAGCGCCTTTCCCCTTCGCAGCTTGCGCCACCAGATTGCCCACTGGACCTGCTCCCAAAACCAAAATGTTTTTATTGTTCAGGTCGCCGGCTTTGTTTAAGGAGTGCACTGCAACCGCCAGCGGCTCTACCATAGCTCCTTCATCATAACCGATATCGGGTGGCAGCAAATGGACCTTATCAGCATCGACGGCAAAATATTCTGCTGCCGCTCCCGGTGCCTGAAAGCCCATCACTTTAAGTTCATCACAAATATGATAGTTGCCGTTGTTACACATGTAGCACTTTCCGCAGACAACCTGTGGCTGTATTGTAACTTTGTCACCTGTCTTATATCCACTAACCTTACCACCCACTTTAGCAACCACGCCTGATACCTCATGTCCCTGAACAACAGGATAAGAGGTAAACGGATGTTTACCATAATAAACATGTATATCAGACCCGCAAATCCCTACTCTCTTGATCTTTATCAGCAATTGATTCTCTTCAATCTGTGGCATTTCTATATCTTTAAACTTAATTTTTCCGGGAGCAATCATAACAGCCTGTAGCATAATTATCTGTCCCCATTCAGGTTTTTCATCGCCTAACCGGTTCTCTTCCCGATTGCCAGTCTCAAAATGTTTTCCTCTGTGATGTCTTCTCTTTCCAAAATGCCGGCAATTCTGCCGTTATTGATAACAAGCACTCTGTCGCAGATTCCGATAATTTCAATCATTTCAGAAGAGATTACAATTATGCCAAGACCTTGTTTCGCCAGTTCATTAATCAGGTGGTATATTTCGACTTTGGCTCCTACGTCAACACCACGGGTGGGTTCATCCAAAATGATAACCCGGCAGTCAGCGCTGAACCATTTTGCTAACGCCACTTTTTGCTGGTTGCCGCCGCTCAGATCACCGACATTGGCAAAAATACATTTTGTTTTAACCGCCAATTTTTCTACTAAGCGTTTCACAATATCTTTTTCTTTTTTTAGCTGTATAACGCCCAAGATACTTGATACCTTTCTGATACTGGGCATGGTTACATTATTACAGATGCTGAGATTGAGAATTACACCTTGCTCTTTACGGTTTTCCGGTACTAATCCTATACCGTGCCTAACTGCTTCCCTTGGATCCCTTATTCTCAGGCTGTTACCGTGCAGAACCACTTCTCCTGTTTCTTTTTTGTCCGCCCCGAATATTGCCCTGGCAATCTCAGTACGTCCGCTTCCCACCAAACCTGCAATCCCCAGCACCTCACCGGACCTGACGGAAAAGGAGATGTTTTTAACTTTGTTACCTATATTAAGGTTTTCGACCCTGAACACTTCATCACCAATGATGGCTTCTTTCCTGGGAAACATGGTGGTAATCGTTCTGCCGATCATCATACTCATAATCTGCTCTACATTAACTTCTGACGGCAATACAGTGTCAACCACAGCTCCGTCCTTAAGTACGGTAATTGTATCAGCAATTTTAAATATCTCATCCAGACGATGAGATATATAGATAATACTGACGCCTTGTCCTTTTAACCTTAAAAGCACTTCAAACAGTTTTTCTGCTTCTTGCGGCGCCAACACAGCTGTTGGTTCATCAAGGATAAGGATAGTCACGTTTTGGGAAAGCGCTTTGGCTATTTCCACGACTTGCTGATAGGCGACACTTAGATTTCTGACCAGGGTTCGTGAGTCAATTTCAAATCCCAATCTTTTTATCAGCTCATCTGCTTCGTTGTAAAGCTTCGTCCACTTTATCACACCTTTTGAATTGCTCAGCTTGTTCATGAAAATGTTCTCCGCTGCAGTTAAGTCCGGCGCTAAAGCAAATTCCTGATAGTTAATTCCTATACCCAGTTTTTGAGAGATATACGGATTAAGGGCATCTATTACCTTGCCGTCGATTTTTATGATCCCGCTGTCCTTTTGATAGGCACCGGACAATATCTTTATTAACGTCGATTTACCGGCCCCATTTTCTCCTACAAGGGCATGAATCTCTCCCGGCTTTAATCTGAAGGAAACATCCTTCAGTGCATGAATCCCTCCAAAAGATTTATAAATACCGGTCATTTCAACCCTGTAGGTAGTTGCCATACTGATTCCCCCTAAACAGATACAGGTTTTCCGCTCTGAACAGACCGATTAACCGCCGCTGCAATTTTAACCGCGGCCAAGCCGTCGGCAACACCAACCTTAGGTGTTCCACCGGTTAAAACACACTCTATAAAATGCTGCGCCTGTTTTATGTAGGCATAATGAAACCGGTCAAGGAAAGAGGGTGCACTGGAATAAGAAATTACCTTTTTTCCTCCACCCCAGCTGATGTCCAAATGCCTTATTTCTCCCACAGCAAGAATTCCTTCGTCTCCTACTATTTCCACCCTGGCATCGTATCCGTATTTGATATTAAGCAGTCCATCCAGGGAACCAAGTGCCCCCCTGCCAAATTCCATAGTAACCACCAGTGTGTCGTTAATCATTTTTCCGTATTTTGCAGCGATGTCTTTTGACGACAGGATCCCAGCGCGCCCGTACACTTTAACCACTTCATCAGCCATTAGCCATCTCATGCTGTCATAATCATGAGAACAAAGCTCAAAGGAAATATCGCCACAAGCTTCAGGATTAGAGCCCCAACCCGGGACAGGCGGCAACCCGGGGTCCCTGCCAGAGGAACGGATAAACACAGGAACACCGATAATACCTTCAGCCAACTTTTCTTTTGCTCTTACAAATGCATCGTCAAATCTGCGCATAAAAGCCAGTTGAAAAACACACCCGCTCTTTTCAGCAGCAGTCATGATTTCAATCGCATCAATCTCTGTCAGGGTTAGCGGTTTTTCACAAAAAACATGCTTTTTTGCCGCCAGTGCTTTAAGAATAAATTCCTTATGTGTGGCAACTGGTGTTGCTATACAAACAGCATCAACAGAAGGCAACGCCAGCATTTTATCAATATCGGCAAATGGCTGCGCCCCAATTTCCCTGGACAAAGACTCACAAAGATTCATATCAGAATCACAAACGGCTTCCACCCTGCAATTACTGATCTGGCTAGCAAAAATCCTGCCGTGATGACTGCCCATTCTGCCCGCTCCGATAACCGCAACATTTACCATTTCTAATCCTGCCTTTTTGTATAATTGCTGATTAGGCAGTTATAGCTGCCTAATCAGCATCAATTAACAAAGAACTCTAGAAATCTGCGTTAGGATCATAATATTGGTGGACATTCTCCTTGGTAATTGCTACCGGAGGTGTGTAATAAACCTTCGGGAAATCTCTTTCACCCCGCAGATACCTAAGGCCGATATCCAGGGCTGTTGTCGCCACAAGAGCTGGATTGTTCATACCGGTCACTCCATATTCTCCGGTCATAATCAGCTCCAGAGCTTCTTTTTGTCCGTCTGCCGCCGCAACGATCAGAATTTGTCCCTTTTTCCCAGCTTCTTCAATTGCTCTCATTGCTCCCAGCGCCATGCTGTCATTTTCAGTCAGAAGAACATTAATATCCGGGAATGCGACTAAAATATCCTCCATCGCCTTTAAGCCGCCCTCATGCGCCCAGTTACCCCAACCTTGGGCAACAATCTGAAAACCAGCACGGTTTCTGTCACGCAGTTGCTGTTCGATGATTCCCCTGAACACACCCTGCCGTCTTTCCTTGCCGACCGGGTTACCCTGTGAACCGCTGATTAGAGCCATTCTTATCGGTGTCGTTCCCATCTGCTTGGCAAGCCATTCTCCAACCAGTTCACCGTTTTCCAGGTTGTTTGACTGTACTATGGAGATAAAATCAGCCGAGGGATCAATGGAGCTGTCAATTATAACCACGGGGACACCTGCCCTGGTCGCTGCCTTAGTAGCCGGAATCAACCCTATAGGATCTTTCGGGTTAAGCAAAAGTAAATCAATCCCCTTGGCCAGCAAATCTTCAACATCAGCCAGCTGCTTGTTCATGTCATCGCCCGCTTCGGTATCAATTATCCTGATTCCCAGTTCAGCGGCTTTTTTCTTAACCGCATTGGCCTGAGCTGCAAAATAAGGTGCTCCCAGCGTATACATGGACAATCCGATTGTAATATCCTTCAGATCTTTAGGTTCTGCTTGCTCCCCCTGAGGCGCCTGGGGCTGAGTGGGGGCAGAGGAACATCCTGTCAACATACCTGCTACCAAAACCAATACCAGGAACAACGAACCAAACCTTTTCATTTTCACTTTGTTTCCCCCTTAGACTTAATTTGTTGAGATGGCTCTACCGGAATTACCGTAAACTTTACCTCCTTTCAGCTTACGTACTTTTCTTGGAAACTCGTAAGCGAGTCACCATCCACTTTTTAGCCTGGAGCTTTTTCATTTTTCTCCGGAACACATGGCAATAATAATAATAGGGAAGCCTTACCCCCGTGATGGCTGCCTTTTTGATTACATTTGTAACATATATGTCATTAATTTATGTCATAAGGATGATAAGTTGTCATTACATGTATATTTTAATATATTCCCTGTAATTTTGTCAATTACATTCAAACCGAATGTTATCGTTCTATGATATTGTCACCTTGAAAGAAGTCTGAGAAAATGTCACCTATGAGCAAGGTGATGGTAACATTGTCGCAGTCTGAATTGAAAAGAGTGTTTGTTTTGCAGCGGGAATGAAGGGGTATTGCTCTATGACCGGCAAGGATAGGATTATCCTGCAATAAATTGCCGGTTATGCCATAGAAACCATCGAATATATTCAGGGTATGGACTTTGATGCTTTTATGCAAGACAACCGTCGTGGCGTCTGCGTTTTGCGTCAGTCAGATCGGAGAGCTTGCCAAAGATGTCAGCGAGAGCATCCAGTCCGCCTATCCGCAAATTCCGTGACGCAACATAAAAGGAATGCGCAACAGGATTGTTCACGATTACGAAAATGTCAACCTTGCGGTTCTATGGGGAACCATTACCAAAAGCCTGCCGACATTAATAGAGAGCATTGACGCTTTGCTGGCCTCGAAAGCAGATTCGGACTCCACCCTTATACCTGAAAACGAACCATAATAGCATTATATAGCTTCTCGCCCGCCTGTTTGGGCGGTTTTTTTCTTACCCAACTAAGTGCAGTCATTTAAGCTGCCGCTGATGTCTCTCAGCCTACGATGTTGCTCAAGTTGCACCAGGGCTATCAGCATGAACCTGGCAGTGGTAAGCTTCTTAACATACTTGTCTATGTTTAGCCTTTCATTTAGCTATTTAACTCTTCCACACCCTGTGCCCGTTTCCAGTTGAGGAAATCCTAAAGCGCATCTTCCCAGGTGTCAGGCAAATTTTCCCCAAGACGTACTACTTTTGCCATAAATAAAACCCCCTTCGTTTTGTTGACGAAGAGGGTAAGTCCATTGTGCTTGCAGGGGCATTTTCTGCCACAAGGGACTAACTTAATAATCCGATGGGCCGAAAAGTCCTGAAAACCCGCAAACGCCCATAAATACTGATTGGTGCCGGAGACCGGAATCGAACCGGTACGGGCCACAAAGCCCGAGGGATTTTAAGTCCCTTGCGTCTGCCTGTTCCGCCACTCCGGCAACAGTGTCATAAAATAAAAAACTGGAGGCGACA
>DYEY01000061.1 GCA_020725465.1 Dethiobacter sp.
GCTGGTTTTAACCTTCATCTTTGCTGCAATGGCCAATGTCAATATTAAATGAAACGGAATATTCTTGTTGTTCGACCGTTTGTCCGCGAACGCTTTTTCCAATGATTCAAGTATTCCTACCTGTTTCATCTTCAGCACCATTTCATCAATGAGATTGGGGAAGCTGACATCTGCAGCATCGATTGTTCCCTTTCTGATCGCTTCCAACACTTTTTCCTTGTTTTTGTTGCTTATGACCATATTATGATACCCCCTAAAACATAATTTCCCAAGGATATCATAATATGCCCTCTTTTTTATTGTCCAGCTTGATTTGGGCTAATTAGCCTTTATATGCTTTTGATAACATCTTCCTGCTCTCTTTATTTACGCATTATGTCAAATTCGGTTAAATTACGAATTGAAGATTCTGGAAAAATAAGCGGTAATGGGGGTTTTGGCGGTTTTTCAGTGCTGCTTTTCATCTTCCATGGCGTAGTAGATAAGGCTTTGCAGTTCTATGGTAAGGTCGGCATTGTGCACATAGACGTTTTCAGGGACTTTCAGCTTGGTGGGCGCAAAATTCAGTATAGCGGTGATACCGCTGTCGGCAAGGCCGCTTACAACGTCCTGCGCCGCATCGGCCGGCACGGTAATCATGGCAACCCTGACGTTATGATTCTTAATAACCTCTTCCAGGTCGGACATGGGCCTGATAATGATACCACCGATGTCGGTTCCGATTTCTTCGGGGCTGTTATCAAAAATGCCCACCACTTTGACGTATGGGTTTTTGGAGATATTATAACGGGTCAGCGCCTTCCCCAGGTGCCCTGCCCCTATCACAACCAGGTTGGTCTGTTTGTCAAGGCCGATTATTTTAAGGAGCTTCTCTCTCAGGTAGCCGGTATTGTATCCTGTGCCACGGGTTCCAAAAGCCCCGAAATACGCCAGATCCTTTCGTATCTGCTCGGCTGTGAAGCCTGTTTCCTCACTCAGGGCACGGGAGGAGATAATTTCGACGTCGCGCCTTATCAGATTATCCAGTATGCGCAGATAAACGGGAAGTCTTTTTACAACAGATTTGGGTGCATTACGCCTCAAAGCATATTCCTCCTTCATATAGTAAGAATATTGCTACTATTTTATCACATGTCTCTCTTTGTGAATACCGGTTATATTTTAAAATATTTATGAATAAAGTGTGAACTAACAGTTACGTTCCAAAATAAAGCGTCCAAACCGAACCAGGTGGTCCCGCGGTTGTCCGGCAGGCAGAGCCAAAGCCAGGCTGACAGCCTTTTTCACATATTGTTCCGCGATTTTTCCGGCGTATGCCAGGGAACCGCAGCTCTCCATACCAGCTCTGATATCGCTGACCAACCGGTCGTTAATTTCGCCCCCGGCCAGGCGGTTCCGGAATTCTGAAGCATCAGGCGAAGTATTCAACAGGTGTATGAGAGGCAGCGTGAAAACGCCGCTTTTCAGGTCAGCCAGGCATGGTTTGCCGGCTCTTTCTTCGTCGGCATAAAAATCAATCATGTCGTCTATTACCTGAAAAGCCATACCGATATAATTGCCATAGTTTTTCAGTACCTGAACCTGGTCGGCAGCGGCGCCGGCGGCGATACCGCCACAGGCGCCACAGGCGGCAAAAAAGCAGGCCGTCTTCTTTTTTATAAGTTTAAAGTAAGTTTCTTCCGTGAGAAACGGGTTGAATCTTTCCGTTTGCTGTATAATTTCACCCTCAGACATTTCCTTTACCACCTGCGCAAGTTCACGTATGATGGGCAGGCTGCCGAAACCGGTGAGCAGGCTGAAGGCTTGGGCGAAGAGGTAGTCCCCTGACAGGACAGCGGTATGGTTGCCAAAGATGGCATTTAACGAGGGCCGGCCACGGCGTAGCGCTGAATCGTCCACCACATCGTCGTGGATAAGGGTAGCGGTATGAATCATTTCAATGGCCAGAGCTACCGGCAGGCTGAAGCCGGGGTCGTTGCGCCACAGGCTGCACGCCAATAAAAAAAGCGCAGGTCGGACCCTTTTTCCGGAGCTGGCAAGAAGGTAAGCATTGACGTCCCTTATACCGGGATTATCGGAATGCAGCACTTCCTGTAACTGCCGCTCCAGTGCCGCCAGGTTGCCGGCTATGGGCGCATAAATCTCATCAACAGTCAAAAAAAGCACCACCCAGGCGAAACTCTTCTGAAACCTGATATGATTAATTCCACACTTATCTTTTATTTCCTTTAGAAAGGTCATTTTTTCAGGAGGAGACGGCGGGCGGTATCCTTGCTTTAGCCTGGCAAACATGGTATTCTGGGCATGTACAGGGGTGATTGCCATGAAAGGTGACATATCCGGCCTAAAAGAAGAATTGTCCGGTTTGCTGCTTGACGGGGGAGCCATGGCGGTGGGCATAGCCGACCTCAGCCAGGCCAGAGAGGCCATGACGGCCTATGCTGACAGCCGCCTGCTCCGCTTCAACCGGGCCGTTTCTTTTGCCGTGGCTTTTCCCCGTTCTGTTATCCACCAGCTGGCCGAAGGGCCCTCTCTTACATACCTGCACTACTACCGGGCTGTTAACACCCTTATTGATGAGCTTTCTCTGCGGGTAACCGCCTTGTTGGAAACAAGGGGTTATCATGCTTTTCCCATCCCCTCGTCACAGCGTACCGGAAAACACAAACTGGCCAGTATTTTCCCGCACCGGATCGCCGCGCATCTGGCTGGAATCGGCTGGATAGGCAAAAGCGGCTGCCTGGTCAATGAGCAGGTGGGACCCCGGTTGCGCCTGGGTACCGTTCTTACAGACGCTCCCCTGCCGCCGGATGCGCCTGGTGAGGTACAGTGCGGCCAATGCACCGCCTGCACCAAAGCCTGCCCGGCAGGCGCAATCAAAGGCCGCTTGTTTGCACCGGGAGTTCCTTTCAGTGAGCGGCTGGACCCGGAACTCTGCGACCGCTACCAGGACCAGGTACGGGACCGCTTCGGCAAGAGAGTCTGCGGGCTGTGCCTTGTCGCCTGCCCTTTTGGTCGAATCGGGTCAGAGACGACTGGCAGCGAGCAATAACGGTGGGTCCCCGGCCTGGTTTATAAAACGGTACTCAAGCACGCTGTATTCCCGTTGCGGCAGCCCGGACAGAAAAGAGAAGACAGCTTCATATTCAGCCCTGCCCCCGGCATGGCCACGGTAAACTACAATTGTTACCATGCCTCCGCGGTCAAGTTTCAAAAGCGCTGCTTGCACAGCGCGGACTGTAGTCTCAGGCTTGGTTACCAGGTTGTGGTCCCCACCCGGCAGGTACCCCAGGTTAAACATTACCGCTGCCACCGGAGAGTTAATGTACCGGGCCAAATCGCTGTGGTCGGCCTGCACCAGGGTGACCCTGGGCAGCAGGCCTGCTGCCGCCAGGCGTTCCCTGGTGTTTTTAATGGCCTGCTCCTGGATGTCCAGTGCCAGTACCCGGCCTGTTTCACCCACCAGGGTCGCCAGGAAAAGCGTATCGTGACCGTTGCCGCAAGTTGCATCCACTGCCGTACTTCCTTCCCGCAGGACGGGCTCCAGCAGTTCCCTGGCAAAAAGAAGCGCTTTTTTCAAAATTATCACCCCGGGCAGTATTTCGGCGCCTGCCTTCTTATTCCTGTAACCTGCCAAGAAACGGAGGAGGTATTTTGTTGAAAAAGTTTGCCGCTATCCTGCTGGTTGCGGCTCTTTCCCTTACGGGTTGCGGAAAAAACACGGAGCCGGCAGTAACACTTCCTCCTGTGGCAGAACCGGCGGTTCCGGCACCGGAGCCGGAACCGGAGCCGGTTGAAACTTGCCGTTTAGAAATTTGCCGTTTTACCGGCCGTGAGATCCCGGAAGGATCAGCACTGGAACGCCCGGTGCTGGTGATTTACGATAATGTCAGGCCGGCCAGGCCTCCCGCCGGCCTGAAAGAAGCCGGGTTTGTTTACGAAATCCCGGTGGAGGGGGCGATCACCCGGTTCCTGGCTGTTTTCACCCATTCCTTTCCCGGAGCCATCGGGCCGGTACGCAGCGCGCGCCCGTATTTCGTAACGCTGGCATTGGAGCACGGAGGTATCCTGGCTCACTGCGGCTTTTCGCCGCGGGCGCAGATTATGCTGCAGGAACTGAAAGTGGCTCATATCAATGAGCTGACCTACAGCCAGTATTATTTCCGTGACAGCACCCGTAAGGCTCCGCACAACCTGTATACCGGGATGGACCTGCTGGTTTCGGGTGCGGAAAAGCTGAAGTACCTGCCTTCGGCACAAAAAGCCGCACCGGTTTTCAGAAACGGTGAGGCTGAGTACGGCACCGGTGAAGCGGTGGCTAAAGTTACCCTGAACTACTCTACGGCAACCTGGGCCGACTATCTGTATGACAAAGCGGGGGGGCTCTACCTCAGGTACATGGAAGGCGACAGGCATACCGATGCTGAAGGCAGCCAGCTGGCAGCCAAAAACCTGATTGTACAGTTCGTTAATATCACGGCCGAAGAACCCGGTTCCGAGCGGCTGGATATTGCCCTGGTGGGACAGGGCACCGGTTATTATTTCGTTAACGGCAGGGCCTACCCTCTGGCCTGGCATAAAAAAACCGCGGCCTCTCCCACCCAGTATCTCCTGGACGGAAAAGAGCTGGTGCTGGCTCCGGGCACAACCTGGATACATTATGTAGATGCCCGCAACCGGAGCAATGTGACATTCAACTAGGGCCTGTCCTTTCTGCTCACATAAAGCTGGCCCTGGCAATCCAGGCTGGCAAAGAGAACGTCTTCTATCTTTGCCACGCCTTTTTTTTTCAGCTCGCTGATAAGCCACGCTTCGTCCAGTTTAATTTTGGCCAGGTTTTTACTGTGGAGTTTGCCGTCGAAAATCAGAGGGGCCGGCAGGCCTTCGTACCCGGTGGGAAGGCCCAGGTCCCCCGGAGTGAGAGGGCGCTTGTCCGCCTTCAGGACCACACTCAGCTCTCCGGAAGTTTCAAGGACCGCAAACTGGACATCAGCTATGTTGCAGACATCTTTTTGCCGGAGCTGTCCCAGGAGGTCGGATATGTTGTAGCGGAGCCTGCGCAGCTCTTTTTCCACGATTTCGCCGTTGCTGATGACAATGCTGGGCACGCCGTCAATCAGTCTCCTTACCGTGTGGCTTTTCAAACTGAGCCAGGAAAAAAGTATTTCCAACAGCACTAGCGTTAAAATCGGGATCATACCCTGATACAGAGGCATATCTGTTTTTTCCATGGCCATGGCGGCCAGTTCCGCGATCATGATGGCCACCACCAGGTCAAAGGCGGAAAGCTGCCCCACTTCCCGCTTGCCCATGATGCGGACGGCAAGGAGCACGGCCAGGTATAAAAAAACTGTGCGGTAAAAAAACGGGAAATACAAAAGCTACACCCCCATTTAAGGCTGTGTAGCTTTATTTTTGTGTGAATGGCTCAAGTTTATGCTTTTTTTCTTTCCAGCACCTTTTCTATTACCTCCAGCAGCTCCACCGGGCGGAAAGGCTTGGCCATGTAATCATCGGCGCCCAGGTCCATGGCGCGGCGAATATCCTCTTCCTGGGCCCGGGCGCTGAGGACAATAACCGGGATATCCCTGGTCTCCTCATTTTCCTTCATGGTTTTCAGGGCGTCAAGGCCGTTCAGCCGGGGCATCACCAGGTCAAGCAGGACCAGATCAGGCTTGTCATGCCTGATTTTTTTCAGCGCGTCAACGCCGTCTTCGGCCACCTCCACCTCGTGACCCGCGCTGCGCAGACAGATGGTTACCCCCAAAACAATATTTTTTTCGTCCTCAACCAAGAGAATTCTGCTCATAATTATTGTCCTCCTTTGGCTTGATAGGCAGGGTAAAGGTAAAACAGGCGCCTTCGTTAACCCTGCTTTCCACCCAGATCCGGCCGCCGTGGGCCTCCACAATTTCTTTGGCAATAGCAAGCCCCAGTCCCGCTCCCCCGACATTGGCTCTTCCTTTGACCTGGGTGAATTTTTCAAAGATTTTTTCGTGATAATTTTCCGGAATACCCGCACCGGAATCGGTGACTGATATATAAACCTTATTTTTCCGGTGGGTGGCAGCGATGGCGATTTCACCGCCGCGGGGCGTATAGCGGATAGCGTTGCCCACCAGGTTGGTAAGTATCCAGGTGGCCTTGGTGGCATCAACGAAAACCTCGGGCAGGTTTTCCGGGATATCTTCGGTAAGTGTAATGTTTTTTTCTTTAAGCTGCAGCTGGAGGGGACCGATGGCCAGGGACACCATTTCCGCCACTTCCACGCTCTCCATCTCCATCTTAATCTGGCCCTCTTCCAGCCTGGAGAGCTCCAGCAGATTATCCACCAGCCGCTTCAGGCGCTGGCCGTCTTCCCTGATGGCAGAGAGCAGCATCCTGGGTTCTTCCGGATTTTCCCGCCTTGCACCGTCCAGCAGCAGGTCTGTGGCCATCACGATGGAGGTAAGCGGATTGCGGAATTCATGGGAAATAGTGGCCACAAACTGGGTTTTCAGCCTGTCCACCCGCTTGTAGTGGGTTATATCGGACAAAAGACAGGCAACCCCCGTGAAGACGCCACCCTCGAAAACCGGAGCCACTTCTACCTTAAAGTACTGCTCGTTGCCGTTAACGGTGATGTTAAGCGTCAGGGGAGTCTCTCCGGAGCATCTGTCACCTGCTGAGCCGGTTATTTCCAATATCATTTTTTTTACCTGTTCATGGCCGATGATTTCGCCGAAAGGAAGGCCGGGTGCCGACTTGCTGTCAACCCCGAAAGCGGCAGCGGCGGCCCGGTTAATGAAAGTTATCCGGGCGAAGGTATCGGTGATAATAACGCCCGTGGCCAGGCTGGCCAAAACGGCCTCCGCCGATGGCGGAGAGACTGTGTTTATCGTTTGGCGGTCCATCGCAAAACCTCCGGCAGTTTAAAGTCCGGACAACGGCACCACCTATTTACTTCTCCCCTCAGCTATTGTTTACCTGCCGGGAGGTGGAATTTTGTTCATAGCAGTTGCTGCCGCGGGTTTCCCTGATCAGCAGGGAAGCCAGCATTGACAGGGCGATAGGGTACAGGCAAAACCGTAGGGCCAGGTAGTATGCCTCCTGCGGGTAGACCTTGACACCGTCCGCCAGCACTCCCTGCCAGCGCAGGTCCAGCAGGTAACCAAGCAGCGGCTGCAGCACGGAGATGCCAAAAAATCCGCCCATATTTACCGCAGCCACGGTGGTGCCCGCGCCCTGCAGCGGGTTTACCTCCTTGGCGGCCGCAAAGGTTACCGCCACCACTGACCCGAAGAAGCCAAGGCAAAAATACAGCGGGTAAAGAGCAGCTTGGGGAGGCCGGGCCTGGTTCCAGAAAACCATCAGCAACCAGGCAAAGAGGTAACACAGCACAAATGCCACGTAAGGCAGTTTGCGGCGGCCTGTCCGGTCAGAAACAAAGCCGACCAGGGGTGACCCTGCCATCATGCCCAGGGCGATGGTCAGCATCAGGTTGGCGGCGCCAGTCCTGGTAAAACCGTATACCTGCATCAGGTAGGGCACACCCCAGATGCCCTGAAAAGTAATGACAGTACCATATATGCCGGTAATCGCCACAAAAGGAGGCCAGGTGTGCCTGTTTTTCAGCACCAGCTTCAGCTGCCCCAGGTTAACCAGCAGTTTTTCCGTTAAAGGCCCGTTGCTCCGTACCGGTTCACCGGGAGAGTCCTTTACCAGAAAACGGCAGGCCAGCGCCACAACAAAGGAAAGCATCCCCACCAGGGCGAAGGAAAAGCGCCAGCCGTAAGCGTTGACCAGCAGCGCCAGCGGGGTGGCGGCCAGAACCGCGCCGGCGTTTCCCATCAGCTGGGTCATACCGGTCAGGAAAGCAAACTCATTGGGTAAAAACCAGACAGCCTGAAACTTCAGGATGGACACAAAAATTACCGAGACGCCAAGGCCTACCAGGGCGCGACCGACAAAAGCCAGTGACAGGGTGGGAGAAGCGGCAAAAACCAGTGAACCCAGCCCGGCGGCAATCATACCCCAGACCACGGTGTTGCGGGGGCCCATTGTATCCACCAGCAATCCGGCCGGCAGCTGCATCAGCATGTAAATATAAAAATACATGGCAGCCAGGCTGCCAAGAACCGCACCTTCTTTTACCGCAAATGATTCCATCAGCCGGTCGGCCACTACACTGGGGGCTACCCGGTGGAGGTATACGATAACAAAAGCCAGGGCTAGCATTCCCCACATCAGCCAGCGTCCCGGCTCTTTTCTGCAACCAGACAGCGTCTGCACCTTCTCTCTTTACTTCAGAATACCGGGCGGTTTTTTTCCTCTTCAACCAGCATGCGCCGCAGTGTTTTGCCAATCATGGTTTTGGGCAGGCTGCGGCGAAATTCTATCATACGGGGCACCTTGTAAGCGGCTAACCTCTGCCGGCAATGTTCCAGGATCTCCTCCCGGGTTAAATGAACGCCTTCAGCCGGTACAATATAAGCCTTTATTTTCTCGCCCCGTATCTGGTCGGGCAGTCCCACCACCGCCACGTCGGCCACCTGCGGCATCTCCAGGAGTACCTTCTCTATCTCTTCCGGATATATATTATAGCCGCCGTCAATAATCAGGTCTTTTTTGCGGTCCACTATGTAAGTGAAGCCTTCCGGATCAAGGCGGGCGATATCCCCGGTGTAAAGCCAGCCGTTCCGCAGGGCGGTGGCTGTTTCGTCAGGACGGTCCCAGTAACCGGCCATAACCTGGGGGCCCCTGATAATCAGCTCACCGGCCACACCCAGGGGAAGCTCCCTTTCCCCTGTTTCCAGGTCGACTATCCTGCACCGGGTATCCGGCAGCGCCAGCCCCACACTTCCTTTGCGCGGGTTTTCCGGCGGGTTGCAGTGAGTCACCGGAGAGGCTTCGGTGAGGCCGTATCCCTCCAGCAGCGGCAGGCCGGTAACCTGCTCAAAACGGGAGGCCAGGTCCGGGGCAAGGGCGGCCGCACCGCTGATACAGAAGCGCAGCGAGCCCAGCCTGTACCGCTTCAGGTGGCGGTAGGACGAAATGCCGGCAAACATGGTGGGCACACCGGGGAACATGGTCACCCGGTGGCGCTCTATGGCCGCCAGCGCTTCTCCCGGGTCAAAACGGGGCAGCAAGACCATGGCGGCGCCCAGTGCCACCGCCAGGTTCATCACCGCTGTCAGGCCGAAAATATGGGAAAGCGGCAGTACACCAAGGAGGACTTCCCTGATTTCAGGACGACGGGCAAACCATTCCCTGAGCTGTATGGCGTTGACACCAAGATTATAATGGGTGAGCATGGCCGCTTTGGGAGTGCCGGTGGTCCCGCCGGTAAACTGTAAAACCGCCAGGTCCCGGTCAGAATCAACAGCTACCGCCGGGGGACTGCCCCCCGGCATCAACAGGTCCGCGAAACGGATACAGCCCGTAACCGGCCCCGGCTCCCGGCCCTGGCGGCGCAGGCGGCGCCGGTAGAAAAAGGCGCCCAGTGGCGACATGAACTCATGCAGGCCGGTGATTATACAGGTTTCCACGCCGAGGGAGGCGTGGATCGACGACAACCTGCTGAACCTGGCGTCCTGACAGATAATGACCCGGCAGGAGACGGAGCGTAGCTGTTCCGCCAGTTCCCTCTCCACGCTGAGGTGGTTCAGCGGCACCACTACCGCACCCAGCCTGAGTATGGCAAAAAAAGCAATGACAAACTGCGGGCAGTTTGGCAGCAGCACAGCCACCCGGTCACCTTTTTTCACACCAAGCCCGGCCAGGCCTGAAGCCAGGCTGTCTGCAGCGTCTTTAAGCGCCGCGTAATTCATTTTTTTGCCCATAAATACAAGCGCCGTCCGATCGGGAAAATGTTCTGCCGTGTAATCCAGAAAAGCAGTCAGCGGCTGTTTCGGGTATGACAGGCTAATTTTCTGATCCGGCGGGTAGGAGGCTGACCAGGGAAGTTTTTTGTCTTTATCCAACCGGCTCACCCCTTGGGCTGATTTGTAATATTTATTCGGACAAAAACCCAAATATCCTGCATCCAGAAATCAATAAAAAAGACTCACCCGGCGGTGAGCCTTGCCATAGCGGTTTCTATCCGTCTTTCCGGCCCGGGTACAACACCGCCAGTAGCCGGGCGCCCCCCTCGTCCCGGCACTGCACACGGTGGGGCAGGGTGGAATGAAAATAGATGCTGTCACCCGGAACCAGGACTTCCACTTCCTTTCCCAGGTGCACCTCCACTTCCCCCTCCAACACAAACAGGAATTCCTCGCCCTCGTGGCTGTAGGCGCCCCGGTCGCGGATGGTAGCAGGTTCCAGCGTTACCAGGAAGGGCTCCATATGCCTGTCCGCCAGGCCAAAGGCCAGCGTCTCATAGTTATAGCCGTATTTGACTCCCTGCCGGGAGGCTACCCGCGCCACTTTTTTGCGCTCACCCCGGCGCACCACTATGTAGGGCAAATCTTTTTTGTCACCGAAGAACTCGCAGATATCCACCTCCAGCGCCCTGGCAATCTTGATCAGGGTGCCAAGAGGCGGAGACACCAGGTGATTTTCAATCTGGGAAATAAGCGCCGACGAGAAGCCGGTGCGCTCCGCCATTTCAGGCAGCGAAAGCCCCTTTTCCAGGCGCAGCGCTTTTATCCTCTCCGCCACCCGCATCTCTTCCGGCAGGTAACCGTTCTGTTTACCGTTGTTCAGCTCATCCATCAACGACCCTCCTGTGCAAATAATTTGCCGCGCTGCAGTGCCCGGGCAATTCCCTCCGCCAGCCGCTGCCGCTCCGGCGGCAGAAACGCGGACAGGGAATCCAGGGTCTTTTCAAAAGAGACTGCACCGCTTTTGGTGATAAAAGCACCCAGGACCACCATATTGGCATTTTTCGGGTCATTAAGCTCTTCGGTGGCTATTTCGTTGGCAGGCAGGCCAACCACCTCAACATCATTTCTGGCCACGCTTTCCGGGTCGGCCAACGAGGTGTTTATAACCATCAGGCCGCCCGGGCGGACCCGTTCACGGAACTTGACCAGGCCCGGCTGGGACATGGCAATAAGAGCTGCCGGCTCCACGCTCAAAGGAGAGCCGATTTTGCGGTCGGAGATAATTACCGTGCAATTGGCGGCACCGCCGCGCATCTCAACGCCGTAGGCCGGCATCCAGGTCACCTGCCGCCCCTCCCGCATAGCGGCAAAGGCCAGCAAATCCCCGATGAGCAGCACGCCCTGCCCGCCGAATCCAGCCATAATAACGTCATATAGCATTTTCATCTCTCCTTCGTTAGCGTTACAGGTAGTCGGCCGCTTTTCTCTGCCTGAAGATACCAAGCGGGTAATATGGAATCATCTCTTCCTCAATTCTGCGCAGAGCCGCCAACGGCGTCATATACCAGTTGGTGGGGCAGGCGGACAGCAGCTCCACAAAAGTAAACCCCATATTTTTGGCCTGCATCTCAAAGGCCGTGTTCACCGCCTGCTTGGCCTTGCGAAGGTTGGCCGGTTTATCCACCGCCACCCTGGCCGCAAAGGCCACTCCCTCCAGCGTGGCCAGCATCTCCGCCATGCGTATAGGATAGCCGTCATAGTGGAAGTCCCGCCCGCGGGGAGAAGTGGTGGTCTGCTGTCCAAGCAGGGTGGTGGGAGCCATCTGGCCGCCGGTCATGCCGTACACGCTGTTATTTACAAAAATAACAGTAATATTTTCACCGCGGTTGGCTGTATGCACCACTTCCGACATGCCGATGGAAGCCAGGTCACCGTCACCCTGGTAGGTAAAGACGATTTTTTCCGGATTTACTCTTTTTATCCCTGTGGCAACCGCGGGAGCACGGCCATGGGGGGCTTCACACACGTCAACCGCCAGGTAGTCGTAAAGGAAAACGCCGCAGCCCACCCCGGCCACACCGATGGTGTCTTCCCGCACACCCAAGCGGTCGATGGCCTCCGCCACCAGGCGGTGAACCGTACCGTGGTGGCAGCCGGGGCAAAAATGGGTTGTTGTCTTAATTAACGTCTCGGGCCTTTTAAAAACCTGTTTCATCTGCTTCGCTCCTTACTCCAGCGCTTTCCTGATTTCAGCCAGTATCTGCTGGGGCGTGGGAATAGCGCCCCCCGGCCTGGCCAATAACCGCACGTCGCAACCCGGGGCCACAGAAAGCCGTACATCCCTGACCATCTGCCCGGTATTCATCTCCACCGTCAGGAATCTGCCCACCTTTTCCGATACCCTCCTAATTTCACCGGAAGGAAAGGGATAAAGGGTGATGGGCCGGATACGGGACACCCGGATACCTTCCTCCCGGGCCATCTCCACCGCCGATATCACGATGCGGGCACAGGAGCCGTAAGCCACCACCGCGATATCTGCGTCCGCATCCTCGTCCACTTCCACCATGGTATCTTCCTCAGCCAGGCGGCGGTATTTTTCGGCCAGCTTCCAGTTATGGACCTCCATCTCGCCGTCTTTGAGGTAAAGCGACTTAACCAGCTGCGGCTTCCGCCCCTTTGGGCCGGTCAGAGCCCAGGGCTTATCGTAAGTAACCGGTTTGGCATCCCGCAGCGTTACCGGCTCCTTCATCTGGCCTAGGATCGCATCCCCCAATATCATCACCGGGTTGCGGTATTTGTCCGCCAGCTCAAACCCCCGAATGGTAAGATCGTACATTTCCTGCACCGAGGAAGGGGCCAGCACTATCAGGTAGTAATCACCATGTCCGCCACCGCAGGTAGCCTGCTTGTAGTCGCCCTGGGTGGGGCTGATGCCGCCAAGCCCGGGGCCGGACCGGGTAATATTCACAACCACGCAGGGCAGCTCCGAACCGGCCATGTAGGACAGGCCCTCCTGCATCAGCGAAATCCCCGGGCCGGAGGAAGAAGTCATGGCCCGGGCGCCGGCGGCAGCGGCACCCAGCAGCATATTAATGGAAGCCACTTCGCTTTCCGCCTGGATAAACACCCCGCCGCGCTCCGGCATGTGCAGGGAGAGATATTCCGGTATATCGTTCTGCGGTGTGATGGGGTAACCAAAATAGTAACGGCAGCCTGCCGTCAGCGCACCCTCTGCCAGGGCAACGCTGCCTTTTAGCATTATTCTCTCTTCCATACCTCGCCTCTCCTTAGCTCGCTTTTTCTTCCCGGAAAACTTCAATCAGCACATCGGGGCACATCTCCGCGCATAAAGCGCAGCTGGTGCATTCCCCTTCCCGGTCCGGGCTGAAAAAAGCCGGCTGGTAGCCGAGCTGATTTATCGGTCCCCCGAGTTCAATCAGTTTTTTGGGACAGACACTGGCACAGAAAGCACAGGCCTTACAGCGAGCTTCATCAATAACAACCTTTGGCAAATATATCCCTCCCGGTCTCTTTGTTGCATAAAATATATACTTCGACCCATTCCTTCCTTTTACCTTGTCGAAGTAACAAAAAAATTCCTGACAAAAAGCTGCCACGACAGGGTGACACGGGGACGGTTCTTTTGTCATCAATAGCAAGCGCATATTTTACATCAGCTCTTTTCATCATCCCAGAAAAAAATATCCTCAACACCAGCCCTTAAAGTGCGTACTATCCGAAAAGCCAGATCAAGTGAAGGTGAGTGTCTGTCATTTTCCATATGGACTATAATCTCACGGCGTACTCCCACCGCATTTGCCAGTTGTTCCTGGGTAAGCCCGTAGCGGGCGCGGTACTCTTTAATACGGTTCCTGATACGACCCAAGCTGATACTTACCCCCTTACATCGTAAAAATTAAAAGAAAGGAAGAAGTAGCAAGCTGAGCAATGAAGACTGCAGCCACCAGTCCGGGACGGCCTTTTGTATCCGAAGAGCTGTAACAACAACCAAAACAGTCATCCCTACCAGCGACACAGCAAGGGCGTTAAGGGATGCTTTTCCCAGATTCAGCGATAGTCTTTCATCATTCCTGACTCCGCCAAACCCCAGGAAGCCGAGGAAACCATAAAAACCATGGTTTCCAGTAAAAATTCCTGCCAGCCCCAGCAAAGACAACAGGCTTAAATAACTTAATATTTTTGTCATAACATTTCAGATTATTTCAAGTCTGTTAGGCTAAAAAAAGTAATAAAAAATGTACCTCTCACCGGGTACAGTATAGGAAATTGTAAGAGCCCGCTCGCATTAAAGAGATGACAAAAGAACCGTCCCCGTGTCACCCAAGAGATGACAAAAGAACCGTCCCCGTGTCATCTGTTTCAGGGTTCGGGCTGGAGAAGGACCTGGTCGGGTTGGCCGTCGGTTTCGGCCAGGATGACGGCGATGTTCTCGCGGCGGCTGGTGGGCACGTTCTTGCCGACGTAGTCGGCGCGAATCGGCAGCTCCCGGTGGCCCCTGTCCACCAGTACCGCCAGCTGGATGGAGCGGGCCCGGCCCAGGTCAGTCAGGGCATCCATGGCGGCGCGGACGGTTCGCCCGGTGTAGAGGACATCGTCCACCAGGACAACCCTGCTGCCGGTAACGGGAAAGCTTACGCCGGTTTGGGTAGCTGCCGTCGGTTCGGTGAGGTCATCCCGGTATGGTGTGATATCCAGGCAACCCACCGGTGGCGTAACCCCTTCAAAGCGCCCGATGTTGCGTGCGATGCGTTCCGCCAGGGGGGCGCCCCGGGTCCTGATGCCTACCAACACAAGGCCTTCCGTACCCTGGTTTCTTTCCACTATTTCGTGGGCAATCCTGGTCAGGGCGCGGCGTATGGCCTCCCCGTCCATTATCTGTTTTCCAGTCATGACGGTTTCTCCTCTTTCCGCAAAAAAGAGAGCAGTTGTAAAAAATCTTCCGGAGGCATAGCCTCAAAAACCATTTTCCTGCCGTCTGCCGGGTGACTGAACCCAAGCAGCCGGGCGTGCAGGGCTTGGCCCCTGAAATTACGGAACGCTCGCTTCGGCCCGTAAACCGCATCGCCCACCACCGGGTGACCGAGCGCCGAGAGATGAACGCGTATCTGGTGGGTGCGGCCTGTTTCCAGGCGCAGCGCCAGGTAGGCATGGCGCTTAAATCTTTCCAGTACACGGAAATGGGTCAGGGCCGCCCTGCCTGTGCCGGGCGGGGCAATGGCCATTTTTTTGCGGTCTGTGCGGTGGCGGGCGATTGCCCCTTCGATGGTGCCCTTGTCTTCGACCGGGACACCGTGAACGACGGCCACGTATTCCCTGGTGATGGTATGCTCTTTAAACTGGACCGACAGGGCAAGATGGGCGGCGTCGTTTTTGGCCACCACCAAAACGCCGGAGGTATCCTTGTCCAGGCGGTGCACGATACCGGGCCTGGCCTCGCCGCCGATACCGGAAAGATTTTCACAGTGGTGGAGCAGGGCGTTTACCAGTGTGCCGCCGCTGTGGCCGGCGGCAGGGTGAACCACCATGCCCTTGGGCTTGTTCAGCACCAGCAGGTCACTGTCCTCGTAAAGGATATGGAGGGTGATGGCTTCGGCCGCCGTCCCGGGTTTACGCGAAAGAGGGATGGCAATACTGATTACATCACCCGCCCGCACCCGGTAATTGGCCTTGCGCCGCTCCCCATCAACGGTAATGTGGCCTTCCAGTAAGAGCTTCTGCGCCCTGGCCCGGGTCAGTTCGCTTGCCAGGCGGCAGACCGCCAGGTCCAGGCGCTCACCTGCCAAACCGTCCGGTACAGTAAATTCCGCTTCCCTCATTTGGACTCCGTTTTCCTGAAAGGCCAGAGTCTGATGGCGGCAAAAGCTGCTGCAGCCGCCACCAGGCTGGCGGCCTGGCCCAGAGTTAGGAAGCCGAAGTAAACGCTTACCTCGCGGAAGAATTCCACCACGAAACGGTAGATGCTGTAGTAGGCGATGAACTCAAGAAAGAGCTGGCCGTGAAAGCGGGTGCGGGAACGGCGGTACTGCAACAGCGCAAAGATGGCCAGTGACGCGACAAAAGCGTAAAGCTGAGTGGGATGACGGAGGGTGGAGTCACGGTATGCCGCGGGCAATGCCCAGGGCACGGTGGAAGGAATACCGAAACAACAGCCGCTGAGCAGGCAGCCGATGCGTACCAGGGCGTAGCCCAGAGCCAGAAGCGGGGCGACCAGGTCAGCGATTCTGCCCTGGGGCAGGCGCTGGCGGTAAGTATAGATGAGCCCGGCGGCTATACCGAAAGCCAGTCCGCCGTGAAAAGAAAGCCCGCCGCTGCGGATGTTGAAGATGTTGCGCGGTTCAGCCAGAAAAGCGGGGAGCTCAATCAATATGTACAGGAGGCGGGAGCCTGCCAGCGCGGCCACAGTTATCCACAGGCTCATATCCAGCAGTTTTTCTTCGGGCAGTCCTTCCCGCCGCGCACTTTTCAGCAGCAGGAATATGCCCGTGGCAAAAGCCAGGGCTATCATCAGCCCGTACGAGTAGAGGGAAAAGCCGCCAATGCGCAGTATAACAGGATACATGCTATATTCCTTTCTCCCGGGGTGAGCGGACCAGGTCAAGAATCAAAAGGCCAACGCCGGTAACAATGGCTATATCTGCCAGGTTGAAAACCGGCCATACACGGAAATCAAGAAAATCAATAACAGCGCCCAAACGCACACGGTCTGTCAGGTTGCCCAGGGCCCCACCAAGCTGCAGGGCCAGGGCGGCGCGCAGGTATTGGTGGCCGTCAGGCAGCTGCCGGTAATAAATCAGTATTAACACTGTGACCACCAGGGTGGCCAGCACAAAGAACCCGGTGCGGTAGGGCAGGATGCCGAAGGCGGCGCCAGGATTCCGGACGTAGGTAAGATGAAAAATGCCGTCAATAACAGGAATGCTCTGGCCGGTATGCATCAGCGTGTCTATCACCAGTTTGCTTACCTGGTCCAGGGCAAAAACACCCGCCGCCATTATTACAAAAGCCATAAGCGCCTCCCTGACATTGCTGCTCCCTATTTTACCACAGAGATGGCGTACGCACAACAAACCCGAGATGTGCGCAAAAACCGCATGCAAACGGGCGTTGAGCTTAAATGTAATTATTATAACCAGTAAAAAAATTTTAAACCGTTTTCCCGCCGCCCGCCTCAATCTCCTCAAAATAATGGCAGGCGACCAGGTGGCCGTTTGCCAGGTGCCCGCCCCCTCTCAGCTCCGGGATTTCTTCCCGGCACCTGTCTTTGACATACAGGCAGCGGGTGTGGAAGCGGCAGCCGGCGGGAGGGTTGATGGGTGACGGAACGTCCCCTTTCAGTATGATGCGCTGCCTTTGCCGTCCCTTCTCCGGATTGGGCACCGGTATGGCGGAGAGCAACGCCCTGGTATAAGGGTGCCGGGAATTTTCAAATAACGATACTTTGTCGGCGATTTCCACAATATGCCCCAGGTACATTACCATTATCCGGTCTGAAATATGCCGGACCACTCCCAGGTCGTGTGAAATGAAAAGATAGGTCAGTTTAAACTCTTTTTGCAGCTTTTTCAAAAGATTAAGCACCTGGGCCCGGATCGACACGTCCAGTGCCGAGACCGGCTCATCGCAGATAATCAGCTTCGGGTTTAAGGACAAAGCCCGGGCGATGCCGACGCGCTGTCTCTGGCCGCCACTGAATTCGTGGGGAAAGCGATCCGCCTGGTAGGCGGCCAGCCCCACCTTCTCCAATAGCTCTATGGCGCGGGCCCTCCTTTCCTCCCTGGGCAGGATGTTCTGGATCTGCATGGCTTCCTCCAGAACTTTTACTATGGTCTGGCGTGGATTTATGGAAGCGTAAGGGTCCTGAAAGATAATCTGCAGGTCTTTCCGCACTTTCCTCATTTCGCTTTTGCTCAAAGTGACCAGGTCTTTGCCGTCGAAAACCACCGAACCCGCCGTGGGTTCCTCCAGGCGGAGTATGGCTCTGCCCGCAGACGATTTGCCGCACCCCGATTCCCCCACCAGGCTTACTGTTTCCCCTTCGTTAACGGTGAAAGAAATTCCGTCCACGGCTTTGACGTGGTTCACCGTCTGGCCGAAAACACCGCCCTTAATCGGATAGTACAGCTTCAGCCCTTCCACTTTCAAAAGTTCTTTAGACACCGGAAAAGGTCACCTCCTTCTGACCTTTCCAGCCGGTGGCATAAATCCAGCACCTCACCAGCCTGCCGTCTGCCAAAGCCAATAAATCCGGGAGCTGCCTGGAGCAGATTTCTTCGGCGTAGGGGCAGCGGGGGGTAAAACGGCAACCCGCGGGCATCTCAGCCGGACTTGGCACAGTCCCCCTGATGGCTGCCAGTTCTTCCCTGTCCACATCATGGCGGGGCAGAGAGTTAAACAGGCCCACCGTATAGGGATGCCGGGGGGCGGTGAACAGGGTATACGCATCCGCATACTCCACGATGCCGCCGCAATACATCACCGCCACGTAATTGCAGGTTTCTGCCACGATCCCCAGGTCATGGGTAATGATAACCACGGACATATGGAGCCTGGTCTGCAGCTCTTTGATCAGCTCCAGAATCTGGGCCTGGATGGTCACGTCCAGGGCAGTTGTGGGTTCGTCGGCGATAAGAAGTTCGGGCGTGCAGGCCAAGGCCATGGCAATCATAACCCGCTGGCGCATGCCCCCGGACAGCTCGAAGGGATACTGGTGTATTCTTTTCTCCGGAGTAGGAATCCCCACCATTTTCAGCATCCCGATGGACTGAGTGAAAGCCTCCCGCTTGCTCATGTTCTGGTGCACCTGGAAGGATTCCCTCAGCTGCTCGCCGATGGTAAACACCGGGTTGAGTGAGGTCATCGGTTCCTGGAAAATCATTGATATCTGGTTGCCACGGATCTTCAGCATGTCCTTTTCGGTTTTCTTCAGGATGTCCTCGCCTTTAAAAATTATCTCCCCGCCGATTATCCTGCCAGGTCTTGGAATAAGCCGCAGGACCGACAGGGCCATTACGCTTTTGCCGCACCCGGACTCACCCACCACACCGATGGTTTCGCCCCGCGGTACGGACAGGGTTACGCCGTCCACCGCCTTTACCTCGCCCTCTTCGGTAAAAAACGACGTTTTCAGATCTCTTATGGCCAGCAAAGTGTTGTTTTTCTCCAAAATACGCACCTCTTTTTCCGCCCGCAAGCTATTAGAACAACTCCATGCGCTTGTTCAGATAACGGTAAGAAATATCCACCAGCAGATTTACGGTCACAAAGGTCAGGGCAAATACCAGTACAACCCCCTGCACCACCGGGAAGTCCCGGGAGCTGATGGCCTGAATGGCCAGCCTGCCCATGCCGTTGATGGCAAAGACCGTCTCCGTTACCACCGTGCCGGACAGCAGCGCGCCCAGCTCAAGACCCACCACCGTCACTACCGGTATCAAAGCGTTTTTGAGGGCATGCCGGTAAATGACTATCCGCTCGGGCAACCCTTTGGCCCTGGCGGTCCGGATATAATCCTGGTTGATTACGTCCAGCATGCTGGACCGGGTCATCCTGGCAATAATAGCAGCGCCCGATGTGCCCAGGGTAATAACCGGCAGAATGGCCTGCTGCCAGGTTCCCCAGCCCGACGGCGGCACCAGCATCAGCTGTACCGCAATATACTTTATCAGCATCAGGCCCAGCCAGAAACTGGGCATGGACAACCCGAACAAGGCCGCCACCATCACCAGGGTATCGTCCGGTTTATATTGTCGGACCGCCGAAATAACCCCGGCGGTTAGTCCGATCAGGCAACTTACGGTCAGGCTCATAAAAGCCAGCCTGAAGGTGACTTTATACCTTATTTTAATTTCGTCCAGCACAGGCCGGCTGCTGCGTATCGATTGCCCCAGGTCTCCCCGTACCAGCCTGCCTATGTACTTAAAATACTGAACCGGAATAGGGTCGTTTAGCCCCAGCCTTTCCCGCAAAGCTTCCACCTGGGCCGGCGGCGCCGCTTCCCCGGCGATAATCTGGGCCGGATCTCCCGGGATGAGATGCATCAGGGAAAAAACCAGGATGGTAACACCTATGACTACCGGCACCGCCTGCAGCAGCCTGCGAATGATAAAGGTAAGCATTCTCCCGACCCCCTATGCTTTCAGCCTGGGATCGTAGGCATCTCTCAGGCCGTCGCCGAAAATATTAAACGATAATACCACAGAGACGATGGCCAGCCCCGGGAAGAGCGCGGTGTGGGGATGGTCATACATATAGCTGCGGGCCTGGCTCAGCATCGCCCCCCATTCGGGGGTGGGAGGTTTGGGTCCGAGCCCGAGAAAAGACAGGGCGCTGGCGATGAGAATGGAGATGGCAATGCGGATGGTCGCCTGCACAATAATGGGCGAAAGGATATTGGGCAGGATGTGCCGGAAGATAATGCGCAAATCGCTGGCGCCCAGGGCCCGTACCGCATCAATGTACTCCAGTTTGCGTACAGCCATGGTGGAGCCGCGTACAATCCTGGCAAAGGAGGGTATGGAAAAAACGCCCACCGCTATAATTAAATTTCTGACGCTTCCTCCCAGCACGCTGACCAGTGAGAGCGCCAGCAGGATACCGGGAAAAGCCAGCAGCACGTCAATGCACCTCATCAGGACCGTATCAAGCATCCGGCCGTAATATCCCGATAAAATGCCAAGGGGGATGCCAATGAGGGCTCCCACCGTAACCGATGAAAAGCCAATGGTAAGGGTGATGGACATGCCGTGAACAATACGGGTGAAAACATCTCTCCCGTTATGGTCGGTGCCCAGCCAGTGCGTGGTGGAAGGGGCAAGCAGTATTTTTGAGTAGTCCACCTCAAATGGGTCGTGCACGGTTAAGAGGGGACCCACAACGGCAACTATGATAAAGAATAAAATCAGATAGCCGCCGATAAGCGCCCCCCTGTTCTTGCTGATTTTTTTATAAAATGCAGATATGCCGGAAATAAAAGTCCCTGTACCCTGAGGAGAAACCGGAATCTCAGCGGCCGTTTTATTCATTGCATCCATCCTTTCAGAAAATAGTACTCAGCGAATGGCTGTGGTGTTATAACAATATTTCACCGTAGTGATAATTGCCTTGATAGAGTTTTTTTCTCTGAAAAAAATTCCAGGATATATTTTTTTTGGGTCATTTATAGTATAATTGAAAGTGTTGCTTTTTTGTAGCCTTTTTTTGCTTTACCCGAAAAAGCAAAAAAACCTTAGCCGGCAAAGCACACACCGGGATTTAAACAAACCAAAAAGGGGGAAAGTCAAAAGTGGTAAAAAGGAAAAAGCTGTTCCTGGTTGTCAGCCTCTTGGTGATCCTGCTGTTGCTGGCGGCATGCGGGCAGAAACCGGCGCCGGCCCCGGGTCCGGCGGCTCCGGATAAGCCGGCTCCGGGCGGAGACCTTGTAATGGCCCTCCTGTCCGATGCCGTAACTCTTGATCCGCACACCGGCAACGATGTCCCGTCATCCAACGTTACTTACAACCTTTACGAAACATTGGTCATTTTTGACAAAAACAATGTGCTTCAGCCGCTGCTCGCCACCGAATGGAAAGCGCTCGACGACACCACCTGGGAGTTTATCCTGCGCAAAGGGGTTAAATTCCACGACGGCACCGATTTTAACGCCCATGCCGTCAAGGCCACCTTCGACCGCCTGCTGGACCCGGCCATTGCTTCCCAGCGGCTGTTTCTGTTCAGCATGATCGAGGAAGTAACTGTGATAGATGACTATACGGTCCGCTTTAAGACCAAGTTCCCGTTCGCCCCGCTGCCGGCCCATCTGGCACACAACGGCGGCGGCATCATCAGCATCGAAGCCATCAAGAAAGATTACGAGGAAATGGCGGCCGGCAAGAAGCCCGGGTCATACCTGTCGCAGAACCCTGTGGGGACAGGTTTCTTCAGGCTTGAAAGCTGGACACCCGGCAACCAGCTTAAACTGGTCCGCAATGAAGACTACTGGGGCCAGAAGCCCAAGCTGGAGAGCGTGACTTTTAAGGTAGTCCCGGAAAACCTCACCCGCCTTTCCGAGCTGGAAACCGGCTACGCCCACATCGCAGATCCTATCCAGCCCAGTGACGTGAAGCGGGTGGCCAGTATGCCGGGCGCCTACCTGCACCGCAAGTCGGCCACCAGCCTGGCTTATGTGGGTTTCAACTGCCAGAAAGCCCCCTTTAATGATGTGCGCGTCCGCCAGGCCATTTCCATGGCTATCAATAAGATGGACATTGTGGACGGCATCTACAGGGGAACCGCCATCCCGGCGGTAGGGCCCATCGCCCCCGGCGTGTTCGGTTACGACCCTTCTGTTAAGTCCATACCTTTCGATAAGGAAAGGGCCAAACAGCTGCTGGCAGAAGCCGGTTATGAAAAAGGGTTCAGCACCACCATCTGGACCAACGACAACCCGGCCCGTATCCAGATTGCCGAATATATCCAGTCCAAGCTGCGCGAGTTTAACATCACCGTGACCATTGAAGTCATGGAGTGGGGTGCCTACCTGGACAGCACCGGCGAGGGCAAGCACGACATGTTCATCCTCGGCTGGTCTACCCCCACTCTGGACGGCGACTATGCCATGTACGCCGCCCTCTTCCATTCCTCCAACCAGGGGAAAGCGGGCAACCGCAGCTTCTTTAAGGATGAAAAAGTAGATGAACTGCTGGACAAGGGCCGCCAGGAACCCGACCCGGCCAAGCGGCTGGCCTACTACAGGGAAGCCCAGGAAAGACTGGTAGACCTGGCCCCCATGCTTTACCTCATTCACATCGAAGACCTCACCGGCGTCAGCACTGCGGTGAAGGGCTTTGATTCCACTCCGGCGCGGATGTTCCTGTTAAAGGACGTTTACATCGAGCAGTAGTTTTATTTAAAAAAAGCGGAACAGGTGTTATCCTGTTCCGCTTTTTCTTTGCTGTCCGGCTAAAGGGAGTAATCCTCCAGGGTGCAGTCACAGGGGCCCCCTTTGCGGTTCAGCCTGCTCATCAGAATAGCATAGGCGCATCCCACCCCGGGACGGACGCTGACGGCTCCACAGGCGCAGTTCCGGGCACAGGCACCGCACTCCATACAGGCATCACGGTCCTGCAGGGTGACGGGGCCTTTCCCCGTGCCGGCAAAAACACCCCGTGGGCAAACTTCAATGCAGGTCCCGCAACCGTTGCACCTGGCCGCATCCAACTTCAGGGTAACCACGTTCTTCAGGTAGCGCAGTTTCATCTTTACTCTCCTTGTTTTTTTTACTTGCCGGCTGATGTCTGAGTTACAGGAAAAAACCGGTGATAATGCCGCAAAGGCCCGCTCCTGAGGCAACAATAATGGCGGGCAGCGCGAAATTCATTTCTTTAAGTACCCCTGACAGGGAAGTGTAAGCTGTGGAACCGGTAAAGTTCAGGGCAAGAAAAGCGGACGCCGCCGGCAAAAACAGAAGGTACCCCACTGTCTGAACCGCGCCGGTTACGGCAGCGAACCCAAAAATATAAACAAGGGACCACAACATTCCAAGCAGCCAGCCTTTCCAGGCAAAAGCCCTGCCCGGAATAAACGGCAGCAGGGCGGGCACCAGGACTGCTCCGGCCAGGATAGCGCCGAGGAAAGGCACAAGGTTTAAAGCTGTGCCGGCCATAAGCAGCGCCAAAGAAACACCGGTTCCTTTCAGCCAGGCAGCGGTGGCGTTAAGTCCCAGCAGCGCCAGTGCCAGTACCAGTACCGGCCCGGCCAGGTGCGCCAGTTCCACCGGGACCAGCGCCAGACGCTCCCTGAAGCCAAAGCCCGCCTGTCTCATCTCCGGCGTGGCTTTGTAGCCTGACCGCAGGAAGGCCGGAACATCCGCCGCCCGCACAGGGCCAAAGACAACCCTGAACCCGGATTGTTTCTGCACCTCGTGCGCCGCCACTCCCGGAGCGGCCAGCTGGGGCAGGATTATTGTCCGGTGGGAAACGATTTCCCGCAGGTTCACCTGGGCAATGCGCCGTACCACTTCGGTGGTGCCGAAGGTGCCCTTACCCGCGGCACACCAGACATTGATCCCGTTTGTGTCGACTACCATCAGCCAGGCGTCCAACCCGGACAGCTCCCGGCGCAGGGAATCAAAGCTCAGCTTGTAGTTGGCCGTTACCAGCACCGGGGAGTCAGGGCCGGGAGTGCCCACCGCGTAGAGGCCCGGCGCTACGCGGTAATTCATTCTGCCCATCCCCCAGCGCGCTTTCCAGGCTCCGGTAATATCACGCCAATTTAGCCTGGTATCAGCCCTGGCTACCGGGCCAGCCGGCGTGCCTGCCTTCTCACCCTGCCAGGAGCAGTTCCCGGATTGGCCGCTCCCTGTGTCTTCCTGTCCCGGTCCCATTCCGCAACAGGTCCATGACATGCACTTTTTTTCATCCCTTTTCATCTTTTAAACCTCCCTGCAGCTCCGGCTGCCTGATTGATTAACGGCACAGAAGGGACATTTGTATTATACATCTATTGTATAATACACGTGTTTCGCCGTCAACCATAAAATCCCCTCAGACTGGATTTACACCGAAGGGGATTGCCGGCGCAGTAAACCGGCCGGTACCGCAGTTTCGCACTAATCAGGCAGCTGTCTTTGGTGGTCACGGTTGGAAATCCGGTCAGTGTCCTCCACATAGCCCAAGGTTTCGTCGTCTTCCCCCACATCTTCGTAATAAACGTGAGGCAGCTTGTTGTAGAGGGCCACGTCCTGCCAGGCGTCTTCACCGTCATAGCCGGTGTAATCCTTTTCGTCCAGGAAGGAACGGGCGAAAGGCGACATCAGGTTCAGCTCTTCTATAGGCCGGGGGTAGTCGTGGGGGACTCCCTCGGCGCGCCGTTTGCAGCTGATGCAAAACCCGGTATAGGGGACGGCCTCCAGCCTTTCCTCCGGGATTTTTGTCCCGCAGTTCTCGCAAAGGCCGTATTTACCGGTTTTAATTTTCAAAAGGGCTTCTTCCACTTTTTCCAGGATAAGCAGGTTCTTCTCGTGCAGGGATATATCCTTGCCCCGCTCATAATTCTCGCTGGCTGTATCGGCCGGGTGGTTGTCCACCATGGACAGTTCCTGGGTGGCGTCACGGAGCGATACCTGCTTTTGCAGCCCTTCCGCGGTATCAAGCTGGGCGAGCAGCTCTTCCCTCATTTTTTCAAGCTGCCGACGGCGGGTTATGTTGACACGTTCTGCGTTGTCGGGCAAATCAGCGTCCCCCTTCGGCAATTATGGTCACAATGTCTTCCACCGCCCGGCGGGCCGGAACCTGCGCTTCCCGGCCCGCCGGGTGTCCCAGCGGCACCATGGCCACCGGCACCATAGCGGGGTCGTCGATAGCCAGGGCAGCGGCCACCATTTTCTCGTTGAAGGCGCCCACCCAGCAGGCGGCCAGGCCCAGCGCGGTAGCGCCCAGCAGGATATTCTGGGTGGCGGCAGCGGTGTCCTGAAAAGCGTAGAGTGTACGCCCCCGTTCGCCGTAGGCCCGCTGTGACCGTGCCAGGTCGGCACAGACAACTATTACCACCGGAGCTCTGGCCAGCCAGAGCTGGTTCAGGGCCGCTATGGCCAGTTCCCGCTTCAGCCTTGCATCCTCCACCACATAGAAATGCCAGGGCTGGACGTTGCCGGCACTGGGCGCCATGGCCGCCGCCTCCACAAGCCGCATCACCGTGGCCCGCGGCACCGGGTCAGCGCTGAAGGAACGGATGCTGCGCCGCTCTTTTACGGCACGGAAATAATCCATGGTCATAACATGCGCCTCCTTACATTTGCATTCTGTTCTGTACTATCCGGACTATCTCGGCAATAAAATCTCCGATAACCGGAAGGTTGAGCACCACGATCCGCTGCAGTATGTAGACAACCATGGCGGCAAAGACGGTGGCCCCCAGCGCCGCCCCCAGGCCCCGTCCCAGGCCACCGAGAAAATTGATCCAGAAAAACCGCCGCGGGCTGTTCAACAGCACCATGTACTCGGCAATGTTAAACTTGTCTATTTCCTGCAGCAGGCGGGCTACCCGGTGATTAAGCCGGTTGAGCAAAAAATCATCCTGTCTGCTGCTTTCGTCCTTCATCCGCCATTCCTCCCCTTGCTTTAAATTTTCCCATTTCCGGCGGCAAATAACCGAAAAAACCAAGAAAACAGCGCGCTTTTGCCAAGCGCGCCGCCTGCGGTTACAAAGACGTCACTATCTGGCTGCAGCGTGGGCAAAGGGTGGGATGGTCGCCGCTTTGCCCCACTCCCGGGTCATACACCCAGCAGCGCTCGCACTTCTCGCCCTCAGCCGGGCTCACCCGGACGCCCAGGCCCCTGTCACGTTCAAGGCCGGGAGCGCTTTCTCCGGGGCCGTGCAGCCTGCACTGTGATACGATAAACAGTTCGGCCAGCCTTTCGGCAAAGGGCAAAAGCGCCCCGTAAGCTGCTTCATCGGCATACAGGTCCAGCGCGGCTCCCAGCGACGCCCCTATTTCTTTGTTCTGCCTGGCCTCTTCCAGCCTGCGGGTGACCACTTCACGGTACTCCAGCATCTTCTGCCAGCGCGCCGCCAGAGCATCGTCTTTGTACTCCCGTTTTACCGCCGGCCACTCCGCCAGCTGCACGCTGGCCAGGGTTTCCGCCGGCAGGTACCACCAGACCTCGTCGGCGGTAAAGGTAAGTACCGGCGCAATCAGCCTGACCAGGGTTCCCAGTATTTCATACATGGCGGTCTGGGCAGAACGCCGCAGCTTAGAAGCGGCGGGGGAGATGTAGAGACGGTCCTTCAGGACATCCAGGTAAAAACTGGACATTTCCACCACGCAGAAATTGTGGATGGCGTGGAACACGATATGATACTCAAATTCCTCGTAAGCGCGGCTGACCCGCTCGGTCAGCATCTGCAGCCGGTGCAGGGCAAAGCGGTCCAGTTCATCCATATCACCGTAGGGCACAGCATCCCGCTTGGGGTCAAAGTCGTGGCAGTTCCCCAGTATATAGCGGATGGTGTTGCGGATCTTGCGGTAAACTTCAGACAGCTGTTTCAGGATTTCCGGCGAAACCCGGACATCGCTCTTAAAGTCGGAAGACGACACCCACAGGCGCAGGATATCGGCACCGTACTGTTTGATAATCTGCTCCGGCGCGATGACGTTGCCAAGCGACTTGGACATTTTCTTGCCTTCACCGTCCACCACCCAGCCGTGAGTAAGGGTGGCGCGGTAGGGAGCGCGGCCCCGGGTAGCCACCGAAGTCAAAAGCGAGGACTGGAACCAGCCCCGGTACTGGTCCGACCCTTCCAGGTACAGGTCGGCAGGAGAAACCAGGTCGGGGTGGGTTTCCAGCACCGCGGCGTGGGTGGACCCGGAATCAAACCAGACATCCATTATATCGGTTTCCTTGCGGAAAGTCCCGTGCCCGCAGCCGGGACAGACCACATGAGCCGGTAGGATTTCGGCGGCTTCCCGGGCGAACCAGGCGTCCGACCCTTCCCGGGCAAACAGTTCGGCCACCGCCCTGATGGTATCATCGTTGATCAGTTCCCGGCCACAATGGCCGCAGTAGAAGATGGGGATGGGCACACCCCAGACCCGCTGCCTGGAAATGCACCAGTCCTGGCGTTCGGCAATCATATTGTGGATACGCTCTTCGCCCCAGGCGGGAATCCAGCGCACCTCCCTGATGGCGCGCAGCGCCTCCCGGCGGAACCCTTCCACCGAAGCAAACCACTGCTCAGTGGCCCGAAACAGCACCGGTTCCTTGCAGCGCCAGCAGTGGGGATAAGGGTGACTGACAAAAGAGAAGGAGCGCAGGGCGCCGGCTGCCTCCAGTGCCCGGCAGACCGCCTTGTTGCCCTCATCGTAATGCAGCCCGGCGAAAGGTCCGGCCTCGGCGGTAAAACGCCCCCTGCCATCCATAGGAGCAAAGATGGGAAGGTTGTAGCGCAGGCCCACTTCGTAGTCCTCCTGGCCGTGACCGGGCGCGGTGTGTACACAACCGGTACCGGCTTCCAGGGTTACATGGGTGCCAAGAACTACCACCGAATCACGGGGATAAAGGGGGTGCCGGCAAACAACGCCCTCCAGCTCGCTGCCCCTGAATCTGTCCCGGACAGTATAGTTTTCTGTTTTCAGCTCCCGCATCACGCCGGCCACCAGCTCCTCGGCCAGCACCAGGTCACCCTGCGGTGTTGCTACCCGCACATAGGCAAAGTCGGGATGCAGGCAGACAGCCAGGTTGGCGGGAATGGTCCACGGCGTGGTGGTCCAGATGACAAAACTCACTTCTCCGGACAGCCTGCCCTTGCCGTCGCTAACCGGGAAAGCCACATAAATGGAAGGAGACTTGCGGTCACGGTATTCTATTTCCGCTTCGGCCAGGGCTGTCTCGCACCCCGCGCACCAGTAAACCGGCTTTAACCCTTTGTAAATATAGCCACGGTTGGCCATCTGGCCGAACACTTCAATTTGCCTGGCCTCAAACTCCGGTTTCAGGGTAATATACGGGTTCTCCCAGTCACCGCGGACGCCAAGCCTTTTAAACTGGTTACGCTGGACATCGAGGTAATGCAGGGCGTAATCGCGACAGTACCGTCTGAACTCAAGAGGCGTGGTATCCTCGCGTTTAACGCCGGATTTCACCACCTGGTGCTCAATGGGCAGGCCATGGGTGTCCCAGCCCGGCACGTAAGGCGCGTCGTAGCCGGTCATAGACTTGTGCTTGATGATAATATCCTTTAAAACCTTGTTCAGCGCCGTCCCCATATGGATATCGCCGTTGGCGTAAGGAGGCCCGTCATGAAGAACATACTTGGGCCGCCCCGCCGTTTTCTCCTGCACCCGCCGGTAAATATCCTGTTTTTCCCAGCGGGCCAGAATTTCCGGCTCTCGCTGCGGCAGGTTGGCCCGCATGGGGAAATCGGTCCTGGGTAAATTAAGGGTTTTTGCGTAGTCTTTTTCTTCCACGGTACACCTCCGGAATAATAATAAAAACCCGTCCTGTTACAGGACGGGAGTCAAACCCGCGGTACCACCCGGATTGCCACCCAAAAAAGCGGCCACCTCAAAACATTAACGGCGTTTTGCCGGCCAGGGTTACTCGATTTCACCCTGCAGCTCACGGGTGATTTTCAAACCAGACCGCCTGCCGGGTTTCCACCGCCCCCGGCTCTCTGCCAGCGCGTGCCCTGGCCTACTCGTCCCGTTCATTGCTTTTTCTGTTCTATGGTTTCTCTTGATTATAAACAATTGGCCGCACCGCTGTCAAGCGCGGCGCGGCCGGTTCTGCGGAGGCTGCGCTCCTGCTTAAAGTTTAGCGGGAATCAGGCGCGCCTGGCTTCTTCATGCCGGTTTTCCATAGACAGCCAGTCTTCCATTTCCAGGGCCGCCAGCTGCGCCTCCACCAGGGAACGGAAGCGCATTTTATAAATCTGGGCCTGCTTGTACAGCTCGTCGTGTTCCGACAGGATGCGGCTGGCTTTGTAGCGTGCGTCCTCCAGGATGCGGGCGGCGTCCCTTTCAGCCTCGCGGCGAATCAGCTCCGCCTCCTTGGTGGCATTTCTTTTTACCTCTTCCGCAGTCTCCTGGGCCACAACGATAGCGTTGTGGAGCGTCTCTTCCAGCTTGTGATAGTGGCTGAGCTTGTCCTTTAACTGGGTTATCTTTTCTTTAAGCGCAATATTCTCCTTAATCTGCTCTTCGTAGTCCTTGGCCACCCTCTCCAGAAATTCGTCCACCTCAGAAGGAGAAAAACCGCGGATGGAACGGGAAAATTCCTTGTTTTGGATGTCGATTGGCGTTAGCGGCAAACTGCCCACCTCCCGTAAAATCCCATGATACCCTTATTTTCGCTGCATTTTTACTAAGTCCTGCCGTCAGGAGAGTTTTTTTAACAGAATTTGCACCCTTCCTTTCCGGCTTTCTCCCGTAATCCGGGCCAGCTCTAACCGGCCGCGCCCGGCGTAAGCAATAACATCCCCTTCCTTTACCGAGGCGCCGGCATTTTTGACAGACTGCCAGTTAAGCTTCAGCTGCCCGGCCCGGATGGCAGGGGTGATTTTGCTGCGGGAGACGCCAAAGCCCGCGCTGGCCACGGCATCAAGGCGCAGGCTGGCCACGGTGGCCCGGATTTCCCGCACGCGCGGGGCAGCGAAAATAAGCTCATCCGCCCGGATTTCCCTTACCCGCACGCTGTGGCGGCCGACAGCATCAAGCTGCGTAAGCAGTACCGGCAGTATTTCCGGCGCCACCACGACCTGGGCGGCATTTTCTCCGGTCACGATGATGTCGCCCACCTTCTCGCGACGAAGACCAAGTCCCAGGATGGCTCCCAGGTAATCCCGGTGGGTCAGCTCCACCGCCAACGGTCCCGCCTCCACCATTACGTAAGAGAGGGGCACGTCTTCTGTACCGGCCACGCGGGCGGCGGGAAACACCAGGTGGCGTATCCGTTCAGCGCCGGGGTAGCCACCCCAGCTTATGTATTTCACCTGCTTAAACAGGTTTAAGACCCGCTCCGCCGCCCGGGCCAGAAACGGATCAAGAAAATCGCCGTGTACAAAGCGCCCGGTGCTTTCCGCCTCGCTGATATGGTCCAGCATTATCCCCGCCGCCAGGCGCTCGCTGTCCTGTTCAAACTGGGCCAGGATCTGTTCCCTGTCCATCCGTCATCACCTAAGCCTGAAAGTGTTCTTTTATTCTTCCCGCGTGGCGGCAACCCGCTCTTCATAGCCGCGGTGCAGCTGGGCGTTGACCTCGACCTGGGCCGGAGCAAAAACAAAGATATGCTGGCTCACTTTCTGCATATTGCCGTCCAGGGCGTAGGTGGCGCCGGACAAAAAATCTATAATCCGCCTGGCTTCACCCGGCTCGGCCCCTTCCAGGTTTACCAAAACCGGTTTTTTTGACTTGATGTTTTCCACGATGGCCTGGGCTTCGCCAAACTCCGCGGGCCTGACAATCACCAGCCTCATGTTGTTTCTGCTGCCCTGGAGGTTCAGCACCGGCGCTTTACGGCCCTGCGGCCGGCCGAATTCCACCTCCTCCAGGACTTCCTCCCCGGTTTCCTCCATGAGACCAAGAAACGTCAGCACTTTTTCCCAAACCTTAACCACACTGTTACCTCCCCTGTCAATTAACTCCTGCAAAAAGGGCGCTGCCGATACGGACCAGGTTGGACCCTTCCGCCACCGCCACTTCAAAATCCCCGGACATCCCCATGGAAAGGTATCTCATGGTGGTGCCGGGAACGCGGCAGGCGTAAAAAAGCCGGTTCAGTTCCCTGAAATAGGGGCGGGAGTTTTCCGGGTCGGGTGAGTATGGCGGCATGGTCATCAGCCCCTCCACCCTCAGATGGGAAAGACGGGCGGCTTCTGCCAGGAAGTCCTGAAGCTCCGCGGGGTCAAGCCCACCTTTTTGCTCCTCCCCCGCCACGTTGACCTGGACCAGCACCCGCACCGGAATATCCAGCCTGGCGGCCTGCTCCTGCAGCGCCAGCGCCAGCCGCCAGCGGTCCAGCGAATGGATGAGGCTGAAACGTCCCACCACATCTTTCACTTTGTTGGTCTGCAGCCTGCCGATGAAGTGCCATTCGGCCAAAGGCAGGGCCGCAACCTTGGGCAGTGCCTCCTGCACCCTGTTTTCTCCCAGGCAGGTAAGGCCCAGGTCCAGGGCGGACCGCACTGTCTCCAGTGCAACGTTCTTGGTGACAGCTACCAGCTTCACCTCCCGCCCCGCCGCGGCTCGCTGCAGCCGGTTTTTTATTTCCCTGATATTTGCCGCCAGCCTGGCCGTATTCTCCGTCACAGGCGCTGTCCCTCCCTTACCAGTGTGGGGTTTACCACTACCTTATGTCCCGCTGCCAATCCCGAGACCGCCACCCTGTCGCCCGACTCTCCCAAAACATCCACCCTGCGAAATTGCACCACTGATTTTGTTACCGTATAGACACCGCTCTCCCCTGCCCGCTCCACCAGGGCCGAGACCGGCAGCAACACCCCGCGCGGCCTGGCAACGATGACAGAAGCTGTGACAAAGCGGTTTTGCAGAGCTTCCCCCAGGTCTTCGTCCAGGCGATAGGCCAGGGTCACCCGGCCCTCCCCGGCCCGGCGCAGGGCGACTTTCCCCACCAGCTCCCTGCCGCCGGCAAAACAAAGCGTATGGCTGTCCCTGCCCTCCAGCAGAACAGCTTCTTCCTGCGGCAGGTCAAAAACCAGGAACCACTGGAAATTATCCACGACCTTGAACACCAGGGTGCCCTGGCTTACTTTGGCGCCGTCGGCCAAAGCCCTGGTAGCCAAAGAAAGCGCCCGGAAAACAGCCACGTCAGTCCGGGACAGATCCTGCCCTGAGAGCACCCCTTCCAGGCCGTCCAGGCCCCGCACCAGGATACCGGGTGCAGGAGACAGGAACGGCACCCTGGCCGTGCCGGTGTCAATAACAGCCACCGGTGTATCCAGCGCCACCCTTTCCCCCTCCCCCAGCAGCCATTCCAGGGTGCCGGTGGCCGGGGCGGCCGCCAGGTGTTCCTGCCTGACAACCAGGCCTTCCGCCGTTACGGTAATATCCAGGATACCCTCTTCGGCTACCACCGTCTGGACCAGGCGGGCTGACAGCATGGTGCGGGCATAAGCCAACAGGCTTCGGGCCGCTGTCACCGCCACCACCACCAGCACAGCTGCCAGGAAAAATTTTTTAAACCTGCCGGTTTTTTTCTTTTGGGACGCCTTGCCGTTTATTACGGTAAACATCCGCTGTTTTCTCATTTTTCTCCCCGCCACGGTAACATTATCACCCCGGCCATGCGGCCCGTCCGCCCGCCGGCGCCGCGGTACGAATAAAACTTGTCCTGGTGGCAGGCGGTGCAGTAAGGTGAAGGGATGATGTTTTCCGGCCGCAGGCCGTACTCTGCCAGCAAGAGCCGCTGCAGCCCCGGCAGGTCAAAATACAGCTCCCCCTCTCTTCGCACCAGCACCTGCTTCCGCAGGTGTGACGGCACCTGACGCGGAAACTCCGCTCCCACCCGGTAGCAGCAGGGGCCAATCGCCGGGGACAGGGCAACGTGCAGGTCAGCGGGCAGGCTACCAAGGTGGCGCAGGGCGTCCACCATGGCACCGCCGATACCGGCCACCGCGCCCCGCCAGCCGGCGTGTGCCATGCCGATATGCCCGGCTCCCGGGTTATAAAAAAACAAAAGCAGGCAGTCGGCGGAATGGGCCATCAGCGGCAGGCCCGGCTCCGCCGAGACCAACCCGTCGGTCTGCGGCAGCGCCGATTCGTCGCTGCAGGCGCCCCTGCCTTTGTCTGCCGCCGTTACCACCGCTACAACGGTACCGTGAACCTGCTGGCCGGCCACAACGTCCTGTGCCGGGAAGCCTACCGCCTCCGCCAGGCGGCGCCGGTTCTCGGCCACCGCCGCGCGGTCGTCACCGACATGAAAGCCGGTATTCAGCCAGTGGTAAGGGTGTTCGCTGACGCCGCCTCCCCGCAGTGAAAAGCAGTGTGTAACAGCGCCCAAAGCGCCGCCAAAGGTCAGAAAACTGACACCACCCGCGCTTTTTAACATTTTATCCTCCGTTTTAACGGTAGTGGAGCGGGGAGAGGACAACCCTGCCCCCGGCCCTGGTGGCCGCCAGGTCGATAACACGCTGGTTGCGCGAGCCGCGGAAGGCAAGGCTGAGGTCGCGCTCTTCCTGCCGGTACGGCCCGTCCACCAGGATATCGCTGGCCAAAAGCAGAGCCGCCGTGTCCTGGTCGGCTGCCGCCCTGGCAGCAAGCTCTTCATAAGTATATCCTGTATAGGTAACAATACTCAGCCCTTTTTCCCGGCAGAGCCCTGCCAGGTGAGCGAAGGCGGCAGCCTGCTCAAAGGGTTCCCCGCCGGAAAAAGTAACCCCCCGGATACTCTTGTCAGTTAAAATGTCGGCAAACAGCTCATCCGTATCCCGCCAGGTGCCTCCCCGTGGGTCGTGGCTGCCCGGGTTATGGCAGCCCGGGCAGCGGTGGGGGCAGCCCTGGGCAAAAATAACCGTGCGCAGGCCCGGGCCGTCTACCACGCTGTTCCGTTCTATACCCGCCACTTTAACCCTCATGCCAATCCCCCGGCTTCCGGATTCTGACTTCTGCTTGGGTGTCAATAACAATGCGTCTTGCGGTCCCGCAGCTCCGCCTGCTTGGCGCCGTTGAAACGCTCCTCGGTGGACAGGTAACCGGTTATCCGCCTGATACGGCGGATATGCCCGCCGCCGCAGCCGGGGCAGTCCCCATTGATGATCCCGCTGTAGCCGCAGCTGTAGCACTCGTCAATGGAGTAGTTGATGCCGCCGTACCCGATATCCGAAGCGGCCATATGCCGGACAATGTCCTCCACCGCTTCGTAGTTGGCGCCCGGCGGCGAGCCAAGCTCCACGTAGGAAATATGGCCGGCGTTGCAGTACCGGTGATATTCTCCTTCGATGCTCAGCTTGTCGAACAGAGACATATAATAGTTGACCGGGATATGGAAGGAGTTGGTATAGTACTCCTTGCTGGTGACTTCGGGAATAATGCCGAAAATTTCGCGGTCCTGAGACACAAAGCGGCCCGCGAGCCCTTCCGCCGGAGTGGCCACCACCACGAAGTTTAAGTCAAACTCATCGGAAAACTGCTCCATCCGCCTGGCGATATGCGAAATTATCTTCAGGCCCAGCTCCTGCGCTTCCCGGTCTTCGCCGTGGTGGCGGCCCGTCAGGACTTTCAGCGTTTCAGCCAGACCAATGAAACCAACCGCCAGGGTGCCGTTCTTGATAACCTCCCTGATGGGGTCATCGGGCTTTAAGTTTTCCGAACCCATATAGAGCTTTTGCCCCATCAGGAAAGGCAGGTCCCGTGCCCTGAGGTTGCCCAGGATCTCGAAACGGTGCAGCAGCTGCCGGGCCGCCAGCCGCAGCAGCCTGTCCAGATCGACGAAGAAAAGGTTGACGTCGCGCGCCTGCAGCGCCAGGCGCGGCAGGTTCAGGGAGACGGGGGCGATATTACCCCTTCCGGCTGAAACTTCGGCGCCGTGACGGTTGCCGATAACCCTGGTGCGGCAACCCATATAGGCTACCTCATCGCCAAACCGCCTGTTAAATGAAGCGTCCATAAAGCTGAAAGTGGGGTTCAGCCGGCGCGCCGATACTTTGAGCGCCTGCTGGAAAAGGTCAAAGTTGGGGTCGCCGGGGTTGAAGTTGACCCCTTCCATAACCCTGAATACCAGGTTGGGGAAAATGGGGCTCTCCCCGTTGCCAAGGCCGCGCTCGAAGGCGCGGAGGACGGATCGGGTCACCGCCCTCCCCGCTTCGCTGGTATCGGTGCCAAGGTTGATGCTGGAAAAAGGCACCTGCGCCCCCGCCCGTGAGTTATGAACAAAAATGCCTTCGCAGGTCAGGAAGTTTTCGTTTTCCGCCACAGATATGTCGTAAACATATTCTTCAAAAGGCTCTTCAACCAGCTCTTTTACCTGCACGGGCCACAGGCGGAGCGACCGGCGAATAGTAGCCAGGAGAGCATTCATCCTGCGGTTTTTTTCAAGTATGCAACGAGCCCAGTCCATAACCAGCGCAGGACTCTGGCATTTATTATCTATTCTGCTTCCGGTTTGCCCGTTAACCGTCTCCGGCAGGAAGAACCGCTGCAGCATATCCCGGTAAGGATAAAAAACCGGCAGGTATTTGCTGAAGCGGGGCAGCACTTTTTGGGTGAGCTTTCTTTGCAGGTGATACTTTTCTGTGGTTTTTACCACCGGCAATGACTCTGCCAGTTGCTTAAACCAGAATTCGCTGCTGCACAGCTTTTCCAGCATGCTTTTTTCTTCGGCAGAAAGTATACGGCTTTCGAGGTCTGCAACCAAGTTTTCCAGGTAATCGGGCTTAATACGGTAGTTGCCGGCATTTTTGCAATGGAGCCCGTAAACTTCTTTTATTAACGGCCGCAGGTACTCATAGTCATAAGGCGTCTGCTCTGTAGGTGCAAGGACAGCCCTGTCCAGCCGCTCTCCCTTGCCGCCGCCGTAGTATCCTCCCACGGCAACAAGATAGCGGTTGCGGGCGGATGCATACTGGCTTTGCGGTACCGCCTCGCGCAAGGAAACAGGAATACCAAGTTTGCAGAAAAGCAGCTGCAAGCCATCTCTCAGTTCCCTGGAGACAGTACCGGCCACCACACGGTTTTGGCCTACCGTGCCGTCACCTGACAGGTAGCCATCCAGAAAAGCACGCACTACCTCACCGGCTGCAAAGAACAGCTCGGATGGCACACGCTTTTGGGCCGCGCCACGCCCGCACCGGTCAGCCAGAAAAGCGGTAAAACGCCGGCCTACGTTACAGGCCAGATCTCTTGTTTTGCCTTTGGCTGTACGGAGCCGTACCGAAAAGCCGGGGTGGACCTGCCTGAGCAAACCGGCAGCCTCTTCTTCCAGGCCCTGATCAAAAAGGGCGAGGTAAAGCGTGGAACCATCAACTGAGCCCCCCGCCACATACATACCCATCAGCTTGGCCAAAGCCGGGGTAAGTCGCAGCTTGTTCAGATCATGCCTGGAGTGCGGGTAGCCTGTCAGGTCAAACACTATCTCCTCTTTTTCCAAAGACAGTTCGCGCGGCACCAGGGCGCGTTTCAGGAAAGACGGAGCCGCAGTCCTTATTTCCCCCGCCTCACCCATAGTCATAACAGAATGGTTGTCGGTAACGGTAACTTTCTGCCCGGACTTCAGCTTAATCCGGTATAACTTGTTTACATTTTTATGTTTAATTGAAGCAGTTATATCCTTCAGTTCGGTCGCACCCGAAGCATAGTTAACACTCAGCGCCTGGAAGCGTCCTTCCTCAAACCGCTCGTGGAATTCCGACATGCTGATTGTGGAGAAGTGGCCGGTTTCCTTGTCGAGCACCCAGATCCTCTCCCTGCCGCTCAGGGAGTGCATGGTATTAAGGTTATATATAAGCCCTTCCATGGCCTGGAATATTTCTTCCTCATCGGGCTTTGACGGCATGGTGTCAATAACCTCAGCCATGGACCGGTCAAAATGGGGGAAGCTCTGGCCGCCGAACATGTCGTTCTGGTTGCTCTGAAGAATGATGGCCGCCTGCGCCGCCGCGGAAGAGATGCGCTTGGGCGGACGGATATAACCGTAGCCGGTATTGAATCCTTCCCGCAGCAGGCGGCTGAGGTCTATCTGCAGGCAGTTTAAGGTTTTGCCGTAATAGTCCAGGTCATGGATGTGGAAAGCACCGGAAGTGTGGGCGTTGGCAAATTCCTCCGGCAGCAGGTTAGTCAGGTAATAGCGCTTGCTGGCCGCCATGGCGATCTGGAGCATCTTGGCCGACGGCGAGTTGGAAATATTGGCGTTCTCACGGTTCGTCTCCACCAGGATCTCTTTAACCGTGTCCATCAGGTCCGATTTGCCCTCGCGGATACGGGTGCGGCGGTCCCGGTAGAGGATATAAGCCTTGGCGGTACGGGCGTGACCGTTTTCAATCAGCACCTTTTCCACCGCGTCCTGTACTTCTTCCACCGCCGGTATCCTGCCGTTGTAGCCCTGCCCGGCCAGGTAGACCACCACCTGGCTGGTCAGCGCCTCCGCTATTTTGCGGTTCTGACCGCCCACCGCCTTGGCCGCCTTCATAATCGCCTCGGTAATCTTTTCGGCGTCGAAAGGCACAACCCGACCGTCTCGCTTTCTGATTTCCACAAACATACTTCCTCCGCCTCCTGTAGCTATTCTCTTTTTGTCATCTTGGCCAGAACTTTATTAAAATCATCTATATCCCTGAACTTGTGGTAAACCGAGGCGAACCTGACATAAGCCACCTCGTCGATGTCCCGCAGTTTGGCCAGTACCCGCTGGCCTATCTCATCGGAGGCCACTTCCTGGTAAAAGCTGTTCCTGAGCTCCCGCTCCAGCTCGTCCACCAGTGCCTCAAAAGTACTTAAAGGTATCTTTTGCTTCCCGCCGGCGTATATCAGCCCTTTCAGGATCTTGCCGCGGTCAAAAAGTTGCCTGCTGCCGTCTCTTTTTACCACAATCAGGGGGCCCTCTTCCAGTTTCTCGTAGGTGGTGAACCGCTTGTCGCAGGCAGTGCACTCCCGCCTCCTGCGGATGGCGCTGCCTTCGTCTATGGAGCGGGAATCCATCACCCGGCTTTCCACACAACCACAGAAAGGACATTTCACCGGGCCCGCCTCCTTGCAACACTATATATAGTATTGGAATAATTATACTATATCAAGATATAGTATGTCAAAATAAAAAATACCGCCGGTGGCGGTATTTTACCAACAAAAGGATAAATTTTCAGCGGCTGTGGTACAGCGGTCCGGGCAGATCCACCAGGATGGTATCCACCCCTATTTTTACTATGTTGGCCCAGGGTATCACATAATCCCGCCCGCCGCCAAACAGCCCGAACAGGCGGCCTGTGCCGGGCACTACGATAGCCGTAACCCTGCCGTTTTCCAAATCCAGGTCCAGGTCGCAGATATTCCCCAGGCGCCTGCCGTCCACAACATTTATCACATCCCTGTTGCGCAAATCGGAAATTTTAATCATAGTGCACCTCTTTTTTTTACCTGCTGTTTTCCTCCGCGGTAACAGTATATGAATCACCTGTACCAAAGCAGGACAGCTAAAAACAAAAAACTCCCCCGGCAGGGAGTTTTACTGCAGCCCGGTCTTCAGGGGAGCAGGCCGGTGGCGGGAGCCAGCCGGCGGTAGTAGACCTGGCCGTCCACTTCACGGACCTCAGTCACTCTGACCAGGTTCTGCTGGTTGAAAGCCTGGACAGCCCGGCCGGCAGGAGACAGGAAGAAAAGGGACAGCACGCCAAGGCAAAGCAGCAGGCCTGCTCCGGCACGTACAAACCACATCCTTTTCATCCGTGTCACCTCCTACTGCACATGCTTGCGCAGGTGATTCAGGGCCGCCTTCTCCAGGCGGGACACCTGGGCCTGCGAAATACCGATTTCCTCGGCCACTTCCATCTGCGTTTTACCCCGGTAGAACCTTAGGGTAAGGATCAGTTTCTCCCGCTCGTTCAGTTTGTGCAAAGCTTCCTTGATGGCCAGCACCTCAAGCCATTTTTCATCCTGGTTCTTCTCGTCGGAAATCTGGTCCATCACAAAAATGGGATCGCCGCCATCATGGTAGATTGGTTCAAACAGGGAAACCGGTTCCTGGATGGCGTCCAGCGCATAAACTATATCTTCACGCCGCAGGTTCAGCTCCCCGGCTATTTCGCTGATATTGGGCTCACGGCCAAAGCGGTTGGCCAGGGTGTCGCGCACCTGCAGGACTTTATAGGCTATGTCCCGCAGCGACCTTGATACCCGTATCGGGTTGTTGTCACGGAGATAACGGCGGATTTCACCGATAATCATCGGTACCGCGTACGTGGAGAATTTGACGTTCTGGGACAGGTCAAAATTGTCTATGGCCTTGATCAGGCCGATACAGCCCACCTGGAACAGGTCGTCCACGTATTCACCCCGGTTGTTGAACCGCTGAATCACGCTCAGGACCAGCCGCAGGTTGCCGTTAACCAGTTTCTCCCTGGCAGACTCGTCTCCCTCGCGCAGGCGGGTAAAAAGACGGCGCATTTCTTCGTTCTTCAGCACAGGCAGTTTGGCGGTATTGACACCGCAAATTTCCACCTTGTTGATCACGCCGTTGCCCCTTCCGGTATTTTTTGGCCAGCATAAAAACCGGTATGCTGTATAACTGCAGTATTTGCCTCGTTATTTGTTTTTATACAGCACAAAACATGCGTGATCTGCCTTGTCGTGGCTGTATTGCCTTTTTTCCCCTATTCCATCTTTTTTATTTCTTTTTTCAGCCGCTTGATTATCCTTTTCTCCAGGCGCGAAATATATGACTGGGAAATACCGAGCATCACAGCCACTTCTTTTTGAGTTCTCTCATTTTGGCCAAGCAGGCCAAACCTGAGCTCCATAATCTTTTTCTCCCGCCGGTTCAGCTTCTCCATAGCGGTGTAGAGCAGCTTTCTTTCCACCTCTGCTTCCAGGTTTTTAAGCACCAGGTCGCTTTCCGTGCCCAGCACATCGGACAAAAGCAGCTCGTTGCCGTCCCAGTCCACGTTCAGCGGTTCGTCAAAGGACACCTCAGCCTTGACTTTATTGTTGCGGCGCAGGAACATGAGAATCTCATTTTCAATGCACTTGGAAGCATAAGTGGCCAGCTTGATGTTTTTGTGGGGGTCAAAAGTATTAACCGCTTTGATCAGGCCGATGGTGCCAATGGAAACCAGGTCATCCACAAAAATGCCGGTATTCTCGAATTTGCGCGCGATGTAGACCACCAGGCGCAGGTTTCTTTCGATCAGGACGGTCTTTACCGCCTTGTCGCCGCGCTTAAGCTTATCCAGGAGGTAACTTTCTTCGTCCTGAGACAGGGGAGGCGGCAGTGTTTCCGGGCTGCCCACGTAAAAAACTTCGGGCAGGAACGCCAGACCAAACCGCTGAAGTATTTTCAGGTGAAGCAGGCGAAGCTCCAGTTTAAGGTGTCCGGGCTTCAAAATTCCACCTCCCTATTGTTCCAGCACAGCAGGGTTAACCAGCGCTTCCACGTCGCCATCAAAGGAAAGCTCCCTGGCGCTGATGGCAACCGGTACATCCTGCAGCGGTTGTCGCCTGCCCCCGTCCACCAGCCACAAGGCGTCCGGGCGGAATGTAACCAGCATGCCGCTTTCCTGCAGGGTACGGTAGGGCACCACGCCGAAATCACCTGTGTTTTCCACCAAACCCAGCGCTGCAACCGGGTCCCGGCCTGACCGGTAGGCCTCCCGGAGGGGTTCGGGCAAAAAGGGGAGGAGCGGACGGAAACTTACGATACAGAGAGGCCGGCCCAGGACAGGGTCACGCAGGTTATTCCCGGTGTCAAGCAGTGCCGGCACCATAACCTCACCCTGCCTGCCGCACACCAGCAGCTGGCAACACAGCTGTTTGCGGACACGCTTCTTTTCCAGAAAACGCCAGACACCCGCGGCTATCCCGGTCACCGCCAAAACTCCAAGCAGCAATGTCCCCGGGCGCGGCGGGCTCAGGTAGTACACACCGCCGCTGACCGTTACCGCGGTCACCCCGCCAAGATGCAGCGCAAACACCGCGCCCCCCAGTAAAAAAGAGCAAAGAAAAAAAACACCGCACAGACGCAGCAGCTCCACCACACGATGCGGTCTGAAAGTATAGGCGACAATAAGCAGTGATACCAAAATTTTGGCAACGGGAGAAACCGCCCACCGCCAGGCCGGTAAAAACAGCACCAGGCTGTAAAGTGAAGCCAATAAACCTCCTGCCAGCAGGCGTAACAATCCTGTCCTCCTTGCCGCCAGGCCGGCGCATAGAAAGAGCAGAAAAGTATTGATCATAAAATTGAGCGCCAGGAGGTCCTCCACATACAAGTTATTCACCTGCCGGGTATGGACAAACCGTTAATATATATTCTTCTTCCGCCGCATATATGCCAAAAAAAATCTTGGGGTCAGGTTTCAACTTTTAAACTGGCAACCGGCGTCATGGTTTCTTGCGGCGCAGAAAAGCGGGGATGTCGATGTCTTCGCCGGGACAGGGCCTCTGGGCCAGATCTGCCATCAGGTGCCGGCGTTCGCTGGCTCGCTGGTTAAAGCCGGTGGCGATGACGGTGATGCGCACTTCTTCCTGGAGTGATTCGTCGATAACCGCGCCGAAGATGATGTTGGCGTCCGGGTCGGCGGCATCGGCCACGATGTCAGCCGCGTCATTTACCTCAAACAGGCCGAGGTTGGCTCCGCCGGTGATGTTTAAAAGCACGCCACGGGCGCCTTCAATGGTGGTTTCCAGGAGCGGGCTGGAAATAGCTTTTTTGGCTGCTTCCACCGCCCTGTTTTCCCCGCTGGCCACACCGATTCCCATCAGGGCGTCGCCGGTTTCTTTCATAATGGTCTTGATGTCGGCAAAATCCAGGTTGATCAGCCCGGGCACCGCTATCAGGTCCGAGATGCCCTGCACCCCCTGGCGCAGCACGTCGTCGGCGATGCGGAAAGCTTCCAGGATGGGGGTCCTTTTCTCCACCACCTGCAGCAGGCGGTCGTTGGGGATGACAATCAACGTGTCTACGTTTTCTTTCAGGTGGATGATGCCTTTTTCCGCCGCCGACATGCGCCGGCGCCCCTCGAAGGTAAACGGCTTTGTCACCACGGCCACAGTCAGCGCCCCCAGTTCCCTGGCCACGCCGGCTATGACGGGTGCGGCGCCGGTGCCGGTGCCGCCGCCCATGCCGGCGGTAACAAACACCATGTCGGCCCCTTTAAGTACCTGTTTTATTTCTTCCCTGCTTTCTTCCGCGGCGTTCAGCCCGATTTCCGGGTTGGCGCCAGCGCCAAGGCCCTTGGTCAGCTTCTCCCCGATTTGCAGCTTGCAGTCGGAGCAGGCAAGCGAAAGCGCCTGCACATCGGTATTTACCGCTATAAAGTCCACGCCCTTCAGCCCGGCGCTGATCATCCGGTTCACCGCGTTGCTGCCGCCACCGCCGACTCCTACCACCTTGATTTGGGCGTACTGTTCCGTTTCAATGTCAAATTCAATCAAGACAAGCCCTCCCTCGCTCCGGTCTTTTCTTATTCAAACATTCCGGTAAACCAGTTTTTGACACGTTGCAGCAAATCGGGCAGGGCACTGCGCCCCCCCTTACGGCCCCTCCCCTGGAAACCCCCGGTGCGCTGGACATAATGGACGATGCCCACACCGGTAGAATACACCGGGCTTCTGACCCCGATATAACCGGGCTGGGAGACCCGGGCCGGGGCATTAAAAACCTGCTCCGCCAGCTCAGCCACGCCGCGCATTACGGCCACACCACCGGTAAGCACCACTCCCGCAGGGAGGGGCTCACCACAGCCGGCCCGGCGCAGCTCACCTGCCGCCATCTGCAGTATCTCCACCACCCGTGGTTCAATTATCATGGCCAGCTCCCGGGGTTGCACCCTGCGGGCCTCCCTGCCGGCGATGTGCTGCAGCTCCACGTAAGATCCATCCGGCACCAAAGAAGGCAGCGCCACCCCGTGTTCCAGCTTGAATTTTTCCGCCACCTGCAGCGGCGTGCGCAGGCCCACGGCAATGTCATTGGTAATATGGTCGCCTCCCACCGGGATCACAGCCACCGACTTCAGGTGTCCGTGCTGGAAGACGGCAACGTCAGTGGTGCCGCCCCCCATATCAAGCAGGACCACACCCAGCTCCTTTTCGTCACGGGACAGGCATACCTCGGCGTTAGCCAGGGAATTCAGGACCAGGCCGTCGATTTCCAGGCCCGCCCGGTTGACACAACGGACCAGGTTGCGGATGGAAGTCACCATGCCGGTGATAATCATGGCGTCCACTTCCAGGCGCACACCAACCATACCGACAGGGTCACGGATACCGTCGTAGCCGTCCACAATAAATTCCCGGGGCAGGACGTCAATAATTTCCCGGTCAGGCGGCAGGGCGATAACCCGGGCCGCCTGCAGGACCCGCTCCACGTCTTCCTCGGTAATTTCTTTGTCCTCCCCGGATACAGCCACCACGCCCCGGTTGTTCACCAGGCCCACGTGACTGCCCACAATGCCAATATACGCAGAAGGAATGGAGGAGCCTACCATTCGCTCGGCTTCTTCCACGGCACGGACGATTGCTTCCACTGTTTTGTCCAGGTCGACAATTACGCCCTTTTTCAGGCCTTCCGAAGGGCTTGTCCCCACCCCAATGATGTTTACCGAGCCGTCGTTTAAAATTTCTCCCACGATAGCGCGTACGTGCGATGTTCCTATGTCCATGCCGCAGATCAGGTTTCTTCTGGCCAAAATTACCGCACCCCCCAGACCACTTCTGCCTAGCTTTTTTATTCAACAAGAGTTAACAATTCCCTTTTTTATGCAGGCTTAAATTAATTGCCAACATTTTCCCCGCTGTAGACGGGCATTTCCTTAACCCTCAGGTCAAGGTAACCCTTGCCCGCCTGCTTTGGCAACCGGGAACGGATCTGGGCCAACAATTCCGCCTTAGCCGGGAACTCCCTTTCGCCCAGCCATACCGCCAACCCTTCCATGGTAACCAGTACCACGTTGGCTGAATCGGCCAGATTAATTTCGGACACCGGTATACCGTAGCGGTCAAGAGCCTGCAACGCCTCCCGGAGCAAATCAAGGGGTTTCCCCTCCAGCAGGAATTCGCCCACAGTGCCCTGCAGGGGCGCTACCCCGGTCAGGAGCGGCAAGCCAAAATACTGCGGATCCTGGGTAGTGCCCACCACCTGCCCGTCACCGCTCAGTTCCAGCAGGTATTCACCGTAAGGAACCAGGACCAGGGCCTCCTTTTCCACAACTTCCACCACCAGGGTCCCGGGTAACCTCCGGTGCACCGTTGCCGCCTCCACCCGCGCGATAGACTCTACTCCCTGCCTGAGCAGGGAGGGATTCAGCTGCCAGATGTTATACCCTCTGACAGGTCCCAGCGCCCGGAGCACTTCCTGCTCGTCGGTATGAACGAGGCCGCTTATCTTTATGTCGTCGAGGCGGAAGAAATCGGAGCGGACAAAAGCCAGAAATGACCAGACAAACAGGAAAAAGGTGAGAACAACCAGCAGTCTTTGCCGCAACACTGATTTACCCCCGGTGCGGGAGCTTTCCTGCCGCACCCGGTTAACCGGCAGAGCATTGCGTCGGACTTTCGGCTGCACCCGGTAGGTGCCGGTTCTGTAATAAAGCTTGTCCATATTCTTTCCTCCGTTCCGGGGGCCAGGACCCGCCTGCCTCAGGCTGGCGGGTCCTGGCCGCCAATTTTCTCTATGCTGGCGCCCAGCTTTAACAAGTCGGCATCCAGGTTCTCATAGCCCCTTTCAATATGGTGCAATCCCTCAACTGTTGTTTCACCCTCAGCACCAAGGGCAGCGACCACCAGGGCAGCGCCGGCCCTGAGGTCGGAAGCGGTGACCACCGCCCCGGTCAACCGTGGCACCCCCCGCACTACGGCGGTGCGGCCGTCGGTTATAATCTGGGCATTCATCCGGTTCAGTTCCGCTGCGTGCATAAAGCGCGCTTCAAATACATTTTCGATGATGATGCTGGTCCCTTCCGCGCCGGCCAGGACCGCCATCATGGGCGCCTGCAGGTCGGTGGGGAAGCCCGGGTAGGGCAGGGTGCGCACTGTATCCACCGCACGCGGGCGTTCACGGCACCGGATATGCAGCCTCCCGCTGTCTTCCCTGATTTCCGCCCCTGTCTCCCGCAGCTTGGAAGTCACCGCTTCCAGGTGGGCGGGTATAACGTTTTCCAACCAGACATCCCCTCTGGCGGCGGCAACGCACATCATAAACGTTCCGGCCACTATCCGGTCGGGGATGACCGTGAACTCGGTCCCGTGCAGCTGCTGCACGCCTTCAATCCGGATCTGGTCTGTACCGGCACCGCGGATCCGTGCCCCCATGGCGTTTAGAATATTCTGCAAATCCACAATTTCCGGTTCCTTGGCGGCATTGCTGATTACAGTCACACCGCGGGCGAAGACGGCCGCCATCAGGATGTTTTCGGTAGCACCCACGCTGGGATAGTCCAGCATGATATCACAACCGGTAAGATGCCGGCAGTTGGCATAGATATACCCCTGCTCCCGCTGCTCCCTGATGTGGGCGCCCAAGGCTGAGAGGCCTTTCAGGTGAAGGTCAATGGCACGCTGGCCGATGGCGCACCCCCCGGGGTAAGAAATCCGGACCTGGCCAAGGCGCCCGAGCAGCACCCCCATCAGGAAGATGCTGGACCGCATCTGGCGCATCAGGGTGTCGTCGATGCTGTAAGAGCTCATGTCCCTGCTGTTGACAACCAGGCTGCCGCCGTCCTGCCAGGAAACCCTGGCGCCCAGGCTGCGCAGTATTTCCACCATCAGGTACACGTCGCGGATACGCGGCACATCGTGTAGGACCACTTCGTCGCTGCTCCGGTTAAGCAGTACGGCGGCTAAAACCGGCAGAATGGAATTTTTTGCTCCCCCGATACGGACTGTGCCTTTTAGCTGCCTCCCGCCCCTGATCAGGTATCTCTCCATGCTCCCACCTTCCCGTTATTCGCCAAACACCTTAATTTCCAGCTCCAGTTCGACGCCAGACTTTTCCCTGACAGCCTGGCGTGCCACCGCAATGAGAGCCAGAACGTCACGGGCTGTGGCGCCGCCGCAGTTTACTATGAAATTGGCGTGCTGTTGGGAAATCATGGCTCCGCCAATACGCAAACCTTTCAGCCCGGCGGCCTCCAGCAGCCTCCCGGCAGCATCACCCGGAGGGTTTTTGAATATACTTCCGGCATTGGGCAGGCGGGGTTGCCTGATAGCCCTGAATTCAAAGTACTTCCGGCATTTTTCCTCTATTTCTTCCGCTTTGCCGGGTAAAAGCGAGAGTTTTGCGCTGCAGATTACCATCCCGGTGGGTATACGGCTTCCCCGATAAGAAAAACCCATTTCTTCCGGGCCAAGATTATGTATTCGCCCCTCCCGGTCCAGCAGCGTTGTTTCCAGCACAAATTCGCCGATGGAGTGGCCGTGGGCACCGGCATTCATAAACAGCGCGCCGCCCAGCGTTCCCGGTATGCCGGTGGCAAATTCCAGGTTGGCATATCCCTGCCGGCAGGCATCCCTGGCCAGTACGGCCAGTGACACAGCGGCACCGCTGACCAGGGTTTGGTCCCGGTAATAAAATTCCCGGAACTCGCCCCCCAGCCTGATAACCGCGCCGCGATAACCGGCGTCACTCACCAGCAGGTTGGTCCCGTTGCCAAGCAGGAAGGAAGGCAGGTTTTCCCGGCGCAGTACGGAAACCACCGCTGCCAGCTCATCCACTGTTTGCGGTTCCACAAACAGGTCGGCCGGGCCGCCGATGCCAAATGAAGTGTGGCGGGACAGCGGCTCCCCCGTCTTTACAGGGCCGGTTATCTTTTCCTTTAGCAGCCGGGCGATCTTTTCCATGCAGGCCTCCTGCGTATGCCGTAATTTATACTATGCTACCGGTGGCATAGTGTGTTTTAAGGCGGGTGGGCGGGGTTGTCCTATTTTAATTATTTTTGACCACTTCCTTCAGCACGGCAGTCAGCCGTTCTGAAGCATCGGGAATGCCCAGGGCCCGGGAAGCGGCGGCCATGCGGTTAAGCCGGCCTTTGTCGGTTAACAGGCTGATAATAAGCTCTGAGAGCACCCGGCTGTCCAGGTCCTGTTCCGTCACCAGGGCCGCGGCCCCATTATCGGAGAGATACCGGGCGTTATACTCCTGGTGGTTGTTGGTGACATTGGGAGAAGGAATGAGAACCGAGGGTATGCCCAAGGCGGTTATTTCGGCCAGGGTGGTGGCGCCGGCCCGGCTGATTGCCAGGCTGGAGCGGGAAAGAAGCGCCGGCAGGAAAGGATGGAAAGGCAAGACCTGAAGTCGGCGCGGGAAGCGGACCTGCAGTTTGTCCAGTTTTTCCGCCATTTGCCGGTAATAACGCTGCCCGGTTATATAAACCACCTGGATATCAAGGGCTTCCAGCACCTGTTGCAGACTACCGCTGAAAGCTTCATTGAGCCGGGCCGCCCCGTGGCTGCCTCCCACACCAAGCAGCAATGGAACACCGGGCAGCAGTTTCACCGGGGCGGTTTCCCCGCTTAAAGAGGCGGCTACCGCTTCCGTAGCCCGGGGGTTACCGGTCAGAACCAGCCGGCTCCCCTTGGGGAAGTGGCCTTCGCTGCCGGGGAAACTGACACATACCCGGCTTACCCACCTGGCCAGCACCGCGTTGGTAAACCCCGGGATGGCGTTCTGCTCGTGGATAACGGCAGGAAGCCGCGAGGCGACCGCCGCCAGGACCACCGGCCCCGCCGCGTACCCGCCGGTGCCCACCACCACGTCCGGCCTGAAACGGCGCATGATACCCCGGGCCGCCAGCACCCCGCCCGCCGCCATAAACAGGGCTCGTCCCAAACGGGGGGACAGGCGTCTCTCCAACCCCATCACCGGTATGGTTTCCAGGCTGAAGCCGGCCCCGGGGACCAGCTCTTTCTCCATGCCTTTTTCCGTGCCGACAAATATAATATCATGTTTTTCTCCCCGCAGGTAGCGGGCCAGGGCCAGGGCCGGGAAAATATGCCCCCCTGTACCTCCGGCGGCAATCAGCACGCGCACGGTCCCCTCCTCCTTTACCTGGTTTCTGCTTTGTCCCGCCTGTCACACCCTGGCATACTTTGAAATATTTAAAAGGACACCGACACTGCACAGCGTGAAGAAAAGGGACGACCCCCCCGCGCTGATAAGCGGCAGGTTGATGCCGGTCACCGGGATGGAACCGGTGACCACACCGATATTTATCAGCGCCTGGAGCCCGATCATGCCGGTGATGCCGGCGGCCAGCAGCATGCCGAAATTGTCCGGCGCCATCAGCGCCGTTTTGAAGCCGCGCCAGATCAGCAAAAAGAAAAGGGAAAGGACGCTGGCGGTGCCGATAAAACCCAGCTCTTCGCCGAGGATTGCGAAAATAAAGTCGCTGTGCGGCTCCGGCAGGTAGAAAAATTTCTGGCGGCTGCGGCCCAGCCCCACCCCGAACAGGCCGCCGGGCCCCAGTGCGTAGAGGGACTGGATGATGTGGTAACCGGTGTTAAGCGGGTCGGCCCAGGGGTCGCGGAAAGACAGCAGGCGGCGCAGGCGGTAAGGCTTGCTGGCCATAAGGTAGCCCAGCAGCGGCAGGCCGCACATGGCTATGGCCAAAATCTGGCGGTAGGGCATGCCGGCAACAAAGACAATGATCATGGTGGCACCGGCAATGGCAATGGCTGTTCCCAGGTCCGGCTGCGCCATAATCAGGGCAAAAAATACCCCCATGACCGCCAGCACCGGAAAGGCCCCCTGCATAAACTTCTGCACGTTCACGTCCCGGCGGGAGAGGTAAGCGGCGGTAAACAGTACCATGGCCACTTTGGTCAGGTCCGAAGGCTGGCCGGTAAAACCGCCCACCATAATCCAGCGCCTGGCGCCGTTTATTTCCACACCCACGCCGGGAATGAAAACAGCAAGGAGAAGGAGCAGGTTGACCACCAGCAGGGCGTTGACCCACCGCTTCAGCTTCCAGTAGTCGTAATTGCTTAAAAAAAGCATCCCGCCCAGACCAAGCAAAGCCCAAAACACCTGCCGGCGCAGGTGGAAATACACGTCGGCCCTGTTCTCCAGGGCGATAATGGCACTGGCGCTGAAAACCATAACAATGCCGATGGCAAGCAATGTCATCACGGTAAAAAGGATTACAAAATCAGGCGCCTTTTTTTTAGGAGATGCCCTCATCCGTCCGCCCCTCCCCCGCAAGGTTTCTTACCACCTGTTTAAACAGCTCTCCCCGTTCTTCAAAGTTGGCAAACATATCCCAGGAAGCGCATGCGGGCGACAACAGTACGATATCACCGGGACGGGCGGCCCGGTAGGCTTTGTGCACGGCATCTGCCAGGCCGGAGGCCGGCTCAAAGGCGGTGAAGCCCACAGCCTGCAGCGCCCCGGCCAACCGGTCTTTAACCTGTCCCAGCAGGACGACCCAAGCGGCGTGTTTTTTTATTTCCAGGGCCAGGTTGTCAAAAGAGCCTCCTTTGTCGTAGCCGCCGGCGATTAATATTTTTGGCTGCCGGTAAGATTCCAGCGCCTTTACGCAGGCGTCCGGGTTGGTGCCTTTGGAATCGTTGATAAAAGTAACGCCGTTGATGGTTGCCACTTCTTCAAGCCGGTGGGGTACGCCCTTAAATTTCCGCAGGGTTGCCGCTATATCCCACGGCGGCGCACCGGCCAGCCAGGTGGCAATGCCGGCAGCCAGGGCGTTCTCCAGGTTGTGTCCGCCCGGAATGGCCACTTCCCGTACGGCACAGACGGTGATTTTTTCACCGCCATCCCGCAGCATAATCTGCCCTCTCTCCAGGAAGGCGCCGCGAGGCACTTCCCGGCGGCGGCTAAACAGGTAGACCCTGGCCCGCGGATGGTGGTGCAGGTCAAACGTTTTCTGGTCGTCGGCATTCAGGATAACTGCATCTCCCGGACCCTGGTTGGAAAATATCCTGGCTTTGGCCGCCTTGTACGCCGCCATGGTGCCGTGCCGGTCGATATGGTCCGGCGTTATGTTAAGGATAACGGAAATGGCGGGACGGAAATGAACAATGTCTTCCAGCTGAAAACTGGACAGTTCCGCCACCACGATGTCGCCGGGCAAAATATCCAGCGCCGCGGCAGAAAGCGGCAGGCCGATGTTCCCCGCCACGTGGGTCCGCCGGCCAGCGGTTTTAAGTATTTCACCGGTCAGAACGGTGGTGGTGGTTTTGCCGTTGGTACCGGTGATGCCGATGATGGGTGCGTCTATGGCCCAGAAGGCCAGCTCCACTTCGGGAATGACCGGGATGCCAAGCTGCTTTGCCCTGGCAAACACCGGCAAGCAGCCGGGTATGCCGGGGTTCTTCACCACCAGGACTGTTTCGGAGTCCACCAGTTCCGGCGGGTTGGAACCGGTTATTACTTTTACTGCCGGCAGGCCTGACAGCTCCGCCAGGTCAGCGGCCAGCTCGGCCGCCGTCTTCCTGTCGTTTGCCACCACCCTGGCGCCGGCGGCGGCCAGCAGCCTGGCCGCCGCCACGCCGCTGCGGGCGAGTCCCACCACCACTACTTTTTTGCCTGACACGTCCATGTATTTAAGCAAGCTACTCTTCCTTTCAGAGCTGTTCAAAAGGCGCCCAGCTGCATCAGGCCCACCAGGGCCAGTATAAACCCCACCGCCCAAAAGCCGGTCACAACCTGCCATTCGCCACGCCCGCCCAGCTCGAAATGGTGATGCAGCGGGCTCATGCGGAAAACCCTTTTGCCGGTAAGCTGAAAAATAATTACCTGGATAATGACCGACAGGGTTTCCAGCACAAACACACCGCCGATTATCACCAGAAACAGCTCGGTCTTGGTCAGCACCGCCATGGCCGCCAGGGCCCCGCCCAGGGCCAGCGACCCCACGTCACCCATAAACACCCTGGCCGGGTGCAGGTTGTAAACAAGAAAGGCAAAAGTGGCGCCGATCATGGCCGCGCTAAAGTGGGCCAGGTCATACAAACCCTGCATGGCCGCCACCAGCAGGTACGCCAGGAAGGCCAGGATGGCGGACCCCGCCGCCAGGCCGTCGATGCCATCGGTCAGGTTTACCGCGTTGGTAAAACCGATGACAAAAAAGACCAAAAAGGGCAGGTATAAAATTCCCAGGTCCCATTCCAGCCCGGTAAAGGGCACCGTCACCACGGTGCTGTAGCCCAGTCCCCGCCAGACCAGAAAAAAGGCGGCGACCAGGGCTGCCTGGCCCAGCAGTTTGCTGCGGGCCTTCAGCCCCAATGACCTGCGGCGCACCACTTTCAGGTAGTCGTCCACAAAACCGATAAAACCGTTGCCGGCGGTGAGCAGGATTACCAGGAACAGTTCGGTGCTGAGCGGCGCCAGTGCCAGGGATACCGTAAGCGCCGCCAGCAGAAAAACAATGCCGCCCATGGTGGGGGTGCCGGCTTTTTTCAGGTGCCGGGTGGGCCCCTCTTCCCTGATGGTCTGACCCCAGCGCAGGTGACGGAAGGCGGCGATAAAGACCGGGGCCAGCGCCAGGCTTACCGCAAAGGCCCACAGCGCGGTATTAAGCAAAAGCCTGTTCACCTGTCCACCTCCCGCTCCAGCAATACCGGCAGTACTTTCTCCATGCACATGCCCCGCGAACCCTTTATAAGAATCCAGTCACCCGGCGCTGCCAGCTCCCCGGCTATGCGACCGGCTTCCGTATGACTCTTGCCGCGGTAAATCTTCTCCGGGGGAAAACCGGCAGCCACGGCGGCGGCGGCGATATGACCGCTCCGTTCCCCCACCAGTATTAACGCGTCAACGCCCAATTCAGCCGCCAGGCGGCCGATGCGCCGGTGCCCTTCTTCTTCATAAGCGCCAAGCTCCAGCATATCGCCCAGCACGGCAATCTTTCCGGCACCGCCCGCCATTTCCAGCAGCACCTCCAGCGCCGCCGCCATGGAGGAAGGGCTGGCGTTATAAGTGTCGTTTATTACCGCCACTCCGTCCCGGGTTGTAATTATTTCCAGCCTCATGCCGGTCAGCTCCAGGCGGCCCAGCCCTGCTTTTATTTCCCCGTCGGTAAGGCCCAATTCTCTGGCCACGGCCACCGCCGCCATCAGGTTATGGATGCTGTGCCTGCCGGGCAGGGGCATTGCCAGCTCAAGGGGAGAAAACCCCCGCTGCATGATCCGGACAGTTTTTTGTCCTTTTTTTTGTTTCACTGCCTGGCAATAAATATCACAGCGGGGAGAAAAGCCAAAGGTTACAACCCGGCAGCGCAGGTTTTGACAGTACGGCACAAGCAGCGGTTCTTCCCCGTGTATAACGGCCAGGCCACCGGCAGGCAGCCGCGAGAGAAGCTCGCACTTGGCGGCAGCAATGTTTTCCCTGCTGCCAAGCATCTCCAGGTGCGACTCGCCTATATTGGTAACAACGCCCACCCGGGGCCGGGCCAGGCGGGCCAGCAGGTCAATCTCGCCAAGGCCGCTCATGCCCATTTCCAGCACCGCCGCGTCGTGTTCCGACGTCAGCCGCGAGAGCATGAGGGGGACACCAATGTGGTTGTTAAGATTGCCCTCTGTTTTTAAAACATTCATCCGGGCGGAAAGGAGGGCGGCCACCAGATCTTTGGTGGTGGTTTTCCCTGTAGACCCGGTTATGCCAACCACCGGCAACGTAAACCTGTCCCGGTACACGGCAGACATTTGCTGGAGTGCGGACAGGGTGTCCGCCACCTCGATTACCGTGACCCCCTCCGGCATCCGGACGCTACGGCCGGCCGCCACCAGGCAGCCCACGGCACCGCGCCCGGCCGCGTCGGCCAGGTAAAGGTGGCCGTCTGTTTTTTCCCCGGCCAGGGGAATAAAAAAGTCGCCTTCCCGTACTTCCCGGGAATCTATAACCAGCTGCCTGATTTGCTTCTCCGGGTCACCGGCCTGCAGCAGCCGGCCCCCCGTCGCCTCCGCTACCTCTTTGCACTTCATCTCCATGACGGCCAAACCTCCGAATCATTTCCCTCGCAACAGCCCGGTCATCAAAAGGGATGGTGAAATCCCGGAATATCTGCTGCGTTTCATGGCCCTTGCCGGCAATCACAACCACATCCCCGGTTCCGGCCAGTTCAATGGCCCGGGCGATGGCCTGCGCGCGGTCGGGAATCACTTCATAAGCTTTGCAGCGGCTTCTTTCCAGTCCGGGCAGTATTTCCGAAATTATCCGGCCGGGGTCCTCACCCCGCGGGTTATCAGAAGTGACAATACTGATATCGCTGTAACAGCCGGCTGCCTCCCCCATCAGCGGCCGCTTGCTCCGGTCACGTTCACCGCCGCAGCCGAAGACGGTGATGAGGCGGCCGGCAGCGAATTCCCTCACCGTGCGCAAAACATTATGCAGGCCGTCCGGGGTATGAGCGTAGTCTACTATTACCGTAAAGTCCTGTCCCTCGTCAACCGCTTCAAAACGGCCCGGCACCCCCGGCACAGTCTCCAGTACTTCTTTCACCTGCTCCAGCTCCATCCCTGAGAGGAGACCGCAGCAGACGGCCGCCAGCGCGTTGTACACGGAAAAGAGCCCGGTCAGCTTCAGGTTAAACCGCTGCGCAGCGCCTGGAATGCTGACCCGGAACGACACCCCCTCCCGGGTCACACCAACCCCGTCGGCACGAACCTGGCAATGGTTACCCAGGCCATAGAGAAGAACCTCCCCGGGAACACACCCGAAGATATACCGCCAGTTGGGGTCGTCGCCGTTAAGAACAGCCCGGCGGAGGCGGCCGTTTTTGCGCGGCATTGAGCCCAGCCAGGAGAACAGCCGGCTCTTAGCCTCAAGGTAGTGCTGGAAGGTTTGGTGGAAATCCAGGTGGTCTTCGGTAATATTGGTGAGCACCACCGTATCAAAGTCGCAACCGATTGTGCGGTAAAGGGCAAGGGCGTGGGAGGAGACTTCCATGGTTACATGGGTCACGCCTTCGTCGCCCATCTGCCGCAGCAGCTCCTGCAGGTCGCTGGCCTCAGGCGTGGTGGCTAGGGCAGGCAGCTTTCTCGCCCCTGACCGGTACCCCACCGTGCCGATAAGGCCGGTGGTTTTACCGGTGCTCCGCAGCAGGGCGTCAACCAGGTAGGTGGTGGTGGTCTTGCCATTGGTGCCGGTAACTCCGGTCAGTACCAACCCCCGGCTGGGGTAATCATAAAAATCAGCAGCCAGCAGAGCCAGGGCCAGGCGCGGGTCAGGCACTCTCACAGTGGTTACCCCGGGATAAACCAGGTCCCGGCCGGTGACTACGGCCACGGCACCAGCGGCCACCGCCTCGTTGGCAAAACTTTCTCCCTCACCATGCCTTCCCTGCAGGCAGACGAACAGAGACCCGGGCCTGACCCGTCCCGAATGGTGAACAATCCCTGATACCGGAATGTCCACCGGGCCGTGCACCTGCTTTAAAAGCAGGCCGTCCAGCAGTGAGCGAAGAGTTTTCATCCTGCTATTATACCCCCCGTGGAGTTTGGACAAACCTACTGATAAAGGAAAAACGCGGGCAGAAAAGGTTCCGCCCGCTCTGTTTCATGGGCCGCCGGGATTGCGGAACTCAACCGACACCACGCTGTTGGCCGGCACCCTGGTCCCGGGCGCCGGGCTCTGGGAACGGGCAATCCCTGACCCGCTGAAATTCATGCGCAGGCCGAGCCAGCCCAGTATTTCTCCCGCCTCCCGCATCGACTTGCCTGACAGGTCGGGTACAGTAACCTCCTCCCCGGCCGCTTCCCCGCCGAGGTAAACCAGTATCTGGGTGTGCAGCGGCACCCTGGCGCCGCCTTTAGGTGTCTGGTTGAGTATGGTACTGCCGCTGCCGATAAACTTCACCAGCAACCCTGAAGTTTCCAGCACGTCGCTGGCCTCCTCCAGGCTCAGGCGCATCAGGTCGGGGACTTCCACCATTCGCGGCGCTTCGTTTACCGGCGTTTTGGCAGAGGGAATGTTTAAATATTTCAGGATATCTTCCATCATTCGCCTGAACATGGGCGCGGAGGTCTGGGAACCCCACTGGGGCCCGCTCTGTGGCGCGTCCACCGCCACATAAATGAGGATCTGTGGGTCTTCCGCCGGAGCAAAACCCACAAAGGAAAGGATATACTCGCCACCGATGTAGACGCCGCCGGGTCCCACTTTCTGGGCGGTACCGGTTTTGCCGGCAATCCGGTACCCTTCTATGTAAGCGTTAATCCCGCTTCCTTCCGTTACCACCAACTCCATAATCCTGGTCACTTCCCGTGCTGTCTCCCCGGACAGGACCCGGCGCACTACCTGGGGCTCCCTCTTCTCCAGGACGTTGCCCTCGCTGTCGCGCACCTGCTTAACCACGTACGGCTTCATCAGGTACCCGCCGTTGGCTATGGCCGCCACCGCCATCGCCTGCTGGAGAGGAGTCACCGAAACGCCCTGGCCGAAAGAAGTGGTGGCGGCTTCCACCGGGCCGAACTGCTTTTCGGTAAAAATAATCCCGGTGCTCTCTCCCGGCACGTCTATACCGGATTTTACGCCAAATCCGAAAGCCCTGATATATGAAAGCAGCTTTTCTGAGCCAATCCTTTGGCCAATGGTTATGAAACCCGGGTTGCAGGAACCCAGCACCACCTTTTCAAAAGAAATGGCACCATGACCGCCCCGCCCCCTGGTCCAGCAGCCGATGCTCCTGCCGGCCACCGTAATGGCGCCCCGGCAGAAAAATCCTTCCCTGGCGTTGAATTTGCCCTCCTCCAGAGCCGCTGCCAGTGTCACCAGCTTAAAAGTAGAGCCCGGCTCGAACGTGTTGGTAACCGGTGAGAGTTTCCACCTTTCACTGGGGAAGTCGGCGAACCGGTTGGGGTCAAAGTCCGGCTTGCCGGCGATCGCCAGTATTTCCCCGGTACGCGGGTCCACGGCAATGGTAATGATGCCCTTGGGCTTTGAACTTAGCATCACCCTCTCCATTTCCCGCTCCACAATGTACTGGATGGTCTGGTCGATGGTCAGCAACAGGTCGTTGCCGTCCTTGGGCTGGATATAGCTTTGCACCCCCTGTGGGATCCGGCGCCCCCTGCCGTCAGATTCAAATTCAATACGCCCGTCGCGCCCTTTAAGCACCAGCTCGTAGAAGTGTTCCAGACCGCTCAGGCCCTCGTCAATCCCCACAAAACCAAGAAGCTGGGAAGCCAGGCTCCCGTGGGGATAAAAGCGCCTGGTCTCCTGGGAGAAAGCGATACCCCTGATATTAAGCTTCCGGACCGCAAAAGCCGTTTCCTCGTCCACCAGTCTTTTTAAATAAACCGTAGCGCTGCGGCGGGAAATAAGTTCCAGCACGCGGCTTTCCTCCATTTCCAGCAAAGGCGCCAGCAGCCTGGCCGCCTCCTCTTTATCCTGGATCTGGGGCGGCAGAGCTATCACCGATTGAGCGCTGGCGCTGCCCGCCAGCAGCCTCTCTTTGCGGTCATAGATAGAACCCCGCGGCGAGCGTGCCGGTATGCTCCGGTTCCACTGTTCCCAGGCTTTGGCCTGCAGCTCGCCGGCAATGACCAGCTGTATGTAGAAAAGGCGCATCAGCAGCGCCAGGACTGTTGCAGCCATTACGACAAAAAGAAGCATAAGCCGCCTTTTGATTATTATACCGGAAACAGCTGCCTTGCTCAAAGCTAATCCCCCTAATTACCAACCTCCAGTGTACCGGCCGTCAGTATAAGAAACTGGCTCTGGTCAGGATACTGCAGGCCGATTTCCCTGCCCGCCTTCTCCAGGCGGTCAGGGGACAACAAAGAAGCGATTTCCAGCTTCAGGTGCCGCTGCCTTTCCTGCAGGGCCTGCAGTTCTCTGGTGGCCCTGCCTATTTCATAATTAACACGGACTATGGCCATAAAATGATTGATGAGGGAAAGAGCGGTAAGGGCTATCAAAAACACCGCACCCAGCGCCGCCGTTTTCAGGATGGCCGCCCTGGCATTTTTCTCTTTTCGCTCCTGTATCAATTTACGCTGCCGCTGCCTGTCATAGCAGGGGAATTTCTGCTCATAAATTCCTGCCGCTTTTTTGGCTATTAACAACTCTATTCACCCTCTCCCCTGTTTAGAACTTTTTCGGCCACCCGCAGTTTGGCGCTGCGCGACCTTGGGTTTTCAGACAGCTCCACCCCGCCCGCCACCAGTGGCCTGGCAGTCAAAACCCTTAAATCCGGTACATAACTGCAGGCGCAGCGCGGCAGATTGGGCGGGCACTGGCAGCCGGACGAAGCTTTCCGGAAAATGTTTTTCACCAGGCGGTCTTCCAGGGAATGAAAAGTAATTACCGCAAACCTTCCCCCCGGCCTCAAAACTTCTATACCATCCCGGACCGCCTGCTCCAACGCTTCCAGTTCGTCGTTAACCGCGATGCGCAAAGCCTGGAAAGTACGGCGGGCGGGATGCGCACCCCTCCGCCTCGCCCTGGCCGGTATGGCAGCTTTTATTACCTCCACCAGTTCCCCGGTAGTTCCGATGGGCCCGTGTTTTTCCCTCCTGTCCACTATGAAGCGGGCTATCCGCTTTGCCCAGAGCTCTTCACCATAAAGCCGGATAATCCGGGCCAGCTCCCCCGCCCCCAGGTTGTTGACCAGCTCAGCCGCCGTTACCGGCGCCTCACGGTCCATCCGCATATCCAGCGGCGCGTCGGCGTGATAGGAAAACCCGCGCTCCGCCTCATCCAGCTGGTAGCCGGAAACTCCGGCATCCAGCAGAATGCCGTCTGCTCCGTCACAGCCCAGCCCTGCCAGGATCTTTTTTATGTTGCGGAAATTGTCCCTGACAAAAGTTATATTGTCCAGGTACTTGGCCAGGCGCTCCCCGGCCGCCGCAAGCGCCGCCGCATCCCGGTCGATGGCAATAAGCCGTCCCCCGGGCAGCAGCCGTTCCACCAGGGCGAGGCTGTGCCCTCCCCCTCCCACCGTACAGTCCACAAAAACCTGTCCGGGCTTGGGGTCCAGCATCCGCACCACTTCGGCCAGCAAAACCGGCTCGTGGGAAAAAGTCATCTGCACCCACCCCTTTTTTTGCTGCCCTTATTGTTTCCTGATTATCAAATGTCAATATCGGCAATCTTCTCCGCAATGCTCTCAAAGGAAAGGTTGGCACCGTTGCTGTATTCCTGCCATACTTCCTGGCTCCATATTTCCACCCGGGTCGAAACGCCGATAACCACCACATCCCTTTTCAGCCTGGCATGCTCCCGCAGGTTATTGGGTATGAGGATACGGCCCTGCCTGTCGACTTCGCATTCGACGGCGCCGGAGAAGAAAAAACGCATAAAGGCCCGGGCATCGGACTTGGTAAAGGAAAGGGCCTTCAGCTTCTGTCCCAGCATGGCCCATTCCTGTAGCGGGTAGACAAAGAGGCAGTTGTCCAGGCCACGGGTTATTACAAACCGTTCCCCCAGCTCCTCACGGAACCTGGCAGGCACAATCAGGCGGCCTTTTTCGTCCACCGAATGCTGGTATTCCCCCATGAACATGGACATCACCTCCTTTTTGGGGCATTATCCCCCACTTTCCACCACTTTACACCACCTCTAATTCTTCGTCTTTTTTAAGAATCCTTCTTTTAATTAAAAAAAATTAAAAAAGACAGGTTTTACCTGCCTTTTTTAATGAAAGGTTCCCGAACTCTGTCCTGAAACCTGGGTTTGAGTCACGTTCCCCGGGGAAAAGCACCCGGCTACCGCATCAAAGAAGCTCAAGAACCAGCTGGCGCAACTTTTCCTCTTTTATCAACCCCAGGTGGACGTCCTTTATAACTCCCTGCCGGTCAATAAAGAAAGACACCGGTATGCCGGTCACCTGGTAAAGCCGGCTGACCTTGCCGTCATCCTTCACCACGGTGAAGGTATAGCCCTTCTCCCCGATAAAGCGGGCAGCAACGGCCGGCTGGTCATTCACGTTAACAGCCAGAATGGTGAAGCCTTGCCCGCCCAGTTCATCCAGCACCGTCTGCATGGCAGGCATTTCCTCCCGGCAGGGCGGGCAGGCAGCGGACCAGAAATTCAGCATCACCACCTGGCCCCGCAAACCGGCAAGGCTCACCGGTGTCCCGTCCAGCTGCCACAACGTAAAGTCCGGTGCCGTCTTTCCGGCGCCTGGGCCTTCACCCCTGAACCGGCCCATCAGCAATACCGCCGCCACTGCCAACAGTACCGCCACCAGAACAATTTTATACCGCTTCATCTGGTCCTCCTTCTTTCATGTCAGAAAAAAGCCAGCCTGGACAATAAGCCAAAAAAAACCAACAATCCCAGCATTACCAGGAGAAAGCCGAAAACCTGCTGCACCCTGGGCAGCCAGGCAACAGCCCGGTCCACCAGGGCGGTAACCCGCTCCAACAGCAGCGCCGCTACCAGAAAAGGCAGCGCCATACCCAACGAAAACGCCGCCAGGAGCACCGCCCCTCCCGCACCGGCGGCGGTCAGCGCCAATATTGCCCCCAGGGCCGGGCCGATACAGGGTGTCCAACCGGCGGCAAAAGCCACCCCCAACAGCAGGGAAGAGCCGGGGCCGGCGGAACCGGGCCTGAAGTTAAACCGTCTTTCCCGGCGCAGCAGGTTTGGCGAGAAAATCCCGGCCAGGTACAGCCCGAAAAAAATTATGGCCAGCCCGGCCACCCGCTGCAGGTACGGGCGGAGTGCAAGGAAAAAGGCGGCAAACCAGCCTGCCACAAGGCCAAGGAGAATAAATACCAGGCTAAAACCAGCCACGAAATGTATGCTGTTGGCCAGGGCCCTGCCCCGGTCCGGGCGCCCCTCTTTATCCAGCACACTGCCGGCCAGGAACCCGAGGTAAACCGGTAAAAGTGGCAGTAGACAGGGCGAAAAAAAAGAAGCCACTCCCGCCGCGAAAGCAAAAAACAAGGTCAGGCTTCCCTGCTCCACCCAATACCCCCTTCCACCCCTAAATACTCCCTTATGGTATTTAAAACAATTATATTATCGCCCAACCCTGACGTCCTGTCAACCTCCCGCGCAGCATTATAAAAATCTCATCAAAGCCGTGGCTATGGAAAAATAAATGAGCAGGCCTGTCACATCCTTGATGGTGGTTACCAGCGGGCCCGAAGCGTAGGCCGGGTCTATACCGCGCTGGCTGAACAGGAGCGGCACCAGTGTGCCGATGATGGCGCCCACCAGCACGGTGGTAAACATGGCGGTACCCACAATCACGCCAAGCACCGTTGCGTTTACAGTGCTGACCGCTCCGCTAAGGAAAGGGAGATATCTGAGAAAAGAAGCGACAACGGCAATGGTAAAACCGCAGACCAGGCCCATGGCCATGCCGACTTTAATTTCTTTGAAGAAATACCGCCAGCGTTCGGTGGCCTCGATCTCACCGGTGGCCACGCCACGCACAAAAACCGTGGAGGACTGCGCCGCCACATTGCCGCCCATGTCCATAATTACCGGAATAAAGATGGCCAGCACCACCACCGCCTGCAGGGTCTGCTCAAAAGCACCGATAACGCTGCCGGAAAGCATGCCGCCAAAAAGCGTGATTATCAGCCAGGGCAGGCGGCGCCGGATAATATTGGGAACCGCCGCCTCCACCAAGCCCACGCCTTCCAGTTCCACGGCGCCGACGCGCCGGTAAATATCCTCTGTGGCCTCCTCCTCGATGACGTCCAGGATATCGTCCACGGTGATAATGCCAAGCAGGTGCTGGCGTTCGTCCACCACCGGCACCGCCAGCAGGTCGTACTTGGACACCACCTTCGCCACTTCTTCCTGGTCCATTTCCACCGGGACGCTGATAACATTACGGCGCATAATCTCGGCAAGCGGGGTACCGTCGGCAGCGCTGATCAGGTCCCGCAGTGACAGCACGCCGATCAGGCGGGTTTCCTCGTCCACCACATAAACATAATATACGGTTTCGGCCTCAGGCGCGATTTCCCGCAGGCGCCTTATAGCCTCCTCCACCCTCATGGTTTCGGGAAAAGATATAAATTCGGTGGTCATGATACCACCGGCGCTGTCTTCCGGATAACTCATCAGGTCGCGGATTTCTTCCGCGTCCTCTTCGATTAGCGTCAGCAGCTCTTTCGCCTGGGACTCGGGCAGCTCACCCAGCAAGTCTGCCGCATCGTCACTGGACATTTCCTTAAGGATGGCGGAGGCCCGCTTCTTGTTCAGCAAACGGATAAGGTCAACCTGGTCGAAATCCTCCATCTCCTGGAGTACCAGGGCGGCCTCTTCGTCACTCAATATCTCGAAAAGTTCTCTTTTCTGCTCGTCGTCCAAGTCCTCTACTATCTCGGCAAAGTCACTGGGGTGAAGGTTCTGAAAGAACTCTTCCAGATTGGTATCACGTTCTTTTAGCATCTGCAGTATTTTTTGCAATGTTTTTTGCAGTGACACCCCCTCCACCTCCCTGTTAATAAGACTTTTGCTACACGATATATTTCCCCAGCATATTCATCACTTCCTCCACGAATTCAGGGCCCCTGTCCTCATTGACGGCGGCCTCCAGGCACTGGCGGAAGTGAGTGGTAAATATGGCTGATCCAACTTTGTTAAGCGCCGCCCTGGCCGCCGCCACCTGCATCAGCACCTCCGGGCAGGGCGCTTCTTCCTCTATCATTTTTACTATCCCCCTGATTTGTCCCTCGATTCTGCGGAGCCGGTTCAGCAGATTGCGGCGTTCATCCATAATAATGTCCCCCTGTGCCTTTCTTCCTTCTCAATTATAACTCCGTCTCCATAACTTTACAACTTGACAGGCACAAAAAACCCCACCGTGCCGTGAACCAGTAGTTTTGAACTGCTCTCCCCAAGTGGGTGCCCTCCTGACCGCTTTGTATGTCCTCTCGCAGAAGGCATATACGACACGCTCAGAGCCCGGGCTCCCGTCAAATAAGTGTTAGCTCAAAACTTCGGGCGATACACGCACACAGTAGGGTACGGAGACCTTTTGGCAAGTATATTATAACAATTTTTTTCGACTGCCGCAAGCCCGCAAAAGTTACATACCGGCGTCCCCGTCGCCATAAGAATATATAAATACACCGGCAGGGAGTGGTTATATGACCTGGGACACCCTTACCACCTTTTTGGTGCTGGCCATTATTGTGGAATTCTCCACAGAGATTTTCAAAAACCTGCTGCCACCGGTACGCGGGCAGTACAGCCGGCTGATAGCGGTTTTAATCGGAATGATCCTGTGCCTGACCACCAAGAGCGGTATCCTGGCCAGCTTTGACATTCACCCTCTATACCCGCAGGTAGACTACCTGCTGACCGGTCTTATTATCTCCCGCGGCTCAAATATCATCCACGACCTGGTCTCCAGGCTGGATGTTTCCGGGGTCAGGCGTTAGTGCTGCGTTTGCTCCTGATCTGGAGCTCGGCAAGCTGCTTTTCCGTTACCGCAGATGGCGCGCCGGACATAAGGCAGGTGGCGCTGGCAGTCTTGGGGAAGGCGATGACGTCCCGGATTGATGACCGGCCCGCCATCAGCATAACTATCCGGTCCAGGCCGAAAGCGATGCCTCCGTGTGGCGGGGTTCCATATTCGAAAGCGTCCAGCAGGAACCCAAACTGTTCCCTGGCGGTTTCCGGAGTAAAGCCAAGCAGCGCCAGCATCCTCTCTTGCACATCGCGCCGGAATATCCTCTGGCTTCCTCCGCCTATCTCCACCCCGTTTAACACCAGATCGTAAGCCTTGGCCAGCACTTCTCCCGGCCTGACCTCCAGCATGTCAAGGTCTTCGTCCTTAGGCGAGGTAAAAGGGTGGTGATTGGCCACATAGCGGCCTTCCACCGTATCAAAAGAAAGCAGCGGGAAATCCACCACCCAAAGAAAATGACGCAAGCTGCTGTCGATGAGGCCAAGCCTGCCGCCCAGGTGTAACCTCAGGGCACCCAGGCTGCTCAGGGCTGTTTCCTCCCTGTCCGCCACCAGCAAAAGCAGGTCACCCGGCTTGCCTTCCAGTTTTTCCTTGATACCTGCAAGCTCTGTGTCCAGAAAAAACTTGCTGATGGAAGAGCGCAGGCCGTCCTCCTCCACGAAAAAGTAAGCCAGACCTTTGGCGCCGTACTGGCTGACAATGGCGGTCATTTCATCCAGCTCCCGCCGGCTGAAATACCCGCACCCGGCAGCGTTAATCCCCCTTACCGTGCCACCCGCGGCCAGCACCGATCGGAAAACCTTAAAACCGGCATCCTTCACCGCCGCGGTGACATCCCTGATCTCCAAGCCGAAGCGGGTATCAGGCTTATCGCTGCCATAACGGTCCATAGCCTCCCGCCAGGTAAGGCGGGGGAAGGGCGTGGTCAGCGTCTCACCCAAAGCCTCCTTAAATATATGCGCAAACATGTTTTCCATCAGGCCAAGCAGCGCATCAGTACCGGTAAAGGACATTTCAATATCAATCTGGGTAAATTCAGGCTGGCGGTCGGCCCGCAGGTCCTCGTCCCGGAAACAGCGCGCGATCTGGAAATACCTCTCCAGGCCGGAAACCATCAAAAGCTGCTTGAAAAGCTGCGGCGACTGGGGCAGGGCATAAAATTTACCGGGGTTCACCCTGCTTGGCACCAGGTAGTCCCTGGCCCCTTCCGGAGTGCTCCGCGTCAGCATCGGGGTTTCAATCTCCAAAAAGCCCTCCCGGTCCAAAAAATCCCGTACCAACTTAGTCACCCGGTGGCGGAGAAACAGGTTCTTTTGCATCTCCGGGCGCCTCAGGTCCAGGTACCGGTATTTCAGCCGTATGTTTTCCTCCACCTCCACACCGTCCTCGATATAAAAAGGCGGCGTCTTTGCCCTGTTCAAAATCACCAGGCCCAGGGCCTGCACCTCAATTTCGCCGGTATCCAGCCTGGGGTTCACCATGTCCTCGGAGCGCGGCACCACCGTGCCTGTCACGGCCAGCACGTACTCGTTCCTGACCTCCTCCGCCAGCCGGAACACTGCCTCGTCCTGTTCAAAATTATAAACCACCTGGACTATTCCGGTACGGTCCCGCAGGTCAAAAAAGATCAGCTTGCCGTGATCTCTGCGCCGCTGCACCCAACCGTACAGTGTCACTTCCCTGCCAGCATCCTTTTTTCTCAGTTCGCCGCAGTAAACTTCCCTGGTCATTACCGCTCCTCCTTAAGCAAGACCGCAAGATAACCGGCCAAATCGGCCAACCTGACCGTTTCCTGCCTGCCCGCCCCCATATCCCGCACCGTTACCGCTCCCACCTGCAGCTCTTCTTCACCCAGTATCACTATGAGCCGGGCGCCCTTTTTATCGGCGTACTTCAACTGGGCCTTCAGGCTGCGCTCCATATAGTCCTTGTCCGCGGCTATCCCCGCGGAGCGCAGATTCATCACAATGCCAAGCGCCTTCTCCTGACCCACCGCACCGGCCGTAGCCACAAACACATCCATCAGGCCGGGCGGCTCCGCAAAAGCACCCGCCGCTTCCATGGCCAGCACCGTCCGCTCCAGCCCCGCCGCAAAACCGATTCCCGGCATGGCCGGCCCGCCCAGCTCCTCCATCAGATTGTCATAGCGACCGCCGCCGCAGATGGAACTTTGGGCGCCCAAAGCCGGTGAAATAATCTCGAAAGCCGTTTTGGTGTAATAATCAAGACCACGCACCAGCCGGGGATCCACCGCAAAGGCTTCCCCCACCTCCGCCAGGGCAGCCAGTACCAACTTAAAATGATCACCGCACTCCCCGCACAGGCTGTCGGTGAGTACCGGCAACCCTTCGGTCACCTCCCGGCACTTCTCTTTCTTGCAGTCAAGTATCCTGAGCGGATTTTTTTCATACCGCTCCGTGCAGTCGGCGCAAAGCCTGTTTGCTTTCTCTTTCAGCCTTTCCTGCAGAGCCTGACGGTATTCACCGCGGCAAGCCGGGCAGCCCACACTGTTCACCCTAAGCTCAAGGCCCGCAATCCCAAGTGACCGGAAAAAAAACATGGCCAGCGCCATAACCTCAGCATCCATGGTAGGCTCACCGGTTCCAAACACCTCCACACCGAACTGGTGAAACTGGCGGTACCTGCCCGCCTGTGGCCGGTCATACCTGAACATGGGTCCCACGTAATAAAGCTTCAGCGGCTGAACCCCGGCATACAGCCTGTGCTCCGCCACCGCCCGCGCCACCGCCGCCGTATTCTCCGGCCGCAGCGTCAGCGACCTGTCTCCCCTGTCCCGGAAAGTATACATTTCTTTGGAGACAATATCCGTAGTCTCGCCCACACCCCGTAAAAACAGCTCGGTATGTTCAAAGACCGGAGTCCTGATTTCGCCGTAACCAAACAGGCGGCAGGCTTCCGCGGCCTTTTTCTCCACCAGCTGCCATTTCTCGATTTCACCGGGCAGCAAGTCCCTGGTCCCCCTGGGTGCCTTGGTCAGCACCGCCACCGCCTCCTTACCAGAAAACTCCCGTCCCCATTACGGCCGGGAGTCTTTATTTGCCAATATAATTCTAGCCAAATAAAGAGTGCTTGTCAAACCTATTCTCCCAGCACTTTCACCAGCACCCTCTTCCTCCGGCGCCCGTCAAACTCGCCGTAAAAAATCTGCTCCCATGGTCCAAAGTCCAGCTTCCCCCCAGTCACCGCCACCACCACTTCCCTCCCCATCACCTGTCGCTTCAGGTGAGCATCGGCGTTATCTTCGTACGTATTGTGAGCGTACTGGGCAACCGGCTCATGCGGCGCCAACTTTTCCAGCCATAGTTTAAAATCTTTATGCAAACCCGGCTCATCGTCGTTAATAAAAACCGATGCCGTTATATGCATGGCGTTGACCAGGCAAAGCCCTTCTTTAATGCCACTTCTGTCGATAATCTCCTGCACCTGCCGCGTAATATTGACAAACTCCACCTTGTTTTTGGTCTCAAACCACAGGTATTCCCTCAATGACTTCACCGGCACTTCCTCCCTGCAGGTTTTACTGCAATTTTACCAGGGAAGTAAAGGCAAGTCAAAGGCTTGTATCATCCGTATCACAATTCCTGCAGGGAACGGAGCAACCGTTTTTGGACAAAGTCTCAGAGAAACCCCGCAGCCGCCAGTACCATACGGGGAGCGGTCATTCCTGACAGCATTATTTGCCACTCTAAATAATCGTGGTTAAAATATCGCCACATTTACTGTATACTTAAGGCAGTACGGTTGCAGGGGGGAAAACATGCAAATCAATGTAGCGTGTGTCCAACAGAAAGCCAGGATTTATCCGGATGAAGAGAGCTTCAAAGAACGGATTTGCTTTTTTATGAAAAAGGCGTCCGAGGAAAATTGCTCACTTATCGTATTTCCCGAAGGCGTGGGAGCCATGCTGGCGCCGCAGTTCATGCCGCGCCCGCTGGTAAAGGTACTGATGACCGCCTATAACGAGGAAGAAGGCGCCTCTGCCTTCAGGGCGGCTGGCAAGGCCCTGCTTGGGAAATTTCTGGACAGGGTGACCGCCGGCCAGGACCTGACCGCCACTTTTAACGAAACACTGAAAAAACACGGCCGGGAACTCAGGGAGTCTTACCTGCGCGTCTTCTCATCCGCAGCAAGGGAGTACGCAATGTACGTGGTAGGCGGGAGCGCGTACGTACCCGATGAAATAACCGGGAGCATCGTTAACGCCGCTTACGTATTCGGGCCAGAAGGCGAGGTGCTGGGATATCAGAACAAAATCCACCTTTATATCGAAGACACCCATATCTGCAAACCTGGGACCGAAATCAAGGTTTTTGACACCGGTTTTGGCAAAATCGGTGTGCCCATCTGCTATGAGGGCATGTTTCCGGAAATATCACGGATAATGGTACTGCGGGGAGCCAGGGCACTGATAAATGTTTCCGCCTGCCCGGGGGAGATCTGTTTTGCCAAAATAAGGGCCGGCGCCTGGTCACGGGTCCAGGACAACCAGGTTTTCGGCCTTCACAGCTGCCTGGTGGGAAGAAACGACCTTAGCAAAGAGTTTACCGCGGACTACGTAGGCAGGTCATCTGTCCTGGCACCCCTTGACTATACACCGGACCTGAGCGGTGTCCTGGCCGAGGCCGGCTCCCTATACGGCGAAGAATTGCTGGTCGCCACCTGGGATTTTAATCGCCTTGCTGAGTTGATCCGCGGTAACGACACCCCCATCTTCCGGGACCTGCGGCTTGACCTGGTTAAAAAATACTATTCAGATATTTAACTTTAGGGCTCCCCACCCTGGAAAGGCGGATAAAGCCGCAGACACCACCTGCATTATCCAATCAAAATTAATTGCCTGGTAGGGGGTATCAGCCATGAAAATCGGGATACCGAGAGCTTTTTTGTATTACCGGTATAAAGAGTTGTGGGAAACGTTCTTCCGCGAGCTAGGAATCGAATATTTGGTTAGCCCGGAGACGGGACAGGACATTGTCAGGGCCGGTTCTATGTATGCCATTGATGAGTCGTGCCTGCCTTCCAAAGTATACCTGGGGCATGTGGAATGGCTGCTGGGAAAATGTGATTATATTCTTGTTCACCGGATTGCCGGGTACAGCACTGGTACAGTGTGCACCAAGTTTCATGCCATTTATGATGTGGTAGCCAATACTTTCCGGGACAGACAGATTAAGCTCTTAAGCTTTAATATTGAGCCCAATGTGGCAGAGGGGGAAATGGCGGCGTTTGTCCGTTTGGGCAAATTCTTTAAGAAGAAAAAGGTAAGGAGTATGCTTGCTTACCTGGCGGCAAAGCAGGCGGAGAGAAATGCACAACTCAAGGAACTGCGGGAACAGGAGCTTTTGTTCCACCAGGACGGTTTCAAAATTTTGGTGGTAGGCCACCGTTATAATATTTTTGACAAATTTATCGGGAAGCCGGTTCTGGACCGCCTGCAGGAGTTGGGAGCAGTACCGGTGTTGGCCGATATTGTACCGCGCAAAGAAGCGGTGTTTAAGGCAGCAGAGCTGACCGGGACGTTGCCGTGGGCACCTGAGAAGGAACAAGTGGGCGCCGTGGTGTTATACCGGGAACGGGTGGACGGCCTTATTTTACTCAGTACTTTCCCCTGCGGGCCGGATTCGCTGGTAAATGAGATACTGATGCGGAGGTTAAAGGATAAACCGGTTTTGAATTTAGTCCTTGACGGCCACCAGAGCATGGTAGGGATTGAAACCAGGCTGGAAAGCTTTCTGGATATTATCCGTTTTCAGGAGGGAGACGCTTATGGCAGGATGTAGGGTCAGCTTTCCGCAATTGGGCAATTACCACGCACCGCTGGAAGTATTGTTTACCATGGGTTTTGAGGTGGAGTATATTGTTCCGCCACCGGTCACCAACAGAACATTAGCTCTTGGCAGCCACCACAGCCCTGAATCTGTCTGTGCCCCGTTCAAATACACTTTGGGCAACTTTATTGAAACCATTGAATCAGGGGCAGACACATTAATCCAGGCCGGCGGAGTCTGCCGGCTGGGTTACTACGGCGAGCTGCAGGCACAGATCCTGGCCGACTTGGGCTATGAGGTACGGTTTATAAACCTGGCCGGGATGAAGAAGTTAAGCCCCCTTGAAGTGTACAGCCGGTTAAAACAGCTTAATCCCAAAGTGTCACTGAAAAGGATTGCCAAAAGTCTCCCCGTTGTCCTGAAGATGGTGGAATATATGGATGAGGTGGAAGACTACATCCGTAAAAATGTGGGCTTTGCCTGTAAAGAAGGCTTGTTTGAGCAGACACATGCTGAGTTTTTGTCAGACCTGCGGACAGTACGCAGCCGTAATTACCTGGACAGGATGTACCGCAACTACAGGCAGCGCTTCCGTAACATTGCGGTGTCTAAGCCCAAAAACCCGCTGCGGGTGGGCATTGTGGGCGAGTTTTACACGGTGATGGCCCCATTCAGCAATCATTTTATTGAAAAAGAGCTGGCAGCAATGGGCATAGTAGTAGACCGGTGGCTTAATATTTCAAACTCCCTGCTCCACCCGCCCAAAAAAATCAAAGAGCGCGTCAAGCCGTATACCAGATACCCCATGGGAGCCACCAGCATGGCTACTATCAGCCGGGCCCTTGAGCTGGCCAAAAAAGGCTATGACGGCATTATACATCTGAAATCGTTCGGTTGCACACCGGAAGTTGACGCCATGCCGGTTTTGCAAAACATCAGCAGAGACTATAAAATACCCATTCTCTTCTTCAGCTTTGACACACAAACCAGTGAAACAGGCTTCAAAACACGTTTGGAAGCTTTTTATGACATGATCATGACTAAAAAAGCTTCCCAGCGCCAGACTGCCTGTTCCGGCACATTTAGCCGGTAACCCAACCACATCCCGCTGTCCCGCTCATGGCCAAAGCAGCTCCCAAGGAATACTTCTTTACACAACGCCTCTGTCGGACCAGGAGGAGCACCTGCACTATCAGAGCCAGCAGAGCAAAAAGGAACTTTGCGTGACAATCCTGTAACAGTTGCCCGTTGGCGAATAATTTTTCCGCTATGCAAGCAGAAACCCGGTCAGGCATGATGGTCACATCCCTGACAGAATGTCAGGGCAATGCCGGGAAGTAACCTGAGCGCCTGCCAGGTTTCCACAAAATAGCGTAATTGGGGGGTGAGGAACGTCTCACCCTCTCTTTATTTTTATCTTTAATCAAGGCTCAGGCCCATACTCCACGGTTGTATGCTTGGCAAGCTCTCACATTAGCCGGCTATCTTCCAGGTTTTGGCGAATCAACCGAGTGGTTCAGCTTTTTCATTTTACGCACCTCGTAATATAGCAGGAAAATTAAAATATTGCCTGGTCCTGCCGGCTTTCCTCTGTAGCCGTCAGCAAAGTGTAACAAAAATGAACATGTTCAGGACAGACTGATCATTATTGCACTGACTCTGCCTTGACTGTGTAAATATTAACGCAATATTAATGCAACAGGCAAAGATTTGACATTTTTTTTTCTTTGGAAAAATGGCACGGTTTTTGCTGAATATGCCTGTAAAAGCTAAATTTGAAAGAAGGTGGGAATGTGACGTAAGCAATTGTTAACTGCTGGCTGAGTAACAATTAAATCTTTGAGGGAGGTAATTTTAATGACCTACAGCTTTTTTATGCCGACGGTAAATCTAATGGGACGGGGTAGCGCTAAAGAAGTTGGAGAAAGGTGTAAAATACTGGGCGGCAAAAAGGTATTGGTTGTCACCGATAAAGATTTGACTCGGCTGGGCCTAGTCAACAGGATTGCCGGCTATATTGAAGAAGCAGGCCTAAAAACAGTAGTTTTTGATGGCGCCCAGCCCAACCCCACTGATAAAAACGTGGAAAAGGGAGAGCAGGTTTACCGTAAAGAAAAGTGCGACATGATCGTTTCGCTTGGCGGTGGCAGCTCCATTGACTGTGCCAAAGGCATTGGCCTGGTAATCGGCAACGGCGGCAGCATCCGTGACTATGAAGGAGTTGACAAGTCCACCAAACCCATGCCGCCGCTTGTGGCTGTCAACACAACCTCCGGTACTGCAAGCGAAATGACTCGTTTTTGCATCATTACCAACACTGACACCAAAGTTAAAATGGCCATTGTGGACTGGCGGGTCACCGCTTCGGTTTCCATCAACGACCCTGAGATTATGGCCATGATGCCACCAGGGCTCACCGCCGCAACAGGAATGGACGCACTCACCCACGCCGTGGAAGCCTATGTTTCCACCATAGCCACCCCCATTACCGATGCCTGTGCCCTTAAAGCAATTGAGCTGATTTTTAAGTACCTGCGCAGCGCCGTCGCCTACGGTGAAAACATGGAAGCACGTGATGCTATGACTTATGCGCAGTTCCTGGCGGGCATGGCCTTTAACAACGCCAGCCTTGGCTATGTACATGCCATGGCCCACCAACTTGGCGGCTTTTATGACCTGCCCCACGGGGTATGCAATGCCATTTTGCTGCCCCATGTGCAGAGGTTTAACATGATCGCCAACCCTTTGCGCTTCGTGGATATGGCCGTTGCCATGGGAGAAAAGGTAGACGGGCTTTCTGTGCGTGATGGGGCGGAAAAAGCGCTGAAGGCTATCAGGCAGCTTTCCGAAGACATCTCTATTCCCGCCGGACTTGGCCAGTTAAATGTTAAAGAAGAAGACTTTGAAACAATGGCTAAAAATGCCATGAAGGACGCCTGCAGTTTTACAAATCCAGTAACTGCCAAACTTGAAGATGTAATCAACATTTTCCGCGCTGCCATGTAGCGAAATGCTCCTATCCTCCTCATTTTGTCAGCCCCGCAACCATTTATGCGCCGGGGCATTTTTGTCCATAGAGCTTACATTCCAAGTACATGGCACATTTTTTGCAAAAAAAAAATCGTAGACTCTCAGAAACCCAGCCCTGAAAATTAGAGTTATGGTACTCCGGGAGTCGAAATCGCCGCAAATCGTTCTTTGACAGCTTCATATGGCAATAGCAAGAAAATAAACATCCAGAACCCCAAAAAAGGCAGCATAAAATAAGCCCTGCCGGTGACTCACTTGTTAGACTTGGTTCAGGGGAAATCAGGCAGCTTAATGAATTAGGCCTCAAAACCAACGCTTTTCCGGGAAACGCAGACTCTCGATATCTTAGTCCACCATGATACGTTTAAGAGTGCGTTCAACAGAGGTACGCCTGGCATAAGTCGGAAAGGAATCAGGTGACTGGTAAAATATGTCTCCAATTCGATTTTGGAGCGATTCCCGAAATGTCAAGTGCGAATTATTGCTTTGTAATTAAATTGCCTTTAATTATCTATTGATATCTTTAAATATCGAATTGCCATGTGAAGCTGTCGGGGCATGCTGGAGGAAAATGAAAAGCCTCTAGGCCGAAAAACGGCACGGAGACTCGCTTACGAGTTTCCGAGAAAGTACATATATCAAAAAAGGAGGTCTGGCTGTATGAGTTCTTACGCAGGCAAAGTGTTGCGCATAAACCTGTCCAACGGTGAAATCCGCAAAGAGCCGCTTTCGCGGGATCTAAGCAGAGCTTTCATTGGCGGCAGGGGGCTTGGCGCCAAGATGCTCGCCGGTGAAATCCCGGCCAAAGCAGATCCACTGGGAGAACATAACAAAATATTTTTTATCACAGGCCCGCTTACCGGCACAACGGCTCCTACCGGGGGGCGCTATATGGTTGTTACCAAGTCTCCCCTCAATAATGTCATCGCTTCTTCCAATTCAGGGGGCTTCTGGGGGGCGGAACTTAAATTCGCCGGTTATGACATGGTTGTTGTGGAAGGTAAAGCTAAAACTCCCGTGTACGTTAATATTGCCGATGATACGGTAGAAATCCGCCCGGCGGTAAAATTCTGGGGGAAACTGAGCCAAGAAGTTACGGACATGCTACTTGAAGACACAGGTGACAAAAAAGCGCGTGTCCTTAATATCGGACCCGCGGGTGAAAACCTTTCCCCCATCGCCTCAGTCATGAATGATAGATGGCGCGCCGCTGGCCGTTCCGGCGTGGGAGCCGTCATGGGCTCCAAAAACCTGAAAGCCATTGTAGTAAGAGGCTCTGGCAAAATTCAGGCCGCAGCGCCTGACAGGTTTAAAGAAGTGGTTGGGCTGTGCATGCAAAAAATAAGGGAAAACGGCGTGACCGGCCAGGGTTTGCCGGCCTATGGTACAGCCATACTTGTCAATATTATCAACGAAAACGGTATCTTCCCCACCAACAATTTCCAACAGGGCTATTTCCCCGAAGCGGAAAAAATTTCAGGTGAAGCCATTGCCGAAAAATACCTGAAAAAGAAAGACCCCTGCTACCGCTGCCCCATTGCCTGTGGCCGTTATTGCGCTGTTAACGGGGAAGAAGGGGGTGGGCCTGAATACGAAACGGTCTGGGCTTTTGGTGCCGACTGCGGTGTTTCAGACCTGGCAGCTGTAATCCGCGCCAATAATGTATGCAATGAAATGGGTTTTGACACCATTTCCGCAGGTGCTACCATCGCCGCGGCAATGGAACTTTACCAGCGCGGCTATATTAAGCCGGCAGAACTGGACGGGCCAGAATTAACGTTTGGCAATGGTGAAGCCTTGGTTGAATGGCTGAAAAAAATGGGCAGATCTGAAGGTTTTGGCGCCAAGCTTGCCCTTGGTGCAGCCCGCCTGTGTGAAGCTTACGGGGCACCAGAGTTGGCTATGACAGTTAAAAAGCTGGAGTTGCCTGCTTACGATCCCCGTGGAGTAATGGGTCACGGCCTCCAGTATGCCACGGCCAACCGCGGTGGCTGCCATGTACGCGGTTATCTTATTTCACCGGAAATCCTTGGTGTACCGGAAAAACTGGACCGCTTTTCAGTTGAGGGCAAAGCCGAATGGACCAAAACATTTCAGGACCTGACCGCAGTGATAGATAGCCTAGGCGTCTGTCTCTTTACTTCTTTTGCCCTGAGTCTGCAGGACTATACGGATCTGTATAATTCAGCCACAGGAGAAAACCTGACACCTGAGGAACTGCTTGGCTGTGGTGAGAGAATTTTCAACCTCGAGAGGCTTTTTAACCTACAGGAAGGTTATACGGCCAAAGACGACACCCTTCCCAAGCGCCTGCTTGAAGAGCCCATGCCTGACGGACCGTCCAAAGGATATATCCACCCACTTCGTGAAATGCTTCCCCAATATTACCGGGTGCGTGGCTGGAGTGAGGACGGCGTGCCCACCGCAGCCAAAAAACAGGAGCTTGACCTTTGACATCCAACAAGGCGGGGCTTTCCTCACGGAAAGCCCCGCCTGTTCAGGAGGGTTATTTGAAAAATGGTTGGTACCTGTTCCCCGAAAGACTGGGAAGTAGTTTACAGGCCAAGTGCAAGCCTTCGCAAGATTTACATAGAACTTACCAACCGCTGCAACCTGAACTGTTCCATCTGTTACCGGCAAAGCTGGAAAGAAAATGAAGGGGCCATAGAGACAGATGTTTTCAACAGGTTGGTGGCAGATATTAGTGCTTTTACGGAGCTGGAAGAAATAGTGCTTGGCGGGCTTGGCGAGGCAATGCACCACCCCCTTTTCTGGCAGCTGCTTGAAAAAATTTCCTTGTCTTTTACAGGGAAAATTATCCTCACTTCAAATGGCTTAGCCCTCCATGCTCACGAGATACCGGCACTAGCAAAGTTTGGCGTAAGCCGTCTGGTTCTCTCCGTTGACGGTGCGAATACGCAGGTGCAGCAACAGATCAGGGGTGAAGCTGCAGGTGAAACAAGCAGGAAGCTGCTTGCCCTAGGCCGGGCAGTCAGGCAGACGCCAGGACTTGCCTGGTGGTGGCAGCTGGTATGGCAAAAAAAGAACAAAGACCAGCTTCAGGACATAATCCGGCTCGCCGCACAATATCACGTGGAAAAACTGGTGGTTACCCACCTTCTGCCCACCTCCCCAAAGATGGTTGGAGAAACCCTTTTTGACCCACAAATATCCGCTCAGGACCTTAAACATCTGGAAAGATGCCGCAACCTTGCGCTTCTTTATGGGCTGTCGCTGCAGTTACCCCGACACAGGCCTGCTACAGAAAGAAAGTGTGCTTTTGTGGAAAGCTGTAGCACAGTAATCGGCTGGGATGGGCGCGTGGCACCGTGCTACCGGTACCTCCATGGTTGCAGTGAATATTACTACGGGCGAGCCAAAGAAATTCCCTCCTATGCTTTTGGCAACCTCAAAGAAAACACCTTATCAGCTATCTGGCAAAGCAAAGACTACCTTACCTTTCGCTACCGGATAAAAAACAGCCTTTACCCTTCCTGTCCTGACTGTGAATTTGTGGAAGGCTGCGATGTGGTCTGCCGCGCCGAAGGAGATTGTGACGGTGGGCAGCCGGCTTGCGGCGATTGTCTTTGGAGCAGAAATATGATATTATGTCCTTAAGCAAAGAGAGGAGTGGCTATTTATGCAATTACACTTCCGCCTTTTTGCAACACTGCGCAACAACCATTTCAAAACAACCAGTCTTGAAGCTCCACCCGGAACAGCATTACAGCAAGCTGCATAAATGCTAAAAATTCGACGCGAGTATCTTACCCTTATCCTAGTTAACGGGAGAAGCGCCGAACCAGAGCAAGAGCTGCAACATAACAATACACTATCCCTTTTTCCTCCCGTGGGAGGAGAATAGTTTTCCATGAACGATACAGTACTCTTTAAATATTCAAAAGCCGGGGGCATTTACTACCTGCTACCTTGGCAACTCAAGAGTGCTGACGTAAAAAAACTCAATATAACGCCAGAGCAGGTTGAAGAATTAGCCCTTGCCCACGGCCTTCTCCCTGCCCAGCTCAACCAGAAAATGTTAACCAAGACAAGACAGCTTTGCCTTGTTCAAAAGAGCACTATGGCAGTAGCGGACTGTGCCGGCTTGGTATCCTGTATTATGGAACTGGCGTCAAAACTTGGAATAGTTCACCTAATTGTCATAAGCCCTCACATGTTTGGAAAAAGCAACTCGAACAGTCAGCTCCTGTCAACAATTAGCAACTTTTGCCAAAGCAAGGTGGATGCACCTTTAAGCAGGGCCAAAGCAATTAGCCCTGCTGTTTTTGTCACCGCCTGCAAATACCGATTAAGCAGGTTAAACCAGAAAACCCTGCTGGCCAAAGTCCAGGCAATTATAGATACCCTATACAGCATCGGCATGTGGCTGGGACTTGCAGAAACTACCATACTGCCGGTACGTGACTCAGTTTTCAGCAGGTACGGACAGCTAACCAGCCAGCAGCCGAGCCAAATATCCCCACAAAAAATTTACTGCAGTAGCCAAGCTGATAGGTGCACCGAAAAAGAGCCGGACAAACCTTTATTTACTCCGGAGGCAAAGAAAGCCATGCAGGCTGCCAAGGTATGTAAAATCGCCCTAGGCAAAGGCCCCATACTGTATGGCCGCCTGCTTTGCGTTAATCTTCTGAAAATGGGAGCGGAGGAAACTTCTTATGAGTAAGGCCTGGCAGTATTTCATTGATGGGCGTGGCTCTGCTGAAGTTACTAGGGAATTTGTCCTTAACTCGTGGAAGCGCTGTAGAGAAATGCAACTTGGCTATGAAAGAGTTGAAAAGAATTACGTGCTTACTTGTGAAAAACTGCAGGAACTCTGCCAAGATAAGGAAGACCTGGTTAAGGCGGGCAAGCCTGTTCTCTCTCTTCTTGGTAACTTTCTCAAAGGGCGGCAAAATGTCATCCTGCTCTGTGATGAAGACGGTTATATCTTGGACAGCTTGGGTAATCCCCTGTTTATCAGCAAAGCGCAAAAAGTTCACCTTTCACCCGGGGCTAACTGGAGAGAAAACATCAAAGGCACCAACGCCATTGGTACCGCTCTGGTGGAGAAAGCACCCGTCACAGTGCTGGGTTGGGAACATTATGTACGGGAAAACCATTTTCTAAATTGCTGGGCTTCACCGATCAGGAATACCGCAGGGAAAATAATAGGCGTTTTGGATATTTCAGGCGAAGCCAAAGCAGAAAGTAATCAGAGCATTTTAGAAATGGTTATCGCAGGAGCCCGTCTTATTGAACAAAACCTGCGTATAGAGGACCTGGAGAAAAAGTTTAATTTCTGTCGCCAGGGGATAAAGCTGGCCGGGGAAATGCTGTATGAGGGGTTTGTGGCTGTGGATCAGGACGGGATTATTACAGAAATCAACCAGGCCGGAGCAAGCCTGCTTGGCCGAAACCGCAGGGAATTAATCGGCAGGCACGTGGCGGAAGTGTTTAGATCAAGCCGACCCTGGCAGATAAACGGCTATTCCCTGTCCTTACAGCTCGAGGAGAAAGGCAGGAAAATAATTACTCAACTGCGCCGGGTTACAGATGAATCAGGAAGCGCCATGGGGGCGGTAGGTGTCCTTAAGCTAGAATCGGAAAAAGTGGAGGCAGAGCCGCTTTGGGTGGGACGCAGTGAGCTTACGCAAAGAGTTTTCAAACGGGCAGCCCGGGCCGCGCAGACCGTTTCCACCGTTCTGATCCAGGGAGAGAGCGGCACAGGGAAAGAAATAATTGCCAGGTATATTCACCAGATGAGCCCGCGTTGCAATGAGAATTTCATTGCCCTAAACTGCGCCGCAATCCCACCCACTTTAATAGAAAGCGAGCTTTTTGGCTATGCCGAGGGTGCTTTTACCGGAGCAAAGCGGGGCGGACAACCCGGCAAATTTGAGCTGGCCAATGGCGGTACCATCTTCCTGGACGAAATAGGCGACATGCCGCTTAACGTTCAGTCACTTTTGCTTAGGGTACTGCAGAAAAGAGAGGTTTACCGTATTGGTGACAGCAGGCTGCGCAAAATTGATATACGTGTAATTGCAGCTACTAACCGTAACCTTACCCGGCTGGTCGCCGAAGGAACTTTCAGACTTGATCTCTATTACCGCCTCAATGTTATTTCTATCCATATGCCACCGCTCAGGGACAGGATGGAAGACATTTGGGACCTTGTCCCATATATTTTAAAAAAGTGCGCACTGGCCCAGGGTAAGCAACCACCAGGCGTTTCAGAAGAGGTTTACAAACACCTGCTGGCACACTCGTGGCCCGGTAACATCCGGGAACTGGAAAACTACATTGAGAGCATGGTTGCCATGGCTGATAAGCCTGTCCTGACCTTAGAAGACCTGCCGGAAGAGCTAAAAAAGATTTCCTGCACAACGGCCTCAGAGGAAACTCCCTTGCTGGACAGGAAAACCAAGAGCACTATTGTGGACACCTTAGCTAAGTGCAATGGGAAAATTGCTCCCGCAGCCCGCCTGCTTGGCATCAGCCGCACTACGCTATACAGAAAAATTAAGGAATTTAATATTAACATTAAGCACCATGCAGCCCCATTTTAAGTTTAAGGTCACTGGCAGCCATTTGAAAAGGGCCATGCTGTTACCTCTCACTCACACTGATGGTGAAATTCTTACCGCCAATGCGGTGTAGTTAAACCAACATCACGATAAGAGACTTTATTGGCTCCCGGTCTTGGAAACCCAGACTTAAAAATAAGAGTTATGGTAACTCAAGGCGGGTTAACCCCCTAACTTTGTACACTATGCACTCATTGGTACGGCTTTCTTGGAATTTCCGTGTTTATCCTTGATGAGATGCAGATGGCCAAGGACCTTTTCCTGTGTGACCTAAGCATCCTCTTTAATTTCGGCATGACTCGGAAAACCCATTTATCCTGGTCCTTTCCGGACTGCCGCACCTTCTGGACCGATTAACCCTGAGAAGGGTAAACTGGCCGCTTTTCCAGCGTATTATCATGCACTACAAAGTGGAGCCTTTAAACAAAGAAGAGGTATCCGGCTACATCCGTCACCATATGGAACTGGCCGGAGCCAAGCACCATATCTTCACGGATACAGCCGTGGAAGCCATTGCCGCCCTCCCCAGAGGGTGGCCCCACCTGGTCAACAACCTGGCAACACACTGTCTGCTTTGCGGCTTCCAGATGAGAAAAGAGCGTATTGATGAGGAAACCGTTAGACTGGCTTCTATCGAGGCAGGTTTGTAATTTTGTGAGCCGATCATTGAAAAAAGTGGTCGGCTCTTTCCATATTCTGTAACCTAAAACAGCGTGACAGTTTGCATGCGACCCACAGCATGACCCAAAATAATTTGAAAGTTTTGCACAGTCGGGCAGCTACTCATGCTGATTTAATTTGCAAAGGGAGTGCCGGATTAATTTGCAAAATAACACATAGAGCGAGGTGATAATAATGGAAAACCGTAAGTACGTTTCAGTCCCCTATTCATCGGGGATTTTTCTGTAACAGGGGCGGGGAAGGACTGGCTA
>DYEY01000009.1 GCA_020725465.1 Dethiobacter sp.
CCCTGCCCTGTGGAGCTCGGACTTTCCTCGAGGGCCGTAAAGCCCCCGCGGCTACCCGGCCTGCTTTGTATTGTTATCCCGGGATATATATTTTAACACGGATTTGTCGAAAAGTCAAAAGAGCTGGTGGTAAAATTTATCTTATGGTATACTATATTTTAAAGTATTACTGAAGCAGGGGGTTATTATGAAGAAAGTTACTTCGGTCACCCGTAAAGGCCAGGTGACTATTCCGCTGGTTGTCAGAGAGAGGTTAGGTATTGCTTACGGTGATAAGGTGGAGTTCTCCTTCAACGAAGAGGGGGAGGTATTGATAAAGCCTGTTAAGACGGATATAGACAGGTTATATGGTATTTTATGCGGGAAGAGCAGCGCTGACCCTGAGGAACAAAGGAAGCATGCCCGGGAATGGGTCGCCGGCCGGCCGGGCAGGGGCAAGTGATGTACCTGGTTGATACCAATGTTTTTATCCGCTTTTTCATGAAGGATGATGAAAAGAAGGCAAACCGTTGTTATGAGTTATTAAAAAAGGCGGCAACGGGAGAAATCACCCTGTTTGTTTCTGAATTAACAGTTGCGGAGCTGGTATGGGTATTACAATCTCCCGCCAATTATGGTTTAAAACCGCCTGAAATCAGGGAAATAATACTGCCGCTTTTGACTATGAAAGGGTTGCATTTGCCAAACAAAACTATCTACCCTGAGGTGCTGGAGTTGTTTGCCGAGAGCGGGGTGGATTTTATTGACGCCTACCATGCTGTACTTATGAAAAAAAACAAGATGGATATAATCTACAGCTACGACACCGACTTTGATCGTTTGCCCGTCGGACGTCAGGAACCCTGAGGCACCAGCAGACGGCCGCAGTTTTCGCAATGCACCAGGGCGGATGGGTTGCAGAGGCGGTTTCTCAGGTTGGAGGAGATTGAAACACGGCAGCCGCTGCAGTTTTCACCTTCCAGGCGGGCAACCGGGCGGCCGTGAAAGCGCGTCCGCATGGCATCATACTCCGCCAGCAGGGACGGGCTGACGCGGCTGCGCAGCCCGTCTATCTCTGCCTGAAGTTCTGCTATCCTGTCTTTATAGTTTTTTATTTCCCTGTTTCCTTGCCGCTGCATATCGCTCAGGCGGTGAGAGTTAATTTCCAAATTTCCCCTGGCTTCAGCCAGTGTTTTTTCCAGTTCCTCCACCGCTTCCATGGCCAGTAAAAGGTCTTCTTCTGTTTTGCTTTTTTCCCGCAGAAGAGCCTTATTTTTGTTTTCCATCTGCTCCAGTTCCTTGGCGCTCTTGACAGTGCCGCTGTAGAGCCTGGCCTGCACAGCCTTGCTTTCCTGGTGGATCCTCTCCACTTCCATCTCCAGGCGCCGGCTGCGTTTGCGCTGTTCCGCCAGCTTGCTTTCAGCCCGGGAAACCGCTTCCCTGTTGTCTGCTACCTCATTTTGCAGTTTTTTAAACTGCCCGTAAACCGGCAGGCCTTTCAGCTCCCTGCGTACGCTGTCAATGTTCAGCTCCAGCTGTTGCAGGCGGTAAAGATCCGCTATCTCTCCCAAAATAATCACTCCTCAGGTCAGAGTAAAAAAGGACAGGCATAATTGCCTATCCTGAAAAAGTGCGCCAGGGGGAGGTAGGTACGGTGGAGGCGGCAACTTCAGCCTCATAGCCTCCCTCGCTTATTTTTGCCCTCAGGTAATCGCAAAGTACAGGTACAATTATTCTTTCCGTAGCGTCGTGGCCGGCGTCGATCACGGCCAGGCCGGCGGCAGCCGCTTCACGGGCTTCATGGTATTTCAGGTCACCTGTAACCAGGACGTCGGCACCGGCATAATGGGCGGATTTGATCAGGTCGGCACCGGCACCGCCGCAGACCGCGACTTTTTTAATTTTTAAATCACTGTCACCGGTGACCCGGAGGGTAGAAACGTCCAGTTTCTCCATAACCACGCGGCAGAAATCCGATAGGGTCAGGGAGCTGCTCAGGCGTCCAACCCGTCCAATCCCGCAAGGTCTCCCCTCGTTTTGCAGCCTGTAAATATCATAGGCTGCTTCTTCGTAGGGGTGGGCCCTCAGCATGGCCGCAACCACCCGGTTGCGCAACTGCGACGGGTAGATGGTTTCAAGGCGTAGCTCCGGCACTTTTTCCAGCTTCCCCTGCTCACCTATAAAAGGGTTGGTGCCATCGTGGGCCAGGAAAGTGCCGGTTCCCGGCGCCTGGAAGGAACAATGACTGTAGTTGCCTATCCAGCCAGCGCCGGCGGCCGCCATGGCCCGGCGCACGTTATCCTCATGCCCGCAAGGAACAAAAACAACAATCTTTTCATAGGTTTCACGGGCAGTCACATTTATCACTTCGGTTTCCCGCAAGCCGAGCAGCTCCGCCAGGCGGTCATTTACTCCCCCGGTGGCGGCGTCCAGGTTGGTATGGGCCGTATAAACAGCAAGGCCCGCCGCCAGTGCCCTGCACAGAAGCCTGCCCTGCGGCAGGTCGGTGCGCAGCGAATTAAGTGGCCTGAAAATCAGCGGGTGGTGGGAAATTATCAGCCCGGCGCCAAGGGATAAGGCCTCGTCTATCACTGCATCATCCACATCCAGGGCGACGAGGATCTTCTCAACCGTAGCGTCAAAAGAGCCAAGCTGCAATCCGGTATTATCCCAGTCCTGAGCCAGGCGGCGCGGAGCCAGGGCTTCAATATAACTAATCAGGGTCCCTATGGGCAACGGCAAAACTCAGCACCTCCTCCAGGCTGGACAGTTCTGTTTCCACTTCCTGTATCCGGGCAGACACGTCACCGCGCCTGGCCCTCTGCAGGCTGCTTTTGACTATACGGAGCTTGCGTATCTTTTCCCGGAGCAGCGCTGTGAAAAGCGGCGGTCTCTTTTCCAAAAGCCGCGGTCCCAGGGACAAGCGAAAGGGGTCGGTCTCGCTTTCCCGGCCCGGCGCGGCCTGTATTATCTCGTAGAGGCGGCGGCCTTCCAGCACCAGCGACTCCTTTTCCAGCATATATCCGTTGCCGGCCAGAAACAGGCGCAAATACCCGGACTCGTTCATGGGCTGCAGTATCAGGCGGCGGATACCGGTAAGCCTGTCCTCCCCTTCTCTTAAAATGCCGGCGATGGTGCGCCCCCCCAGGCCGGCGATAACTACTGTATCCACGCCGTCCTCGGGGGTCAGGACCCGGAGGCCGTCGCCCAGCCGGAGGTCTATTTTTTTCAGGCAATTGAAAGCGGCGGCGGTCTCCCGGGCCGCTTCCAGGGGAGACCGGTTCAGGTCGGAGGCAATTACCCGCTGGCTTACCTGTTCCTGGACCAGGTAAACGGGCAGGTAAGCGTGGTCTGTCCCGATATCCGCCACGGTGCTGCCGGGGGGGATAAGTTCAGCTATTGCCGCCAGGCGAGGGGTGAGTTTCATTTACAGCACCTCCGCCAGTATGATTTACCTTTTCCATAAAAAATATAAAATTCCTGCCTGACGCACAAGAACAAAGCCCGTCCCCGGCCAAACCCGGGGACGGGCTTATTGGTTATACCGGCCTGAAGTGGCTGATGTCCAGTATGCTTCCGGTCCTTTCCGCCTCCGGCCGGAAGACGGCCTGAACCTTCATGCCGATGGTTACCTCACCGGCGTTGCATCCAAGCAGCCGGTGAACAAGAATCCCGTCCGCCACCCTGACAGCGGCTATGATAGCGGGTTCGGGCTTGGCGCTGCCGTCTCTGTTTACGTAAGCCACGGTATAGGAGAAAACCGTGCCTTCGCTGCCAACGTCCAGCCAATCATCCAGCCGGGCAAAACAACGCTCGCAGAACATCCTGGCGGGAACGAAGGTAACCTGGCAGCTATGGCACCTGGTGCCTGTAATGCGGGCATTGTCTTTGAGCTCCCCGAAAAACCTCTGTCCGGCCACACCGGTTGTATACCTGTTGCTGACCGGGAAAGTGTTTTCTTCCGGGTACCAGTAACGGTTCTCGGTGTTTTTGGTGCTCCTTTCCAAGAAAGCCATGGGCTTATACCTCCTGGTAGGGTTTAAAATACTTGATATCGGTAATGGCTCCCGTCCGTTCCTCCGCAGGTTTCCAGACAGCCTTTACCCTCATGCCAATTTTAATGTCCTTCGGGTCTACTTCTCCCAGCCTATGCATGATACCCATCCCTTTGGATGCGCCGTCAATTTCAATCACGGCGGGAAGATGCGGCGTTTCGCCGGGCTTGATCCGGCTGGCATCCCAGTTGACATAACAGATAGAAAAAGTGTTTACAACCCCGGTATCCTGTACAAAGACCCAGTCGTCGGATGGACGGAAACACAGCTCACAGAACATCCTGGGAGGAACCATGATACGGCGGCATTCATTACAAGACTTGGCAATGATTCTGCCGTTTTTAAGTTCTCTCAGGTATCTTTCGATCGCCACTCCCATGTCCCAGGCATACCTGCAGTTGAGGCTGTCTTCCGCGAAAAAAACCTTGCCCTGCTGGATATCATCCTCAGATAAGCCAATTCCACCCTGTATATACTGCCTGTTTGACATGCATTACCCCTCCTTTGCGGTTTGTAACCTACGACCCCATTACCACTACCGAACTAACCTGCATCAGATCTCCCCAAGCCTGGGCCACTCCCAGCTTCGGGTTGCCGGGAACCTGCCTTTCCCCCGCTTCCCCGCGCAGCTGCCAGAAGAGCTCACAGATTTTCATCATGCCGGCAGCGGCTATGGGGTTACCCACTCCCAGCAATCCACCTGACGGGCACATGGGCAGGTTGCCGTCCATGTCAAAATAACCGTCACGCAGGAGCTGCACCGTTTTGCCCCTGGGCGAAAGCAGAAGCCCTTCCATGTGGTGGAGCGCCTTGTAGCCGAAGGGGTCGTATGGCTCGGCAATGTTTATTTGCTTGTGCGGTTCGCGGATACCGGCCATTTTATAGGCCATCCTGGCCGCGTGTTCGGTGTACCTGGGGTAATAAAGGTCCCTGGTGCCCCAGTAAGCGGTATCAAGACTCCAGCCTACCCCTTCCACCCAGACCGGCTTATCCGTCAGCCTCTTGGCGACTTTTTCGGAAGCCAGGACAACGGCGGCAGCGCCGTCGGAAACCGGGCTGACGTCAAGGCGGTTTACCGGGTATGCCATAACTTCGGAATTAAGGATATCTTCCAGGGTGACAGGATCTTTGAACTGGGAGGCCGGGTGTTTCAGCCCCTGGTTTTTGTTCTTGACCGCCACCAGGGCCATGTCCTCCTTGGTGTAGCCATAGCGCTGCATGTAACGGTTCTTTTCCAGAGCGAATATCCATAGCAGGTTGGGCTGGAGCGCCCTCTCGGTGGTATGGTCGAAAATAGTCAGGAAGAATCCCTGGGCGTGAGGCATGGCGTTGGACATCTTTTCCTCACAGACCACCAGGCAGGTATCAAACATTCCGGAAGCCACATGGTACCAGCCGTGGATAATGGCGTGCACACCGGTGGCGCCCCCCACAAAAACCCTCATGGTGGGCTTATTCCAGCCGCCACAACCATCCGCCAGGTACTCACCTTTTTGGTGCACACCGTCAAAAGCATCGGGAGCACTGCCGTGGGCGACGCATTCAATGTCTTCCAGCCTGAGGCCACAGCTGTCAAGGGCCGCTTTGGTGGCCTCAAAAGACAGTTCTTTCGGTGTTTCCAGCGCCCTTCTTACAAACTTGGTCATCCCGGCGCCTATAACAGCGACTTTTCTCATATTATATCCACCTCCCCCGTTATTCCAGGTTGCTTAGGATGACAGCCACACCTGTTGCTGTGGGAATTCCTCTCCAGGCAAAAGCCAGGCCGGTTTTGACGCCGTCAAGCTGCCTTCTGCCCGCTTCCCCGCGTAGCTGCCAGACCACTTCCGCCAGCTTGTACAACCCGTTGGCCTCATGAAGATAACCAACGCCCAGACTGCCGCCGGACATATTGACCGGAAATCCGCCCTGGCGCGAGAATTCTCCCTGGCAAAGAAGCTTGCCCGCCTCACCCCTGGCGCAGATGTTGAGCGCTTCCAGGTGCTGCAGCTGCTTGTACGAGAAAGTGTCGTCAATTTCGGCAAAGCAGATTTCGTGGCGCGGAGAGGTTATGCCAGCCATTTTGTAGGCCTGCCGGGCAGCCAGCCGGGCGTAGACAGCGTCACCCCAGCCATCCTGCCGCGAATCAAGATTGGGTGTGTCCGTAGCCCAGCCAATGCCCTTTATCCAGACCGGCTTTTTGGCAAGCTCCCGGGCCTTTCTTTCCGAAGCCAGGAGGACGACCACGGCACCGTCGGCGTGATGGGCAATGTCCTGGTACTTCAGTGGTGAGAACAACTGCGGTGAAGCCAGCACCTGCTCAATATCAGTCTTGGCTCCGTAGACGGCCAGGGGGTTAAACAGAGCGTTATACTTGTTTTCAGCCACCACCTGCGCGCAGTGGGCCTCGCTGGTTCCCGTTTCATACAGGTAGCGCTGCATCTCTAACCCGGCTATAAAATACGGGTTCTCCCCCAGCGGCCGTACCGTGACCGGGTCGCAGGCGTAAGAAACAACATTTTCATAGTGCTGGACGTTGGATGCCTTGGAAAAGGACGACGCCACCACCAAATCCATTTGGCCGGTCTGGATATGCATCATGGCCGAGGCCAGGCCCTGCAGGCTATCACCGGTAATGCTCTGAACCGGTTTAAGCACTGCGCCCAGCTGGTCGGGCACATACTCATCGGCGATACTGATACCTTCCATAAAGTCCTCGGAAGAGGCGACAAAGGCGTCTATGTCCTGGGGGTGTATGCCGCCGGCATCTTCATAGCACTTCACTGCGGCTTCAAATATCATCTCCCGGTAGGACACATCCCGGGAAGTGGAGCCCAGGCGTGAACAGCCCACACCCACTATAGCCACTCTGTTCATTTGCATTCCTCCTTGTAAAGGATTAAACACCTGTCAATGCTTCAGTCAACAGGTTTCTTCCCTAACCCATGGCAACACCTCCGGAATTTATTTGCCGGATTCCCTGAATGTTATTTTTGACAAACAGCAGCAACCCATCTTTCTCCCAACCCTAAGGTGAGTACTTTTAACCCACAGTTTAAATTAATATGCAATTTATATGCCATAGTTTACAGGAAACTGGCACCTTATTCCTGCCTGTTTTTTCAGCTTAAAACAGAACCTAAGCACTGCATAAATTTGTAATTGATTCACTTTTACATCATTTCAGTCTTTTATTGCATCTTACCCTGTTTTTTTTATGCAGTGTTACATCGCTCCCATGCCAGTCGCCTTGTATATCCTGCCTTTAAAGCAGTTGAATTCCGTGCTCCGAAACAATAATTTTTTCTGTCTGGCCGTATCCCTGAAATGGCAGCGGTCCGGCCCGGTTGGCAATCTCCGCAGCACCCACCCAGAACCTGCATAATATTTTTCCGGGATATTGTATGAAAAAGACGCTTCATATATAATTTTTTTAAGCAGAAGCACCTTTGCCCCTATGCTGTGACCAGACTTTTCCGACAGGAGTGCTTGTAAATGGAACGAAACAGCAAGATTTTTCACTGCCTGACAGCACAGCAGTTCAGCCGGGAGTTCCTGCATGAAATCTGTGACCTGGCCGACAGGATCAGGGATATCGCCCGTACCAAAGCAGGCATGGAATACCTGTCGTCCATACTCAACCACAAGCGGGCCATGCTCTATTTCGTGCAGCCTTCCACCAGGACCTTTCTCTCGTTTTACAGCGCCTGCCAGATACTGGGCATCAGGTGCGCCGAAGTACGTGACCCCAAAACATCTTCCGAGGTAAAGGGGGAATCGGAAGAAGATACCGTACGTACCTTTTCTTCTTATTTTGACTTCATTATCATGCGTCACCCCAAGGCTAATTTTGCCGAAAAGATAGCGCAGCTTCTGAATAAAACCGAGCGCCCGGTACCTGTAATCAACGCTGGCTCAGGCAAGGACCAGCACCCCACCCAGGCCCTGCTCGACATCTACACCCTGCGCCGCAGTTTCAGTCACCGTGGCGGCATAGACGGTAAGAGCGTGGCCTTCGTTGGCGACTTGCTGCGCGGCCGTACCATCCGTTCCCTGGCCTACCTCCTGGCCAAATTTGAGGACGTGAAACAGTATTTTGTGGCGCCGCCGGAATTCCAAATCGGTGAGGATATCCTCAAATACCTGGACAGTGCCGGCGTAAACTATGAAGTGCTCACCAACTTTAAAAAGATCATACCCCATGTGGACGCCATCTACATGACCCGCCTGCAGGACGAATGGGATGCGGTAGATGGCACCAAGGCCAGGTTCGACCTGGAGCACTATTCCCTCACCGAGCAGGACCTGCCCTCTCTTAAACCGGATGCCGTTATCCTGCACCCACTGCCCCGCCGCCAGGAAATCGCCGTGGAGGTAGATGCCGACCCCCGCGCCATGTACTGGCGGCAGGTAAGAAACGGCATGTGGGTCAGGGTGGCCCTGGTTGCCATGATATTCAGCCGGGAGAAGAACATTGTTGAGTACTACCTTAATAACAATCTCTGAAAGATGACGGGAGGTAAAGAATGCACAGAGACATCAGGCTGGTGCTGATAGTGTTCCTTAACTTTGTTTATTCGGTCAGTTTAATCGGGGTTATCTTTTTTTACTCACTGATGGGCACGGTGGCCACAGACAGGATAGGAATTATAATCACCGAAGCCACCGGGTTTCAAAGGCAGGAGATGTTGCTTAGCGCCACCCTCTTGCCGGCGGAACTGCACACTCTGTTTTGGCTGTCCCTGGCCGGCGTGGGCTTTTGCTTACTGTTTGTGTACCTGCTGGTCCACACTTTCAGGTCTTTCCACGGGCCCGCCGCCTTGACCGTAATAGTGGTGCTGCTGATGTTTGTGGTCAGGAACCTGGTGTTCAGCTTCATTCCCGCTGAATCAGCCCAGCTTGGCTCCAACGCCTATATACTGAGCATCCTGGCCAGGGCGCTGCAGGCCAACATTGCCGTACTGGTATTTGGGGTTATTTTGTTCTGCCTGGCTCACTGGGGCGACGCTGTCTATACCAGGAAAACCTGAAAAATCAGGCGGCGCCCGAATACTGTAAAAAGCCCGCTCATGGCGGGCCATACTTTTTTACTGCTGCCGGTACTGCGGTTCCTGTCCCTCAACCTGTCTTTTTCGCTGCTCCAGCGTCTGCACGGCGTCATCCAGTGTTTTGGCCAGCGCCTGAAAAGTTTCCCTGGCCTGCTGGTCTTTCGTCTCCAGGGCGAAGGTTTTCATGCTGGCCGCAGCGCTCTGGACACTGCTGATGGCCTGCTGCAGCTGTGTCGCAACCGTCAATGGTGTCACCTCCTTACACTACCCTTTGGGCCTGAAAAGCAAAGACGCCAGGAAACCAAAAATTATGGCGGAGGAAATGCCGGCGCTGGTAACTTCGAAAATGCCGGTCAGCACCCCGATGACACCGGTGCGTTCCGCTTCGGACAGGGCGCCTTTAACCAGTGCATTGCCGAAGCTGCTGATAGGTACCGAGGCGCCGGCGCCGGCAACCCTGATCAACGGCTCGTACAGGCCAAGGCCTCCCAGCACGGCGCCGGCAACCACCAGGGAAACAGTCATATGGGCCGGCGTCAGGTGGAAAATATCCAGCATTATCTGGCCGATTACACAAATCAGGCCGCCCACCAGAAAAGCAAAAAGGAATTTCTCCATGCTTACCTCCTCAGGCTTCTATGGCCACCGCGTGGGCGATGCAGGGGATGCTCTCTTTCTGCTGGTAGGAAAGGGGCGAAAGTAAAGCCCCGGTGGCTACCACCAGAATTTTTTTAAGCTCCCCTTTTTTCATTCTGTTCAAGAAGTAACCGTAAGTCACCACCGCCGAGCAGCCGCAGCCGCTACCGCCCGCCATCACAGGCTGGTCGTCTTTATAGATTAAAACTCCGCAGTCGGTAAATTTTTGTTCCGGGATATTTATCCCATGCTTTTTTAGCAGGTCAGAGGCGATAACAAGTCCTATGCGGCCCAGGTCACCGGTGGCGATAAGGTCATATGAACTGGCATCTGTCCGCAGGTCGCGAAAATGGGCCTGGATGGTGTCAACGGCGGCCGGCGCCATGGCCGCACCCATGTTAAAGGGGTCGGACAGACCCATGTCCACTACCCTGCCGATGGTGGCGGCGGTAATTCTTGGCCCCTCCCCTTCCCTCCCCAGCAGGGCAGCGCCAGCCCCGGTTACCGTCCACTGGGCGGTAGGAGGTTTTTGTCCACCGTACTCAGTAGGGTAGCGGAACTGCTTTTCCACCGAGCCGTTATGGCTGGAAGTGGCGGCCAGAACATACCTGGCCGCGCCGCTGGCCACCAGCTGGGCAGCCAGAGCCAGGCCCTCCATAGAACTGGAACAGGCGCCAAACAGGCCAAGATAAGGGATGCCAAGCGTACGAGCGGTAAAGCTGCTGGTGATAATCTGGTTCAGCAGGTCACCGCTCAGGTAGAACTGGACATCTTCTTTGTTCAGTCCGGCCTTGGCGATGGCCTTCTCACAGGCCTGTTCCAGCAGTTTTTTTTCCGCTTTTTCAAAGCTTTCCTGGCCCAGCCAGAGATCGTCGTGAAGGATGTCAAAATCGGCGGCCAGCGCGCCCTCTGCCTCAAAAGGGCCGCCCACGGCCGCGGAAGCCAGGATTACCGGGCGGTGTTCAAAAACCCAGGACTGGTGCCCCTGCAGCATCTAAATCCCACCCAATGCCTGGAAAATCAGTTTAACGACGGCTGTCACAAAAGCGGAAAAAACACCAAAGGTAATGACCGGGCCCGCTATCTTGAACATATTCCCGCCCACGCCCAGCACGTATCCCTCGCTGCGGTGCTCCATGGCAGCGGAGGCCACCGTGTTGGCAAACCCGGTAACCGGTACAATGGTACCGGCGCCGGCCCACTGGGCCAGGTGGTCGTAAACACCAAGCCCCGTCAGCAATACCCCCAGTATAATCATCACCGCCACCGTGGGATTAGCCGCCGTTACTTCGGTGAAATCAAAAAAAGTCATAAACAGCCACTGAAAAAACTGCCCGATCACAGATATAACTCCGCCTGCCACAAAAGCGCGTGCACAGTTAAGGGGGACAGACCTTTTCGGCTCCCTGCCCCGGGCTAAAGCCTGGTATTCCTGCCTGACCGGCGTAAGCTTCTTATTTTTTTTCTTGGACATAGGGCCCCCCTAGCGCAAAAGGTACGATCTCAGTTTGTCCATCAATGTCCTCAGCCTCCGGGCATTGCCGGCGAACATTTTCTTTGTCTCCCCGTCGCCGGTTTCCAGTGCAAATTTTTCCAGGTCCGCCACCGCTTTCTCCAGTTCGGCCCATAGCAACTCCCTGACATTGTTTTTGGGGAGCTGCACAGCGTCATCGAAAAGGTCCACATACAATTCGCCGGCGGAATCCAGCTGGCCGATAAAAACGTTGTCCAACGCCACCCCCATGGCTGAAAGCTGCGTGTGCAGCCAGTTGTGGTTTAGCCCGGCTTCTGCCAGAGGATCGTTAAGGATATTACCGTCCAGGATGACGGTCTGCGGCTCGGTGCGTGGCGTTACTTTCCACTCCAAGCTGTACGGCGTTACCGGCAACCTGTCGGATTTCAGCAAAACATTGAGATCCCCGGCCGGTTCCAGTACGGCAAACTCCACGTCGGACAGGGCAAAAGCGTTTTTGAGGCGCAAACCGGCCAGCAGTTCTTCTCCGCTTAACCGGACCTGCTTCAGGTTCTCCTCCATTATCTTCCCCTGCTTTACCAGTACCGTGGCTTTACCGTACAGCAGGTCATGGACAGCCTTGCTGCGCAGGGCCAGGTGGTCAAGCAGTACCGGTATCAGTCCGAATACGGCCAAAGCCACCAGACCCGGCCTCAGGTCTACCACCAACCCTGTGGCCATGAGTGAAACAACGACAGCGATAATGGCATAATTTACGAAGATAAGTGGAGACGCTTTAGCCGGGTGCTTTTTCCCACCCAGGCGAACCAAGATAACAACCAGTAAAAAAAACCAAAAAGGTCGAAGCAATATAAATACCTGCGTGGGCATGTCTGCACTCCTTTTTAGCTTCCTTTGTACTGGGGCTCCTCAAACTCCGACACCATAAGCCTGTCTTCCAGTTCTTTTACAATCTCCTCTAACACCTTTGCTCCTTCAGCGAAGGCCTCTTTGGCCTCTCTTTGCCGGGCCTGTTCCGAGTAAAGCCGCAACGTGGCGCCCGCCCCACGTAATGTGGCCAGGGTTTGCTTAACCTGTGAACCGACAGTCATGTCATCACCTCCATAGCTTTTCTAGTTTAGGCAATATGCATGCAGATAATTCATGGTAATAGAATCATGAGCCACGGTTTTCACCGTGGCTCATGGCTTTTATATTATCCGGTACGGCAGTGGTCGGAAAAGTTAGGGGGAGCCTGTCTGCCTTCTCTCGCCCCAGTCCTGCCTTGATAGCCATCCGAGGATATAGGAAAGTTCATCGGGCGAGTACCTGTTCAGGGTTGGCTGTTTTTCCCGGAAGAAATTGCGGAACAAAGACCAGTTAGAGTCAAACTGCTTGCCTCTTTTGCCGGGATTGGTTGACAGGAGGGACAAAAGAAGAGAAAGAGGTTCACGGTCATAACGGTGACGGTGGTAGAAAGCGGACAGTTTTTTTAACATATTGCCATCTAACCGGACACGTTCCCGCTGGGCTCTGTTCAGCAATTCCTGGCGGATTCTTTCCATGGCATCCAACAGTCTGTCTTTATCAGTTTCATTTATCATCAGTTCCGTCTACCCTGCCTTTCCGCACGGTCTATAAACCGCTGCTTAATGTCTGCTGCGGTGAGCCCCCTGTATGATTCCTGCCGGAAAGCTGCAAGATTTTCTCTGACAATACTTAGCTGAGGGTCGGTTAAAGAAGCCAGATATTCAAACGCCAAGCTTTTCACCAGTTTGTCAGTCTCCCGGAGAGGTGGCTGCTGGCTCAAAGATGTATACCGGTTGGTATCGGCCTGGTTAATCTCCAGAATGGAAACCCTGACGCTGCCCAGCCCCCTGTTTTTGCCTCCGCCCAGTTTTAGGTGAAACTCTTTTTCCGGAACCAGGCCCATGGAAAGGAAAAGGAAGCCCATTTCTTCATTACGAAGGTTATGAAAATAGCAGGTGGAATGAAATTCGGCTGAGGGCAGGACCACTTCCAATCTTTCAGTTTCACCGATATTGGCATTCACCCAGGATTCGTAGTGGTCATGCCAGTAAAAGCGTCGACCGCGTGTGTTTCTGCCTCCCCAGCGTACGGGGACCGCGACCCTGCTTGTTTTTAGCTCTGTCTGCGATAACGCTTCGCTAAAGGCAACCCGCCCCTGGAAACCGAACGTGCCGAATAAAGCACAGCAAGGGCAAAGGGAATCAGCCCTGCAGTTGGCCTCAAGGCAGCAAGGACCCAATGCTTCGGCAAAGGCGCGAACCGCACCTTTAATTCCGGATCCGGGTATGACAGGGACACCCTTGTTGCGTGTTACCGCTTGGTAAATGCCCTCCTTGTCCAGCTCAATCTCTCCGGAACCGATATGGAGTGGGCTGGGATAGGGGGTTTCCATCAACCTGAATACCAGCCGAATGAACCCGCTGATACCGGTCAGGCGGTGGTGCTGCTGCTCATCTGCCAGCCTGCTCTTTTGTTCGGGGATGTCACGGACCATGTAATACTCAAGATCGTTATAAACAAGGGCCACTGTTATTCACCTCCCGGCAGAATTTTTACAAAGCGGGTGAAGACGGGTTGACCGTTGCTATGGATAACGTGCGTCAGTATTCGGATACCCCTGGGGCTACCGAAAGCACGCAGGCCGGGATGCCGACCGGTATCGCTTTCCAGCAGGGTTTCCACCAGCTGTTCTTCGCTTACAGAACCCTCAGCAAGCAGGCCGCAGCCTGCGTTCCACCGGAGGTCCAACATCTCATTAAAAAAGCGGAAACGAAAACCCGGACCGTATTTTTCCCTTAGTTCGGACAGGTAAGCCAGCAACTCATTTCCCGGTACGGAGGCGTGAAAGAGCAGGCCATTGTCCCAGTCTTCAATAATGGCGCAATAGTTTTCACTTTCTGCGATGACAGCCAGCGCTTCATCCAGCGTAACAGTTCTCATTTAGCCTTTCCTCCCGCCAGCAAACGCTGCCAGTGACTGCTTTGCAGAATAAGTTCAATCATTTGGGGCCATTCGGTGTTGGCCCCTTTACCGGATTTCAGAACTTCCATCAACCCGGGGATACTTTCTTCCGCCAAAGTAGTGGTAATCCCGTTTATGGCAACGGCGTCATCGCCAATCAAACCGTATTTGGAGCGAGTCTGTTCATCTAGTATCCCGGTGCCGCACAACTGTCTGCCGCCGGAGACAAGGGGGCCGTACTGATGGATTTCAAAGCTGCTGACACTGACGGTTACCCGGCCAAAGCCCCTGGATTTAGACGACCCAATGCGCTGAAAGCCGGCGTCAATATCACGGATGACCAGGGCGATCAGTGCCAACTGCCAGAGTTGGTAGTTAGTCAGTGTAAACTCACCGCAGAATGAGCCTCCGGTTACCGCTTCCGCCTCAAAAAGGGCAGTGCCCGCCGCGGTACCTTTGCGGCGGTCAATGCGCACACTGGTGCGGCTTTCCGTGGGAACGTACTTGTCAATATTCACCACCATATCCCTTACCTGCTCCTGGGTAGCACCCATTGGCCAGGGGTAGGCGTCACTGATACGCATCCGACTGGCAGTGGACATAGAACCAAAAATACGGCAGGCAAAACAATTTTCTTTCTGTTCTTTTTTACAGACGTCCCTGCCCACTTCACAGCAGTGGTAACCGATACTGCGCAGGATACGTTCGGCATGGCTGCGGATAACGCCTTTGAGACTGCTGCCGGGGAGATAAGGGGCTTCACCGAAAACTGTCTTGACCCTTACAAACTCCATATCGGGACGGTTAGGGTCTAAAGACGAACCGCCAGACCTGATAAGTACCGGGGTAACCGGTTCAACAACAAAGCCGATGCGGACGCGGTTGTAGATTTGCTTAAACAACTGCACTCCCTCCCTTAATTTCTTTATCAAGGAAATCATAGAGCGCACCGCGCCATGTTATAAGCTTTTCCTGCAGGTCGGGGGGCAAGTCACGACCGGCAACCTCCGGGGTATCCGGTTCGGGCGGACGGACAGAGCTGTAACGGTTATCGCTGAATGATAGAAGGCCTTTTTTAACCATCTTCTGGAACAGGTCCCTGAAATTGGCGTACCCTTCACCTCTGACCTTATCCTTGGTCCAGCCCTCCTGCTGCAGGGCTTGCACCAGCGCGTGCTCGTCGTAGGTCTTGCCAGGAACAACAAAGCGGAGCAGGAATTCTTCCGGGTTTACCGGCAGAACGTCAGAAGGAGATGACGTTGTAACCTCCTGCACGGGAGCGGGAGCCATTCCTTTCATTATGGAGTCGAAGGTGTGTTCTTCCACGCTGTCTATGGCAATCTCCACCCTGCCCAGACCGCGTGAAGTCTTTCCGCCAAGGAGGGACATCCCTTTGTTGAAGAAATCCAGACCTAAGAGAATAAGGCCCAACTGGTAATCTTCGGGGTTTTCCACCAGCAGTTCAAAAACAAAACGGGTCTGTGCCGGTACGGCCTCAAAATCATACTTTAACCCTTTCGCCGTACTTGCAGTTTCGGTCTCCCGTTCAATAACCACACCGTCCCGGACTGCTATCCATTCCGGGCGGAAGAAATCATCGGCCACCGACATATCGGATACACTCACTTTCGAGGCTATCCAGCTGGAGCCAAAGAGGCGGCAAACCTGGCAGCTGGCAACCCAGAGTTCGCTGTCGGGGTCTTTGTTGTTCATTAACTTTTTCTTTAGTTCATTACTGACGCAGCTTTGGCCGCTGACTTCACAGGCCAGTTCCCCGCCTGTTCCGGGAACGGAACGAAGGAATGCCTCGATTCCGGAACGCAGCACACCTTTGAAGGAAGAGCCGGGGATAAAGGGGCGCCCGTTAAAATCTTTTATTACAGGCAAATCGGATCCGCCCATGCCGGTGCCGCGCCCGGTTCCGATATGTAAGCCTGTTTGGGTGCGGACGGTACCCCTCAGTATTACCCGCCGCTGGAAAATATCATACATGCTACCTTCTCTCCCCTCTGGCATCCTTTGCTACTTCACGGAGGTAGCGTACATGGCGGTTAAGATAGCCCAGGTAAAGCCGGACCAACTGGATGTGGAGCTCGGAATCAGTTCCGGCCAACTCTGCCACCTTTCCCAGTTGCCCGAGCAATTCTTCGCCGAAATTATCCTGCCGCCAACCTCTGCCCCGACCAATCTGGTAGCGGATAAAGTTTTTTATTTCGTTAACGGACTTGGTAGCATTGGCTTTACCTGCCAGCTCCTGGAATTGGGTGTTACCGAATTGGTTGTTGTCCTGGGGCACCGCCTGGCCGTATCTTTTTTCGCGGTCGCGGCAGAATTCCTCAATGAGCTCCACCAGACGGTCCTTGTGGTTTTCAACCGCGTTGTACCGTTCGATCAATACCTTTACTTCCTTTTCATCAAACATTCCCTCACCCCTATTTTTGATTGATTCTATCGATATGGAATGAATCACAAAAGACAACCCGACCAAAACCCTCCTCGCGCTGACAACCCAGACCGTTACGTTCCAGGTCGACAGCTGAAACATAAACTTCATCGCTTAAAGCGCCAAGGGGCACCGAGAAAACAAAAGCGCTGCCGGCCCGGATAACCGGAGCCAGTTCCTTGCGTATGGCAATGGCACTGTTATAGCCGCCCCTGAAGCCGGTCCGCACAATGGCCTTTTCCAGGTAAAGGTCTGAAACTCCCAGTTTAAACGATAACTCCCTAAGTAGTTCCTCTTTAAGGTCCCCCGGGGGCAGCAATAAATCGGACTGCAGGGTGAGTGAAAAAAAGGCAAGGTCAGCCAGCTTGTATCCCCGTAAAGAATCGATTCCCATATCCTGTAAGCAGTTCCGGATAATCGACGAAAATCGTTCCTTGGCAACCTTGATATCAGAAGGACAAAGAGCCGCATCAAAAGGCGTTACCTGCACCTGCACCCTTCCAAATCCCCTGCTGCGGGCACCGCCGATAAACAGTTCCTTACCTTCCAAACTTTCCAGGTATTTATTCAGGGCAGGGGTAGCGCCTGTAACTGTACCGGTAAAGCAGAGGCGCACTACTTCATCGTAGTCCTGGCCTGCATTCATCAACTGCAACGTGTAGAGTTTACCTTCCGCGCTCTGCCAGCGTTTACGGTTAATGGCAGTCTTGGTGCTTAGAATACTGCCTGGCCCGGTTTTCGCATCAGAACCGCCGGTGCAGTAATAACCGCTGATTCCGCGCAGTGCCATCCCGCAATGGCAACTGTCTTCCAGCACCACCGTAACACCGCATTGCCGCAGCAGCTTAACCAGGGAAGCGGCAATGAGGATATCACGGGTACCGTGGGAGCCCTCTCCCTTGCGCAGCCCAGGAAAAGCCTTGCAGGTCCTGGCTGAAAAGGGGACAGGCAGCGAGTTATGGCCGGCGGCAGCCGGGTAGAAATCAGAAAAGAGGGCGGGTTCACTCAGAAAGGCCTGCCTGAAATCCCCATCCTCCCATTTTCCCGGCAGGGAAGCAGCAAAACCGGCGGCTACGGCGCCACGGACATTGGCCCCGGTTATGTAGTCCTGCCCATCCAGGAAGTTGTTTTGGGTCTTCAGTCCGCCCACCAAAATATTTTCCCGGGGAACCAGTGTAAGGTGGAGACAGGCGGCCTGTTCAAACCGGCCTGAACCCGGTGCTGCGGGCAAATCGAATTCTTTCTCCTCCTCGATAACCGCTTCGATCCGTCCCAGCCCCCTGCTTTTGCTTCGTCCAATGCCCCTAAGCGTCTTTATTGCCGCCCGGAAGAATTTCTCCTCATCTTCTGTAAGCGCTTCCCTGGCGTCCACACGGGTCAGGAACCCGCAGGCAGGCAAAAACGGGATTAGCACCTCCGCGTCATAAAGCAACTTGTCTTCCGCTACCTTGCGCTTGCGGGAAATGGTAACACCGGTACGGACGCTGTAACCCCGTCCGGTCGACTGGAAGCTCCGGGCTTCATCTGCTCTTTTCTGAAATAAAGGCTGAAGGGTTTCATCCAGCACCGCATCATAGAAACGCAATTTGCCTTCGTTGCAGGGTGAGCCGAAAACGGAACAGGCGAGACACTTTTTCCCCTGGCACCCGGACGAAGTATCGGGACTGCAAACGTCAGGGTACACATGCCGGGCCAGACGTTCGAACTCAATTCGCAGCGACCCCTTGACAGCGGAAGCCGGTATGTAGGGAACGCCCGAGGTGTAGCGGGCAGTGGCGGTATCAACAAGGAGAGAGGACACCTGTCCGCCTACCAAAAGTGAACCGTACAGGTTTAATCTGAGCAAGTACGTTTTCATGCCCCCGCCTCCATGAAATCAAATAGTTCCGTTAGCTCAGTGATACCCGAACAGTAAGAGCGAACTCCATTGCGGTTTGAAAGTTCCTTTAACAGGAATCGATTCAACCACTCTTCCATCCGATTATGGTTCCTGCCAAAAATGTCGTCCCACCAGTCAGCCACCCTGATCCACTGGTAAAGTATGTTCATACGCGCCGCCTCGGGACTTTCGCTAAACAGAAAACCCTCCAGGATTTTCAACTGGCTGCCGGCGATTTTCTTCTTCAACAATCTAATATTATTCAGCAAGTCCTCAAAATCGGGAGCACGCAACGGACGCGCCGTCAGGTTCAGGTGCCACTTTTCAGAATATCTGGTGTAAAAACGCTCCCGCAGAACAGCTATTTCGGTATGCAGCGGCGTACCATCAGTAATGACAGCAAAGTCCACACACCCTCCCTCACCACCATGTGACATTTTCTTAGCCTGGGCCAGCAGATTTTCAGAGCAGTCCACAGAGAATCTTATATGGTAGCGTGCCGGCACAATCACAAAGCCGACACTCATGGTGATTTCTTTTAAAATGACACCCAGTTCTTTTTTCCCCGGCGGCAGCTGTAAGGCCCAGGAAGCAAAAACTTCTTTTACTTTGCACAAAAGATCCGCCACCATCACCGCCGTTTTATGCGCAGGAACAATAAGCAGGATATCATCCCCACCCACAATTGGTGCCTGATACTGCCGTGAGAGTCCATGCCCGGCAATCAACCTGGTCCTGACATCTTCCATGGTCCGGGTCACAATGTTACTGAAAAGTGCCAGGTCATCTATGGATTTCATCTGCATAAGCTTGCGCCCCATTTTGTCTGCGTCGGCATGAATCACCCCCACATACCCACGCTCGGCATCCTCGCCTACGATATCGTCAATACTTTGTGCCATCTCCAGCAGCTGACCTTCCAGGGCGTTTTTCTCAACACGGCCTCTCTCCCGCTGACCAAAGCAACTTTCGCAAAGCAGTTCTTCGACCCAGGCACGCGTATCCGGTTGTGTCGCGGCTCTTATTCCACAGGACAAGCAGCGCGCAATGTACCCGGGTAGCGGAAGAATCGCCGCCATTTTTTCTTCCTTTTTTTCCCTCAGTTCATCTGCCATTAACCGCAGCACCCGAGCAAACCCTTCCCCTTCAACCGGATGCTTTACGCCGGGGAAAAGTGGGGCAGCATCTGTGATGTCAGGACCAAGTATTAACTCGTGAGGGAAAAATGCACGCCAGGTAGTGGTGCAACTGCCAGTTCCCGATGTTCGGGCAAACCTGCTTCTTATTTCGCTGGCCAGTTTCTCTGCCCTGGCAGCAGGAACAATAAGCATCCCTGTGCCACCACCGGCAAATACGATGTTTTTAGCCGATAACCCCTCTTCTTCCAGCACCCGGTACACCGAACAGTAAGGAGCTTCTATCCCGTTTTGCGGCAGGCGGGTCAGGTCCTTTACCATTTCACTGGCACCGCTTATTTCCAGCGGTTTTGCTGACGAGAAGACAAAATCCTTGATTTTGTCCACATCAAAGCTGACCAGTGCCAGGGGGCGCACTTTCTCCCTGTAGCGCAATCGCAATTCATCAGCCTTCACTCCGGCTAACAGCCAGTCAGCTTCCTCCGGGTCACCCAAGATAGAATTTAAGGCAAACAAGAGGCTTTCCCGGATTTCTTTAACCAGACTCATGTACTCCCTCCTTAAAGTAGTACTTTATCCCGGTCGCAGGTTACCTTTTGACAGGTTATACAATAGCAAACATTTTTGTAATTATTTCTACAAAATCCCCAAATTTCCTTTTTAAAAAAATTAAAAACTTAATTTGCGTAATACAGTAATGCTGTCTTTACTTGCAGTCCGATAGATGGCGCCGTCTCCTTTATACAAATCAAAGAGGACATCAAAGTGTCCTCTTTTGCCATTTATTCAATATTGCGCAACTTTTTTCAGTATAATTGACTAACACTCCAAAGCAGAATAATGCCTCCCCCAAATGGTATAAAAGTAGTCCATATGCTCATCAGTTCCACTGGCTGGTATTTCAAGAACCTCGCAATCTTACTTAGCCATGGAATGGTACCTTTTAAATCACATATCGGAGAATCGTTGTGACGGGCCAGGCGGTGAAATTTTAGGAAAACCAATTTGAGATCTTGCATCACCGGCTCAGATTAGACAAAGTCATCGCCACTTAGGTTTGGGCTTAAACCAAGAAAGGTACCATCTAACCACTGTTCTAAAACCAAAGCTACTACCTGGGCGGTCAGAGAGTCTTCACCATAAGGTTGGCGAAACAGAATCTCCTGTTCATACGTTGTTGCTGGCGGCTCATCTTCTGTTTTATCATTAAAAAACAGGCGCCTAAAACCCCTGTTTTACCACGTGTCTCGGGGAAGTGTAACTTGCCCCTTTTATGATTCACCTGCATTGGGCTCAAGCATTAAAAAGCCGGTTTCTTTATTCATAACCCTGGTTGCACCGGTACCGGTTATTTCACAGAGAATGGCCTCACTGTAAAGCCAGACTGTCACACCACGCCGCAGGCATCCTGTCATGGTCTGGCCTGACCGGCCCAACGCACCGTGCATATGAAGGATAGGGCGGCCGTCCTCACCGGGAGCCAGCATGCCTATCGCTGCCACCTCGTGGGCCCCGTCCACCGGCAGCATCATTATTTCCGGCGGCATTTCAGCGGAATTACGCGGCCCCACCACTACCTCACCGTCACCCACCCCGCCCAAAAGCAGGCACCAGCCTCTTTTCACATTGTTCCTGGCGGCAAAGTCTTCAATACAACGCGGCAGTACATCACCGTCCTCCAGCCTGATAAAAAAAATTCTTCCCAGGCTACCCTCACTGGCCTTCACAAAAATCACCCCTATTCCCTTCTAAAAAGCAGAATAACATAATCAGCAGGGGCAGGCAAATATTTTAGGTGACAAAGGAACCGTCCCCGTGTAACCACATAATCAGCAGGGGCAGGCAAATATTTTAGGTGACAAAGGAACCGTCCCCGTGTAACCACATAATCAGCAGGGGCAGGCAAATATTTTAGGTGACAAAGGAACCGTCCCCGTGTAACCAAAACGGCGGGTTTCCCCGCCTGTTTTTAAACGGCCTCCCGGGCCAGGCTTAAGCCCAGCTCCAGGGCCTTTATATTTATTTCTTCAGTTCCCCTGGGCGCCCGCTCCAGCACGGCCTGTTTCAGAGACTCGTCGGAAACAACTTTGGCGATGCCGTTGATGACACCCAGCGCCACTATGTTGGAGACGATTTCTTTGCCCAGTTTCTCGCGGGCCAGGCGGGTAATGGGCAAAGAGATAACTTTTTTGCCGTTTTCCGCCACCTCCCGTACAAAGGTGGAATCAACCAGCAGGATTCCGTCTTCCTTATAGTCTTTGCCGTACTTACGGTAGGAATTTTCACTCATGGCCAGCACAAAGTCGGGAACTGTCACCTTGGGATACAGGATCTCCTCGCTGTCGGTGATGACTTCCGCTTTGCTGGCACCACCCCTGGCTTCCGGCCCGTAAGCCTGGGTCTGCACCACGTAACCGCCTTCCCTGGTGGCGGCTTCGGCCAGAATAATGGCGGCCAGAATCAGCCCCTGACCTCCGCTTCCGGTTAAACGTATTTCTTTGCGACGGCTCATGACTGCCTCCCTTTTTCCCTGGCTCTTGCCACCCGGCGCTCGTATTCTTCAACAAACTCTGGCGCCGCCTGCTGGTGCAGGACACCGATGACAATCCTGTTTTCAATTTCAGCCGGGTCCATTGACCTGGCTTTTTCAACCGTAACAGAGTTATCTTTGTACCAGTTGAGCATGGCGGTGGCATCGCCCTTTTTGTTCATCCGGCCGTAACCCACCGGACAGTATGTCATGGCTTCAACCACGGAAAAGCCCTTATTGCCCACACTGCGCTCAATTATTTTGTCCAGCAGCGGCAGGTGGTAGGTGGTGGACCTGGCGACAAAGGTAGCCCCGGCCGCCTCTGCCAGCTTCATGATGTCAAAGTTCCTTTCCGGGTTTCCGTATGGTGTGGTGGTCGCCCGGTCCCCCTGAGGAGTAAGCGGCGAAGCCTGCCCCCCCGTCATTCCATAAATATTATTATTGAAAATAATGGCATTTAAGTCTATATTCCGGCGGCAGGCGTGAATAAAGTGGTTGCCGCCGATGGCTGTGGAGTCGCCGTCCCCCATCAGCACAAAAATGGTAAGTTCCGGCCGGGCCATTTTAAGGCCGGTAGCAAAGGCCAGCGCTCTGCCATGGGTGGTATGGAGGGTCTGAAAATTCAGGTAGCCGGCCGCCCGGGAGGAACAGCCGATGCCGGAGACGACCGCAATCTTTTTGGGATCCAGGTTCAGTTTATTAATGGCACGGAGCAGTGAACCGGTTACCAGGCCGTTGCCGCAGCCCGGGCACCAGATGTGGGGCAGGCGGCTTTCCCGCAGGAAGCTGTTGTGCAGCGCGTTAATCTTAAATCAACTCCTTTATCCTCACCAGTATCTCCTGTGGTGTGATTAACTCGCCGTCAAAACGGTTAGCCCCCGCCACTTCGGCCCTGCCTTTGACCGCCCTCTCCACTTCGGCAATCAGCTGGCCCATGTTCATCTCCGGCACCAGGAGGGTCCGGGCGCTACGGGTTAGCGCTGCAATTTTCTCATACGGGAAAGGCCAGATGGTGGCGGTACGGAAAAATCCCACGGGCAGACCTTCTTCCCTGGCCAGCTTTACAGCCTGGCGGGCGGAACGGGCGCTGCAGCCATAGCAGACCACCGTCAAAACAGCATCTTCTGTCCCAAACTCTTCGGTGATTATGATTTCATCCCTGTGGTTTTCCACTTTCTGGTGCAACCTGAGCAGCTGGTTCTTTACTCTTATCGGATCGGTGGTGGGGAAACCCTGTTCATCATGAAAGAGGCCGGTGATATTAAAAAAGTGGCCGTCACCGAAAGAGGCCAGGGGTGATACTTCTCTGTCATCGGCGTAAGGCTTGTAGTCCACGCCGTCAGCCGGCCGTTCGCGGTTCACGATTTCCAGGCTTTCCGGCGCCGGGACAATTATGTTCTCCCTCATATGCCCCACTATTTCGTCGAGCAGGATGATTACCGGCTGCCTGAGTTTTTCGCTAAGGTTAAAGGCTTTGACCGTCAGATCGAAAGTTTCCCTTACCGAAGAAGGCGAGAAGGCAATAACCGGGTGGTCACCATGAGTACCCCAGCGGGCCTGCATCACATCGCCCTGGGCCGGAGCCGTGGCCACACCGGTGCTTGGGCCAAGGCGCTGGACGTTGACTATGACACAGGGAATCTCGGCCATAATGGCATAACCGATATTTTCCTGTTTCAGAGAAAAACCCGGGCCACTGGTAGCGGTGAATGCTTTCGCGCCGCCGATGGCCGCCCCGATTACTGCTGCCATGCCGCCTATTTCATCTTCCATCTGGATAAACCTGCCGCCTGTCTCGGGAAGCCGGCGGGCAGCGATTTCAGCTATCTCGGTGGAAGGGGTTATGGGATAGCCGGCATAAAAATTGGCACCGGCGGCTATCGCTCCCTCGGCACAGGCTTCGTTACCCTGCATTAACCTGCTCTCTGGTTTCTTTTGCAAAATCATCTTGCCTCCATAAATGAATCGCAAAGTCAGGACAATAAATTTCACACTTGTTGCAGCCGATGCAATTCTCCGGATTCCTGGCATAAGCCTTGCCGTCCTCGTTCATCGCCAACACTTCCTTGGGGCAAAAACCCACACAGATACCGCAACCCTTACACCACTCGTTCTTAATGGTTACTTCCACCGGTTTTTTCATTTTAGCCAAAGTTGCCACCATTCCTGCACCTCCCTTCCGGATTTTTTTAACGGAAATTAATGTTTCAACCCTGAAATCTTTGATACCACCGCCCGGACCGAACCCAGGTCCAACGTTGTGTTAAAGACAATTATTTCTTTATCACCGTTTACCAGGGCTTCTATTTCCTCGCCGCGGCCGGGGGATACAATAATAACATCGGAAGAATTTATCAGATCCTGTAGGGTGCCTTTATCATGGCTGCTGGTAAAATTCACCTGCAGGTTATCCAGGCCCGTCGATTTTAGGTTTCTGATAAATTTGTGATGGAACTCCTCGGAGAGCGCCACCAGCCCAAACCGGGTATCGCCGGGGTGTCTGGCGATTTTGACGATACCTTCCAGGCAGGGCTTTACGGCAAAGCCGTGGACTTCTTTCTCCAGGTCGGCGGTCAAATCGCGCACTTCGTTAATGTGGCTGAAAGTGGTGAAAATGTACCTGGCATCCTTTATTAACTCTTCAACCCCAACATCCCTCAGCCTCAGTTCATTAAGGGTCAGGGGACGGACGCTGAAATTGGCCATGTCAGCCAGCTCCCGGGAGAAAACCCTGGCCTGCTCTATATTGCACTCCACAAAAACCGCGTTAATTTTCCGCAGGAATTCCTCCCGCTCCCGCACTTTCTCCAGAACCAGCGCTGTAAATTCAGTGGTACTCATTCCCGATTCCAGCGCCTCGTCCAGGCTGGTTTCTATCAGTCCGCATATTTTGTGTCTTACCCTTCGTTCGGACAGCTCCCTGTTTTCAGCTGTCACAAATGTGCCTTTGCCCTGGTGGGAGGTCAGCACTCCTTCCTGTTCCAATAACTTATAGGCAGAGCTTATGGTATTGCGGCTGGTGCGCAGCATCCTGGCCAGCTCCCTTTCCGTTGGCATTTTCTGGCCGGGCCTGATGCTTTTGTTTCTGATTTCCTGCTTGATCTGTTCTTTTATCTGGATATACAGCGGCACTCCGCTTTTTTTGTTTGTTTTAAGCTCCATTTCGCCACCCCATTGAGCCATTATAAGCTGGCACCTTGGATTAGTCCAATTTAATATTACCATATATTCCATCAGCCTGCTACCATTGTTTTTGGCCATTATTTCCTTCTACACAATTGATTAATGGTCTTATCTTTCTATATCTGGCTGTTTTGCTTTCAGGCTTATTATTTCAGGTACCCACTTCATACAAACAACCAGAGTGATTGCGCTCCTATTGGACTCTGCCCAGTGAGTCCAATCGTTTTCTGTGATCAAAATGGTGTCCGGGCGACTGGTGTTGCCGAAATCTGAAAGGAAAAACAGCGGCCTTCTTTGCTGTTCTGCCTGTGAAAAACGTTGCATAGTAATTAATCGAATATTATTAATATTTAAACAATTAGGCTTTATCAAAGGTTAGGGGGGTGCTGCCTAAGGAGTGGGTATTGAATCAGTGAGATTACAGGAGATTTATTTGAAAAGGAGGATAGAGATGGCAAAAACATACCGCAAATACTGGGATGAAGAACTGGAGACAGCGCCACGGGAGAAAATCAGGGCAATGCAGCTGGCTGCACTGAAAGAAATGCTGGACTTGGTTTACAACAACTCACCTTACTATAAAAAAAGTTTTGATGAGCACGGAGTGAGCCCGGCTGACTTGAAGACGTTGGAAGATTTGAAAAAATTCCCTTACATTAACAAGTATATTCTGCGCGAGCGCCAGCAAGCCGCACCTCCCTTCGGCGACCTGGTACCTGTTCCGGAGGAAGAATTGGTTTATATGTCAGCCTCAAGCGGTTCAACCGGTATACCTACCGCTTCACCGTTTACGCTGCAGGATTTTGAGGAGTGGCAGGATTATGAGGCCAGGCTGTTTTGGTCTTCGGGTATGAGGCCCTATGACCGCTATTGCCACGCTTTGCAGTTCACCCTTTTTGTGGGAGGGCCTGATGTTATCGGTGCACAAAAGGTCGGGGCTCTCTGTGTTTGGGCCGGCACCGTACCGTCGGAAAGGATGCTGGAAATTCTCAGGCAGTGGCAGATTACAGTGACCTGGACAACTCCCTCCTTCGCCTGGTACCTGGGTGAAACAGCAAAAGCACAAGGTATTGATCCCCAAAAAGACCTGTTTGTCAGGAAAATATTCGTGGCCGGAGAGCCCGGCGGGTCTATTCCCGAAACAAGGCAGAAAATTGAAGAGCTCTGGGGCGCCGATCTTTACGACTATTACGGCCTGTCTGACATCTTCGGCGCCTGCGCCGGTATGTGTGAAGCCAAAGACGGCCTGCACTGGGCGGAAGACCATATCCTGATTGAAGTCATCAACCCTGACACCGAAGAAGAGGTACCTGAAGGGGAGCGGGGTGAACTGGTGCTTACTTCCCTTAAAAAGCGCGGTCGCCCCCTGATAAGATTCCGGACCGGGGACATTGTTTCCTATACCAGCGAAAAGTGCAGTTGCGGGCGCACTCACCTGCGCCTGCACGGTATCCACGGCCGGCTAGACGACATGCTGATTATCAGGGGAGTAAATGTTTTCCCCAGTGACATCGAAGTCGTAGTCCGTAAAAACCCTGATCTGAGTGGTGAATTCCGCCTGGTGATTACCGAGGAAAAGCACCTGGCCGTACTGACCGTGGAAGCGGAAAGGGCTCATGAGTACAGCGGTGATATCCGACAACTGCAGGAGAGGGTGATTACGGACTGCAACAAAATCCTCGGCATCAGGCCCAGGGTAAACATCCTTGAACCCGGTGCACTGCCAAGGGCCACCCATAAAGCAAAGCGCGTTTTTGATGAGCGCAAAAATAACCGTTAACTCCGGAGACAAACACAAATCTGAAGAGGAGGAGATAGCATGGCCAGGTACGCTTATCAGGGTAAGAGGGTTTATAACACGGAGCAGCCCTATATGCTGGGCAGGCTGAAACTGCGTATACCCTTTGTCCACTATCCTTTTGAGATACCAGACGCTGTTCAGGGAGCAATTCTTTGTGTCGTTCCGATGGGGATAACCGCAGCCATGACCGATGTCCTCGGCATTCCTTTTGAAATCGCCATTGCCATGGTTATCTTAAACAACTTCATGTACCTGCTGCACACCCACTTCGGTGACCCGGCAGTAGCCGGGTGGATCACCCCCGGTATTCCTCTGTATGTAGCTTTTCTGACAACATTTGAACCCGGCCTGGCCCGTATTCACGCCATGATTGCCCTGCAGATGACTGTAGGAGTAATCTTTCTCTTGCTGGGCGTGACAGGAACGGCGGATCGCTTTGTCAAAGCTGTACCCACCAGCATGAAAGCGGGCATCCTGCTTGGCGCCGGTATAGCATCCCTGATTGGCGAGTTCAGAGCGGGCGGGCGTGTCATGACCTTCCCGGTTTCAATTATGTTCGGTTTGTTTGTCTCTTTTTTCATGCTGTTTTCATCTTCGACACAGGAATTGCGTAAGCGTTATTCATTTTTCAGGTATGTGGCCCAGTACGGCATAGCAATACCCTTCTTTATTTCCTACGTCCTTGGCATAGTAATCGGCGAAATCAAGAAGCCGGTTATTGCCTGGAGTCTGACCGGTATGCCCCTGCGGGACATGGTGGCCAGCCTTTCCGTTTTCAGCGTCGGCTTCCCCGCCTTCAGCTATTTTATGGCGGCGCTCCCCCTGGCTATAGCAGCCTATATCATTGCTTTCGGCGACACCCTGGTTGCCGCCAGTCTGCTTAAAGCTGCTGATGAAAAGCGCCAGGATGAGAAAATTGTCTGGGAGCCCAACCGGAACCATGTTATTACTTCCATCCGCAACTTGGTAGAGTCGTTCTTCTTCTGTTACCTGCCTCTGGCCGGGCCGCAGTGGGCAGGCGGCCAGGCCCTGGTTGTCAACCGTTACATGAACGCCACGCCGGAAGAGGAGGAAACCTACTTCGGTGGCGCCACCTCCATCTTTTGGGGCATGAGTATTGCCCTGCTGCTGGGCCCGATGGTAACCTTTTTCCGGCCGGGCCTGGCGATTGGTCTTTCACTGACATTGCTCCTGCAGGGTTACCTCTGCGGTTACCTGGCCATGAGTATGGTAGAGAATAACCTGCAAAGAGGGATCGCCACCGTGATGGGGGCGGTGATTGCCACCCAGGGCGCCGCCTGGGGTCTTGGGGTAGGTCTGGGGTTGTACCTCTTGCTTGAGCACCCCTGGATCAAAGGTGATCAGGATGTGAAAAAGTAAAATTAAATACAGTTTAATATCAGGTTAAGGCAGGGATTCAGTCAGAAATGTTGAAAAGTTCTGGTAAAGTCATACCGGATGAATTACTGTATTTTCTTGTGCTGGGCGGGGCTGTTGTTTTATCAGCCTGGCTTACAGCTGAGATGTCCAGACGTAAAGTCAGTATCGGCCTCAAAAGGTTTATCGTCTCAACAACAGGCATCCTGACGGTTCTTTTGGTGCGGTTACTCATCAAATAGCAGAGGAGGCGGTTCAGGTGGTTGTCAGAACAAGGCAGGAATACCTGTCATCTTTAAAGGAAATGCGGCCAAATATCTATAAGTTTGGCGAACTGATACGGGATGTCACCACACACCCCGCTACCAGGCGCACTGTGGAAAGCCACGCGCGCGCGTTCGACGCGGCACAGGATCCCCAGAGGGAGAAGATTTTTACCACAATTTCTTCTTTCAGCGGAGAGAAAATAATGCGCTTTACCAGCCTGATGACCACCAAAGAAGAGGTTACAGCCAACCCGCTGATGAAGCGCCAGTGTTACCGTCAGACCGGGACATGCACCGGCGGCCTGTGTGTCGGCTGGAACGCGCTCAATACCATGTGGGCTGTAACACATGACATGGACAAAGAATACGGGACTGATTACCAGGAGCGGCTGAAAAAATGGATTTTGCACTGCCAGGAGAACAGCCTGGTGGTGGCGGGTGCCCTTACCGACGCCAAGGGCGACCGCAGCAAACCTCCTTCCCGGCAGGCCAACCCGGACAGCTTCGTGCATATTGTGGAGCGCCGTCCCGGCGGTATCGTTGTCAGAGGAGCCAAACTGATGATTTGCGGCGCTGCCGCCAGCAACGAGATTTTCGTTCTCCCCGGCAGCGGGTACCGCGAACCGGACAAAGACTTTGCCGTCGCTTTTGTTGTACCCAGAGATATTGAAGGGCTGACCCTGGTGGAATGCCGCCGTCCCAGTGACAGCCGCGATCTGGAGGAAGGGTTCGACTCTCCCCTGGAGACAGGCATCACCCAGTCTTACCTGCTCTTTGACAACGTATTTGTCCCCAATGAAAGGGTATTTATGGCAGGCGAATTCAGGCACACCGGCAATATTATCAGATATTTCACAGCCAACTACCGCGCCTGTATCGGCGCCTGCGTCACCGGGCAGGGGGATATTATGATCGGGGCGGCGGTCCTGATGGCCAGGGCCAACGGTCTGTCGGCAAAACTGTTCCGTGACAAGATTATCCAGATGTCCGTCAATAACGAGACCACCTTCGGTGTGGGTTTGGGCGCCATTGCCATGGGCTACCGTCACCCCTCCGGTGTCTGGTTTGCCGATGATTTGCTGGCCCATGCCAACAAAATCCATGTGGCCACTCTGCCTTATGAAGTCAAAAGGTTGCTCCAGGAAATTGGCGGCGGAATTGTGGAAACGGGTTGCTTCCCATCTTACAAAGACTTTAACCATGAAGATTACGGCTCGTTCGTCCAGGCCTGCATCAAGGCCGGCGAGGTATCGGCTGAAACCAGGGCCAGGGCTGCACGGCTGGCGGAGTGGCTGACCATCGGCGGAGGTGTGCCCGGCTGTATGCATGGAGGAGGCTCTCCTGATGGCGCCCGCCTGGTGGTCAGGGCCAATACATCAATGGACCTTTATGCCAAAATGGCGGCAGACCTGGCAGGAATCACTGAGGAGGTAAAGGAGCCGGAGGCATAACAGCAGAGGAATGTTTAGTCCCGTGATGTTCCGCATCTAATAAACCGGCGCTGTCTGGCGCCGGTTTTGTTATTGACCGGGAAATTTACCTAAAAATCACGGAGGCGTTTTTCTTGTTGCCTACAGGGGAGGACGGAAATGGTGCCAGGGATAACATGCCTCAAAAGCGGCGGAGGCCTTTAGCACTGTTAATTCGTCAAAGCGCCTGCCGATAATCTGCAGGCCTACCGGCATCCCCACGCTGTCAAAGCCACAGGGGACGGAAGCCGCCGGCTGACCGGTAAAGTTAAACGGGTAGGTAAAAGCCATCCAGGACATGCTGTGCGCTTTTTTACCGTTTATCATAGGCGGGGCCAGGGGGCCGCCGGTGCCGGAAACAAATGCTGTAACCGCCGAAGTGGGAGTCAGCAGCAGGTCATAGCGCTCAAAAACCCTTCTTACTTTATCCCAAAGCTCCTCCCTTCTGAACTGGGCCCTGGCCAAGTCACGGTTGCTGACACTGTTCACGCGGTCGAGCATGGGCCGGAAAGCGGGATAAATCTTTTCCCGCCACTCTTCCAGCCTCTTCTCCAGGGCGGTGACAATTTCAGTAACAACGATTTTCTGCAGGTCGCTTACCAAGTCCGGCAGAACCACACCTGTTTCCTCAACCCGGCAACCCAGTTCCCGGAAGGCAAAGGCCGCCGACCTGACAGCGGCACTTACCTCCGGTTCCACCGAGGCGTAGCCCAGGTTTGCGCTATAGGCAACCCTGAGGTCTTTTATGCTTTCTCCCAGAGTCTGCAGATAACCCGCAGCCGGGGCGGGAAGGCTCATACGGTCCCGTTCATCGGGTCCCGCCATTACTTCCAGCATCAGGGCGGCATCGGCCACCGTCCTGGTAATAGGGCCCTCATGAGACAGGGTTTCCATCCCCGGCAGGCGCGGATAGGAAGGCACCCGCCCGAATGAGGGCTTCAGCCCGAATACACCGCAAAGGCTGGCCGGGATACGGATAGAGCCACCGGCATCATTGCCGGTGGCCAGGGGGCAGAGACCTGCCGCCACAGCCGCGGCCGCACCTCCGCTGGAGCCACCCGGCGTACGGGTTATGTCCCATGGATTAAAGGTCGGGCCAAAAACAAGATTATCGGTAACGCAAACCAGGCCGAACTCCGGCATATTAGTCTTACCAAGCACAATGGCGCCGGCTTTTTTCAGGCGCTCCACCAGCACCGCGTCCTCCTCCGGCACAAAATTTTCATAGAGGCGCGAGCCGAATGTGGTCCTGATACCCTTTGTAAAAACATTATCCTTAACCAGTACCGGCACACCGTGCAGCGGGCCGGTTGTCAGGCCGCTCAAAACCGCGGCTTCCGCCCACCTTGCCGCCTGCACAGCCTCATCCGCCGCCAGGGTTACCACGGCGTTTAAGGCAGGGTTTACCGCCCCGATCCGCTCTAAATGCGCCTCAACCACCTCTACCGGTGAGACCGTTTTTTCCCTGACCAGGCCGGCCAGTTCCGTGGCGCTAAGCCAGCACAGCTCTGACATAAAAACACCCCTGTGGAAACCAGATTTTTCAGTACGTATAAAACTTCAACCAATTGCTGCTGTTTCCTCTTGATGACAGCAAAAAAACAATTCTCAGTGGGTTCCTGAACTGGCCGATGGCCGTCCTGTATTATATTAAACAGTAAATTTGCGTCTACAGGTTAAGGTTTTCCTGCCGATATAAACACAGTAGGGAACCCTGAGCCACAGGCTCGGGACAAAACACCGATGCCGGGGGATGTCTATGCGCATACTCATAGTGGATGACACCCGTTTTAACCACCACTTACTTGGCGACATATTGCGCAAAGAGGGCTATAAAGATAACATATCGGCCTATACAGCCCAGGAAGCCTTTGCTGCCCTTAACCTTAACGGACCTCTGAAAGAGCCGGGTATAGATCTGATTCTGATGGACAATATCATGCCGGTTATGGACGGGATCGAGGCCTGCGCCATAATCAAAAAAACGCCGCATCTGAAAGATATACCGGTGATCATGGTAACGGCAAGCAGTGATGCCGCCTCTTTAAAAGCGGCCTTCAACGCCGGGGCCACCGACTTTATAACCAAACCATTTAACGAGATAGAACTGCTGGCCCGAATACGTTCCGCACTGGCGCTAAAGGAAGAGATGGATAAACGCAAAGCCCGGGAAAAAGAATTGATTCAGATTACCCGGCTACTGGAAACCGCCAATAAAAAGCTGCAGGAACTCAGTATTCTCGACAGCCTGACCGGAATTGCCAACCGCCGTTATTTTGACGAAGTTTTTTCGCAGGAATGGAAGCGGTGCCTGCGGGAAAAACAGCCCATTTCAATAATTCTGGCAGACATAGATTGCTTTAAAGCTTTTAACGATAATTACGGCCACCAGGCGGGCGATGAGTGCCTTAAAAAAGTAGCGGAGGAAGCAAAAAAACTGTGCCGCCGTCCCGGAGACCTGCTGGCCAGGTACGGTGGTGAGGAGTTTATAATGATTCTCCCTTTTACTGACAGCAACGGCGGTCTCTTTGTCGCTCAGAACCTGAGACATAATATAGAGAACCTGTCAATCCCGCACGGGTACTCCTCAGTTTGCGGTTTTGTGACAGTGAGTGTGGGGGTGGCCGCCGAAATACCTGACGCCCGCAACGACCGGGAACGCCTGGTCAGGTACGCCGACACGGCCCTCTATAAGGCTAAAAATACAGGCAGAAACAGAGTTGTTCTTTACAGCCCTGAAACAAATAAAGACTCCCTGTACGGAAGCCTTTTGTCTTTGCCGTATTTTACTGAGAACGGGACCGAAGTAGCCGGGTTTTCCGAAACCGGAGAGGAAGTAAAGATCCATGGCCTTGCTGGTCGGGTTTAACACCAGAAACTGAATCTGACCGTTTGTCCTGCTGTAAATCAGGTAGTACTGTAACGTGTTCTCCGTGTAAGCGAGAGCTGGAGCCACCAGAGGGAAAGCCAGCAAACATATAAGGGCTACCATAACAATCTGCTGAAACTTTTTCAAACTTCACCTGCCTGCATCATCTTGCAGATGATTTTTGGGTAATAAAACTGCCGGCAAAGGACAACATAAACCGGGCAGGTGAAAATATGGGACGCAAAAAAAGGCTGGACCTTATCTCACAGCTGGAAGAAAAAACAAACACAGCGGTAATCTGCTATATAACCGGAGACAGGGAGAACCTGAGTACCAGGATTGCTCCGGATATTATCCGTGTTTTTTACCGGCACCTCGAAGCTATTGGCAAAAGAGAAAGAATAAGCCTGTTTCTTTATACCAGGGGTGGCGATGTTCTCACCCCATGGCGCCTGGTAAGCCTCCTTCGCGAGTACTGCCGTTACCTCATTGTTCTCGTCCCTTTCCGCTGTTACAGCGCCGGTACACTGACCTGCCTGGGTGCCGACGAGATTGTTATGACCAGGATGGGGGAGCTAAGCCCCATAGACCCAAGCGTCGCCAATGTTTTTAACCCCAAAGACCCACACCATCAAACGGCCAGGATCCCGGTAAGCGTGGAAGACGTCATTTCTTACTTTTCCCTGGCCAGGGAAAAAGCCGGTCTGAATCATGAAGAACAACTGGCAGAAGTATTCCTGCGCCTCTCCAAAGTGGTCCACCCCCTTTCCCTGGGGAACGTACACCGAAATTACCTGCTAATCCGTTCCCTGGCCAGAAAGCTCCTGGAGCTGCATATTGCCCCCCCCAAGCCGGAAGAGGCAGAGTATATTATAAAGAACCTCTCGGAGGAACTGCATGCGCATAACTACATGATTCCCCGCCGGGAGGCCAGGGACCGCATCGGGCTCAGGGTTACCGAACCTTCTCCCGAAGTTGAAGCATTAATGTGGGGCCTTTATGAACGCTACGAAAACAACCTGAAACTGCTCTCTCCTTTTAATCCCGCCGCCCTGTTGAGCGACCAGGAACCACAGATCGACTTTGAAGCCACCGGAGGTATTATTGAAAGCGCCAAAAAGCTGGATACCTTTACCTTTGAAGGCCGGGTCGCACGCCAGCCGCAGGCAGGACCGGGTATGCCGCCGGTCTGCCTGGAAATCACCCGGCAGTACTGGAAAGCCGTAGAATGAGCAGTCTGAGCCGACCGAAATCCGGATAGGAGGGTTTTTATGAAACTGAGAAGAAAGCAGCCTCCCCCGCCGCCCCCGTTGCCGCGGCAAATTACCCGTTACCGCAACATCAGCGAATCTTCAGGCTATATCCCCTATATTTACCTGCAACAAGAGCCTGAAGGCAAAAATAATATCATCGTCGTTGATGAGCAGCAGAACAGCAGCGCCGAAGAATAAGAAAACCAGGTAACAAATCCTTACCTGGTGGGTTATTTTTAGTGTTCGTTAAGCTTTTGCCTGACGGACTTTCGTTTTTGTTGCTCCGGTTCTTTTTCCCCCTCATCAGGTTTTACCGGCAGGCGCCTGCCCGTATTTTTTTTGGGGAAATGTACCGTCAACAAGCCATTTTTGATATTAGCCCGGACTTTTTCCCGGTCTACTCCGGGGGGAATGGAAAGCATGCGTACGTACCTGTTTTGCGGGGGACGTTCCCGGTAAATAAATTTCAGCTCACCTGCTGTTTGCATTTCCGGCTGTCCGTCCACAAAAATACTGCCGTCACCCAGTTCTATGTTTACCCTGCCAGGCTCCACTCCGGGAACTTCAAATATGTATATTATTTCTTCATCTGACTCCACAACGTCTACCCGGGGAACCAGCTGCATCCCCTCCGGAGCGCAGTATAGCGGTACTCCCGGGGCAAAGGACTTTACCTGCTGATACATAATCTCACCTCTTTAATCTGAATTGGGTGAAAGCGGGGGATTTTTTTGTGTTAGCCAGCCGGATTGACTTTTATTCTCCGCCTGGCGGCAAAATCAGACTTGGGCAGGCGGCACTCCAGGGTGCCGTTGGTGTAGCTGACATCGAGATACTCAGACTTTACGCTGGTTGGCAGAGCAACCGTCCTGTGGATGCTGCTGCTCATGCCGCTGACCTGGGCAAGGGCTGAAATGCTGATGGAATCGTCGGTAACAAACAAATAGATATTGTTAGGATCAACGTTAGGCAATTCGGCAGTTACTATCACATCATTGTTGGTTTCTGCCAGTTCCACCCTTGGCTCAGCCAGGCCGGCGCTTGCCTTGATGCCGGTAGTTATTCCCCCCCACATTTGGGGCTGCGCCTGGGCACCTACCTGAGTTAAATACCCTGTTACCATAGGGTTGGTTGCCTGCCAGCCCAGGTTGGGGTTAAAGCCAAAGCTGATGGCGCTTTGTGGGACAAAACCGCTCTGAATATTGCTGAGCGGAGCATACATGCTGACAGGCAGGTTGGTAGCCCAGGGCGAGAACGCCGCTGCGCCGGTCTGGACCGGCACGGTCATGCCCTGAAGTTGCTGAATGGGCACAAACGCCTGGGCGGTGAATGGCTGCTGGGGCACAAAGCCGCTGCTTTGCCAGGTTTGCCAGGGATTTACTGTGGTTGTATACATTGTTTAGCCTCCTTGATTTTCCCGCTTTCACCCGTATTAGTTTTTCCCGGCACAAAAATAAAATATTCCGGCCTGGAGGAAACAGCAAAGGGATGACTGAACATCATCCCTTTTGGGCTGGAGCGTGCCTGTATTAAATTCTGCGTTATCCTGCTGTAAAAAAAAGCCGGACAAATTACTTCCCTTTGACTGCAAACAGATGACGCCGCAGAGCTGCCACCGCAGCGGGAACATTACCAGGAAGTACTGGCAGCTCCAGTTCCGGCAGTTCCTGAAAGATGCGGGCCACCACCGGGTAACGCAGTTCCGCTTCCCGGATGACCCGCTCATTGACCAGGAGCTCTGTTCCTCCCTGTGCCAGGCAGCGGCCTCCCGCGATAACTATCACATCATCGGCCCATTCGGCCGCCAGGTCCACATCGTGGGTGGCGATGATCACCGTGGCACCGCGACGGTTCAGTTCGTTCAGGATGGCAAAGACCGTATCTTTACCTCTGGGATCAAGAAAGGCCACCGGTTCGTCCAGAATAATCACTTCGGGATCCATGGCCAAAATGCCGGCAATGGCCACCCGTTTCTTCTGGCCATAACTAAGGTGGTATGGCGCTTTACCGGCATAGTCCCACATGCCGGTGGCCTTCAGCGCGGCGTGAACACGCGCTTCAATCTCTTTGTGACTGAGTCCCATGTTGGAGGGGCCAAAAGCCACATCTTCCCAGACGGTGGCTGAGAAAACCTGGTCGTCAGGATCCTGAAAAACCATTCCCACCCTGCTCCGCACCTGCCGCTCATTGCTGCGGCTCACCGCTTCTCCGGCAAACAGGACCTCACCCTGCTGTGCCAGGTGGATTCCGTTCAGATGGAGCAGCATGGTGGATTTTCCCGCGCCGTTGGGTCCGAGAATGGCTGTTTTCCTGCCGCCTTCAATGCGCAGGGTCAACCCCCTTAAAGCCTGGGTACCGTCTTTGTACCTGAAATAAAGGTTGTTTATCTCGATCAGAGCCAAATTGCCAACCCTCTCCACTCTGCCAGTTTTAAGCCGAGGCCGAATGCCACCAGGGCCGTCCCGGTCAGCCAATCACGGGCGCCGGGCGGACAATGGCCGCAACAGTCGCTGTCGCTGTGGTACCCCCTGGACAACATGGCCAGGTAAATCCGTTCTCCCCGCTGGTACGAACGCAAAAACAGGCTGCCCAGCATGAGGCCGGTAACCTGCATGGACCGCCGGTGCAGGAGATGCCTTCCCCGGCGAAATCCCCTCGCCTTCATTGCCAGCTGCATCCGCCGTATCTCATCGTGGAAAACCTGGACGTAGCGCAGGGTAAACGCTACCAGGCTGACCATGATACCTGGCAGGCGGAGCTGCCGGAAACCGTGCAGCAGCTTGGACAGCGGGGTGGTCTGGACCAGCAGGCTGACGGCCAGTGCCGCATTCACCACCCGCAGTGCCAGGTAAACGGCCTTTGTGACACCGGCTCCCGAAGCGGCAAGGCGGAAAAGCGGGGTGCTCAGGGTCCAGACAGGTTCACCCGGGGTAAAAAACGGGAAAAGCACAATGAGCAGTCCTGTGAAGGGAAGCAGCCAGAGCATTTTTTTCACCATTGCCGACGGCCGGATTCCCGTGGCCAGTGCCGCCCCGGCAAGCCCCAGTACCCCTAAGGCCAGTAAACCGCGGTCTTTCAGCGATACAAAAATGATTACAACGGTAAGCAGGGAGACTATTTTCAGGCGTGTCTCCATTCTGCCCAGCATACTGTCTTTAAGCCTTTCCTCGTATACCAGCATGCCAGCACCTCCCGCGGCTAGCTTTTCTGACTGCGGGAACGGGGCAGCACCAGCCTGCCGATGCCGACCATCACGCCAAAGGTCAGGACAGTCCCGATTATCCCCGCCAAAGCTGTGGCCAACCCTTCGTGTTCCACCCCGGGAAACAGATAATCCGGAATGGGAGAGCGCAGGACGCTGTATCCCTTCTCCAGAAACTCCTTGTCCTCCGCCACCCTCTCCAGTCCATCCGGGTGGGAAGACGCAAGCGGAGACAAAAGGGCGGCAATGAGCAGCGCCGCCAGCAACCACCAAAACCAGTTACGCTTCATGACCCGCCACCTCCGCTTTTTTCTCCTGTCCGAACGTCCCGGTACTCACGGCAAAGGCCACCGCTGCCGCCGTTATTATCCCCTCGCCCACCCCGATCAGGGCGTGCCAGCCTGCCATGACGGGCAGCACCACCCCAAGCGGTATGGTTCCCGAAACGGCCAGCTCCAGCGATACCAATACCGCCGCCGCCATAATGGACAGCCAGGCGGCAACAAAAGTGGCTGCGTAGCGGTTGGCTTTCAGTTTAAGTAAAAAATGGTAGGTAAAATGGGAAACGGCCACGGCCACTACCGCCATATTAAAAATGCCGGCCCCCAGCACGGTTATCCCGCCATCCTGAAAAAACAGCGCCTGTACCGCCAGCACCGTACTGATTACCAGGCAGGCGCTCCAGGGACCAAGCAGGATAGTAGCCAGCGCCGCGCCAAGAAGATGTCCGGAAGCAGCTCCGGCCACCGGGAAATTGACCATCTGCCCGGCAAAAATAAAAGCAGACATGACCCCAAGCGCCGGCAGCTGGCGCTCATCCAGCAGCTCCTTGCTCTTTTTGGCCGCGTAGCTGACCGCTCCGGCGCTGATTACCGCCGTGGCCACCCAGGTCTTAGTGTCCAAAAACCCATCCGGTATATGCATGGCCCCACCTCCAGAATTTTTATTCACTCTTATTGTAGCACACTGTTTACTTCCGTAGCACTATTATTTCATCCCTCCCGCCATTTTTTTTATCCTCCTCATAACAGCATGCTGCATTATAGTCCCCCGTCACACTTACCCTGTAAAATATAGACAGGGCCGTAGCCCATATTTTAAAAGGCGGCTGGAAAACCAGCCAATATAAAAGTGAGAATGTCTAGTGTTACAAATTAGCATTTAGTAACACTAGAGGGCCCATAACACATTACCCAAGTTCGTTTTAATCCTGCTAAATCCTGCCGCAGTATAAAAATTTTATCCTGTCCAAAATAACTGCTTTTAACACTAAAGCAAGATTCATTCCGTCCAAGCCAATGAGGGGAGACGGCTCCGTCTTTTTTCCTGCAGAACTCTGCTGCTGCGGTTCAAAAATCCGATAGATCTGCCTGCGCCAGTGGTCGCAAATGGCAGGTTTCATTTAACGCATTTAAAACAAAAAACCGACCGTTATATTCGAGAATATTTATGCAGGCCGTATCCTGTTTTATTTTCCAGAATGAGTTCAACCCCGCCCCCAGCAGCCAACCAAGCAAAACTTTATTTACTACCCGGTGCGACACTATAACCAGATCGTGGGCAGAAAATGTTCTCGCCATTTGCAGCAGCGCACCGCTTGAGCGCCCCGCTACCTGCTCAAGCGTTTCTCCTCCAGGAAATAAAACAGTCTCCGGTTTGGTAAGCCATTCTTTGTAAAGCCCGGGAAACAATTTTTCGATTTCCCTGTGGGGCTTCCCCTGCCAGTCACCAAAGTTAATGTCGGTAAAGGCCACGGCCTTCTCTACAGGTCTATCAGAAAACACCGCAACGGCTATTTCAGCTGTTTCCACAGCCCGACCAAGGGGACTTGAGAAGAACAGCGGGTCGCGCAAGCCTCTCCTGCTAAGCTCATGCCCTATCGCCTGTGCCTGAATCCTGCCAAACCCGTTCAGCGGAATGTCATGCGTGCCACGGAATACTTCCTCCCGGTTCCAGTCTGTCTGACCATGCCTGACCAGGAATACCCTGCCCATACTTCCACTTCCCAGTTAAGTATTTATAAACATTATATCAGCTTGGTCCGCCTGATTACAATTAATACAAAAACCAGGGCTCACCGTAATAATAAAACGACAGGGCCTCAGGGCCCGGCCGTTTTTGTTGGTCCGTATAACCACCAGTAGCTGTGGGCTTGCTAACCGCCCTGCCGCCGATGACTTTGGCCACAGCAGCAAAGCTTCCATAATCTGTGTTGCTTTCAGCCGCCGGCAGGCCTTCGCTATCCCGGCAATTTTTCTGTCCTTAACTGCCTTTCCCGGCACCTTGAATCTGTTTCAGGGTTTCTTCCATACCTTCTTCAGCGGGCATCAGCATGATAACGGTGTGTGTCCGATATCCTTCCATCTCATTGCTTTCCACAACAGCCAGGTTGTAGGTGTATCCTCCCATCACTCCCAGGGAAGCGAATCCTTTACTGTCTTCATGGGAGGAAATCACCTGGGCATCCTTCAATACTTTTTTGTAAAAGGCTGCAACCGTTCCCACATCATCCTTTGAGAACGCGTTAACAATAACCCCGTTCTCATCACTCTGTACGGCGGCGACAAAACTGTTTTTATACACGGGGAAAAGCTCCGCCGGATAATTGTCGGGCAGAGGGACGCTTTTTTTGGTATCATCGGAATATTTTATTTCTGTTTTGTCAGCCTTATAGGTTGTTACTCCCCCTTCTTTTTTGACCCCGCTGTTTTTATTCCCGCCGCAGCCGGTAAAAGCAGCCAGGCAGGCGATGATAACCAAAACAGACAAAATCCTGTTTTTCAATTTTATTTCTCCTTCCTGAAGACTGTTAATAAAATTCTATCCCGAGCCATCCGGCAAGAGCAAGTAACTTTGGTCACGAAAATAAATGACCGGCGGCAGTGCCGGCCGGTGACTTTCTTCTGCAGGGAGAAACGGGAGGGTCATGGGGTAATATATGGTCCCATTGCTCAAATCAGGTCATTTTTCAGGGCGTATACCACAATCTGCGTACGGTCTTTTAACCCCAGGGTTTCCAGTATCCTGGAAACCTTGTTTTTGATGGTCCCTTCGGAGTAATTCAGTATTTCCGCAATTTCCCTGTTGCTTTTTCCGTACGCGATCAACCTGACGATATCCCGTTCATCAGTCTTTAGAGGTTCATTGCCAAAACCTCTGTTTTTTTCATAAAGTCTGACCAGCTCCTGCTGTAAAAGGCGGCTTACCGAGCTCTGCAGGACCGTAAACCCGCTGCAGACGCATTGAATGGCCATAATCAGGCTCTTTGGCCTGACATCTTTCAGAATATACCCGTCGACCCCGACCACTGCCGCATTCCAAACGTGCTCCCGGTTTTCAAAGGTAGTAAGCAAGATGATTTTTGTTTCCGGGCTCTGTTCTTTTATTTCCGCGGCAGCACTGAACCCGTCGCGGTCCGCCATTTTTATGTCCATCAGTACCACATCAGGGGACAGCAACCTGCACTTGGTCACGGCTTCATTCCCGCCGGCAGCCAGTCCCACAACTTCTATCAAATCTTTCTCCTGTTGCATCATGTACTTCAGGCTTTCCGCGAGTAATACGTGGTCGTCAACAATCAGCACTTTTATCACCGGCAGTCCCTCCTGACGGATTCTGCCTTTAAAACCTGTAAAAATATTCGCCATAAATAGAGGTTTTTCCTGCTTATTTCTTATCTTTGCTCCGTTTTTCTTTCATTTTCTTCCCCAGAGATCATTCGGCCGGTCCGACGGCACTTTTTCCTGCATGCCCGGCTACACACCCCGGCTACATTACCCATCGACTTTTACCGGTTTATCCCATACAATTACAATTGACATATAATAATAGTACCGGTTTTCATAGCCTTTTTCACCTTGGCCGGTACCATCCTGCACCTGGATGTCCTTATTTCCAAATGGTCGGTTGCCGCTGTTTACATCGTATTCAGGGCTATAGGGAAAATGGGTGGCTGTTACCTGGGGGCCACATTTCCGGCGCCGAAAAGAAAATAAAACTTCATCTGAGTACCGCCATGTTGACCAAAGCCGGCCTGAGCCTGGGATTGCTCATGTATGTGCAGGATAGGCTCTACGGCGTGGTCGAAGTGGCAGTTATGCTGATAGCACTTGAGATGGCAGCCATCACGCTCTACGAGATTACCGGCCCCATATGTGTTCGTTACGCATTACCCGGGGCGACATCCTGAAAGCCATGAGGCGGCTTTGAGATACCCGGTGTTTTCTGTTGCCTTGGTTTTCCTTAAATTGTATAATGTATTTACAGCTTTACCCGAGGAGGACGCTTATGGCTTCCGGGAAAATCAATTTGTCACGTCTGAGCCAAAAAGTTGCAGACATTAAGCAATCGCTGTCTGTTTTAAGGGAGTATACAAGACAGGATGAGGTTATATTTTTAAGTAACCCCGAAGCTTTAAGGTCAGCACGCTATGCTTTTATCGTTCTGATTGAAGCTGCTATTAATATCGCCAATCACCTGTGTGCCAGGCTGTTACACGAAGCACCTCAAAGTTATGCTGACTGCTTCTTACTGCTGGGTAAACACGAATTATTGCCCGCAGACCTGTCAGAACGTCTGGGCAAGATGACCGGTTTCCGCAATTTGCTGGTTCACGGCTATGGCAAGGTAGACGATAAAGTGATGCTGAAAATAATGAAATATGATTTAGGGGATCTCGATTTATTTTTAACAGAGGTTGCAAAACTGGTAAGGGATGATGGGCAATGAAGTCCAGGTTCAGGCTGGATCAGAGTGACAGGGAACGTTTCCTGTCTATAATAGCCTCCCGGCTGGCATTTAACCATGAAATTGTTTTCGCGTATTTTTATGGATCTGCAGTTAATGACCTTATGGTGGGTGATATCGATATAGCTGTCTATTTTCAGGAACACATTCCCACGGAAAAACAGATAGATTCCTGCTTAACTCTGACTTTGGAGCTGAGCGCAGAACTGGGTATACCGGTGGATGTCAGACCGCTTAATCATACAGCCGTCGGTTTCCGTTTTCATGTCACCGGCGGGCGCTTGCTGTTTTCGCAGGATGAAGACAAGCGATTGGACTTTGTGGAGTCCACATGGCGGGAATACTTTGATTACAAACCACTGTTGGCACAAAACCTGGCAGACATGCTTGAATAGAAAAACGCAGCCATTAGGCCCTGCCTTTTGGCTGCGTTGTTTTTAAATGGTGGGCGATGACGGGCTCGAACCGCCGGCATCCTGCTTGTAAGGCAGGCGCTCTCCCAGCTGAGCTAATCGCCCATGGTGACCCCTACGGGAATCGAACCCGTGTTACCGGCTTGAAAGGCCGGTGTCTTGACCGCTTGACCAAGGGGCCGGAATTTGGTGGGCCCACTAGGATTCGAACCTAGAACCTACCGGTTATGAGCCGGCTGCTCCACCGTTGAGCTATAGGCCCGGTAAAAAATGCAGGCATCCCTGCATTTTTTTTAAATATTGGCTCCCCGAGCAGGATTCGAACCTGCAACCTACCGGTTAACAGCCGGTTGCTCTACCGTTGAGCTATCGAGGAA
>DYEY01000062.1 GCA_020725465.1 Dethiobacter sp.
CCATTAGCTCAGTCGGCAGAGCACCTGACTTTTAATCAGGGTGTCGGTGGTTCGAGCCCACCATGGCTCACCATTTTGCGAGAGTGGTGGAACGGCAGACACGCTAGACTCAGGATCTAGTGGGCATTACGCCTGTGAGAGTTCAAATCTCTCCTCTCGCACCAATAAACATAAGCCTCCCGGCTCCGGGAGGCTTCTTGCACGTGTCAGGGGGACGGGGGAGGTGACACCTTGCCAGGAAGATGACTGCTTACTTTTGGGAAAGGGCGTTTTCCATAGCCTTAAGCAGTGCCTTGCTGGTGGTGGTGGCACCGCTTATCCCGTCCACCTGCAGTGACTGGGAGGCCAGCACCTGGTCGGCTACCCCTTCAGCCATTTTGGCATAGGAACTCTCCCGGTTCTGTAAAATACGGATTTTGGTTATGCGCCGGTCGGCTACCGCCACCTCAACCTTGTATGTAAAGTTGGCGTAGCTGAATTCGCCCTGATATACACCGTCATCCACGCGGCTAAGATTCACATCATTAATCTGCATTTCCCTGACCTCTTTATGTTTGTTCATCACCGGGGCTATGCCGAAGGTATACGCGCCGATAACTGCCAGAAAGAGAACAGCGGCCGCAGGCAGAAGCCAACGTCTCATCAGAATTGCCCCCTTTGTACAAGCTGTAACTTATGTATTCTTCGCCACAGACCTTTTTTCCTTCTGTGGTTACTTTTTCCATTTATATCTGTATGGTGTCAGTTCCCCCGTCCCCTTGACAGGAGCGTTCCCGGGAGGTGAGGTTATGGATGGTTGGGGTAATCTGGAGGGAGTGCGTCCCTCCAAGCAGGTGCACCGGTTGCTGGATGCGGGCCTGGATTACGGTGAGGCCCGTCGAGAGATGTCTCTGCGCCATGGTATAAGTGATGAAAAATTTGACCTGCTCTGGCGCATTGCTGCGGTGGAACGTCCGGTACTGGCGGAAAGTAGCCGCCCCAACCTGTTCAGCGTTTATGTGGGTATCCCGTTTTGTCCCAGCCGCTGCCTTTACTGCTCTTTCCCCTCCCACTCTCTGAAAGAGCTTGGCAGGTTACGGAAAAAGTTTGTTGCCGCCCTGCTTTTTGAAATCGAAGAAACCGCTGTCCTGGTGGCCCGGCTTGGTCTTGATGCCTACAGCGTTTATGTGGGGGGCGGGACGCCCACCTCCTTATTACCGGAGGAACTGGAGGGTGTGCTGGCCGCACTGCGGCAGGCTTTCCCCGGGCAGTGGCGTGAGTTTACGGTGGAGGCAGGTCGGCCGGACACCATTTCCGCCGAACAGATTAAAGTGCTGGCTGCCGCCGGCGTGGACAGGGTATGTATCAACCCGCAGACTATGCATAAAGAGACGCTCAGGCTGATCGGCAGGGATCATACTCCGGCGGAAACGACTTTAGCCGTGGCTGCGGTGCGCCGGTGGCTTTCCCCTGCCAGGGTCAATATGGACCTTATAGTGGGCCTGCCGGGAGAAAACAGGGAGATGGTGGCCTCTTCAGCGCGGGAGGTGGTTGCCCTCGCTCCTGAGAATATTACGGTTCATGTTTTTGCCCGTAAACGGGCTTCCCGTTTTAACGATGAAAAGGATAGCTTTATCCTGCCCTCCGCGGAGGAAGCGGTGGCTATGCACCGTGCTGCAACCGGCCTGTTGGAGCCGGTTTATCGTCCCTACTACCTGTACCGCCAGCGGGGGATTCCGGGGGGTCTTGAGAATGTGGGTTACTCCCTGCCAGGGTATGAGTCGGCCTATAACATTGCGATGATTGAGGAGCGCCACCATATAATCGGCCTTGGCGGCGGCGCAAACAGTAAGTTAATTAACACCGACCTGACGCTGCTTAACCTGCACAATCCCAAAGACGTGCGGATATACCTGGAGCGGTTCATGGAGCTGGCGGCACGCCGGGCCGTGGAGCTGGCCGGGAGAGTAAAATAGCAGGGGGGGCTATCTGCCCCCCCTGCTTCTCAATATCATTTTTTGTATATGGTTGTGGACTGCTTCCTGGCTCTGCAACGAAATATATACTTCCCGCCTTTCGTCCTTTTGGGTGCCCTTCACCACCAGAAGCGAGCCATCTTTCAACAGCATGATTTTGTGAGCGTCACTGCGCCCCCCGGTAAATTTAAGTTCGGTTGCGCCGATGGTTTTTCCCTGTTTCAGCACCAGATCCAGCTCTTCTTCCACTGATAGCGGCCTGACTTTAACATTGTTAAGGAGTTGCATCAGTTCCCTGATTTCGGCCCTTTCCTGTATTGAGACCGGGTAATAGCCCTCTGCCTCAATCCGGACGGCATCCGGTTTGCCAAGGTGCGCGGCGGCGGTGTCCTTGCGCCCGCACCCGCTCCGGGTCAGGCAGAGGACGAGCAGTATAACTGCGAGCAGCAGTCCACTTTTTTTCATGTGTCTTCGCTCCCGGCAGAAAAAAGCGCCTTAGGCGGCGCTTTTTGGTTATTTTCCGTAAATCCAGATATCGTTTGCCCTGGTGTACCTGACCAGCTCTTCTTCTTTGAAAAAAAGCGAGATCTCCCGGTTTGCGCTTTCCAGTGAGTCGGAACCATGCACAACGTTGTTGCCCATGAACATTGCCAGGTCGCCGCGGATGGTACCAGGCTGGGCGTCAACGGGGTTGGTCCTGCCCATCATGGTACGGATGACTGAAACGGCGTTTTGCCCTTCCCAGACCATGGCAACCACCGGTCCCGAGGTTATGAAGGAGAGAAGGTCGCCAAAAAAGGGTTTGCCCTCGTGTTCGGCATAATGCCTGGCGGCCAGTTCCTCTGGTATCTGCATCATTTTCAGCGCCACCGGCCTGAGGCCTTTCTTTTCAAAACGGTTAATTATTTCTCCCACCAGGCCGCGCTGCACACCGTCGGGCTTTACCATTACGAAACTTTTCTCCATTGTAATTCTCCTTGATCAGTACGTTATCAGGGGGCACCCGTCCTCGATTATCCTGGTTTCGGACTCTTTGGCCAGGCGGATGTCCTTGGGGACCGCAAACATCCCAATGTGAGTCTCGCCGTCGTAGTACTTAAGCTTTGTGATTCCTCGGGAAGCGATACGCCTGTCCACCTCGGCCGGCGACAGTAAAAGCGGGTCGTACCCGGCCGAGGCCAGGGCAAACCCCCAGACAGCATCGTAAGACGGGATATAGGAAGAGTAGGAACGGACAACCGGGAAAGCTGTGGCCAGGGTGTTGCAGATGGCGGCATGGCATTCTATCAGCCTTGGGTTAAAAGAACCGGCCTGCAGCGTTATAATGCCGTCCGCTGAAAGCCTGTCCGATACCGTCCGGTAAAATTCACGGGTAAACAGCAGGTAGGACGGCCCATCGTCCACCGGCTCGGTCAGGTCCATAAAGATTACATCAAATTTTTCCCCGGTGCCTTCCAGGTACCTGCGGGCATCCATGTGCAGCACTTCCACCCGGGGATCGTCAAATGCTCCCTGGTGCCAGCCCGGCAGGTACTTTTTGCAAAGTTCAACCACTTCCCGGTCGATGTCCACCATAACCACCCGCTGGACACCAGGATGCCGCAATATTTCGCGCAGGACGGCACCTTCGCCGCCGCCTACCACCATCACCTTTTCCGGTTTCGGGTGGAGTACCATGGCAGGCTGAATCAGCGTTTCATGGTAGATATACTCGTCATATTCGGCAGACTGTATCTTGCCGTCCAGGACAAGACACCGGCCGAAAAACTCCGTGTCAATCACCTCGACCACCTGGTACTCGGTTTTACCGCTGTATATGAACCGCCGAACCCCGTGCATATGCGCCTGAGTCGGGTGGGTATACTCGATGAACCACTTCCAGGTTGGTGCTCTCAAAGCGTCAACCTCCTTATCAGAAGTTTACCGCTTTGCGGGAGGCTTCAAAGTCAAAATTTCCGCGTAGGATTTCCTGTGCCGTCAGGCGCTCGGCAGCAAAATGCTGCTTTAAATAGTTACAGGAAACCCAGGGGTCCACTGTGTCTCCGCAGGTGAAAACATCCACCGCGGCGTAACCCAACTCAGGCCAGGTGTGGATAGCCAGGTGCGATTCGGAAATAACCACAACCCCGCTGACACCCTGCGGACTGAATTTATGGAATGCTACTTCCCGGATTTCCGCGCCTGCTTCCAGCGCGGCATCGACCATGGTCCGTTCGATACGTCTCATGTCGTTTAATATCTCCGGGGGACAACCATAGAATTCGGCCAGAATGTGACGGCCTAATGCGCTCATTTTCTGAAGCCTCCTTTTTGGTAATTTTTTGCTCATAAGGAGCAGATACCGCCCCTTGAACATCAAGTTAAATTGTAACAAATTCAGAGCAAAAGTCAATGTTTTTTGCAAAAATATTTTTCTTTCCCCGGTTATTCTCGGTTTTTCTCCGGATTTTACAGCAAAATAATTGTTTTCCTCCGTATTTTATGGCCAGCCGAATATTTTTGCCACTTCCGGACCCTGCATTTTTGACTTTGGCACAAAAAGAAAAGCCCCCCCATAAGGTTGGGCTGTGGCGCTTTTTTCAGGCGGTTGATGGTGCTTCTTTCTTTTTGAAAAATGGCAGGTTATGGGATAAAAACACCAGGGCAATAAGGGCGAAGCCCATTGCGTCAAATATTTCATTGGGTGTAACCAGGCTGAGAGCAGCCACAAACATCAGCACCCGCTGTATTATTACCAGGTGGCCGCGGAAATAACCCTGAACCGCCGAGGCCAGAGCGAAGATACCAACCAGAGCTGTGCCCGTTCGCAGCGCAATCATCGGCAGGGTGCCGATGGCCAGTATTTCCGGGGCGTAGAAAAACATGAAAGGGACAATATAAGAGGCAATCCCCAGGCGGAAGGACATAACGCCAGTCTTCATGGGGTCGCTTCCCGATATGCCCGCACCGGCATAAGCAGCCAGGGCCACCGGCGGAGTGATTGCCGATACGCAGGCAAAGTAGAAAATGAACATATGGGGCAAAAGCACAATGACATCGCTTGGGACGTGGGCGAAGGCCGGGTTCATCAGGGTGATGCGCACAAGACCCGGCGCCATGACCGACGCGGCCACGGCATAAGCAGCCGTGGTGGGCATCCCCATACCAAGCAGGATACACACCACCATGGTGAAGGCCATGGCCAGGAGCACGTTGGTGTCAGCGATTGTCATCAGCACGTTGGCAAACTTATTACCGATACCGGTAAGTGCGATCACACCCATGATGATGCCGGCGGCAGCACAGACAGACATCAACTGAACCGAACCACGTGCGCCTTTTTCCAATGCTTCCAGGATTTTGCGCGGCCCCATGCGGGTATCCTTGGCAATGAGGCTGACCAGGAAGCAGGAGGTAATACCAAAGAAACCGGCCATAATCACCGAATAGCCGGTCATCAGGGAATAAATCAACACAAACACCGGTATGAAAAGGTAGGCCTTTTTCAGTGTCGTTTTGATGCCGGGCAACAGGTGGCGCGGCACGCCGAAAAGTCTGAGCTTGATTGCTTCGTAGTCCACCATCATGTAGCAGGAGAAAAAGTATAGGATGGCCGGTATAATGCCGGCTAACATGATTCTCTCGTACTTGATGCCGGTGATTTCTGACATGATAAAAACACCGGCGCCCATAATGGGAGGCATGATCTGGCCGCCGGTGGAAGCCACCGCTTCTGTGGCGGCGGCGAAGGTGGGGCTGTAACCCACCCGCTTCATAAGCGGTATGGAAAGGCTGCCCGTGGCCACCACGTTTCCGGCGGAAGTGCCGTTCATCATGCCCATGAGGGCGCTGGAAATAACCGCAACCTTGGCCGGACCGCCCCGGGCAAAACCGCTGACGGCAAAGGCGAACTCCACAAAGTATGTGCCCACACCGGAGACGGTAAGAAACGAGCTGAAAATGATAAACAATATAATGTATTTGGCAGAAATGGCGATAGGGGCGCTGAAAATACCGTTGGTTGTGAACATATAGGTGATAATGCGCTTGGCCGTGTAGGCGGAAGTATTAAAAATCCCGGGCATATACTTACCGACGAAAGGATAGATAAAAAAAACCAAGGCCAGCAACGGCAGCGAGTTGCCGCTGGTGCGCCGTGCCAGTTCCAGCACCAGCACCACCCCTATGAAGCAGACAACTGCGTCCATCTGGGTGACACGGTTGGTACCGAACAAGAACTGGACACGGCTGAAATTGGTATATATATAAACGAAAACAAAAACCAAGGCGGCTATGCCCACATAATCGGTCCAGTGAATTTTGGCCTTGGCCCTGGTCCAACCCGGAAAAAAGGCAAAGCCCAAGATACCGAGCAACATCAGGTGGTAATTGCGGAACATCAGCGGCTCCATGGGGCGGAATACCAGGTAATATATATGGAAAACAGAAACAAAGGCGGCGAAATAGACAAATATCAGGCCTAGCGAGCCTTTCAGGCTTCTTTGCACCGACACCTCGGCTTCGGTGTCAGGCGCCAGTTCCATTGGCAGCCCTGCTGCTTCTTCCGCCTGGCTTGTTTTCTCTTCAGTCACGTACAACAGCCTCCTTTCATGCGCGAAGGATTCCCTGCCGCCCCTTCCGGAGGCGGCAGGGAATTTATGGCAGCGCCTGGTGCTTTTTCCGGTTATTCGGCGTACTCGGGTGGGATCAGGTGAGCCGGAATGGTAAGGCCTTTTTCTTTATAGTAGCGGATAGCACCCGGGTGCAGCGGGATAATATCCAAATATTTGAAGTTTTCAATCAGGGTTTCCTTAGCCGCGGCGTGTGCGGCCCTCATTTTGTCGTTGTTTTCCAGGACAGCCTTGACCATCTTGTAGACATAGTCGTCATCCAGGTACTTGCTGGCAATGGCGATGTTCCATACGCCGATGGTTTCCAGGTCGCTGGTCAGCGCGTCATAAGTGCCCTTGGGGATAACGGCGTTGGAGAAATAGGGGTATTCGGCCTTAATTTTCTCGCGGTCCGCGCCGTCCACACCGATAAAGACAACGTTGGCAGGGCCCTTGGTCACTTCATACTGCTTGAAGGCTGAAACGGGGATACCGGCGGCAAAGCCGTTGGCATCCAGCAGGCCGTCACCCTGGTTTTCGACCAGGTCGCCGATACCGCCATAAACGATTTCCCTTGGGTTAATACCAAGGATCTGAAAGAAACGCTCGCCGTAGGTACCGATGGTACCGGCTCTGGGGCCGCTGCCAACCCGCTTGCCTTCCATGTCGCGCAGGCTGTTGATGCCTTTGCCGGCGTCGGCTATCCAGTGGAAGTAGGTGTTATACATGGGGAACAGGGAGCGGACATTTTTGTGTTCAATGCCGCCGGTCCAGGCTTCCAGGCCTTCCCAGGCCTCATAGGCGGGCCCCATGGTTGTCATGCCCAGGTAGATGTCCCCGTCCTGGATAAGAATAAGGTTGTGGTTGGGACCATCGGTCTGTTCAACGGACACCGGGATACCCAGCGCTTCCTGGGACAGTGCTGCCCAGCCGCCGGCATACAGGTAATACGTGCCACCGACGGAGGCGCTGCCGATAACCAGGGAACTGGGTGCAACTTTTTCAATCTTTTCGGGTTGCGGCGCAACCGGGCCGGGCTCCGGCGCTTTTTTGCCGCAGCCGGCCATAGCCAGCGCCAGCACCAAAGCCATGCAAATTACAACCAAAACAGTTTTCTTTTTCAACACCAAAATTTCCCCTCCTGGTTTTTTGTTTTCAATTACGGATTTTCAACGTTTACCCTTTCCAATCATCCCTTTCCCTGGTGTTCTGTATTTACCGTCAAGGCGGCAAATAACAGTTTTCTAAATATTTATACTATTGACATTAAAACATACCTGTTGTAACCGGACAAGTTTTTGTTCATATTGTTCTGTAAATTTAAAAATTTTGGATTAAATAAAAGAATTGTAATAATGCATTATTACTTCGGCCACTTCTGTGTTCTGACTAGTTTCTGATGACCGCCACAAAATCCGGCAGTATCCTGAAGCGAACGGTCTCGCCCTTTACAGTACCGGCCTCAGGGTGCAGGTGAACCATCAGTGTTTTCTTTACCCCCGGCGTAACCTCCACCAGGATTTCGGCCTCCACGCTGTCCCCGCCGTACACCGTGGTGGTTATCAGTCCGGTCAGCCTGCCGTCCGGATCCGGTTCAAAGCTGTCAGGCCGGATGGATATCATAACCCGCTCTCCGGGGCGGGCCCCGTGGGTGTGGGGACACAAAACCGTACCCACCTCGGTTATGACAGAAATTCCATCCCCGGCCATTACTCCTTCCATTATGTTTGAGCGGCCCACAAAAGAAGCCACGAATACTGTGTCCGGATACTGGTAAATCTCCCTCGGAGTTCCCACCTGTTCCAGCCTGCCGTCTTTCATCACCGCAATCCGGTCCGATACCGCCAGGGCATCTTTCTGGTCATGGGTCACTAACACAGCGGCGGCGCCGGCCTCCTTCAGGATGGTCACCACTTCACGGCGCATCTGGTTTTTCAGGTCGGCGTCCAGATTGGAGAAAGGCTCATCCAGCAGCACCACTACCGGGTTGCGGGCAAGAGCCCTGGCCAGGGCCACTCGCTGCTGCTGGCCGCCGGAAAGCTCTCCCGGGAAACGCGCTTCCATGCCCTCCAGTCCTACTAGCGCCAGCGCTTTTTTGACCGCTTCTTCCCGGCCTGATTTGCTTTTCAGGCCAAAACCCACATTCCGTGCCACGTTAATATGGGGGAAAAGGGCGTAATCCTGAAAGACCATCCCTACCCCTCTTCGTTCCGGCGGGACCCAGGAGCCCCTCCCCGCCACCTCGCGACCCCTTAGCAGGATACAGCCGCTGTCAGGCGCTTCAAACCCGGCAATCAGGCGCAGGGTAGTGGTCTTGCCACATCCGCTTGGCCCAAGCAGTGTCAGTATTTCTCCCGGCTTAACCGTAAGGGAGAGGCCGCTGACCGCCGGCTTTGCGGTGCGGGCGTAGGTTTTGGTCACATCTATAATCTGTATGGCGTCCATCTCGTTCTCCTTTTAGTATTTATCCAGCAGAAGTTTTAGCGGCAGCAACGAAACCAGCACCATCAACAGCGCCGGCACCGAGGCCTCGGCGTAAAAGCCTTCGTGCGCCTGCAGCCAGACCCGGACTGCCAGGGTATCAAAACCGGCCGGACGCAAAAGCAGGGTAGCGGGGAGTTCTTTCAAAGCGGACACAAAAACCAGCGCGCCGCCGGCCAAAACGCCGGGCAGTATCAGCGGCAGGATCACTCCCCAAAGGACGCGTCCGGTCGGGGTGCCAAGGCCGCGCGCCGCCTCATCCAGCCTGGGCGATACCTGGGCCAGCGCCGCTTCGCTGGCCTGCATGCTCTGTGGCAGAAAACGAATCAGGTATGCCGCCGTAATCATGCCCGGTGTGGCATAAAGCCAGGGCAGGTACCGGTTAAAGAGAAAAATTATACCCAGGGCAACAATGACGCCGGGCAGGGCATACCCGGCAAATATTATCCTGTCGGCCGCGGCGCTGAATTTAGACGGATACCTGGACTTAAGGTATACCACCGGCAGCGCCAGCGCCATTGCCAGCAGCGAGGCGGGCAGCGCAACCTTCAGGCTGTTGGTGGCATAGCCGACAAACCTGGCGTCCAGGACGCCACGGGCTATACCGTCTGCCGCCCACACCGACAGCACTGCCAGGGGCAGCAGTATGGACAGGGCCACCACCACCAGCACGAACAAAAGGGCCGGCAGTTTAAGTTTACCCAGTGGTATCACCAGGGGTTCACGGTATGTCCCTACCGTCTGGTAGTACCTGCCACGCCGTCTCGTCCACACCTCCAGCCATAACACCGCCAGCGTTATGGCTATCAGTATGCTGCTCAGCACCGCAGCGCCGGCTCGGTCGAACCGGCCGGTCATCTGAAAGTAGACGGCACGGGTAAAAGTGTCATAGCGCAACATGGCCACGGCGCCGAAATCGGACAGCACATAAAGTATGACCAGTATAGCTCCGGCGCCGATGGCCGGCCGCAGCAGCGGTACCACCACTTTAAAAAGTGCCTGAAACGTTGTGAATCCGCAGGAAACCGCGGCCTCCTCATAGTTCCGGTTAAACCGGCGCAATGCTGAAGCCACTGTAAGGTAAACATACGGGTATGTGAAGACGGTTAAAACCAGAACTGTGCCGCCCAGGGAATAAAGGGGAAAGGGCGGTCTGCCCAGGACGTCGCGGGCCCAGCCGGTCGGCCCCAGCATAATAATATAGGCAAGGGCGCCCACGTAAGGTGGCATTACCAGGGGGACAGCCAGCAGCCAGCGCCAGTAGCGGTGCCCCGGCAGGTCGGTTCTTTCCACCAGCAGCGCCAGCGCTGTCCCCAGCACTGTGGCCAGCGCCGCCACCCAAGCGGTCAGGGAGAGGGTGCTCCAAAGCAGCTGGGGGATGCGGGCGTTCCAGAGCCGAAGCCAGCGTTCTCCGCCCGCTTCCGCCGCCCTGACCGCCACGTAGACCACCGGTGATGCCATCATAGCCGCCACCGCCAGTGTCAGTAACGGCAGTTCCGGGGAGGGCGCATTGCCGCGCCGGAGATATGCCGCCCGGAAACGGGTAACGGCCCGGACAAATATCCGGGCCTCACCATGTCTGACCGGGGGAGAGCAGTTGCAACCGTTGTCTTTCATATCTTCACCTACTGTGTATAACCGGCTTTCTCCATCAGGTCAATAGTGCCTTCCCAGGCTGCTCCCAATTGAGACAGTTTAATGTCAACCCGGCGGTAGGTATCAATGGGACGGGCAATTTCGTGCACCGGGATACCGGGCAGCACCGGTGTTTCATAGTTCAGGATGGCAAACATTTCCTGCTGCTCTGGCTTTAGCATGAACTCCACAAATTTGCGGGCGCTTAGCGGGTTCCTGCCTCCCTTCACCAGAGCGACACCGGCCACATTGACGAAGGTTCCCATCTGGTCGCTTCCCTGATCGGGATAAATCACGCCAACGTTATTGTCTTTATCTTCCAGCAATTGCAGGTGATAGTAATAGTTGTTAACCAGGCCGAACTTAAATTCTCCGGCACCCACAGCTTTTCTGATGTCGGTGTGACCCTTAAGTACAGCCGGCTTGTTGGCCAGCATCCCCTTAATGAATTCTTCCGTCTTTTTGTCTCCGAAAAGCAGTCGGATAGCCGTAAGATGAGAGATCATCGCTTCACTGCCGGGCACAGTAATGGCAAACTGTCCCTTCCACTTGCTGTCGGCCAGGTCAAATATGGATTTGGGCATTTCCGCTTCACTGATCAGGTCCTTGTTGTAAATAAACACGCGGGAACGGGCAGATAAACCAACCCAAGAATTATCTTCAGCCCGGAAATCGGCGGGGATGGCGGCAAAAACGGCAGGGTCACCCGGCTGCAATACCCCATCCAGCCTTAGCTTTTCCATGACGCCAGCGTCGTTGGCAAAAAAGATATCAGCCTGCGGGTTATTACGCTCGTCCAGGATTTTCAGCGCGTACTCCGCCGCGCTTCCGGACAGAAGCTGCACTTTTATACCGGTCTCGGCGGTAAATTTTTCAATCAGAGGCATAATGAACTGCTCCCGGCGGCCAGAATAAATCACCAGCTCCCCGGTTTCCTCTCCGGCAGGCGGTGCGGAAGACTGGTTGGGAGCAGGTTTTGGGTTGCATGCCGCAAGGGCAAGAGCAATAAGTACCGTGCCAATAATCAGAAAAATTTTTTTCACGTTTTTTTTGCCTCCCTGTGTTTTCTCCGGTTGTTTTTGTTTGTTCATACGTTTCTGTACTCCGCCCTTCACTGAGAATTGTTATCTATGATATTGATTCTCATTCTATATTTGTTTTCAGATTTTTGCAATTCTTTTCTGCTCCCCTGTCAGGAGATTGACCCGGTTTTTCTCTGGTTTTCTTGTTGTTTCGCTGATTTACGCCCAAACAAAAAAAGCAGGGTGCTTTCTCCCTGCTTGCAGGTATCAGGTATATTATGGTACCGGCAGGCCGCGCTTTAGCGTGCCCGCCCGCCGCCACCACCGAAGCCACCGCCACCACCGCGGCTAAAACCACCACCTTTACCGCTCCCGGAAGATTGTGGGCTGGTGGCGGCGGTAATGGTCTTCCGGAAACTGTCAGTGAGGGAAAGCAGTCCGTCTCCGCGGGCGGTGTCGCCCGTAGAGCCGCGCACATACCAGCCACGCCCGAAGCTGTGGGACTCCTCTCTCAATTCCGGGTAAACCAGTGACAATTGCTTCATAACCTCTTTGGCGACCCCCAGGGTGATGGCATAAACCAGGTAATGTTCCCAGATAACCAACGACGGCAACTGGTGGCGCTCCATCTGGGAAAAATGCAGCAGGAAACGTCGGAAAGCCCGCCAGCGGGCGAAATCCAAAGCCCCCTGATGGCTGCGCCGGCTGAGGAAAATACTGAAAGCTCCGATTACGGCGGCCGCCAGCAGCATTCCGGAGCCCGCCACCACCAGCCCCATATAAAGGAAGCCAAAGGAAACAAACAATATTGCCGACGCCAGCATAACTGCCATTTTCTGCACCCGCCCTGATTCCCGGTCAAAAAACCCCAGCTCTTCTCCTCTCTTTTTCAACCCCCGCTGCCAGTGATGCCAGAAGCGGGAAAAAGCAGTGCGATTGCGGCGGGAAAATTCCTCCAGCGCGGAAAAGGTCAGTTCCTTTCCGGAAAAGGCTACTTCCCCGAATAAAAAATTAAGAAGGTGTTGCTCATGACTCTCCAGCCCGCCCTCTTTATCCGTCCGGATTATACGGTAATCGGTCTTTCTCTTGGACGGCAGGCCCCGTACTTCAGTCACCAATTCTTCCAGGCGTAGGAAACCTTTCCTGGCCAGGTCCACCAGTGTGGCGGTCAGGTCTTCTGGTCCGGTGCGGGAAAAACGCCAGAGCTGTCCCAGCTCGGCCGGGGTATAGGCAGCAGGCAGTTCCCGGTAATATTCGCCGTCAAACTCCGGCCTAAACTCCCTCCCGTAGCGCCGGTAGAGCCACAGGCCAAAAGCCAGTCCCAGCAGCAGTACAAGCAGGCCGAAGCCCACCTGAACTCTGGCCAACAGGCGCTGCCGGTTGGCGTTCCGGGCAAAGCTTTTTTCTTCAGTCAAAATGACATCCAGCGCCGTCAATCCGGTCCGGTGTTCTGCCAGAGGCAACAGGCTGGCAGGGAAAAGCACCCGGCCTTCCAGGAAAGTCCAGGCCGGCAGAGGAGCTGCCTCCCACTTTACCAGCTGCCCGCTGTCTATGCTGACCACACCGTTTGCCGGGCCGTGGCCGAAGGCCATGATTTCTTCCCGCTGTACCCCTGCTGGCAGTATCAGCTGTACCTGTACTTTGTCTGTTTTTACCTCCCAGTCGTCACCGACAAACTGGAAATATAGCTCCGCGGTGTCTTCATGCACCTTAACCGCACCCATTACCCGGTAGCGAAGCGTGAAAGTGCGTTCGGTGTCGGCGGCATCAAAGCTCCAGTCCACCAAGAGGCGATCTGCTTCACTAACAAGGTAATAGGTGCCGGCGGGACCGATGGCCGACCCGGGGTTAAAACGGTAAGGATTACCTCCTTCCTCCACCGCAACCTCCACGATGTCAAAGCCAGGCACCTTGTTGATCCACTGGGTAAATCCGTGAAACCGTCCCCGGAACCTGAAAGTCCGGTGCTCCACTACCCGTAGCGACCCGTCAGACAATACTTCAGCCGTGATTTGCAGGTCGGACACCGTATAAGAACGTGCCAGCACCGGTTTCCCGGGCAAAAGTAACACAGCCAGCAGGAAGAAAAAGGCCAACCGCCTCATAAATACCGCCTCCGGTTATTTGTTAAAACTTACCTTAACCGCTTCCCGCTCTTCTCCGGAAGCCACGGCAAAGTAATCGGCCGGTTTGAAGCCCAGCCTTGATGCCACTATGTTAGTGGGAAACAGGCGCAGGCGGGTGTTGTATCTCTGCACGATATCATTGTAAAACTGGCGGGCGAAAGCTATTTTGCCCTCAGTATTGGCCAGCTCGTCCTGCAGCTTCTGAAAACTGCCGTCAGCTTTCAGCTGAGGGTAGTTCTCCACCACCGCAAACAGGGTTTTAAGGGCACCGCTCAGCATAGTCTCGGCCCCGGCCTGCTCGCTTATGCTGCCGGCAGCCATGGCCCGGGTCCGGGCCTCTGTAACTTTTTGGAGGGTTTCACGCTCGTGTGCAGCGTAACCCTTTACCGTCTCCACCAGGTTGGGGATCAGGTCATACCTTCTTTTTAACTGTACATCCACCTGGGACCAGGCATTAAGGACCCGTTCACGCAGCACCACCATTTTGTTGTTGGTCACCACAACAAAGAATAACAGGAAAACAGCAACTCCCACCAGTGTATATACAAGACCCACAATCAACCACCCTTTACTTTTTTTATTCACCGGGACGCCTTTAGCCGGTCAGCAAAATTTCCAGGTCAAGCAGGGGACCGTGCTGCTGCGCCCCGTAAACATCGGTCTCGCCCGGACTGCCCGACGGCCGGGGCCGGACCATGGTTATTTTTACCGCCCTGGCCGGGGGATAGGGCAAAACAGCAACATTATCCACAGGTACACCGTAAAGCAGAGCAAACAGTTCCCGGGTCAGGCTGCCGCCGCGCAGCACCCGCTCAAAAATATTGTCGTCTTTAAATATGATATCAAACGTCCACTGGTAGGGCCCGGCATTCTTGCTGCGGATAACCAGGGCCAACTCACGGAGCAGCATTTTTTCAGCCACTTCCCGGCTCACCTCCCACCTGCCTGATTTCCACCGGAAAATGTGTAAGCGCGTCAGCGCCGTTTAACAAATGATAAATTGAAAACTCAAAAACCTCTCCCGCTTCAAAATCCGACGGCGAGTAAGGGAAGGCCAGGTTACCGGCGGTGCTTAGCCGTCCCGGGTAACCAAAATGTAGCAGCGTGGAGCGGGCGAAACTGAGCAGGGCATTGGCCTCCTCCTGGCTTCCAGCCACCACTTCCATAACAATGCCCAGCTCATGGGCGGTTCTCTGAAGCGGTTCTTTCTCCCCCATCACCCCGTTTTTGCCGTACAGGTGAAAATTAAGAAAATAGTCTCCCTTCCTGCCAAAATTGTCGGCCACACTGTTCTTTACCCCGTCCAGTATTTCTTCAATCAGGCCAATCATTACCGGGTCACGCGTCCCTGCTACAGACACCGAGCGGTAGCCGGCGCGCCTGACTCCTTCCAGCTTGATGGTATACGGGGCATGAACAAAACGTGTCCCGGTTACCAGTACTGTGCGGTCATCATGGCGGCTGTAGGCGGTTGCCGTGAGATCGAGGCTGCCGCCCGGACCGTGCAGGTGGAACGGGTCAGACTTTTCATAGAGGGAATGAGCAGCCACCGACACCGGGGTACAGGCCCGGTCCGGGTTAGTGGGCCGGACCAGGAAATGGTCTTTTCTCAGTACCCCCAGCATGCAATCGCGGCCGCTGCCGGGTACGGCGGCAATGGCGGCGCATTCCAGTATCTTGCCAAGGTGCAGCGCCAGCCCTGGGTCAAATCCCTTCCATACCGGCAGGGCAGCAAAACAGACCGGGTCATAAGCGCGGCCGGCCACCACCACCTGTGCCCCCCGTTCCAGGGCCAGCATCACCGGCTCCAGCCCCATTTGCCCCACTATCCTGGCAGATGACAGCACATCATCCTCCGTGATTGGCGGTACACCGGGAAGGGGAAGGATATTGCCCTCTCTCAGCTCTTTGGCCACATAATCCCGGTTGAACTCCGCTTCTATTCTGGCCATGGTAAATACCAGCCCCAGCTCCCGGGCAACCTCCTCTACAATAGCCACCGTCCAGTCCAGATGCATATTGCCACCGCTGCCGCCGGCACTGCCGATAACAACCGGAATACCAGCCGGCACAGCAACCTGCAGAATTAAAAGCAGGTCCCTCTTAACCGCCACCCGGTCGGTGAATGATTTACCGCTGCCCAGATAATACGGGCCGGGGTCGGTAGAGCCGGCGTCCACCCCAATAAGATGCGGCTTCTCTGCCATCCCCCGTTGCAGTGAATCGGCAGGAAAGCCATAACCAAGGATGGCGGTTGGCGCGAGCAACCTGATCTCTTCCATGAATAGTCCCCCCTTCCCTGACAGTTCCCTTATTCGTGAAAAATGCTTAATATCCTCTGTCTTAGCCAAATAATAGGAATAAGGGAAAGATGATTAACCGCCGACCTTTCCCGCTGTGCAAGCCAGTGGGCATACGGCGGTTTGTCAGAATTAACGTACTCATGGTTCCCAGACCAGGCATCGCCCATGCCGGGCACGCAAAAGAAAATCCCGCCGTGGCTCTCGCGGCGGGATTCCTGTTATTTAGCTATTCTCTGGACAGCCCGGCCCAGCTGTCCCTGCGAATAGCTTCTTCCATCCGGTAAGCGGGACCTTTGCCGGGGTTGGAAAGGACGATTACAGCTTCGATGATAACCCATACTTCCAGCAGAATAATAATTACACTGAGAAAACTAAGCAGCATGTTCCCCTGCTTCAGGTAATTCATTAGGCTGGCCACCATCGCCCAGGTGGTCATGGCAATCATGAAAACCATGGGAATGGCCGTGTACAGGGAGGGTTTTCGTAGTCTTACCAGCCAGACGGTGATAACCAGGAGCGCCAGGCCTGCCATCAGCTGGTTAGAGGCGCCAAACAATGGCCAGAGAATCATGCCGCCGCGACCTTGATTGATGGAAGCCAGCACAAATGCAGTGACAATTGCAAACAGGGCGGCTCCGGTAGGCGTGGCAAGCGGCTTAATCTTAAAGCTCTGCGCCAGTTCAGCAATAATATAACGCTGGATTCTGGTGGCTGAATCCATGGTGGTGGCGGCGAAACTTACCACCATAACCGCTACGATGGTAAAGGCAATTTGCTGCGGAATGCCAAGGGCGGTCAGGAAAGACCCTCCTCCGTTGACAAAGGCTCCAACCTTTGCCCCCAAGCCGTCAGCCACGGTCCAGCTAACGTAGTGGGCCGACCAGGCAGAAAGACTGCCAAAACCGGCGGTACAGGCCAGAATAACCATGGTGGCAAGAAAACCCTCGGTCAGCATCCCACCGTAGCCGATCAACTTGGCGTCGGTTTCCTTATCCAGCTGTTTGACAGTAGTGCCCGAAGCCGCCATGCTGTGGAAACCGGAAATGGCGCCGCAGGCTATAACCACAAACAGGAACGGTATAAACATGGGTGCGTCAGCAATGCCCATCCGGAAAGCGGGTGCCACGATGGTGGGCCTTGCCACGATTACACCCAGCACCATCAGTATGAGTACTATAAAAAGCTGGTGCGAGTTGATGTAGTCGCGGGGCTGCAGCAGCACCCAAACCGGCAGGGTGGAAGCGATATAGGAATAAATGAGCAGAATTACAACCCAGGTGTAAATGGGGTTGCCCATAATCAGTCCAGGCATTTTCAGAGGCACATAGGTGCCGATAACCACAAAGATATAAAGCAGAATTACTGCTACGGTTCCGCCCACCACGTGGTTGCCCGACTTCCGGTAAATCCAGTAACCCACGGCAATGGCTACCGGGATTTCAAGCCAGATGGGAAGGACACTACCGGGGAACATATTAAAGAGCAAAGCAATAATCAGAGCAAACACCGCCAGCACTATTAGCAGGGCAAAAGCAGTCAGGAGCAGGAAAAGCGTCCTGGCACGGGGGCCGATCAGTTCCTCTGTGATGGCGCTGACCGACTTTCCCTGGTGCCGCGCGGACAGCACCAGCGAACCGAAATCATGAATGGCGCCGAGGAAAATCGTCCCGAAAACCACCCAGATCAGGGCGGGCACCCAGCCCCAGATTACCGCGATGGCAGGGCCCACTATGGGTCCGGCCCCGGAGATGGTGGTAAAGTGGTGTCCGAACAGTACCCACTTATTGGAGGGAACGAAATCTTTGTCGTCCTTATACCGGTGGGCCGGTGTCAGCCGGTCCGGATCAAGACCGAATATTTTCTGACTAATAAAGGTACCATAGGTACGGTAAGCAATAAGATAGGCAAAAAAGACCAGTACGGCTATTACCAGCGAATTCATTTCAATCCTCCCCTTGTCATTTCTTTTGAGTCACTCGGATTTCGTTTTTTTTTTTTGCGGCCACCCCCTTTCCCATACAAAGCCAGTTAAATTATAACCCGTTAACCGCTTCTTAGGGTACAGACGGCGACCAAGAAGCCATAACGACACCACAAAATGCAGTAACCCGGTGCAAGACGCAAAAAAAAATAACCCCCTCAGGCGTGAAGGGTATTGATACCTATCCTGCTTTTTAGCTCTTTGGCGTAGTGGCGGCTGACCGGGACTTCAGATTTCTGGGAGTCGTTCATTACCAGGTTAAAACTGCCGTTAAACCAGGGAATCAACTCCTTGATATGGGCCAAGTTGACGATGTAGGCCTTGTGTACCCTGATAAAATTACGGTTACCCAGCTTTTTGTGTATTTCCTGGAGCGTCTGGTGGACATGGAAGGAATCCCGGTCCAGTTTGACCAGAGACTTTCGTTCCTCAGTAGTGATGTATACTATTTCGCGGCAGTCGATTACCATCCAGCGATCACGGGCTGACACACACAACCTGTCCAGTGTCTCCGGCACCATTTGGGGCGCAGGCTGGTTTTGCTTCTGTGCAAGGACAGAGCGTACTTTTTCCAGTGTCTTGGCAATACGGTGTTCATCAAAGGGTTTGACGACATAATCAAACGCGTCCAGTTCAAAAGCTTTTACAGCATAATCATCGTAGGCGGTGGCAAAGACAATTAACGCATCCCTGTTTTGGCAGATCAGCTTTTCAGCCAGTTCCAGGCCGCTCATACCGTAAAGCTGAATGTCCACGAATATTACTTCCGGTTTAAGTTCTTCCGCCATTCGTAGCGCTTCCTGGCCGTTGCCCGCGGCACCTGATACCACGAAACCGGGATGCCGGTCGATTATATATATAAGTTCTTTCTGTGCCGGTATCTCGTCGTCAACCAGAAGAACTTTTATCAACTGGCCAGTTCACCTCCCCGACCGGCTTCCAGCGGGAGCGACATGGAAAAGACAGTCCCTTTTCCCGGTGAACTTCTCACATTAAGGACAACCCCCGGCCCATACATTGCCTTAAGTCGCTCGCTGACATTCGCCAGCCCAATACCGCTGTTTTTGGTTCGGTTCCTGCTCAGAACATCAGTCAGGCTTCCTTCCGGCATACCAATGCCATCGTCCTCTACGGTAATATGTACCGCTTCTTCCCTGCAGCAGGCGCTAATCAGCACCCTTCCCCCTTCCGGTACAGGCAGTATGCCATGCTTGATGCAGTTTTCTACCAGTGGCTGCAGAATAAAGGGTGGTAGCAAGTAATTAAGCGCAGCAGGGTCGATATCCCTGTAAATGCGCAGGCGTGAACCAAAGCGTGCCTGTTCAATACTGAGATAAGCGTCAATCCTTTCCATCTCTTCGGCCAAGGTGATTACCTTACGGTCTTTCAGGATGGACTTGCGGAACAATTCCCCCAGCTGCCTGAGCAGTTTGCGTGAAAGTTCAACGTCGGAACGGGAGAATGAAATTACTGTATTTAAAGCATTAAAAAGAAAGTGGGGGTTGATTTGGGCCTGCAGCGCTGCCAGCTCGGCCTCTTTGAGCATTTGGCTCTGTTGCTCCAGAGCAGCGATTTCAAGTTGGGTGGAAAACAGATGTGCCAACCCGCATGCGAACTCCACATCCAGCGGAGATATGCTGTCCTCCCTGCGGTGATAAAGCTTTAGGGTACCGATGACCTGTCCACGGGAAAGGAGAGGTACCACTACAGCCGACTTCAGGGGACATCCGGGATTCACACAGGCAATTTCAGACCTGCTGTTAGCCACTATGACAGACTTGTGGATCATCACCCGCCTGGTTGCATCGGTCATCAATGGCTGCCCCGGCAGATGGTGGTCATCACCCGCCCCGACGTGAGCCAGTATTTCGCTGGTATTGGTAATAGCCACAGCGTCGGCGTCGGTATGTTGCCTGATTACATTACATACTGCCTTTGCTGTCTCGTGGCTTAACCCCCCGCGCAAATACTTGGTGGCCGCCTCCGCCGCTGCCAGGGCTTTCTGCGCCTGAATCGCTCCGATTCTCTTTTCCTCTTCCTGGGCATTGCGTACAATCAACATAAATATACCGATACCGACTGAGTTCACTATTATCATAGGAAGGCCGATGATCTGAACCAGCGCCAGTGCCGCCCGAAAAGGCTTGGCCACCAGCAGTATTATCAACATCTGCAGGCTCTCGGTAAAAATGCCGGTCAGGATGCCCACCTCCCAACCTATATGCCTGCCTTTCAGTGCGCGCCGGACGATACCGGCAATTAGTCCGGCTGAAAAAGTAGACAGCCCGCAGGCAAAGCCGGTAAACCCCCCCATTGACCAGCGGTGTAATCCGCTGATTAAAGCTGCCGCCCCACCCATGAAAGGTCCACCCAGCAAGCCGGCAACCACAGCACCGATAACCCGGGAATTGGCCAAGGCCCCCTGGATCCTGATGGCTGAATAGGACCCAAAGATACCAATAGCTCCGAATATAAGTATCAGTACTATTTTTTCCCGGAAATTATGTTCATCCTGCAATAGTCGCCGAAAAAGACGTAGCCTGGTCAACAGAAAAGCAATGGTGACAACCAGGGACATTTTCTCTGTCATCTGAAAAAAAACAATACTCTGCAAGGGAACTCTCCCCTTTTGGCTTTATCAATACAGGTATTACGACCTGTTTTTTGAAATACCTTTTTTTTAGCATATTAATACATAAAAAAAACGGCTGCTTTTGTTGCTGCCGCCTTCCTCTTTCCAGTCAAATATCAAGTCCTGTAACTTGTAGCATTTTAAACCAGAGCAATTTGTTTAAGGTGATGGATATACCACCTGGCAACACCCTCATGCTGTCATGTACATAAAGTTGCACCCCGTCTGCTTCTATCAGCCGGTAGTTATCTTTATCCTGATTATGTGGCCGGCCAGTTATGGTAACGGGAGATACTGTGGCACAGCAGCCACCTCCCGCCACCAGGCGGACCGTAACAGCGCCGCCCTTTTCCATAATATATCGCTTTGCTTCAGGCGAAATTGTGAGCATAGCTTTAATCCCCTTTTTTTTTGATGACTAAGGTCGTTCAGTGTCAATTTTCAGCGGCGAGGAGGGCAGCGCCAAGAGCGCCGGCGATTTGCGGTTCGGGGGGGACGTGGATCGGGCAACCCAGTTTACGCTCCAGGGCCCGCACCACGCCGCGGTTTTTGGCAACACCGCCGGTCATGGCCACCGGCGCCTCCAGACCCACCCGGTGCACCATGCCCGCCGTACGGTCGGCGATAGCTTCGTGGAGCCCACGGATAATCTGTTCCCTGGCGTTGCCAGCAGCCAGCAGCGATACCACCTCCGACTCGGCAAATACAGTGCACATACTGCTGATGGGGACGGAAGCGGCAGTTTTTTCACTGAGTTCCGCCATTTCTGCCAAATCCACTTCCAACGCCCCGGCCATTACCTCCAGGAAACGGCCGGTGCCGGCTGCGCATTTGTCATTCATGACAAAGTCCAGAACCTTGCCGGCGGAATTGAGCCTGATGGCCTTGCTGTCCTGCCCGCCGATGTCGATAACGGTCCGGGCGGAGGGATAAAGATAAAAAATACCCCGGGCGTGACAGGTTATCTCGGTTACCCGTTTATCGGCGAACTCTATGTTTATGCGGCCGTAGCCGGTAGCTACGCTGGCCTGCACCTGGCCAAAACTTACTCCCGCGCTTAGCAGTGCCTGCTCCAGGGCCGTCTCCGCCGCACGCCGGCCATTCACCCCGGTGGGGACTATGCTATAGGAAAGCATTCCTTTATCACTGTGGTAAATCACCACGTCGGTGGACAGGGAGCCCACATCTATACCCGCTGTAATCATTTTTCTTCTCCCCCGTTTTGTTCCGTGTTTTGGCAGCCGAGGAGAGCGTAACCGGCGCTTACCGCCTTTTCCCCCCTGCTGTTCAGGGCGACGAACCGCAGTTCGTGGTTTTCAGTATTAAACTTCTTTTGTGTCAGCCGGACTCTGATGGTGTCCGGCGGAATCACCATGCCGGAGAACCGGGCAAAAACCGTTTTCAGCCGGGTCGAATCACCGCCGGCTTCGCGGTTTACGATTTCCCGCACCGCCAGGGCCAGGGTGGCCGAACCGTGCAGGATAAGGTCAGGGAGCCCCACTGAACGGGCAAAAGACACCGAGGTGTGGATAGGATTATGAATATCGGCACAGCCGTCATAGATAAAGGAGGTTTCCCTGCCAACAGGGATTTGGGACTCCCACAGGAACTCTTCCCCGTCTTTATACGGGGGCACGTAAGGAAGCGAGCAGGAGCCCTTTCCTTCATCCGTACACCCCACTCCGCGCAGCAGGCAACCCATGTGCTCGGTAAACACCGGTTGCTCCTCCCTGTCCCGGGCCAAAAACCTGACCACCAGCTGTGTGCCCGCCCGGTGCGGGATGACCGCCGCTATTTCTCCCAGTACGGCCAGCCGGTCTCCCGGCCGCACCGGACGGAAAAACTGCAGGTGCTCGGTATAATGCACCAGACGGTGGAGTATTTCCTCCGGATAGGGGAGAGCGGCAAACCAGGTTAACCTGCCCATAACCTGCCAGGTAACCGCGGCAGCAATGCCCGGCGGTGCAATCAGCCCACCTGCCCTGGAATCGTCCAGGTAGGCTGGGTTGCAGTCGGCAATGGCGGCGGCATAATTGGTGGTCTGACGCCAGGTTATTTCGGTAGTGTGCTCTTTCAGCTTCAAGCCAACGATGTCAGAACCGACCTCCATGGGCTTTCTTCCTTCCCCACAAAAACTCTTTCGTCATAAGGAGCTAATTCGCTCAAAACTTAAAATAACCTGCCGGCTTTTATTCCCTGGTGTCTTATTTCTGCTCCCGGAGGCATTATTTTAGCCAGGGCGGCTTCTGTAAGGCCATCCCTGTCAGCGATAACCGCAGCGATATCGTCCAGTGAGAGCCGGCCGGCCAGGTAATCGGCAGCAGGGCCGCCACCGGAACAGGCGGCCAGTACCTGCTGCTTCAGTTCAGCCAGGGCCAAACCGGTTTCCCGCCGCATCTCTCCCCTGAGCAGCCCCCGGTCCAGGACCGTCTGGATGGCCAGGACGGCCACCAGCAGCGGTGGCAGGTCCTTTGTATCTGCTTTTGATTGGGCATATTCCAGCAGGTATAAAGCCGCTTTGCGCAACTGGCCGCTGTACGGCGCCAGGTGACCGCTGTCCAGGGTGAAAGCAAGTACTGCCATGCCGGTAGCCAGGATTTTCTGCCGTAGCGGATCGTCTTTTTTGCCAAAAGAGCCGTCAGCCAGCTGCTTCTGTGCCAGCTGCCGCAGGTTGCTCCCTGTACTGCTAGCTCTTCTTCCGATGGGCCCACCCTGTAGGTGCTTAGACGGTACCAGTTGGCTTTCACAGACTATTGGCAGGTAGTTATCGGTTTTCCTGCTGATATCCTCGCCCAATGATAAAGTCAGACTGTTGTAATTCATTCCCCACCCTGCGGGTGGCGCTATCGGAACCACCACAGTTTCGGGCAGTCCACCTGCCTTATCCTGTCTTTCCAGCACCGCTACGAAGGAGGTATAGTCTGAAGTCAGGCTGAACGCCTTACACAGCTCAATTATTTCCGCTCTTACCGCTTTTTCTCGTCTGGGGTTCACCCGGTAGAGGGTGTTTTTCAGCGCTTCCATCTTTCTTTTAGCAAACAGCTTCTCCAGAAAGCTGTAGCGTTCATCGCAAACCAATGAGGCCAGGTCAGGCGAGAGCGCCAGTTGCTGCCGGTTGCAGTTGAGGAATGCGTTGCCGGACGGCACACCGCTGAAGGAGGCTATGAATGACACCGGTTCCAGGTCAAAAACAGGGCCCACTGCAGCAGGATAAACCTCCCCCACCTGCAATGTCCCCCAGTTCACCTCAGCCCCGGTTACCGCAGGCGAAATTATTCGCGCAAATTGCCTGAGCACCTTGTCTTCCAGCCGTTCGCCGGGGTACACGAATTCACCGGACCCGTTGCCCGCTTCGGCCAGGCTGTTTATGAAATGCTCATTGACCGTGGTGTCGATACCAAAGGGAAATAGCCGCCCATCGCCAATGCAATCCCGGACTAAAGCTGTTATTTCCGCCTCGTTGCCCACCTGGCCATCGGTAAAGAGTAGCGTTACTCTCTGCCTCCCGGCAGGGAGGCACAGGGCGAAGGCTACCGGTTCCAGTATTTCCGTGCCACCCTGTGACTGCAGGCGGTCAATCCAAGCCTCTGCCGCCTCCAGGCCGGCCTGGTCAAAAGGCAGGCTGGCGGGCGAAAAGAAATGGCAGTTGCTCTCAAAGGCCACAATATTGAAGGTATCCTTGCCGGTCAGGTTGCGCAGGCACAGCTTCAGAGCAGTTTTTGCCTGTTCCAGCTTTTCTCCGTCCATGGAACCGGATATGTCAAGGAGGAAGATATACTCCCTGCCCCCGTCCGCTTGCACCGGGGGCAGCTCCGGTATAAATTCCAGGTAAAGGTATCCTTTTCCCTCCCGTCCGGCTATTACGCCGTAAGCCCCGGCTTCATAGGAATGACGGCAGATGATGACAATATCTCTGTCTGCTGCTGTCTCTCCCGCTGCCAGGCAGACCCTGTACCTGCCGTCGGCCAACAGTTCTGCCCGGATTGCGTGCGACGGCGATACAATCTCAGTCGTTTCAGCAAAAGGGCGGATCAACAGCTCCATGCTTATTGCATAGCCAGCATCACCCACTGGGGGTGTAATAAAATCGGCGTCGGGAACCCGGTCGGTAGGCGGTCTTGTGCCCGTACCGTGCTTTTTCCCCTGCCCTTGTCCCGGTATATATCTGGGAGCAACAACGGTAGGTATGGTTATTCTCAGTTCACTTTCGCAGCGGCGGAATTCCTGCAGGTAGCTGATTTCCACCTCCGCCTCCTCCTCTGGTCCCAGCTGTCCCAGGGAAACCTGAAAGACATTGGGGCGATACTGCTCTATAATAAAGGCGCTGTCACCTTTTAGCAGCGAATCGTCATAGAGGGCGAAAGCCTCTTCTTTTGATTTCACCTCTCCCCTGGCCTGCAGCGACCCGGTGCGGGCCGCAAACCCGGTTACCGCCGCCCTATCCGGCAGGGGAAAAGTATAGACCACCTCCAGGTTACGGGAGGTGTTGTTCCTGTATTTCTGGGTCAGCCTGAATTCACCGAAGAGCCCGGTAACTTCCCCACTGATCTCAATGCTTTGCAGCGGTACACCGGCAATCTTCCGCCTGTCTTTGGTTAACAGTCCGCTAAACATCAAGCCGCGCCTCCTTTATCCCGGATAAAACCCTTTTGGCATAAGCCAGTATGTTCATGACAGCAGCGCGTTCCCGGTCACTCAGGTCTTTTGGGCACAACAGTTCCACTCCCGCTCCCAGTTGGTATTTTACATAGCAAGTGCCGGCGGAATACTTCGCCCGGTATGCCGACGGCTCAACCGCCTCAGAAACCATGGCCGGATATGCTGCTGCCTGCGCTCCTTTTTCTTCCTGCTCCAGTAATGACCGTACCCCGCTGGTGTCGAGTTCAGCAACTATGTTCCGGATCCGCTCAAGCGGCAGGTATTTTTCCTGCAGCTTTTTAATCAGCATGATTCTTAGCAGGTGGTCCTCGCTGTAGGTGCTCATAATACCGGTGCCGTGGGCGGGAGGCAACAGACCCCTGTTGATATAATAATGAATGGTTCTTTTGGTTACACCAGCCTTGGCGGCCAGGTCACCTATCCTGAACTGTTCAGCCATGCAGATCTCTCCTAAGACTTTTGAGTATATAATAACACTATTACGTTACGATGTCAAGTTATAAAAAAGCAGACGTTAATTTTCCCCACCCTTAACATTCTGGCCATCAAAAAAAGGAGTAACCATGGTTACTCCTTTAAAGCATAAAACCGTTACGCCGACCTTCCAGCCGGCAAAAAATTAACCATACCCCTGCTTTCTCCCGATTGGAAAAAAATTTACGGTACGATCAGGAGTACCGCACTTATTATAAAAATAAAAATTATGCACACCACAGCAGTGTAGCCCATAAAATCCCTGGCTTTTATGTTCATCAGTTTAACCATAACCGGCAGAAATGTCAGAGTCCAAAACGGGTTAATCAGATTTGTTACCGCGTCTCCATAACCAAAGGCTATGATAACTTTCTCCAATGGCGCTCCCAGAGTCTGAGCGGCTGGCAGAATTGAAGGCGCCAGCACTATCCACTCGCCACCGCCGGAGGGGATAAACAGGTTAACCAGCGCCGCGGTGATAAATGTAAAAAGCGGGTAAGTATAAGCGGTGCTGATGTTGACAAACCACTGTGCAACTACAGCGGAAAGCCCTGAAAACATGAAGATTCCCATGATGCCGGCATAAAAAGGAAACTGAATCAGAAGGTCGCCGATACCCTTAACCGCCTCTTTCATTGCATCAATATATTTAATTGGTGTGCCGTGTAACAGAAGTCCAAGAATCAGGAAAAAAAAGTTTACTGTGTTCAAATTCAGACCGTTTATGCCGGTACGTGCAAAATAGGGCAGTATATAGATAAAGCCGGATATAACGATAATAAGGGTGAGTATTCTGCTATTGTTAAGCCTGTCGGAGATGCTGACTGGAGCTACCGGGGTTTTGGTCAGCTGAGTTTCGGCTGTAGCAACAGTTTCTACCCCACCATTCCTTTCCCATTGCAGAGCAGCATCAAACCTTTCTTCTACTCTCCTCGGAACCAAAAACAGGATAATTATGGGAATTAAAACGAAGCTGGTTATCAGCAACACTATGTTGACTGTGCTCCCCAGTGTCGCACCAGTGGGAATTACGTCATTCACCAGCCCCATTTTAATAAATTGGTTGCCTGGGGTGTTCATCATCAGCGGTGCTGAAGCAGACAGGCCGCCATGCCAAGGGATTATGGCCGTGTATATGGCAGCACAGGCCAACCTAAAATCTATCCCCTTTATCCTGCGACATATTTCCACAGTAAAAACCGCTGCAACAGGTATCAATCCCCAGTTTATCGTAATCAGAACCAGAGAAACCAGAGAGATAGACAAATAAGCTGCGATAGGTTTGTTAATTTTCCTGGCAAGAGCATCAAAACCGCGTCCCACAGGTCGTGAGATTCCAACGCAATAGCCCAATGTAATAATCAGAGCCATTTGCATGGAAAACTCCAGCATGTTCCAGAAGCCTTTGTACCAGTGAGAAAAGATATCAATGAATTTGGTCGGTGTCAGTGCCAACGCGAGAATAGCTGCGATAATTGTCAGTAAAAATGCAAATACCAAAGAGTCGGGCAGCCATCTGCTAAATCTGTCAGCAAAAAAAGCACCGATACTTCTGAGCATCCGCTGTCTCTCCTTTCCCAAAATCGAACTATTTTCTTTTTCCTCTTGTTCTTGTGCTAAAACCCTACCTTTTCCAATCCTTTCAGCTCCAGCATCGATCGGGCGTCGTCGGGAGTGGCGATTTCCAGGCTTAATTCCCTGGCTATGTTCACCACCTTTCGTACCTGGTCAGCGCTGCTGGTAGCCAGAACACCTTTGCCGGCGTAGAGGCTGTCTTCCAGGCCGACCCTCACATTGCCGCCCATGGCTAAAGCCGCTGCGCAAATGTTCAGCTGGTGGCGGCCGGCGGCACAGACAGACCAGTTGAATTTACCGATGAGTTCCCTGGCTGTACCAAGCAGGGTTACCAGATTGGGCACTGATGCCGGCAGCCCACCAAGTATTCCCAGCACAAACTGCATATAAACCGGAGGCTTCAGATAACCCTCGGCTATTAACTGGGCGGCGTTGTTGATCATGCCAAGGTCATAAATCTCCAGTTCCGCCCTTGTTCCATGTGCGTTCATGGTCTGCAGGAAATACTTCATGGTGGCAAAGGTGTTGCTGAACACAAAATCTTCGGTAAACTCAAGATATTTCTTTTCCCATTCGAACTTATAATCTTTGATTTTCTCCACCACCGGGTACAGTGCAAAGTTCAGAGAACCCATGTTAAATGATGCCAGTTCCGGTTTAAAAACAGTTACAACCTTAATACGGTCCTCCTTGGTCATGCCAAGACCTCCGCCAGTGGTGGTGCATACCACCACGTCGCACCGCTCCCGGATTTTCCGCAGTATTTCACCGTAGTGTTCCATGTCGGCCGAAGGTTGACCGGTCTTGGGGTCACGGGCATGAATATGTACCACTGCTGCGCCCGCTTCATAAGCTTTAACGGCGTCGTCGGCGATCTGCTGCGGGGTGATGGGCAGGTATGGCGACATGCTGGGTACGTGAATTGCCCCGGTTATGGCCGCGGTAACGATTACTTTAGACACAAATCCCAATCTCCTTTCATAACTACTACTAACGTAGTGATAGCTTTATTTGATATTGTATTGCACTTTAATAACTATGTCAATATTGGAAAGATTTGAAATGCTTTTGCTGTGGCAGGGAAATCAGCACTCTTGTGGAATAAATTTGTGGAATGAAAACAAAGAAATTTACAGGCAGGCATCAATCGTCAAACTGCGGAAAGGGGTAATATCCCATTAACGTTGCGTTCTTTCTTGTACCGAAAAAAGAGGTTGCTTTTTTGCAATCGTCGTGTACCATGCGCCAGGCCATCGAGAAAATGGAATTCCACCGCTATACCGCCATACCCATAATTGACCAGGATGGCAAATACGTCGGCACCATCACCGAGGGCGACCTGCTCTGGGCTTTGAAGAACATCCCCGGCCTGACCCTGGAAAATACGGAAAAATTTCCGCTTAAAGACATCCCCCGTCATATTGAGAATGCCCCGGTCCGGATTGAGGCCACCATTGACAGCCTCCTTTCCCTTGCCATTACCCAGAACTTCGTGCCGGTAGTGGACGATGATGGTATTTTTATCGGTATAGTGAGAAGGCGGGAAATAATTGAGTACCTGGCCGGTCAGCTTAAAGGCAACCAAGGGGAAAAAGAATAAGCGGGTAAAGCCCGCTTTGTTTGTGTTTATCCGGTTTCCGCCCGCTTAAACCAAAACATGCCGCACAGGCAGCCGATGTCTTCATCCCAGGTTTCGGTGAAACAAAGTTTAAGCTCGCTCTCACAGTAAGGACAGCAGATAATGTTACGGTTGAGGTTCCCTTCTGTGGCAAAATGGCTGAGGTCTTTTTTGCAAACAGGACAATCGGCATAATAAAACATGGCAGCCTCCTGTACAACGTCCGGGCATGCCCCGGTTTTTATATTTTTTCTCCGTACAGTTTACTTTTACCTGCCGGCACATTTCGATTCATAAAATAAGTCCGCGGCTGTAGGCCGCGGACACCGGTTCAACGGGACCAAGTCTGCTAGAACAGTATCAGGGCCAGTGGTGCCGCCAGTATAATGGACAGAATGGTCCGCTCCAGCCAGATAACAACCATTTCGGTAACCGAAATCTCAATGTCGGTGGCCATAATGCAGGGAATGGAGGCGGAGAAGAACAGGATTGAAGATACGCAGGTGATGCCGATGACGAACTTGGTGACCATGGGCGCTCCGGTAACCAACAGGGCAGGGAGAAACATTTCGGCAATGCTCATGGAGGCGGCTTTGGCGGCCAGCATGGCTTCGGGCAACCGGAAAAGGGCAGTGAAGGGGTAGAAGATATAGCCAAGTACGTCAAAAACCGGAGTAAATTCCGCCAGCACCAGCCCGATTAAGCCCACGGACATGATGGAAGGAAGGATGCCCATGGCCATCTGAAAACCTTCTTTCAAGGTCCCCTGTACACTCTGCACCAGGCCGGGAGCTTTGTCGGTAGCGGCCAGGCCTTCGGCCCAGGCGTTTTTCAAAATATCGCCCTTGTATTCGGGTTCGGGCTGGCCTACACCGTCGAAATACCGGTCCGGTTTTTTGGCCAGAGGCCAGATCCGGACGGTAATGGCGGTTACCAGGAAAGTAACCACCAGGGTAGACCAGAAATAGGTGTTCCACATTTCCATCAGGCCCAGTGTCCTGGCCACGATAATCATGAAGGTGGCGGAGACGGTAGAGAAACCGGTGGCAATGATTGCCGCTTCCCGGTTGGTGTATTTACCGGAGCGGAACACCCTGTTGGTGATGACCAGGCCCAGGGAATAGCTGCCCACAAAGGAAGCCACGGCGTCGATGGCGGACCGACCCGGTGTTTTGAAAACGGGCCTCATGACCGGCCTCATGATGACACCGATGAATTCAAGCAGTCCGTAACCTACCAGGAAAGCGAGGAAGACAGAGCCAATTGGTACGATCAGGCCGACGGGAACAACCAGGGAGTTATACAGGAACGGCCCCATGTTTTTGGCCATCATCCATCCCGGGCCGGCGGAAAAGTAAACCAAAAACGCGATTACGATACCAAGTAGCTTCAGCAAGGAGAACACAATGCTGACAGTGGTCTTGTTCCAGGTTTTTTTGTAAAACGGCCACAGGCCACCCAGAGTGATGACAATCAGGGCATAAATTCTGGCATACGGCAGCAGGTTCGCCCTGATCTCGGAGACGATATGATCCAGGGGTATAGATGTCCTGGCGTTAAAAGTAACGGGTATGAAAAACATAAATATACCGATGGCGCTGAAGAAAAGGAACTTAAATACATTGGCGGAATTCACTGCTGTCTGTTGTCTTGGTTCAGTTTTCATCAAAAAAACCTCCTTCTTTTTTTATCCGGCAACTAACCCGATATTCTTTAAAAGCACCTCCCCGGCATATTTCGTCATTTCAATTATATTCATCTTTCGTCACCAAAACGTCTATTTGCTTAGGGGTGGTCAACCGCTGTCCCAGTTTTTTCAGGGTTTCGCTTTCGTAGCAGTAAGGGACTGCTGCCAGCGCTTTCAATCCCATATTGCAGTAAAAGGACACCGTTTTATTCAGTTTCTGCCTGAATACAGCGGCTAATTCCGGATTATGGTTCATTTGAGCCCTGATTTGTGCCCTGACCAGGCTCACCAGCCCGGATTCATAGGGACTTTGCATTTTGGCGGCATACTTTTCCGCGCTTTCCAGGTACCTTAAAGCTTCATTGTACTTGTTTTGTCGCACCAGGAGCAGGGACAGGTACGCTTCAGCCACCGACCGGCGCCAGGCCAGGTCCGATTGCTCGTACTGTTCGACTGCCCGCTTCAGGTAACAGAAGGCTTTTTCATACTCCCCCATATCCAGGGCGGCCTGACCGGCACAGGTATTGAAAAAACTGTACGACCGGTAAACTTTTTTATCCTCACTGATGGCAAGGGCTTTGGCGTAATAAGCCAGGGCCGGGGCAAACTTTTTGCTGTAGCGCCGGATTTCCCCCAGGTAGTTGTAACAGGCTGCTATATTTAAAGCATACTTATCCCTGGTCTTTTTGTCACCGCCAAAATAACGGATGGACTGGCAAAAAAAGTCTTCGGCTTTTGCCAGTTCGCCCGACATCAGGTAATACAGGCCGGTCAACCGTAGCAGTATGCCGGTGGTTTCTGATGACTGGTCATCGCCGTTGACCCGGGCAGCGGCAGACAGGTACTCTTTCATTTCCTCCGTGCGGTGTGTCTGGATACAGTAATAAATAAGCTGCAGGCAGGCCTTGATTGTATAGTCTTTATCCTGCAGCTTATCCGCCAGCCAGGCCAGTTCCCTGATCAGGCGGACACCTTCTTCGTAGTCGCCCTGCCGGATCAGGTGACGCCCCTTCATGTGCAAAAACGTCATCCTGTCTGCCAGAGCCTCTTTGTCATCGCTGCCAACGTCAAGGTGGGAGAGTAGGTTTTCAATCTCCCGGAAATATTTAAACAGCTGGGCATTGCTGACTGTAAAGCTCTTTTCCGGCTTACCGGAAAAATCGATCACCTCGGGAAACAGTTCATGGCAGTAATCCAGGTAAAAATTAAGGTTTTTCAGCCGGTACCTAAGAGCTTTGGCGGTGTTGCCGGCTTCAGAAAAGTGATGAATCAGTTTGGAATACTGCATAATGTCACGGTGCTCGTTTCTTAGTGTCCGTTCCAACATCAGGGCCACTTTCTCGTGCAACAGCCTTCTTTTGAAGCCGGACTGTCTGGTATAAATAAATTCCCTTAACTTCTGGTGGGTAAACTCCACGCTTACCTTGCCGGGCCGGGCCACTTCCCTGACTATACCTTTAAGCTCCAGCTCCTCCAGGGTCTCCATGATTTCCTCCCTGTTTTTGCCGGTGACAGCCATAAGGGTATCCACGGGCACACGGTGAAAAAACAGCGAAAGCAGGTTAAGAAGCTTCATACCTTCCTGGCTCACGCCCACAAAACGGCTCTGCAGTATGTCCAGCGCCTTGGTGGACATTTCCCCGAACCGTCCCTTCTCCCTGATATTGTTCAGGTACTCGACCAGAAAGAATGTGTTGCCCTCGGTATCATCGTATATTCTCCGTATCTGCTGCTGTTTTAAACGCATTTCCGGCAGATACACTGCGGCAAATTCACCCGCCTCCTCCAGGGTGAAACGGACCAGCTTAATTCTTTCCAGGCGGTCCTCCCTGGCCAAAGGCGATAGCCAGCTGTCTGCCCCCCAGCCAAAGCCGCTGCGGCTGGTGCCGACAAAAAATATTTTCAGGTCTTTGGCCAGGAGGATGTTTTGAAGCAGGTTCCGGCTCATGGTGTCCATCCACTGCAGGTCTTCAAAAGCCAAAACCAGTGTCCTTCTTTTGTCAAAACAAGCCAAAACGCTGAGAATGGCTTCAACAGCATGATGGTAATCAAAGGTTCCCGGCTTCTCCGTTTCCATTTCCGGATGCTTAAGGGCGAGGGCAAAAGACGGGAAAAAGCCGGTTATGCTGTGCACCCAAGCCGCAGGGAGTTTTAGCCCCTCCTCCTTTACCAGCGTAACCAACCGTGAAAATATAGGTTGCCACGGTTTAAGCAGGAACTCTTCCTCCGCCTGGTAGCAGTTTGCCTCCAGCAGGCAGCAATCCAGGCACAGGTCTTTTAAAAATTCTTCTTTAAGGCGGGTTTTGCCGATTCCCGCCTCCCCGGTAATGATTACCGCCCGGGTTTGACCAGTGGCCAGGAAAGCTTTAAAAGCGCCATGCAGTCTGTTCAGTTCCTTCTGCCGACCGAAAAAGAAGGCATCACGCTCCGCCTTGGCCGATTTGACCGCCTGGTTCCTGCTGCTTAATATTTCCTGGTGCAGCGCCACTGTCAGGCCTTCAGGCTGCACGCCCAATTCCCTCTCCAGAATGCGGCACAGCCGCTCATACAGCTCCAGCGCCTTATTATATGAACCGGCTGAGGCGTAATGCTGCATAAGAATCCGGTAAGCTCTCTCATCAAACTCATCTGCTTCAATCAGCCGCAGTGCATGCTCAGCCACGGGGAGACCAGCGGCAATTCTCGCTTCAATTTCGTCATAGAGGAGTTTGATGTACCGTTCCTGGTACTGGTCTCTTTTCTTCAGCATCCACTCCTCGAAAGCGTCCCCGTCCCGGACCAGGAACCCTTTGAGGAACGGTCCCCGGTAGGCGTCAATGGCTGCCTTACCCCTCCCGCTGAAATGGTCCAGGTCTGTTTCCAGTTCTATGTCAGGGTTAAGCATAACCATCGCCTTGCGGGGAGAAACCAGCACGTCGGCGTTAAAAGCCTTCTTTATCTTGTAAATGGCGTTGCGCAGGTTCTTTTTTGCTGTTTCCTCGTCCAGCTCCCCCCAGAGGATGTTCACCAGTTCATCGCGGCTTGCCTGCCGGTTAACCACCAGGTAATAAAACAGCGCCTCCGCCTTGCGGAACGGGAAAAGGACTTTGGTATTGTCAATAAATACAGCAGGGGTGTCGAACAGCCGGACTTTAACATTAAACATACCCCCACCGCCTCCAGTCATTGTTTACAGGTAAATTCTCGGCCGGCCTCCGGAATTCCTTTTAACAGTAGCAGCAAAGAAAATGGAAAATGGCAGGCTTTTAATCAGCCTGCCATTGTTGCCGTTTATTTACTTTTGGAATGCTTCCTCTACCTGAGTTTGTCAGTTCATCCTTCATAAAACCCGAAAATAATGGCTTTTCGGGCA
>DYEY01000063.1 GCA_020725465.1 Dethiobacter sp.
CCGTCTCCGACACCAAGCCTGAATTTTAAGCCGTGGCTTTATCGTCACGGCTTTATTATTTAGCAAAAACGTACGCGCCTGACACGTCCGCAAGTTACGGAGAATGGGAGAAAAGCGAATAGCGTACGTCCCGGAGGGATGATGTTTTTTCAGAGCTCTGGAGAGGCGCCTATCTGTGTACCGCAGAGGCGGAAGTCAGAGTCCTAGAATTAAAAAGAACAATGCATGCCGGCAGTCGTGCTGCGAAACAGCGCTGGAACTTATAAAAGAACGTCTATAATGGAGTGGACCTTGAAGTGAATTGCATCCAGAAAATTATGGAACAAAAGTTAAGAAAGCAATGGAGCTAAAGTCTAAAGGCCTTAATATAGATATTATAGGTGAAGAGGATTTGTTTAGCATTATTGAATTGAACCCTTCTGCATAATAATCCTGAAATTGCGTTGCTTATCATGTTTTTTGTCGGTAACAAATATTCTTACCGGCAATTGCGTTGTAGTTTAGCCGAAAACACGCTAACGGGGTAAGAATTCAGCCGAAAAAATAGTCAGCTGTGGATATGTCGCTCATGCGGATTTGTGGATCATGAAAAAAATAGTTGCACGAACCTGTGGTTATGCTATTGCTCCGCTATTGCTGGAAAGAAAAAACGCCATACCTATGCCAAAAAAGTGGGCGGTGACACTGTTTCCCTGTTAATCACCGGGTCCACCACATTATCAGGCTGTCTGGCGTGTTACGAACTTCGTATTTTTCTGAACTGTAAAACTTACGATACGGAGGCCAGGAGGAAGAGCAAGGCAGCTACCAGAAATACCCACCAGAGTTCCGGACTCCCTGTCATACCGGAACCTCCTTTCAAAAAAATGCGGTACCTGTGGTTAGCCGATATAAACAGGATTGGTAAAGGCAACCAGTATTTCTTCTCCGCCAGGCTCTGAGAGTTCCATCCGGAACCAGTCACCGCTGTCGGCAACTGTGTCCAGGCTGTAGCTGAAGCTGTCATGAGGTACGGTAACTTTTTGCAGTGATTCTCCGTTTTTTATTACTGTCAATACCAGGGGGGCCATTCCCCGGCAGTTTATCCGGGCGGCAAGCTTTATTTTGCCTGCTGCCAGGGTTCCTCCGGGCAACGTGTGGGTGGAGTCGGACAGGGCGTAATAATAAATTTCCGGACCCCGGGTGACAAAGACCCGCCCCTGCCGGATGGCCTGCAGGAGATTTGCGCGGGAAAGTCCGGAAAGGTACAGGTAATTCACCGGTAACCCCAAATGCTGGCTGCCTTCTCCCAGATAGTGGGCGTCGCTGCCGCCAAGGCCGGTTATCCGTAGTCCCCGGTTGAGCAGGCTGTCCCACAGGGCCCGGCACTGGCGGTTGGACTCCTCCCCGCCGGAGAAAACGGGAGCGTTCCAGATTTCCAGGGCATCCGCCTTATGCCAGTCGAAATCCGGGTGGCGCCAGGAGGCGTGGCCTTCAGGCAGGCCGGGGGTACAGGGATGGTTTACGCTGAAGATGCCCCCCTGTAAATGCACGTCGTCGGCGATATCATTAATGGTGCGTCCGTTTCTGCCGGTGCGCCAGTCCACCCAGTCATTGATGCCAAAGGCGTTGGCATGGCCCAGAAAAGTGGTTATTTCCATGGCGGGCAGCGGTAGTATGCCGTTGATTTTGCCGGGAAGCTTCCACTGACTGAACAGGTTGTTATGGTCGGTAATGGCCAGAAAGTCCAGCTCTTTTTCCAGGGCAATGGCAAACAGCTCTTTGGCAGTTTTTGTGCCGTCGCTGTCGGTGGAATGCACATGGAGGTCACCCCTGTACCAACCTGGAACGTCGTTTATTTTTTCCGGCCGTGGCGGCATGCTCTGGTTTTTGGCCGGCGTGGTACTGCCCGGCCACACCTGAATTGTAAGTTCAAAAGGGCAGGGCCGCTTTATCTGGTTAGTGCTGATTTCCGCCTGCCATCTGCCGGGAAGTATGGGGCCTGCCGCCGCTCCTGGTGTGTTTTTGCCACTAAAGACCTCGGCTTTCAACTGGACAAAACCTTCTTTTTCTTCCGTCCGCCCAAAGGCGCGTATGCTGCCCTGTTCATACAATGTCAACCCAAGGTAGTTGCCGGGGCCGCTGTAGCGGACAACGGCACTGATAACAATCGCCGGCTCTGTCACGTTAAAACTGTAGGAAAAATAATCATGTATTTCCTTAAGGCCCAAAAAACCTTTGAAGTGGTGGCAAACCGGTTTTACCGCCGGTGCTGCCTTGCTCAAGTTTTTTCCCTCCCATTGAATTATAATATTACTGTAACAAGCTATTATTAATTTTGGTACGGAATTTATGTTAACTTATTGTTAAACCTGCTTACAATGAGGACATCCTGGTGCATGTGGGTCACCCGGAACAGGGTAAGTAAGAGAAAGAACGCCGGCGATTAACGCTGTTAAGGGCGCTACGGTCAACAGTTATGAATGCCGCAGGAACCTGAGTAAGGGCACAGCCCGGCTCAGGTTCCGCTAAAAGGGACGGATGGGTTTACTGATGGCACGGACAGCTGGTTTGCCACGCTGAATTTTTGTGATTTCCGCCTGCTTAAAGTAGATGTCCGCATCAGCAACATGGCAACACACTGTCTGCTTGTGGAGCGATTGACTCACAAAATTACAAACTCGCCTCAACAGATTTTGCCTTGAAAAATTAGCAAAATTATGATAATTATATGCTAAAGAAATTGTGGAGGTGATTCTATGCCACATATTAGGCCGGTATCGGATTTGCGGAATAACTTCGCAGAGATTTCAAGGATTGTCCACGAAACATCGGAACCTGTTTTTCTTACTAAAAATGGGTATGGAGATATGGTTGTGATGAGTTTTGAAGCATATGAAAAACTTCAATTTGAAAGTGAAGTGTATTTCAAATTGAAGGAAGCAGAATTGCAAGCAAAACAAACCAATCAGCGTTTTTCCCATAAAGAAGTTTTGGACAGTTTGAGGCAAACTTTGCAGGAAAAGACAGACGCCGGGAATGTATAAAATCATTTACCGTCCGATAGCCAGGCAGGATATAACGGACATTATCTTGTATATATCCGACCAGTTAAATGCGCCAAAGGCAGCAATGGATCTGCTGGATGCATTGGAGCATTCTATCTCCCTGTTAAGGGATTTTCCTTATGCGCACAAGATATACCGCCCTATTAAACCTTTGGTAGAAGATTATCGAATGTTCCCAGTGAAAAATTATGCTGTTTTTTATGTTGTTCGGGAAGAGGAGAAAACAGTTGAGATCCGCCGCATAATTTATGCAAAGATGGATTTGACAAAATCGATTAAATAGTGTCCCTGTACTTGATAGAGTCCGATTCCGTCCCCTGGCAACCCAGCGTCAGGGCACCGGTGGAGACGATGAAAAAGGGTCACATCTTTGTTGATGACGCCGGAAAGGGCCTTTTGGCCCGATGCGATGGAAGTGGCAAAGGAAATGCGGGACTTCCTTTGGAGGAGGTCCCGCATTTTGTAACCCTGACGCCGTAAGCAGGACGGGCCTTGGTTCTGTTAAAGCCGGGTAATGGCAGGGAGTTTTCACACGCCCTTATTTAATTGCCGGGTATTCCCAAAATATGCGTCAATCAGCTCCCGGCCTCCGTACCGGGGAGATTTACCTTCTTCCAGCAAGATTACCCGGTCGGCAAGCTGTTTGGCGGCATAACGGTCATGGGTGGCAGTCAGTATGGAGGTCCCCCACTCCCGGCTGATATAGGACAGCACTGTCAGCATCCGGTCCAGGCTGGCATAGTCCTGGCCGATGGTGGGTTCATCCAGCAAGAGCAGGCTGGGGCGGTGGGCCAAAACTGCCGCCAGGGCCAGCAGCCTTTTTTGTCCCTGGCTTAAAGTAAAGGGATGGCGCTGTTCCAGACTCTTTAAAGCAAAAAGCTCCAGTATTTCTTCCACCATGGCGCTGTCCCCGCTGCCAAAGGCGATTTCTTTGCGCACGCTGTCCATAAAGAGCTGGTGGTGGGGGTTTTGCATGACCAGTCCCGTTTCCCCGGAAAAGTCGGCAGGTAATTTCCTGATATTTTTGCCGTTTAGCCGGAAAAGGGAAAAAGAAACCGTGCTTAGGCCTTTAATGCCGCATAAGGTTTTGAGCAGGGTAGATTTGCCGCTGCCGTTGTGACCCAGTATGACCACCCTTTCGCCGGCGTTTACCTGCAGGTCGAGGTTCGAAATAACCTGTCGCGGGCGGTAAGCAACGGTCAGGCCTTCGATTTCCAGCACCGCCTTGTTGCTGTTGCCACCGGAGGCAGCCGTCTCCTGCCGGGTTTGGCGCTGGTCGCTTTCTTTTGTTGCCCCGGCCGGGCCGCGGGTGCCCACCGGGTAGCTTAGCCCACCAGGCCGGCTTGCTCCGCAGCCTGCGGATATTTCCACAGCCGTGCCCCCTTCCAGCCTGATGATGCGCCGGACATAAGGAGCTGCTGCCTCCTGCCGGTGTTCAGCCATAAGCACGGCGGTACCCTGCCGGCAAAGTTCCCCGAGAAAGCCAAGCAGGCGGTTCACAGCGGGGGGGTCCAGGTTAGCCAGGGGCTCATCAAGGAGCAGGACGGAAGGGCCGGTTGCCAGGACAGAACCGATAACCAGCCGCTGCTTCTGTCCACCTGAGAGGGAAGCCACCGGCAGGTCTGGCCCAAGTTGCACCAGGGGCAGGACGGCTCTGAGTATTTCTGTCATTTCCTGCCGGGTGTACCCCAGGTTTTCCGGCCCGAAAACCAGCTCGTCCTCCACGGTCTGCTGCAGAATCTGGGCTTCCACGTTCTGCCAAACCACACCCACATGGCGGATAACTTCCGCCGGCCGGTATTTCCCCATCCATTTGCCTGCCACCCTCACTTCCCCTTCCAGCCGTCCCTGCAGCAGGTGTGGGACAATACCGCACAGGCATTTAAGCAGGGTGGATTTCCCGCTGCCGCAGTCTCCCGTCAGCAGGACCATCTCTCCTGCCTCCAGGGAAAAGCTAACGCCGGCAAAGACCGGCTCCCTTGTGTCAGGGTACCAATAAGCCAGGTTGGTTACTTCCAGCAGGGGCATGCTGCTCTCTCCTTTACAGGTTCCCCGTAAGTTTGTGCAGCGCTGTCAGGGCAAGCAAACCCGCAGCCAAAAATAAAACGTCCCTGCCGTGCAGGGACACCTGCCGGAAAGAGGTGGGACGGGGGTTGTTGCCAAAGCCCCTGACATGCAGGGCAAGGGTAAGGTCATCGGCCAGGGTAAAGAGCCGGTAAACGAAAGGGACCATTATTCCCCGGTAAAACAGCGGTAACGAAAGACGGTTTGCCTTTTTCCTGAGGGAATAAGATAAGGCGATAGCCTTCATTTCGGCCGCCAGCACGGGAATAAAGCGGAGAACAATCAGCAACCCCATGCATAAGGGGGGAGGCAGTTTCAGAGCATGCAGGGAGCGCAAAAACGAAGCCGGACTGGTGGTGGCGCCAAAGATAATAAATGCCTGGAAAAAGATTAATATGCGCAGGGCAAAAACAGAGGCGTCGGCCAGGGTGCCGCCCAGGAGAAAACTGACGAAAAACATCCCTGCTCCCACCAGCAGGGAAGGAAGAAACATTTGCAAAGCCGGGCGGACCAGGCCGCTGCCGCCAAGGAAGACCAGCAGCGTGAGATAAACTGCCGCCAGCGAGTAGGGTGAACGGACAGCCAGGGTATAGGAAAATAAGGCCAGGGAAAGAAACAATTTGCTCAGGGGATGAATACGGCTGAGAAAGCCTGTCGCCTGGCTGCCGGTCATCAGCAAAGAACGGAGCATGGGGCCATCCCTCCGGGTTTTTACTTAACCAGGGAAATACTTTTAAATTCCCGCGCTATTTTTACCCCCAGGAAGGCGCCCAGCGCCCCCAGGCCAAAACAGACCAGGGCAGCGCCCAGGATAAACAGGGGGGCTGTAAGCAGGGCAGCCAGCGGTGTCCGGCCGGCCATGAGCGCTCCGAAAAAGGCACCGAAAGGGACCATCACCGCCATGTATACTCCCGCCGTGATAATGACATGGGCCGGCTTTTGGGGGTCCCGCCACAGGAAATAGCGCAGCAGGTCGGTCACTATGCCGCTGGCGAGCAAAAAAACCAGGATAACCGGTGCGATGAAAGTCTGCACCGCTCCGGTTAAAAAAGAAACCAGTGTCAATGTGGCGGGATGTTTAATCCGGACCAGGGCCAGGGAAAGGAAGAGACCGAAAAAGGGGGCTACCACCAGGTTGCGGATACCCGGAATGGGGACGGCCACCACCAGGGGGACGGCCACCAGGCTGACCACAATCATGGCAGCGGCGATGATGGCAGCAAAGATAATTTCTTTTGTGGCAAACATTTTCATTAACAGGCCTCCTTGCTTTTTTGGTATCACGAAAGTTATAATAATAACACTTATAATATTACCAGTCATGTGCGGAATTGGCAAGCTTTTTAAGGGGCTCTTCGCGGCAACCGGTAAACTGTGGCATTGCCGCCGGAAAAGAAGGAATAACAGCACGTCGCGGCGAAAAACCCCGGAGTCGTCATAGACAGGAAGGAGCAGAGCCATGCACCATAAGTTTGTGATTTATCCCTTTGCCGCCATTGTGGGGCAGGACCTGATGAAAAAGGCGCTTTTGGTAAACGCGGTGGACCCGGCGGTGGGAGGCGTACTGATTAAAGGAGACAAAGGCACAGGTAAATCTACGGCGGTCAGGGCCCTGGCGGACCTTTTGGGTGAAATCAGGGTGGTGCAGGGGTGCCCCTTCCAGTGCCACCCGGAGAATAAAAGGCTCATGTGCAAAACCTGCCAGGAACGGCTGGAAAGGGACGGGAAATTGCCCTGGTCCGAAAAAAAAATGGAGATCGTGGATATGCCCTTGTCAGCCACGGAGGACATGGTTATCGGCTCCATTAACATCAAAAAAGCGCTGAAAGAAGGGAGCAAAGCGCTGGAACCGGGGCTGCTGGCCCGGGCCAACCGTAACGTCCTTTATATAGACGAAGTAAACCTGCTGGACGATTACCTGGTGAATATCCTGCTGGACGCCGCTGCCATGGGTGTCAACGTGGTGGAACGGGAGGGCATTTCCCTCTACCACCCTGCCCGTTTTATCCTTATTGGCACCATGAACCCGGAAGAAGGTGAGCTGCGGCCACAAATCATGGACCGTTTCGGCCTGTCGGTGGAAATAACCGCCCTGTCTTCCGCGGAAGAAAGGCTGCAGGTCCTGGAAAACCGCCGCCTGTTTGACCAAGACCCTTATGCCTTTGAGCAAAAATACCGCTGTGGGCAGGACAGTATCAGGGAAGCGGTTTTCCGGGCCCGGGAAAACCTGCCCCGCACCGGTCTTTCCCGGGAGATGCTTTTGAAGATAGTGGAGCTGACCAGCTCGCTTGGCATCAAGACCCACCGGGCCGATATCGTCATGGAAAAAACCTCCCGTGTTCTGGCCGCCCTGGAAGGCCGGGACCAGGTGCTGGAAAAGGATATTAAGGAAGCGGCCTTTTTGGCCCTGACCCACCGTATGCGCCAGGACCCGCTGCAGCGCGGGGAGCGGCTGACCCGGGAGCGGATTGAGGAACTCCTGCCCCCTGAACAGGGCGAAGAACAACAGCGGGAGCATCGGCAGGAAGCGGGCACTGCGGACGATATCCAGCCCGTGGAGCGGACCGGGTCACTGCAGGCTGGGCTGTCAAGGCTAGCCGGGGCGGTAAACGGACGGGGCCGGGACAGTTGCCGGACAGAAAGCAACCGGGGGCAGTTTGTAAAAGCCCGGCCCAACAGCGACCCGGGCAGCCTGGCGGTGGAGGCCACACTGCGCCGGGCCGTGAGCCAGACAGGCAGGCTGGAGGTGCTGCCTGAACACCTTATGGAAAAGGTGCGCGTGTCCCGGGGCAAGGCCCTGTACCTGCTCCTCATGGACACTTCCTCTTCCATGCGCATGGAACGAAAAATAAAGCTGGCCAAAACGCTCTCCTGGCACCTGCTGCAGCAGTCTTACCAGAAGAAAAACCGGGTGGGCCTGATGGTGTTTCGCGGTGAAGAAGTGCGTTTGCTGGTTCCCCCTACCGGCGATGTGCTGAAAATAGAAGAGGCGCTGCAAACTCTGCCCACCGGAGGCAAAACGCCGCTCACCCCCGCCCTTTACCGCGCTCTGGAACTGGCCGGGAGGGAGCGGGAGGCCCGCCCGGTGATTGTGGTCATTTCTGACGGCAAGGCCAACGTTTTCCTGGGAGAAGGGCTGGAGCAGGATCTGGCCCTGATAGCTGACAAAATTACACCGGAGGCAAGTTTTGTGTTGGTAAATACGGAAAGCAGCAGGCGGAGCCCGGGAGTGCTGGAAATGATGGCAAAGACCCTGAATGCTCCCCATTTTTACCTGGAAGATATCCTGCAGACTGGCTGACTGCGGCCCGCTGACCTGCCGTGCCGGAGAGGAGGATTTTTATGCCCAAAAAGACCCCCACACGTATCCTGGCCCTGACCAATATGGACAATACGCTGGCTTTAAAGGAAGCGGTGGACGACCTGCTTGCAGAATACGGTACCGTACTGGAACTGAAAAAAATCTATTTTCAGGACTTCGAAGACCCGCAGGTGCCGCTTTGGGCCCTGGCGGAAGAAACAGCCAAAGCTGACATTATCCTGGTGGATGTGCGCGGCGACGTGCGGGTGGCCCGGGAGCTGAAAAACCTGCCGGGCATGGCTGGCAAGACGGTGGTGGTACTGATTGGCGGTGACCGTGAGCTGTTCGCCCTGACCAGCATGGGCAGGTTCAGGGGAACCAAGCTTTTCCGGCCGGGAGGGGGCCGGGAAAAAGAATTCGACGTCAGCGCCTATCTGCGCACCAAAAAGTTTTCCGCTCTCACCAAAAGGCTGGGAGCCTTCCTCCCCGTTGGTATGCTGGGCGATATGCGCAACTGGGTGCTGGCCCAGGAATATTATGCAGAGGGAGACACGGCCAACCTGAAAAACATGCTGCTGCTTCTGCTCAGAGAGTACGGCGGCCACGGCAATCTGAAGCCTCCCGCGCCGCCGCGGCGCCAGCCGGACTTCGGCCTTTATCTCCCGGGAGCGGGGATTATGACTGACAGGGATGCCTACTGCCGGGAAGCCGGCCACCGGGAAGGGCTGCCACTGGTAGGGGTGCTGATTTACGGCGGTATGCATTTTTATGATACCGCCCCGGTGGCGGACGTTCTTTTTGAGCACCTGCGGGACGAAGCTAACCTGCTTTGCGTATTCTCCCGGGTGGAATACAACCTGATGGCGCTGGAAAAATATTTGGCAGGGGTGGACCTGCTTATCAACCTGCAGTATTTCCGCCTGCACGGCGGGCCTTATGGCGGCGACCCCGAACCGACCTACCGCCTGCTGGAAAAAATGGACGTGCCGGTACTGACCGGGCTGCGCGCCTTTGAAACAGAAACAGCAAAATGGCAAGAGGACAGCCGGGGCCTGAGCCCCCTGGAAATAATTCTGGGCATTACCCTGCCCGAGCTGGACGGCGCCATCGAACCTGTTTTTGTTTCAGCCATGGAGTCTTTTGCCGACTCCCAGATCGGCAAGGTAAAACGGCAGGCCGTGCTGGAGGAGCGCATAATCAGACTGGGCCGGCGGGCCCTGTCTTGGCTGGCCCTGCGCCGTAAACCCGCCAGCGAAAAAAGGGTAGCGGTTTTGACTTATGATTACCCGCCCGGGGAAAGCAACCTGGCTTCCGCCGGTTACCTGGACGTTTTCGCCAGCCTGGAAGTATTCCTGCGTGAGCTGCGGCAAAACGGCTACCGGCTGGAACTGCCCACTGTGCCCCTGTCCCGTTTCTTCCTGCAGGAAGGGCTGGTAAACACCCCCCAGTACGGCCAAAAGGGCGGCCTGCGCCTGCCCCTGTCCCTTTACCGTCAGTGGTTTGCCTGCCTGCCACGGGAAGTGCAGCAACGGGTAGTCAGCCGTTTCGGGGAGCCTCCCGGTGAAATCATGGTGGAAAACGGGGAGCTGGTGTTGCCCGCCTATATCACCGGCAATATCCTTTTAGGTGTCCAGCCTTCCCGCGGTGTCCACGAAAATCCCGAAGCGGCATACCATGACCGGGACCTGCCTCCCACTCACCAGTATCTGGCTTATTATTTATACCTGCAAAAAGAGTTCCGGGCCGACGCCGTCATCCATTTTGGCATGCACGGTACCCTGGAATTCAACCGGGGCAAAGAGGTGGCCCTCTCGCCGGAATGTTTCCCCGACCTGCTGATTGGCGAAATGCCCCATATTTATTATTACTGGATTGGCAACACCGCCGAGTCCACCATCGCCAAGCGGCGTGCGTATGCCCTGTGCCTTTCCCACGGCTCTCCCCCTGTTAAAAACTCTGGCCTTTACGAAAACTACCTGGTCTTGGAAGATTTGCTGGACCAGTGGGAAACCGGTCAGGACGGGGCGATCCTGTCCCAAATCAGCGAGCTGGCGGCCGGGCTGCGCCTGGAGGGCGACCCGCAGCACCTGCGGCGGGAGCTTTGCCGCCTGAAGCGCCGCCTGATTCCTGACGGCCTGTATGTGATGGACAGGGTATGGCAGGAGAATGAGCTTGCCGCCTACCTGTACGGTGTGCTCCGCCACGACCGTGAATTTCCCTCCCTGCTTAAGATACTGGCCCGGGAAGAGGGGCTCGAATGGGAAGACATAAAAGGGACCGCCCGGGGCGACAGCATTGAGACCACCGCCCGGGAACTGGCCCTGGACCTGGTAAGGGGGCAGGCTCCCTCCTGGTTGCCTCCTGGCTACGCTGCCCAGGCGGCGGAGCTGGTGGCCCGCCTGAACCGGCCCCGGGAAAGGGAAAACCTGCTTAGGGCGCTGGAAGGACGTTATATCCTGCCCGCCAGGGGCGGAGACCCGGTAAGGGACCCGGAAGTTTACCCCTCAGGAAGGGCCATGTATGCCTTTGACCCCCGCCTGATCCCCACCGTGGCGGCCCAGAACCGGGGCCGCGAAGCGGTGCAGAAGCTGTTGTCCACCCTCCGGGACAAAAACGGCCGCTATCCGGAAACGGTGGCGCTGGTCCTGTGGGGCTTTGAGACCATGAAAACAGGCGGTGACACCATTGCTGCCATCCTGGAGCTGCTGGGGGTACGCCTGCGCAGGAAGAGCGCCTGGTTCAGGGAGCTGGAGGTAATACCGCTCACAGAGCTGGGCAGGCCCCGCATCGACGTTATGGTCAACATCTGCGGTATCTTCCGGGACACGTTCGCCACCCACATCGACCTGCTTAACCGGGCCGTGGAGCTGGTGGCCGGCCTGCCGGAGCCGGAGGCGGAAAACTATATACGCAGGCACCGCCTGCAGCTGGAACCGAGGCTGGGCCGGCTGGCGCAGGCCCGCATCTTCGGGCCCGCCCCTGAAGAGTACGCCACCTCCCTCACTTCCCTGATAGAAAGCGGTAACTGGTCCAAAGAAGAAGAGCTGGCAGACAGTTTCCACCGCAGCATGTCTTACGCTTATCTGCCGGGCAGGGCGGAACAAACCGGGGAAGCCTACCGCGAAGTGCTGCAGACGGTGGAAGCCATCGTGCAGGAACGGGATAACACGGAGTACGAGGTAACGGACCTGGACCATTACTATGAGTTCATGGGTGGGCTGGCCGGCAGCCTGCGCCGCGGTACCGGCAGGGAAGCGCAAATTATGGTCATTGACACCACTGAGGAAGAGGTGGTGGTGGAAGACCTTAAAATCTGCCTGGAGCGGGCCTCCCGTACCCGTCTTTTTAATCCCTCCTGGCTGGAGGGGATGCTGAGGCACGACTTTCACGGCGCCAAAAAAATAAAAGACCGGGTGGAGTACCTGTTGGGGTTTGCCGCCACCACCAACCAGGTGGAAAGCTGGGTATTTGACCAAGTGGCTGACCGCCTGCTTTTTGACGGCGAGACGCGGCGCCGCCTGCAGCAAAATAACCCTTACGCCGCGGTGAAAATCGGTGAGCTGCTCATGGAGACGGAGCGGCGGGGCTACTGGCAGGCCGACCGACAAAAACTGGACAACCTGCGCGGCCTGCTGCTGGAGATGGAAGGAGAAGCAGAGCGGTAACCACTTCCTCCGGTTTACCGTACGTTTATGCCTCTCGAACACAAACATTACACGCACGTCGTCTTTCGCGCTGTCGAGAACCGTGTGGCAATGGTCAAGGCGGACGGTGGCTATAATTCGGCGATCATTGATCCCTACGGGCGCATCCATGCTCTGGCTGTTTTCCCTGAGGGCGGCGGAGCCACACTGGTGGCGGATATTCCCATCGGCAGCGGCAAGGGCACGCTGACTACCCGCCTGGGTGACTGGATGGGCTGGCTGGGTCTGGCGGGGTTAGTTTTCTTTGCTTTTGGCAGCGGCTGGCTGGAGAAACGTGTTTCTGGCTGCCGCCCTGGCCCGCGGGGGCGGCCATGGTGCCGGGCGCGGTTTACTCGGTAGATTTTTTAAAAAAATTGAGAGGCTGAGGCAGGAAATCTAAGGTTTTTTATAGAAGAAAAAAAGTGCAGTTGAGGACAAAAGGGTGGTTATCCTCTTATTTTTTGCTCATGCAGTAGCACTAATTTTATAATAATAACACCGGTTTGCCGGGGCACCACTTCTGCCGCGGAGGCATTGCCGGATAAATTCAGGGGCTGAAATAATGGACGGCAGCGACACAAAAAATATTTTGCTTGGCGTTAGGGAGTTAAGCGTGCACTATAAAACAAAGCATAATTTCCTCACCGCCTTAAATAAAATATCGTTCACCGTGAAAAACGGGGAAAATCACGGCATCATAGGGGAATCGGGAAGCGGGAAAACAACGCTGGCCCTGTCTCTTTTGGGTTTGATCGGATTGCCGCACAGGGTGGAAGGGAAGATAACTGTCACAGGCAAAGAAATGCTCTCCCTTCCCGAACGAGACAAAAAAAAGCTGCGCTGGAAAACGATAGCCCTGGTTTTTCAGAATTCCCTGGATGTGCTAAATCCGGTTATGAAGGTTGGACAGCAGATTGTGGAGCCTTTAAAAGAAGCAGACGGTCTTACGGAAAGGGAGGCAGCTTCCGAAGCGGTAAGGCTGCTGGAGCTGGTGGGTCTGGAAGCATTCTGGAAAGACGCATTTCCTTATCAGCTGTCTGGCGGCATGAGGCAACGGGTGCTTTTGTCCATGGCTTTGTCCTGCAGACCCCGGTTGCTTATTTTGGACGAACCCACCAGTTCGGTGGATGCTGTCACCAGGAAAAACCTGTTTGAATGTATCCGTAAGCTGCAAGAGAAAATGGGGTTCTCCATGTTGGTCATATCCCATGACCTCTCAGTCATGTCGGACCTTACCGATAAAATGATGGTGCTTTACGGGGGAGAAATATTGGAAAAAGGGCTGACCCGGGAGGTGGTTGAAGAGCCGGCCCACAATTACACCAGGGGCCTTGTGAATTCTTCGGTCCAGGCCTTTCCTTACAAAGACCTCTGGGGTATTCCGGGAGAACCCCGCTATGGGACTAAAGGATGTGCCTTCCACAACAGGTGTACCCAGGCATTAACGGAATGCAGCGAGAAAAAGCCTTGGCTTGAGCTGGTTGCCGCTAACAGGGAGGTGGCCTGCCAGCGGGGAGGGATCGTCGACCTGCTTAAAGCAGATGGTATTACCAAAAGTTTTAAAGTCCGTCATACCTGTGTACAGGCGGTAAGGGCTGTATCGCTGCGAGTGCGCCACGGAGAGACAGTGGCTTTGGTGGGCAGGTCAGGCTCAGGCAAATCTACCCTTGCTCATATCCTCGCCGGATTTTTGCCGGCGGATAAAGGGGAAATCGTTTTTGACAACCAGGTAATCAAAGACAACGGGCCTGCTTGCCGGGAGGGAGGCATCCAGCTGGTTTTACAGGACCCTTTTAGCTCCTTAAGCCATAGGTTTACCGTTTCTGACGCGCTGCTTGAGCCTCTGCGGGTTAATAAAATCGGCTCACCGGAAGAGAGGACGGAACGGGTAAAAAGCGCATTAAGGGACGTCCAGCTCCCAGCTGATGATTCTTTCTTAAACAGGTACTGCTCCTCATTAAGCGGAGGACAAAGGCAAAGGGTTGCCATTGCCCGCGGGTTGGTTATGAAGCCAAAGTTATTACTGGCCGACGAAATAACTACCATGCTGGATGTCTCGACCCAAGCCAACCTGTTGCGCCTGCTGAAAGGATTGCAGAACAGCAACGGTTTTGCCATGGTTTTCATCACACATGATTTGCCGCTGGCCCGAAAAATAGCCGAAAGGATTATTGTTCTTCATCATGGAGCAATTATAGAGCAGGGATCATCCAGTTATGTAACGGAAGATTCCTGCTGCTGTCTGACCAAAGAACTGATGGAGGCAGGTCTCTGACATGAGCAAGACAGGGTTACGGCTGTTTGAATATCTGCTGGCTTTTCTGGTGATTGTCAGTTTAAACTTCGCCCTGCCCAGGATGATGCCCGGAGACCCTTTCCTGCATTATTCCGCTGAAGTCGACGAAACGGTAGCATTTTATTCCAGGGAGCAGATACAGTATTTCCGGGAATATTACGGCCTTAACAGGCCGTTGCACCAGCAGTATGCGGCTTATCTCAAAGAACTCGCCAGGGGAGACCTGGGCTTCAGTTATTACTACAAAGAAAACGTGCTCAGCATAATCTTGCGCAGGTTGCCCTGGACCTTGTTTCTGGTGGCAAGTGCCATGGTCTTTAGCATCGCCCTGGGAATAATCCTCGGTAGTTATTCAGCCTGGCGCAGGGACAAATGGCAGGACAGTGTGCTGTATACAGTTTTTATTGTTTTTTCCGAGATCCCGGCTTTTCTTGTGGGCTTGGCCCTGCTGATCTGGTTTGGAGCCGGGCTTGGACTGTTTCCCCTGGCGGGTGCGGTTACCCATTTTGCCCGGTATAACAATATCTGGGAAAGGGTAAAGGACATACTTCACCATGCGGCCCTGCCCGTTCTTACTTTGACTCTTGCCAGGACGGGAGGTATTTATCTTCTGGTGCGCAACAGCCTGGGAACGGTTCTGACCAAAGATTATATGCGTACAGCCAGAGCCAAAGGGCTAAAGGAGTTGAGGATCCGCTACAGCCATGCCCTGCGCAATGCCCTGATGCCACTGGTTACCCGCCTGGCCATTCAGCTGGGAGCCCTGCTGGGAGGAGCGATCCTGGCAGAAAACGTTTTTTCTTACCCGGGGGTCGGTGTTTTAATGCGCTCAGCAGTGGTAGTACGAGATTATCCTTTGATTCAGGGGATTTTTCTTGTCCTGGCGGTGGGGGTAATGGCGGCGAATGTGCTGGCGGACCTGGCCTACAGGTATCTTGACCCCCGGACGAGGCCGGCGGCTGTCACCGGCCGGGATGCCTGGAAAGTAAAAGTCACCACCTGGACAGGAGTCGGTTATGAACTTGAACTTAAAGATGATTCTTGCGGGTAGCCAGGCCGTCTGGTATAACCTGAAACCAACGGGAAAGATTTCGGTAATGATCCTGGCAATGTTAATTGTTTTGGCGGTATTTGCCCCTCTGTTTACCTGGCTGCCTCATGACCGCTCTTCCGGGCCTCCCCTCTCGCCACCGAGGTTACCGCATCTTTTAGGGACCGATGACTTGGGAACGGACATCTGGGCCATGATCTGTTTTGGTGCCAGGGTAAGCCTGGCAGTGGGTCTTGGTACCGCTCTGCTGGCCGGTCTGGGAGGAGGCATTGTCGGGATGCTTGCCGCCTACCGTGGTGGTTGGACAGACAGGCTTTTGATGAGGATTATTGACATCATGATTGCCTTGCCCAGTTTACCGGTGATGATAGTCCTGGCAGCTTTCTTTGGTCCCAGCCTGCTGAACATCGTTATGGTCCTTACCCTGTTTTCCTGGTCTGTGCCGGCCAGGGTAGTAAGGTCGGGGGCACTTTCCCTCAAGGAGCAGCCGTATATAAAAATGGCTGCCCATTACGGAGCCGGGACTTTTTATCTGCTGACACGGCATTTTATTCCCGAGTTGCTGCCCATAGTTACGGTGAGCATGATCAGGTTGGCCGGCATGGCTATCGTTACCGAAGCGTCCCTGGCCTTTCTGGGCCTGGGTGATCCCACCTCCAGGAGCTGGGGCTTAATTATCAACCACGCCGTAAATTTCAGGGGCATTTACTTTACGGATTTTTGGAAATGGTGGCTGTTTTATCCCTGGCTGTTTCTTACCCTTTTGGTTACTTCCCTCGCCCTTTTGGGAAGAGACCTGGAAAGGATGGCTGACCCCCGGCTGGGAAGATTTACGAAATAAGCCAGGTAAATCTGTGATTGCAATAAATAATCTGCGCCCTTAAGGTAGCAATAATATCAATATCGTGTTACTGTTTTGGAAAATGCTCCGGTAGCCGGATGGCTTGATGGCTGGCGACAAAAAATTTGAAAAAACGAGACGGAGGTGAAAGATATTGTTAAACTTCCGGGATGTTTGCGCTGCGTGGGCCGCTGTCCAGCTGCGGGGGAGCGAATGACCAGAGGTTGTGAGAACAAAATATTTTCGTTTGCCGTGTTTGCTTTGCTCAGTCTGTTTGCTTAACGTGCCCAAAAAATATCCGATAGGGGGTGTTAATTACCGTGGATAAAACCATGTGGGAAAAAGTAGTGGAATTTCATGGCCATGTCTGCCCTGGGTTGGCCATAGGCTACAAGGTGGCCGGGATTGCGCTGGAACACCTGCAGGAAAGCAGGGCGGAGGACGAGGAAGTAATGGCTGTTGTTGAAAATGACGCCTGCGGTGTAGACGCAATTATGGTTATGACAGGATGCACACTGGGTAAGGGCAACTTAATATTTAAAGATACCGGTAAACAGGTTTATACCTTTGGCAGCCGCAACTCAGAAAAAGCGGTCAGGATTTCGGTGAACGGGAATATCCTGCAGGGAAGCCGGGAAATAAGGGAGCTGCATAAAAAAATCATGGAGGATGCTGCCTCTGAGGCGGAAAAAGAAGCATACCAAATACTGCGCCAACAAATAATTGATGATATTTTGAAGATGCCAGGCGGGCAGTTTGCTTCGGTCAAAGAAGTGGCCTTCGCAGTGCCCGGAAAGGCTCGTTTGTTTCCATCATTACAATGCGGCTGCTGCGGCGAATATGCCATGGAGCCGAGAACAAGGAATCAAAACGGGAAAGTTGTCTGTCTGGATTGTTTTGATGATTATACAAGGACTATAAAAGTATAGGGAAGGTGCCATAATGTTAATGCCGTATAAAAAGAAAACTGTTGCATTACTATGCCTGCTTGTGGCCCTTATGTTTTTTGCCGCAGGCTGCGGTACTTCCGGCCAGAAAGGAAAAGCACCGGAAACCGGTGGCCCCGGCGGCGACCAGCAGGCAGTGCCGGCTGAGCCGGTGGTATTGCGGCTGGCAGGCGGGGACTGGGGTTTTCCCCAGCCTTATACCCGTTATGCCAGAGGGCCCGGCAACGCCAAAGTGAACTATATTTTCGACAAGCTTATCGAAAAAGATGAAAAAGGCTTTATCCCCTGGCTGGCTAAAAAATGGGACATACTGGATAACGGAACGAAATACGTATTTTACCTTGAGCAGAATGTTAAATGGCATGACGGGACACCGTTCACCGCTGATGACGTGGTTTTCACCTTCGACTACATTAAAAAATACCCACCGGTAAGCCCGGTAGGTATTTTCACGGACGACAGATTCTTGCATGAAGTCAAAGCCCTGTCAGGTCACCAGGTGCAACTTTCTCTGGCCGAGGCAGATCCCAACTTCTTTGAAGCTCTTTCCTCGGTATATATCCTGCCACGGCACATCTGGTCTGCCATAGACCGGCCGGATGAATTCACCGCACCTGAAGCGGTAACAGGCACCGGACCATTTGTCCTCACTGAATACAGCAAGGAGCATGGAACCTACCGTTATGAGGCGTTCCCTGATTTCTGGGGGCCGAAACCGGCCGTGGATGTGTTAGAATTTATTCCGGTAAGCGACAGCGTCCTGGCACTGGAAAAAGGAGATATTCATATCGCTGATATACCAGTTGATGCGCTTTCGCGTTTTGAAAATGACCCGAAGTTTACCGTGATGCAAAAACCAGGGTTCTGGGGTTACCGGCTCAGGTTTAATATGGAAAAAGTGAAAGAATTTAAGAACCGGGAGCTGCGGCAGGCCTTTGCCTATGCCATCGACCGCCAGGATTTGGTCAATAAAACAGCCAGGGGCGCCGCGGTGGCCGGCAGCCTGGGGGTCCTTCCGCCTGACCACCGCTGGTTTAACCCTGATTTGCCAAAGTACGAAAGAGATGCGGAAAAAGCCAAAAAGCTGCTTAAACAGGCAGGGCTGGCTGACAAAAAGCTGCAATACGAACTGCTTGTCGGTGAAGGGAGAGAGGTAAGGATAGGGGAGCTTATCAGGGAGCAACTTGCAGACATCGGAATCGAGATCAAAGTTGTGTCCACAGACATGAAAACCCGGGATGCCCGCATTGCTCAGGGCAATTACCAGCTGGTCCTGGTAGGCCATGGTGGTTGGGCCAGGGATCCCAATTATCTGGGAACCAGGTTTACCGGAGGTGACCGGGGGAGCTGGGCAGACGGAACGCCAGGGTATTATAACCCGGAAGTGGAAAGGCTGGCGGAAATGCTACGCCGGGAATTAAACGAAAATGCCAGGAAGGAATTATCCATGCAGCTGCAGCAGGTCCTGGCCGAAGATGTGCCTGAGATTTCCCTGTATTTAACCACTGGGCAGGTTGTGTTCAGGAATGATATCCATAATGGCTGGATGCACGTTTTCGACCATCATGAAACCTCACATAACATATTGTCTTTCCTGAAAAGAAGTTGATGGCGATGTTCGTTAACCGAGGCTAAAAATTTTCAAGGCCGGGGTAAATTATTTTACCCCGGCCTGCAGTTTCAGGGCCGGCTTTAAATTCATTTGCCGGCAGTTTGACAGAATTACCGTCAACAGCCATTTTATTTTCGGCAGCCCATGCGGTAACCGGCTGCCAGCAGTACGCCGGCTGCCGTCCATGTGCCCAAAATAACCGGCGCATGTGTAAGCCGGATACCGGAAAAGCTCATCCGGGCTGCCTGTACCAGGTTGGGGACCAGAAAAATCATTACCAGGGTAGTCATCCCTGTCAAAAGCAGCAGGGAATTCATGGTTTTCAGGGAACCGCTCCGATTCTGCCCTGACAGCCTGCGGATACTGAAGGCCACCACCAGCAAAAGCAAAGTGAAAACGGCGCAAAAGGCCAGGTCTGGCAGCAGGTGGTGATGTCCGGCCCTTTGTTTGAGCAGGATAAGGCCGAATGCCGTGGCCAGAAGGCAGAAGGGGCAGGGCAAAAATGCCCCCAGGTACAGGACTCCCGGCTTCTGGCAGGAGTCTCCCTCTCCGCAGTTTCCGCCAAGACCAAGGTAAACAAACAAAGCAGCTATGGCCAGGCTGACCGGGAAAGTATATTCTTCCACCAACCAGGCGATTTGGGCGGCATACGGCCCCAGTATCCTTGATAGCAATAGCAGAAATGCTCCGAAGAAAAGGGAAACGCCGAATATCTGCCTGTTTCCCAGCCAAGACGTACCCAGGATGGCTCCGGTTTTGAGACTGAGGATAAAGATGGCTGTAAGGTTACCTGCTGCCAGCGCGTCCAATGTTCTCCCCCCGTTTTATGGTTCAATTGCTCAGCTGCCGGCTGCCTTTTTTTTACGGGAATACCCGTAAACCGCCAGCCCTACCAGAAGCAAGCCTACCAGCAGCGCGGGAACCGCCACAGCGGAGGCCACGGGAGCCAATGCCGGCTGCTCCGGGATCACTTCATAGGCCCTCACCTGTTTTTCCGGTGACGCTGTTTTTTCCCGCTCCCGTTCTTTTGGCTGAGGAAGATCAGGCTGCTGCTCAGGTGCGGGAGGGGCCGGCAAGGCGCCGGCAGTGCGCCGGTGGGGCTGGGTCAGCCTCTCCTGTGGCTCAGGGCCTACAGGTTTGGCTATAACTATTAATTCAGGGGTTATTTCCGGTTCTGACCGGTCTTCCTCCGCTGCGGGAAGCTCCAACGGCAACTCAACCTTTATTTCTTCAACGCGTGGCTCCTGAACTTCTGTTACAGGGTCCGGGCTAAAGGGCGGCATTACCGGACGTTCAAAAGACAGGTCCCGGTAAGTGGCTTCCTTAAATATCTCCCGGAACCGGTCCAGCAAGCGGTCATCCAGGAGGGAAAAGTTGGCTGCCCACTGGTTTAGGGTCAGATTCCGGCAGGTATGGTGGCAGCAGACTACCCCATACTTCACAGCAGTTTCCAGATAAATATCAGCAAGCCTGGCTTTTTCTTCCGCGGTGGCCGCCCAAAGGTCTTTGCGGGCTGACTCCAGCAGGGTGGCTGCAATAGACTGCAGGGCGTAAGGATCAAGGCGTTTACGCACCTCTTCATCAAAAACATAGGTTTCGGCCAGCCGGCTCCAGGAGCGGTCGCTGATGGCGCCGGTGGTGATGTCCATGTAAAATGCGTTGGTGATCCACTTGGCCACTGTCCGTGCCCCTGAATAGCCCTCCTCCAGCATTTCCCGGACAAAAACCGGGTTTAAAAGCCGGCTCCACAGTTCCAGGGACACAAATTCCTGCAGCGGCTGTACCAGAAGGTGGTTGGGACCAAGGCGGGAATTGGCGATGTAGGCTGGTATTTCGACCCCTGAAAGCCACTGGACTGCCAGTTTCAGCCCGCCCAGGTACTGGGCCACGTCGTCGTTGTCCAGAGTCCCATAGATGGAGTCGCGCACCTGTACCACTGCTTCTACCCGGCTGAGCACCCGGGCCAGCAGGTCCTGGCCCCTGATACCGTAAACCGGGGATCCGTCTGCCCGGTCGTTACCGAAAATGAAGCCCATCCGGCTGATGTAAAGTTCGGCCAGGCTGCCGGCGCCGTCCCACTGGTCAGAAAAATCCATCAGCTCCGAAAGGCCCAGGCCGTAGGCACCGGGCTCAGCGCTAAAGACCCGGGATGCAGCCAGGAAGTCGGCTTCTTCTGCCGACAACCCTGCCGACAATAGATCCGTGAAAATTTCCTCATAATGTTTTTTGATATAATTATCTTCAAAGCTTTCACCGGTTTTGGCCAACTGGCGTGCTACCCGGTCCAGCAGGGAGTTCACCAGGGAAAAAGCATCCCGGAAAAGGGAGGACCCGGTTAAAGCCACGTCAATGCGCGGTCGCCCCAGCTCGCTGACCGGCACCACCCGGAAGGAAGTGACGCGGCCGGCGCTGTCCCAGCGCGGTTCAACTCCCATCAGCCGCATGGCCAGGGCGATGCTTTCGCCACCTGTGCGCATGGTTTCGATAGCCCAGAGCACCACTCCCACCGACTGCGGGTAGCTGCCGTGGGCAGCATAGTGCGACGCCAGAAGCTTATCCGCCAGCTCGCTGCCGATCCGCCAGGCTGCCCGATCCGGGACGGTGCGCGGGTCAAAAGTTTTAATGTTCCTGCCTGTGGGCATAACATCGGGATTACGTACCGGGTCCTTGCCCAGCCCCGGCGGGACAAAGCCGCCCTCCAGGGCCAAAAGCAGCATGTCCATTTCCTCAGTGGTCCGGGCCAGATCGGCAGCGATCTGTTCCCGCTGGGCTTCCCTGTTTTCCGGATCATAATTGATAATGGCGTTTACCATTAAGTCAAAACGCTCCCCCTGGGGGGCAACCCCGAAAGTATGGAGACCGAGGGGAGTTACAGTGGCCTCCATCAGGTGCAGGAAATCATGTACCGCCTCCACCAGCTCCTCAAAAGTCAGCCGGTCAGGGTCAAGCCCCATCTCCGCCGCCATGTTCTCCTCAGCCAGGAGAAAGTTGATCCGGGTCTTAATGCGCTCCAGGGCCTGGTTGTCCCGTACCAAGTCTGACATATACTTTTCATATTCATGGATAAGGTTGTGCAGCTCAAGCAGGTTGCCGTAAAGCTCAGTGTTGGCCACCGCCGCCGTCAGGTGGCTGAGCAGCACTGCGTAGCCCCTCCGCTTGGCTTGGGTGCCCTCGCCGGGGTTATTGACAATGTAGGGGTAAATATTGGGCAGGTGGCCGTGGACCACATCGGGCCAGCATTCCGCCGCAAGGCCCACCGCCTTGCCAGGCAGCCATTCCGCCGTACCGTGGGTGCCAAGGTGGATTACCGCGTCAGCTTTAAAGCAGTGCTGCAGCCAGTAGTAAAAAGCCAGGTACTGGTGGGAAGGAGGCAAATGGGGGGAATGGATGATTTTTTGGATGTCTTCTCCCCACCCCCGCATGGGCTGTGGCCCGAAAAAAACGTTGCCACTGATGTGACCGGGCAGGACGAAGCGCCCCTGGTGCACCATTACGTTGCCGGGAGCAGGCCCCCACTCCGCTTCCACTTTTTCCTGTAAAGCGCCGGGCAGCCCCCGGAACCACTCCAGGTAACCGTCCACTTCCAGGGTAATTATGCCGTCCGCCGCTGCCAGGCGCTCCAGCTCGCCCGGCGCCCAGCCCCCCACATTCCGTCCTTTGCGGAAAATAATTTCCAGTACTGCTTCTTCGCAAACCGACTCCTCCGGGCCGTTGAGCTCCCCGTCTTCATTCACCCTGTAGCCCTGCTGCTGTAACGCCTGCAGGATTTTGGCCACGCTGCGGGTGGAATTCAGGTAAGAGGCCCCGATGTCGTCCCGCCCGCCTCCGTAATTGTAGTAAAGCAGGGCAACTTTTTTGTCCTGGTTGGCTGACTTTTTCAGCCGCGCCCAGGCCGCTGTCCGCCCGGCCAGCCGTTCGATGCGGTCGGGCAGGGTAATCTTTTTGGTCACCACGGCGCCGGTGGCTTCATCCACAGCTAGGGTTACGTTTCCTCCCATCAGCACCGGCTCGATGCGGCCTTCCAGTTCCGGCATGGCCACCTGCCAGTGCAGTACGTCCATGGCGCCAGCCGGGTTGGCGAACCACTTTTCCAGGTCGCCGGTATAAATGGGGTTTAGCACCGGGACGTTCATGTCTTTAAAAAGCTGCAGGGTGCCCAACTCGTTGCGGGAATCAAACTGGAAACCTATGCAGAGGATAAAGGCATGGATTGCCGGTTCCGGATGGCCGTCGCCGTTCAGGTCCCGGAAGAAAAACTTCCTGGCTGCCAGGATGCGGTCCTGGTTCCGGGGGTAAACCGGTATCACATTCAGCCCCAGCCTCTCCAGCGCCAGCACCGTATCGTTGTACAAGTCCATGTCGGCATTTTTAAAAAACGAATCGTACCCTATAAGGCCAATCCAAGGTGCCTCGGGGTCAAAACCAAGACGGCTTTCATACCAGGCAAAATAATCGGGCGGTTCATAAAAAATACCGGTGTGGCTGGCTGCCGGGTCTCCTTCGTAATATTTTGAGCTAGAGTCGGCAGCCGGGTGGTAAGCAAAATTGCCAAGGAGCACCACCGGGTCCAGAGATTCCGTAGTCTCCAATCCGGCAAACCGGGAGGCCAGGTAAAGCAGCAGCCGTTCCATGTTGGCGACGCCGCCGTTGATAAGGTACTGGTTCAACCTTGTCCAGTCAGTGTCGTCTTTGTTGACAACCACCTCAAGGTCCCTCACCATTTCCACCAGCAGCCCCGCTTGCGCCCAGCTGCCGTCGGCGGCCTTTTCCGCTGAGCGCTGCAACAGGATTTCCGGCTGAGCCTGCGGTTCCAGCTTGGAAAAGATTCCCCTCAGTGCGTCGGCCCGGTTGGCACCGATCATTTCCAAAAGGACAGCGTCGGAGCGGAGGACAGACTCCTCCACCAGTGCCAGCCGGTCAGTTATATCCAAGTCGCCCGGAGCAAAAATTTTCAGGGTAAAACCATACTCTCTCCGCATCAGGTTATGGTAGGCTTCCACCAGGGAAGCCACCATTGCCGTGGTGCCTGTAATAATGGTCAGATGGGGGCTTGTCCCTGTTTGGTAAATTCCGGCCTCTTCTTCCCCGTCAGGCTGTTCCTCACCGGACCCGGTCTCAAGTCCCGGTCCTTTTCCTGTTTCTTCTTCTTCTTCTTCAACAGCCAGCTGTCCTTCGCCGGCCAGAGCATGGCCTTCTTCCGCCGGCCCGGTAGCCAAAGCCGGCCCCAGGGCAACGCACAGGTTACCCAGCAAGAGCAACAGTACCAATAATAACGATAAACGCCTTTTCACCTGACTTCCTCCCCTTTGTCAGTAATAGGCTCTGCGGCGTTTGCCGCCGGGAGTTCCTCAATCAAAATAAGCCTGCCGGTCTCCGGGTCCTGATAAACTTTTCCCCGCTCCTGGTATCCCTGCCCGCCTCCTTCTTCAATCAGCGGCAGCTCTTTTAATTCCTTTCCCCGCTCTACCGGTATAAAAACCAGGTGCTGAAGGTTCCAGGATAAAACCAGGGCAATAATAAGCCCTACACTGAATACCAGCATAACGTCCAGAAGGTTGACCAGCCCGGCCATAAAATCCTGTTCCTGTTCAGACAGAAACACCTTTTTTCCCCTGCTCCTCAACACGCTGACCGTTCCTCCCCTCCAGCAGTTCCAGGAAACTTTCCATGTAGTTCAGGTCCCTTTGGTACCAGCCCCGCCGTATGCGGGACAGCACAAAACAGACAGCGCCAACGGCAATACCCATAACAGTGGTATCAAAAGCAATAATTACCGCCTCAGAAAGCCCTTTCAGGTCACCCTGACCCAGGGCAGCCAGTCCGGGACCCAGTGGGATCAGGGTACCCATCAGGCCAAGTACAGGCCCCAGCCTGCTCACCAGCTCCGTCCGGTATAAGGTCCTTTCGTAACGGTATTCTTCCCGGTCCAGCAGCGCCCTGGCCAGAGCCTTACGCTGCCTTTTTCCAAGGTCCTTCCTGGCAGCAAACTCCATAAGGGCTTTTTTCTGGGCGGCACTTAAAACGCTGTTTTCCAGTTCCTGCAGCAGGCTGTGTTCCTGCCACACCTCGCTTCTGGTTGCCAGCGGTCTAAATAACCCATGCAGCCCGGAATCTGCCCGGCGCCGGCATTGGCGCTCCGCCAGGAAATTACCTGTCTCCAACACCGTAAAAAGAGCCATCAGCAAAAGCCCCAAGAGGACAGGGAGCAAAAGGCTCTGTGCCAGCGCGTGCAGTAAAATAATCAGATACCCGGAACCAGTGATGCCCATCATCATTACCCCTTTCAGCTAAAACCCAAAGAAAAACCTTTTTACGGAGCTCTCCCTGCCCTGTGCGGGGAACAATAAAAGCTCCCTCTGGCAAGGGAGCTGAAGTTTGCAACATTTATTGCGGCATAAACAAAAGCACCTCCCTATCGGCCGTAGGTAAGTGACATTGATATACTGCAGGCAGTTCTCCTGGCTCTGGTTCATTGCCAACCCAAGCCTTCCCAGGGTATAACCCCAGTGGCACGTTTTGGGCAGCTCACCATCACAGTGGCGGGACCGCACCGGACTTACACCGGTTTCTCTATTAACCCACAAAGGGACCTGCAATAGGCAATATTTTTTGATGTTATACTAGCATAGTTTTCTGGGAAAGTCAACGTAGGTTTAAACGTTCTGTTTTACATTGTTGTCATGGTATGAGAGGGCACACAGAGCACGTCACCCGGGAAAATCAGATTGGGGTTGGGGATATGCGGGTTGGCGCTGATTAGGGCCTGCAATGTTACGCAAAACCGCCGGGCAATGAAAAACATCGTGTCTCCCGGTCTTACCGTATACCTGCCCTGGAAGCCCGGAGGGCAGGAAACGGGAACCCGGCCAGGCTCAACTGTGGGTACACAGAGCACGTCACCAGGGAAAATCAGATTGGGGTTAGGGATATGCGGGTTGGCGCTGATTAAGGCCTGCAATGTGACCCCAAACCGCCGGGCAATGAAAAACATCGTATCTCCCGGTCTTACCGTATACCTGCCCTGGAAGCCCGGAGGGCAGGAAACGGGAACCCTGCCGCTGAAAGACTGGGCGAAGAACATGGATTGCACAGGCTCCAGTGATAACAATTGACGCTGTGCCTGCAGTATCGCCTCAAGCGTCATGCTGTACACCTGCAAAGGATCGATGCCAATCCCCCCCTGGGGTACAGACTCATTTGCCTGGGTTTGATTGTTCTCAGTGTTATCAGTGCATTCACACAATTCGGGGTGATTGCCCGGTTCATTATAATCCATATGCCGACGTCCTTTCTTTAAAAATGTAATCTGATACTGATACTTTAATGTCAATATCGCTATATCTTATGCTGTAACCCGGTGAAAGGTTCTTAAGGGGCTAAAAAGAAAATTATTGACGTCTGTTTACAGGAAACTTTAGCAGTGTCGCCGCCAGGCCGCCGAGGAGGGCGTTATACAGCTGGGGGAAGAGGAGGACGCCGGTGAGCGGTCCCGGCAGGGTCAATACGTGGGAAGCGGCGCCGGCTATAATTAAAAACTTGGCGGTGGCACCTGCAATTGCTCCTGCAACTTTGCCGGCCGGGGTGGGAAGGCGGCGGAAAATGAAGCCGATGGCCAGGGCGAAGCAGGCGTTGCCGGCCATAATGAAAGGGATGGCGGGAGCCAGGGGTGGTGGCAGGATGCCAAAAAACAGTGCGGCCGCGGGCGTAAGAAGCCCGATTATCGCGCCGCTGGCCGGTCCATTCCAGAAGGTGGCGGCGGCCAGGAGAAAGTTGACCAGCGGGCCCGTCATAAACACGGGCAGGCGCAAGGCCTGCAGCGCCAGGGTCAGGGCGAGGAAAAGGGCTGTACGGGTGAGAAAGACGGTGTCTGTCCTCATAAAATGTCCCTCCGGGTGTTTGTTACTAAGTATATGAGCCGCGGCCTGATTTATTGAATGTATATTTTCCGGCCGTAAAAACACAAACTTTAGGTAATTGACGGTTACGGGAGGGACCCATGAAAAGAACGGCGATCAAAAGGAAAGAGAAGTATCAGGAGCTGGACGGTGTACTGGAAAAGTATAAAGGCCGGAAGGGGGTGCTGATTAAGGCGCTTAGTGAAGCACAGGAGATGTACGGCTTTCTGTCGCGGGAGGTGCTCATACATATCGCCTGCGAACTGGACGTGCCGCTCAGTGAAGTCACCAGCGTGGTCAGCTTTTATTCCCTTTTTAAAACTGAGCCTTCGGGACGGTGCCATATCGAAATCTGCAGCGGTACGGCCTGCTATGTCAAGGGCATGCAAGACCTTCTGGAAACCCTGGAGGAGGAGATAAACATAAAGCCGGGCGAAGTTACCGGAGACGGCCGGTTCGGGCTGTCCACCGTAAACTGTGTCGGTGCCTGCAGCGCCGCTCCTGTTGTTAAAATAGGGGACGAGCTGATTGGCGATGTTGACTCAAAGCGCCTGAAGCAGCTGCTTGGGAAGTATGGCCATGATTAACCTGATGACCGGGCTAAAAGAGCGGGTAGCCGGGACAAAACCGCGGGAAAGGCATCTTTTGCTCTGCGGTGGGGTGCCCTGCCTGTCCCTTGGCTGCCGGCAGGTGAAAGAGGCGGTAATGCGGGAACTGGATAATTATAAGCTGTCCGGCGAAATAGAGCTTCTGGAGGCCGGGTGCATCGGTAACTGCCGGTTAGGGCCGACCCTTATCGTTTATCCCGAGGGGGTGGTTTACCGGCGCCTCACGGTGGAGAACGCAAAGGAGATAATAGAGGGACACGTCCTGGGCGGCCGGCTGCTGGAACACCTGCTGCACCGGGATGATCTGACCAATGAGATTCAACGCCGTAGGGAGGATATGCCCTTTTACCGCAAACAGCAGCGGCTGGTACTCCGAAACTGTGGTGTAATCCCCCCGCATATTGAATCATATATGAGCAACCAGGGTTACGCTGCCCTGGCCAAAGCGCTGACTGAATTGTCGCCGGGCCAGGTGATTGAGGAAATATTACGCTCAGGGCTGCGGGGGCGGGGCGGCGGTGGCTTCCCCACGGGCAGGAAGTGGCAGGCGGCAAGGGAGGCGGAAGGGCCGCGGAAGTACGTCATCTGTAACGGTGACGAGGGTGACCCGGGCGCGTTTATGGATCGCAGTATCATGGAAGGAGATCCCCACAGCGTACTGGAAGGGATGATCCTGGCCGGTTATGCAGTGGGCGCCGGACAGGGCTACATTTATGTGCGGGCGGAATACCCGCTGGCGGTGCGAAGGCTAGAAGACGCCATCGCCGAGGCCCGTAAGGCCCTCTTGCTTGGCAACAACATTCTCAGGCAGGGATTCAGCTTCGACGTGGAAATCCGGGTGGGTGCCGGAGCCTTTGTCTGCGGCGAGGAAACGGCACTGATATCTTCGGTGGAAGGGACCCGGGGTGACCCCAGCCCGCGTCCTCCCTTCCCGGTAAGTAAAGGGGTGTGGGGTTGTCCCACGGTTATCAACAACGTGGAAACACTGGCCAATATCCCTCCCATCATTCTGAATGGGGGAGAATGGTTCAGCCGGATCGGCACTGAAAGCAGCAAGGGCACCAAAGTGTTCGCCCTGGCCGGCAAAATCAGGCACAGCGGGTTGGTGGAGGTGCCCATGGGCACCACCCTGCGTGAGGTAATCTTTGAGATAGCCGGGGGCATCCCGGATAACAAGGAATTTAAGGCAGCCCAGACGGGCGGACCTTCCGGCGGTTGTCTCACCACCGGTCACCTGGACCTGCCCCTTGACTATGAGTCCCTGCGGGAAGCAGGCAGCATCATCGGCTCCGGCGGTCTGATTGTGATGGACGAGGATACCTGCATGGTTGATGTGGCCCGCTATTTCAGCGGCTTCAACCGCCAGGAATCCTGCGGTAAGTGTACCACCTGCCGCATCGGCACCAAAAGAATGCTGGAAATACTTGAGAAGATTGCCGGGGGCCGGGGTACGGAAGAAGATCTGGCCAGGCTGGAGAGCCTGGCTGAACTGCTCAGGAATGCTTCGCTGTGCGGCCTCGGCCGGTCCGCCCCTAACCCGGTGCTTAGCACCCTTCGTCATTTCCGGGACGAATATCTGGCGCATATCAGGGAAAAGCGCTGTCCGGCCGGCGTCTGCCCGGACCTGACCCGCCATGTCATCCGGGAGGAGCGGTGCCGTGGTTGTGGCCTTTGTCACAATATATGTCCCGCTGGGGCAATCAGCAAAGAAGGAAGGACTTTCCGGATTGACCCGGACAAATGCGTGGACTGCTCAGCCTGTGTGAGGGAATGTCCCTTTGAAGCTGTCAGGGGCCGCAAGAGAAGAAAGGAGCTAACCCGGGCATGATCAACCTTACCATTGACAGGCAGCAGGTGTCGGTGGAAAAAGGTACCCCGGTCCTGGAAGCGGCCCGGAAAATTGGGATTGATATTCCGACTCTGTGCTATTTAAAAGATCTGAACGCGCCGGCCGCCTGCCGTGTCTGCATCGTGCAGGTGGAAGGCCGGCCGGCTTTTGAAGCCTCCTGCGTACTGCCGGCTGAGGAGGGTATGGTGGTTCACACCAATACACCGGCGGTGCTGGCGGCGCGCAAGCAGGTGCTGGAGCTTTTTCTCTCCGACCACCCCTTTGAATGCCTGACCTGCGAGCGTAACCTGAACTGCGAGCTGCAGAGGCTGGCCAAGCGCTACGGCATCCGGGACCTACCCGTGGAAGGTGAGCGCAACCACTATCCCATTGACCATGTCTCGCCTTCGGTGGTGCGGGAGCCGGACAAGTGCATCCGCTGCCGGCGCTGTGTCAGCGTATGCGAAAATTATATATCTGCCAATATCTACCGGATGATGGACCGCTCTTTCCAGGCCGTGGTGGGCCCGGCCTACAACGGTTCCCTCATGGAATCACCCTGCATCTATTGCGGCCAATGCATCACGGTCTGCCCCACCTCGGCGCTGCGGGAACAGGATTCCACCGCCCGGGTTTTTGAGGCGCTGGCCAATCCGGAACTGCACGTGGTGGTTCAGACGGCGCCTTCCATCCGCAGCTCCATTGCCGAGGAATTCGGGCTGCCGGTGGGAACGCCGGTAGAGGGGCAGATGGTGGCGGCCCTGCGGCGTCTTGGGTTTGACCGGGTTTTTGACGACTGTGTAGCCGCCGATATCTGCGTCATCGAAGAAGCCACCGAGTTTATGGAGCGCCTGAAAAAGGGAGGCCCGTTTCCCCAGTTCACCTCCTGCTGTCCCAGCTGGGTGCTTTTCTGTGAGAAATTTTACCCGCAGTTCGTGGCGAACCTGTCTGAGGTAAAGTCACCGCAACAGATCTTCGGGGCGCTGGTAAAGACTTATTACGCCAAGCGCGCTGGCATTGATCCCGCCAAAATCTTCGTGGTCTCTGTAATGCCCTGTGTTTCAAAAAAATATGAATTGCTAAGGCCGGAAATGAAAGCAAGCGGCTGCCAGGATATCGATGCCGAAATAAGCACCAGGGAGTTTGTCCGGATGCTGTTCCAGGCGGGACTGGATATCAGGAAGCTGCCCAGGGAAGAGTTTGATTCTCCCCTCGGTTCCGCCAGCGGCGCCGGCGTGATTTTCGGCTCCACCGGCGGCGTGCTGGAGGCTACCCTGCGCACCGTGTACGAGTGGGCCGGCGAGAAACCACTGAAACGCCTGGAATTTGAAGAGGTGCGCTCACTGGAATACAAGGAAGCGGTGATTCACGCCGGTCCCCACGAGCTGAGGGTGGCGGTGGCCAGGGGCACCGGGGCGGCCCGGCGGCTGATGGACCAGGTGCTGGCCGGCAAAAAGCGGTATCATTTTGTGGAAGTTATGGCCTGTCCCGGCGGCTGCGTGGGCGGAGGGGGTCAGCCCATCTATATTGAAACCAACGACTGGAACGAGCAGGTCAGCCACCGCACCAGGCGCGCCGGCGGGTTATACCAACTGGACCGGGAAAGAGAGTATCGCAAAGCCCACGAAAACCCGGTAATTCTTAAGTTATATGAGGAATATCTGGGCCGGCCGGGCGGGCCGCGGGCGCATAAACTTTTTCATTCAGGCCATGTTTCCCGCAAGCTGTATGCCGACGAACCTCTGCTTAAGAAAGAAAGGGATTTGGTCAGGCGTTAGAAGCGGTGGTATACGTTTATTGAGCAGGAGGCCTTGCCGCCCCCTGCCTTTTGTTTGTTTGAAATTGCGGTTAATCGATTGGCTTTTGCCGGATTATGGTTTATAATCAGGATTAAAGATGGCTTTTTCAAAGGAGGGGTCTTGTATGTTCAGGTATAAATACGGCACCATTACTGAAAAGAATGAACTGAAGACGTATGATAATCACAACACCTGGTTTGTAAAGGAATATGAAACCTTTAAAAGGATTACCATCGCCCCGGCCAGCGGTGAGATAGAGCTGGCCCTGGAGATAGTAAGCGGTTTTGAGTTGCCCCTGAAGATACTTTACATGCTTTTCAGGCCCGGCAATTATTCCATCGCGGCCGGGCGCTATCACAGCCCCGACATATTAACCTTTGAAGACGTGGAAAATTTCTGTCACAGGTTCAGGGACTTCCTGGAAACAGACGGCCGGCATCACCTGTGGATCATGTCTGCCAACGACATGGGAAGAAAACAGTTCCTGATTTATGACAACCACCACCTGCTCCATGTCTATGATGACATCGACAGAATAAGGGAGATAGTGGCCAAGCGCCGGTTCAGCGAAGGGGAGATCAGTGTTCCCGAGCCGCATATTCATCTGTCCAAATCCGAATTTGACGCCACTGAAAAGGAACTTATCGGTTACTGGGAATGGATTCACCTGCCGCACCGGCACAAAGTCAAAGAAAATCACCGGGTTTAAGCTGAGGCTGCGGGCGTTCCCGTGGCTTTTTTTCTGCACAAAACAATGCAGGGCAGGGGAAACTATGGCCGGGCCCAAAAAAGCAAAAAGCATAAGACCGCTTATAGCCTGCATAACCTTTTTCGTCCTGTCGGTGGCCTTTGTTACAATCTTTGGCCTGCAGGTGCCCTTCAGTCCGGTAAGCCCTGATGGGCTGGAACAGGAAGCGCCGGTACAAAGCGACGATTTGCCTGTAATTAACGGTTATATTCAGGGCGGACTGGATTTCCCCACCGAGCCGTTTCCCGAATATATGAAAGTCTTTGCCTATAACCTGGACACTGAAAAAGAGTATTGGGTGGATTCCGGGGGTAAAAAAACGTACCGGCTTGAGGTGCCGCCCGGCCGGTACCACGTGTATGCTTTCCTGGACGTGATGCCTACCTACCGGGCTTACTTCAACGAATTCGTGGTAAGTGGTATGGAACCGGGCTGCGGCATGGGTCAGCCTGTGGTGGTGGAGGTATATCCCGGCCAGGTGACTGACGGAGTAAACCCGGTGGACTGGTATCACTATATTGACGACCGCTTTTATGAACGGCACGGCTGATAAAGAATAAAAGCCGCCGGAGGCGGCTAAAAGATTTGGTCTTGCTTTTTGGGCAAAATCCGCATATGTGCTTTTAAAAGGTGCTGCAAAAAAAAATGTTGAAAAGCAGTAGGACCAGTACCATAATTTTTATTATAGTGGTAAAATACTTTCGGAGGAAATTAAATTGCCTGAGGAGGCGGGGTTATGTTAAAGAGGGGTATTAGCTTCGTACTGGTTCTGGTGCTGGCGGCAGCCATGTTCTCCGGCTGCGGCAAGCAGGCGGACAAGCCCGAACCCGGAAAACCGGCTCTTAAAGTCGGTATGGTTACCGACTTTGGCACCATTGATGACAAGTCTTTTAACCAGGGGACCTGGGAGGGAGTTTTGCGGGCCGGAAAGGAATTTGGCCTGGAAACAAGGTATTTAAAGCCGGTGGGTACCACCGAAGCTGACTACATGAAGGAAATAGGGAACCTGAGTGACGCTGGTTTCAAGCTGATAGTCTGTCCCGGCTTTAAGTTTGAAACCGCCATATTCCAGGCGCAGGACAAGTATAAGGATACCAAGTTTGTATTGATAGACGGCTACCCCCACAAAGGTGACTGGGCTCCGGTGGTAAAGGAGAATACGGTCTCCATCTTCTTTGCCGAGCACGAGTCGGGTTTCCTGGCCGGACTTGCCGCCGCCCTGCAGCTGAAGGAGGGAGAATTCGGCTTTATCGGCGGCATGGAAATTCCCCCGGTTCAGAAATTTAACTGGGGTTTCCAGCAGGGCGTGAAGTATGCCAACACCAACTACGGCACCAACGTAAGTATGAAAGCGGAAAACGTTATTTACCAGGGTACTTTTGACAATGTGGCTGCCGGCCAGCAGCTGGCCGCCCAGATGTATGACCGGGGAGTGAGGGCTATCTTTACCGCCGCCGGTGGTGTGGGGGTGGGCAGTATCAACGAGGCCAAAGCGCGGGCCAAAGCAGGGAAGGAAGCCTGGATTGTGGGTGTTGACGTCGACCAGTACGGCGAAGGAGTCTACGAGGGCAACAAGTCTGTTATTCTTACCTCGGCCATGAAATATATTGATGTGGCGGCCTACGACATGATTAAGGCCGAAAAGGAAGGCAAATTCCCGGGCGGGCAGATACTCACCTTCAGTGCGGTAAACGATGGCATCGGTATCCCCAAGACTAACCCGAACCTGAGCGACGATGTTTACAAAAAAGTTATGGATGCTTTTGCCAAACTTAAAAACGGCAGCCTGAAGGTCTCGGATACCCAGGGTGACCTGCTCAGGTAGTTTTGACAGTAGCCAAAGAGGGGCGGTATTTCCGTCCCTTTTTTGGTATTGTGCAAAAGGCCGGTTTTCGGCTATGATCCGGGGCAGCGATAAATGCCGGGGAATGTGCCGGATTATACCGCGACACTGTATAGAGGAAGGAGGAGGCTGAGGTATGGAGTACGTGATAGAGATGCTGAACATAAGGAAGGAATTTCCTGGGGTGGTGGCCTGTGATGATATTACGCTGCAGCTTAGAAAAGGGGAAATACTCGCCCTGCTTGGGGAAAACGGTGCCGGGAAGTCGACGCTGATGAGTATCCTTTTTGGATTGTACCAGCCGGACAGCGGCGTAATCCGGCTGAAGGGAAAAGAGGTAAGGATATCAAACCCCAACGTAGCCAACGCGTTGGGCATCGGTATGGTACACCAGCACTTTAAGCTGGTCCATAACTTTACCATTACCGAAAACATTATTCTCGGCAGTGAAACGACCAGAGGACTGGTGGTGGATACCCGCTCCGCCGCCAGGCGCATCAGGGAACTGTCAGCGCGGTACGGACTCAATGTGGACCCAGACGCGCGGGTTGCCGACGTTTCGGTGGGTATGCAGCAGAGGGTGGAGATACTGAAAATGCTCTACCGGGATGCGGAAATACTGATATTTGACGAACCCACCGCCGTGCTCACGCCCCAGGAAGTTCAGGAACTGATGAAAATATTGCGCGGTCTGATTTATGAGGGGAAATCTGTTATCCTGATAACCCATAAGTTAAAAGAAATAAAAGCTGTCGCTGACCGCTGCACCGTGATCCGGCGAGGCAGGTTGATCGCCACTGTTGACGTGGAGACCACCTCCGGGGAGAAACTGGCGGAGATGATGGTAGGACGTAAAGTTACCTTCCAGGTGGATAAAAAAGCGAAAAAACCGGGGGAGGCCATCCTGGAACTGGACAACCTTTCAGTGCGCGGCCCTGGCGGGGTGGCGGGCCTGAAAAATTTCACCCTGGAGGTGCGATGCGGTGAGATCGTGGGTATTGCGGGAGTGGACGGCAACGGGCAAAAAGAACTGGTGGAGGCGGTAATTGGTCTGAGGAAGGCGGACAGCGGGCGGATACTGCTCAAAGGCAATGACGTGAAGGATTTACCCGTGCGTGGACGCATTGCCAGGGGGATGGCTTTCATTCCGGACGACAGGCACAAGTACGGTCTGATACTGGACTATTCCCTGGAATACAACCTTATTTTAAAGGACTATTACCGGACGCCATTTTCCAGGAAAGGGCTGCTTGACCACAAAGCCATCCGCCGTCACGCTGTCCGGGTAATCGAAGAGTTTGACGTCCGTGCCGGGCAGGGTGCGGCGGCAACTGTGCGGTCCCTGTCCGGCGGCAACCAGCAGAAAACCATCGTGGGCAGGGAGATAGATGCCAACCCGGATCTGCTGATTGCAGTACAGCCCACACGCGGCCTCGACGTGGGCGCCATCGAATATATTCACCGGCGGTTGCTGGAGCAGAGGGACAACGGCAAAGCAGTCCTTCTTATCTCTCTGGAGCTGGATGAAATCCTGAAAATATCCGACCGGATAGCGGTTATCAATAACGGAGAGCTGGTAGGTGTGGTGAGGGCAGCGGAGACAGACGAAAACGAAGTGGGCCTGATGATGACGGGCATAAAAAGGGGTGCAGTTTCATGACGACCCGGGCGGGCAGAGAATATATACTGTCACTGGTGGCAATAGTACTGGGACTGGTTGCCGGCGCTGTGCTGATGTTGCTCTCCGGTAATAACCCGCTGCTGGGATATCTTTACCTTTTCCGGGGCGGCCTGATGAATATAGAGAGGTTGGGCAATACGCTGGCAACGGCAACGCCGCTGATTTTTACAGGGCTTTCGGTTGCTTTCGCTTTCAGGACCGGACTTTTCAATATCGGTGCGGCCGGACAGATGCTGATAGGCGGCCTGTGCGCCACGGCGGTGGGACTCACCTTCCCCTGGTCCAGACCTGTTTTGCTCGCAGCGATGCTGACCGCCGCGCTGGCGGGGGGTGGACTTTGGGCGGCGCTGCCGGGATGGCTGAAAGCCAGGTTCAACGTGCATGAAGTTGTCTCCACCATAATGATGAACTGGATAGCGTTCTGGACGGTCTTTTACATGGTCCCCCGCTATTTTAAGGGGCCTTTCCTGGAAACCGAATCGCAAAAGCTCCCCGATACAGCTTCTTTGAAAACGCAATGGCTATCCGCCCTTTTTAATGGCTCCTACATTAACCTTGGTATAGTCCTGGCAATTGTGTTTGTAGCCTTAACCGCCTTTATTCTGGACCAGACAACCTTCGGCTACGAACTGAAAGCGGTGGGTTTTAACCGGCACGCGGCCGGGGTTGCGGGCATTAACGTAAACCGCAACCTTATACTGTCCATGACCATCGCCGGGGCGCTGGCCGGACTGGGCGGGGCTACCTTCTATGCCGGTTATGCCTCCAATATGCAAATCGGCGTGCTGCCAAGCCAGGGTTTCGACGGAATAGCGGTTTCTCTGCTTGGCGCCAACTCACCGCTTGGTGTGCTGGGGGCAGCCATTTTCTTCGGCCTGCTGCATACAGGCAAAGGTTTCATGAACGCCATGACCAGGATACCACCGGAGATTGCTGATACCATCATTGCCACCATTATCTACTTTGCCGCCACCAGCATCATGGTGGAACGGGTCCTGGACCGTCTGAAAAGGAGAAGAGCGGGGCAGTTACCTGTAGCGGCAGGCCGGGATACCATAGCGGCGCCAAAGAAGGGAGGTGCACGGTAAATGTGGAGCCTTATCACCCAGATATTTCCCTACGCCGTGGCATTTACCATCCCCCTGCTGATAACTTCCCTGGGAGGGCTGTTCAGCGAGAGGAGCGGCATCGTCAATATCGGCCTGGAAGGGTTGATGATAATAGGTATGTTTACCGGAGCGCTGACCATTTCCGTCCTGGAAATCGCCATGCCCGGTGCAGCCATCTGGGTGGGGTTGCTTGCGGCCTTTATTGCCGGTGCTCTCTTTGCAATGCTCCATGCCTTCGCCTGTATCACCCTCAACGCCAACCAGGTAATCAGCGGAATTGCCGTTAATATGGTGGCCGGTGCCCTTACCACTTATCTCGCCAGGAATATTACCGGCAGCGGCAACATCCTGATTATCCACGGTCTGGTCAGAAAAGACGTGCCGGTTCTGTCCGCGCTGCCAGTCATTGGCAGGCTGGTATTCACCCAAACCTATGCAACCACCTGGCTTGTGCTGTTCCTGGTTGTATTGTCAACTTTTACTCTTTACAAAACCAAGTTCGGCTTGCGCCTGCGGGCCTGCGGCGAACATCCTCACGCCGCTGACTCAGCAGGTATCAATGTTCACCTGGTGCGCTATTTAGCCGTGATGATTTCCGGCGCCTTTGCCGGTTTAGGCGGGGCCACGGTAATTGTAACTTATTCAGGGGAATTTAACGGCACAGCTGCCGGACTCGGTTTCCTGGCACTGGCCGCGCTGATTTTCGGGCAGTGGAAACCGCTTGGTATTCTGGGGGCAACCTTTTTCTTCGGTTTTGCCAGCACGGTGGCCAACGTGTCACAGGCCATACCCGCCCTGGCCAAAATATCCGGTATTTACCTGAAAACGTTTCCCTATATCGTCACCCTCATTGCCCTGGTCCTGTCATCAAAGTCGTCACAGGCGCCAAAAGCCCTGGGTGAACCCTACGACAAGGGGAAACGCTAATATCCGGAATAGGGGAATTGTCCTTTACCAGGTCGGACAGGCGTGTTAATATTGTAAAAAGAAACCTGGCACGGGAGGTAAGGAGATGGACAGGGAAGAGTTCCGGCGGTTCGGGCACGCTTTTGTGGACTGGGTAGCTGATTACTTTGAAAATGTTGGGGAGCTGCCGGTCCGGCCAGCGGTCAGTCCGGGTGAAATCAGGGCTAAACTGCCAAAAGAGGCGCCCCGGTCCGGAGAAAACATGGCTGACATTTTCAATGATTTTAAAGAAATCATCCTGCCTGGTATGACTCACTGGCAGCATCCCGGTTGGTTTGCTTACTTTCCCGCCAACAACAGTCCGCCCTCGGTGCTGGCGGAAATCCTGACCGCCGGGATGGGCGCGCAGTGTATGATCTGGCAGACTTCCCCGGCGGCGGCGGAGCTGGAAGAAGTGGTGATGGAATGGCTGCGCCGGATGCTGGGATTGCCGGAAGGCATGGCCGGAGTAATCCAGGACACTGCCTCCACCGCCACCCTTTGCGCTTTGCTGACCGCGCGGGAAAAGGCCACCGGTTTTGCCGTCAACGAAAGGGGTTTCCGGGAAAGGCTCACCGTCTACGCTTCCGCTGAGACGCATTCCAGTGCGGACAAGGCGGTAAAAATCGCCGGCTATGGGATAAAGCAGCTGCGCCGGGTCCCCACGGACAAAGATTTTGCCATGGTACCGGCACAGCTGGAGCGGATGATAAGAGAAGACCGTGAGCGGGGACTGCTCCCGGCCTGTGTGATTGCAACTCTTGGCACCACATCATCGGCGGCGGTGGACCCGCTTGTACCCATCGGCGATATCTGCCGCCGTCACGGCGTTTGGCTGCATGTTGACGCGGCTTACGGTGGCAGCGCGGGAATCCTGGAGGAGAGAAGGTGGATCTTCAACGGGGTGGAAGCGGCCGATTCGCTGGTATTTAACCCTCACAAGTGGCTGCTGACCAATTTTGATTGTTCAGCCTACTTTGTCAAAGACCCCGGACTTCTTATCAGGACCTTTGAGATTCACCCGGAGTACCTGAAAACAGGGGTGGATGCGGAGGTAAAAAACTACCGGGACTGGGGAATACAGCTGGGCAGGCGTTTCCGGGCGCTGAAGCTCTGGTTTGTACTGCGGTCTTATGGTGTGGAGGGCCTGAAAAATGTCCTAAGGGAGCATTTGCGCCTGGCACAGGAGTTCAGGGGGTGGGTGGAAAGCGATGAGCGCTTTGAGGTGATGGCTCCTGTCCATTTTGGCCTGGTTTGTTTCCGCTTTAATGACGGGTCGGCGGAGAACGAGCTGGAGCGGATTAACAGGGAGATCATGACCAGGGTAAATGACAGCGGGCGGGCCTACCTGACCCACACCTCCCTGGGCGGCCGCTTCTGTATCAGGATGTCGGTGGGACAGCGCACCACCGCGGAAAAGCACGTCCGCGAGGCCTGGGAACTGGTGCTGCAGGCAGCCGGCAGCCTTGCCGGGAAAAAGGCGAAATAATCACAGCCCCGCCGGAAAGCGGGGCTGTGATTATTAGCGGCTGCGGACCAGGATTTCCCCGGCGGAGCTGCATACGATCTGGTTGCAGCCGACAATAAACAGCGTGCCCCGGGTACGGGCCGGCACATCCCAGGTAAAGCGGGCGGTGCGCTGTGGCGGGCTGACGATTACCGAGCCAACCAGGTGTACCGGACGAAAAATGTTGGTCCCGGAGGGAGCCAGGAAGAAAAAAACCTGGTTTACGGGTCTTGAGAAAATTACCCTGATAAAACTACGGGGCGCAAGCAGGACGAAACCGTTCTGCACCGGCAGGGTTTCGCCGAATGGGCCAAAGAACTCCACAAACAATACCCGGGGCGCCCGGGGGTCAATAACAGTAAGCACCCTGATTTCCGGTATACAGATTAACTGGCTGATAAATATGGACCGGGTATGCGGCGAAAGCTGCGGGTTTACATCAACAATCTTTTTAACCGGACAGTTAAATTTTTTGGCAATGGAGTTTAGAGAATCTCCCTTCTGAACTGTATACAAAAAACCATCACAGGTTGCCGGCGGCCCGGGGATAACATGGGAGTTTACCGCCCTTACGGTGCGTGGTGATTTCCGTCCGGATTCCATGATATGTCCTCCTTTGCAAGGGGATATATACAACAGTATATGTTACGCAGGAGGATATGGTGCAATCACCTGTAAAACAAGGGCGGCAGCAGGCTCCGGGATAATGGGTTCCCGGGAGGTTTCAACAATGGAGATAACTAAAAGAGAGAGCGGATAAAGGGGAATACATGGCGGGCGATGAAATAGAGCACGATTAACAGGCTGAGCAGCCAGGCACCGTACTTGATGGCGGCAAAACCCATGTCTTGTTCACGGCTGTGGTCTTTAAGGTCGGTCATATGATTACACCTTTCATTCTGTATTTACCGGGATGGGCACCCTGCGGTGCCCATCCTGGTCTAGCTTTTGTTTTTGACGTCGGTATTGTTCTTGGCGAAGAGCATGTAGATGTTGTAGATAGCTACCACCACACCGATGACCACGTTGTTGATCATCAGGGTGTTCGGGCTTAAAAACGGCATAAAGTTGACAAAAGCGAGCCAGGCGCCCACAACAATGTGGATCCAGTGAAATGTCGTCATCATGGTTATCACCTCCTTTTTACATAATTTGCACGATTGCCGCCTGCTGTATACATAGCAAAAAAAACGTCCCGGGGATGTCTGCCCGGGACGCGCGGTTAGCTTACTGTTTTTGGCTTTCTTTAAGCAGCCGGTCCAGCCGTGCGGGGAAATCCTCGCCATATGTTTCATTCAGTCCGTAGCCCAGTGCCAGTTCACAGACGGCCGCAGCCTCCTTTAGTCTGCCCTGTTGTTCATAAATATCGGCCAGGACGGCAAAAGACGGGAAATAGGGAGGAGGCACACTGTGGCCGTACTGTGCCAGCCAGGCTTCATAAAAATCGGGAAAGAGGCTGATATCATCTTCACAGATGGCGGCCAGTGCGTCGGTTTCCGCCGGGTTGTCAGCGGCAAGCCGGCGGTAAAGGTGTATCAGCTTGATATACGCGTAGTGGCGGTCAAGGGGTGAAGCTGAACTGGCGGCGGCCAAAAGCAGCTCTTTGGCTTCAGCGGTTTTCCCTTTCCTGATCAGCTTGCTGCCGCGCTGCCACAATTGGCGCACACTTACTGTTTTTGACCTTCGCAGCCGTCCAAACAATGCGGCGCCTCCTTTGCAGTGAACCTGGCAGGGATTGGCTGAAAAAAGGTGAATACATGAAAACAAAGGGGTGTGAAAGTGTGGATTTACCGCTGCGCAAATATGTGTTTGCCCTGCCGGGCAGGGAGGTTATCCTGGATGTGGTGGCAGACGTGGAGAGCCTGATTACCGACCTCTCCGACGGGGACAAAATTCCCTGCTGGGCGGAAGTCTGGCCGGCCGCGCGCACCCTGGGCAGGTACATCTGGGAGCATACCCGGATGTGGGGTCAGTCTGTGCTGGAACTTGGCTGTGGATTGGGCCTGCCGGGTACGGTCTGTGCGCTGAAAGGTGCGCTGGTAACATTTTCTGACTATAATGAACAGGCGGTAAACCTCTCCCTGGGTAACGCGGCGCAAAACGGCGTTTCAGCCCGGGGGCACGTGGCAGACTGGCGCTGCTTTGAACCGGCGGGACGGTTTGACTGGATAATCGGCTCTGATGTTTTTTGTGACCCAAAGCTTAATCCTTATGTGCTTGCTGTTATCAAAAGTCACCTGAATAAGGAAGGGCAGATTCTGCTCTCACACCAGCGCCGCCTTCCCACTTACGAATTTGTTGCCCGGGTCAGGGAGGAACTTCTGCTTGATGAAATCAGGCTCGACCTGGTGGAGGTGGTGGAGGAGTCTGTGTACGGTCGGTTTGCGGTCAGCGTACACCACCTGCTGAAAAGGTAGGGTCGGTGCCTCTCACCTGTTGGAAATGGGGCCTGATTTCCCGGGCAATATCCTCCGGTTTCAGGACGCAGATGGGCTGCTGCAGGGCCATCTGAAAGAAGTTGGCATCGGGCGGGAAATCCCGTGTATTCAGGAAAGTGCGCGGCAGGAAGCGGATGGTGAGCGGAAAGTCTTCCACCGTGTCCGGGGCGAAATGGAAAGTGGCGTTGAAGCTGTAGACGCCAGAATGCCGGTAATAGGAGAACAGGCAGCTTATGCCGTCGACAATGGCCCGCACCGCTTCCGGGGTAATGTCTTCGGGGGTGTGGATACCGGGCGCTACAGCCAGCACGTCACCCAGTATACCGAGGGGCGCGAAAGCGGCCAGCCAGTGCACTCCGGCGGTTTTACCCACATAACGTTCGCCGGCGCTCAGTTCGGCCTCTATCAGGTCGGGCCAGAACGGGCGGCCGTTTTCCCGTTGGTAGCGCGCGGCTCCCTGCAGGCAGTCAAGAAAGTTATTGCCCGGGTTAGTGCTTCCGAAAACCTGGATATGGGGATGCACCAGCCCGCCGCCGGATGGAGGCATATAGTTCCAGCCCAGGAAAGAGTAGGGGATGCGGGGATTAACCTCCCGGACACGGCCAAGAAAAGCGAAGGCGAGGCTGAGGGAGTCAGAAAGCCGCTCCGGGGTCAGTTCCTCCAGGGGAAGCACATGGCGGTCGGAAACAATAACGAGCCCGCTGTAAGCATCGTAAGGGGCAATGTTGGCAATCAGCGAGGCCTCGCCGCGTTGCAGCACACCACCGGGAACCAGTTCCCCGGGGAAACGGGAGGCTGCTTTGGCCAGGTTGGGTGGACAGAAGGGGCAAAATCCTATACGCTCATCGCTGTAGACAGTGAGATCCAGGGGAACCGGCCTGATGGCGCCGAAGTGGGCCAGGCGGCTGGTGCGGCCTGTGAGCGGGTCGTACCGGAACTCCATGTCATGGACGACAGGCGCGAAATCCCGCCTCGGGTCAAGGATAGTGCTTTGCACCGGTTCGGTGCGGAATACAACAGGCATTACATAACCTCCTGTTAACAAAAATTTTTTATTCATCCTGGCCTGGAATAGGGGTAAAACCCGGAGCAATTTCCTGTTGTTTCCGGCCATGTTTGAAAACAAAACGGGGCAGATAGCCCGGCTCCGGGAACAGCAGCTCGTATGGATAGGTGATGACTTGGATGACGAAGTCGTCCCTGCCGGGCGCCTGGACGCTATAATAGACAGTGCTGTGGTCAGGCGAAACAGACACGGTTACACGGTAGCCACCGGTGGGACGCTCTCCCGCCGCCAGGAGGATTACCGGCCGGCCCCGGTAAGAAGTAACATATACTCCGGGAGCTGTTTTCAGGTTTTCGGCCCAGTGGCGTACCTCGGTGGGCACTGCGGTTAAGCTGCCCAGGACAAAGGGGAGTCTGTCCATATTTTACTATTCTCCTTATCGTGTGTTTAACCTGCCGGCCGGCAGGAATTCCTGCGGAAACGCCAGGCAGGAGTAATGCGGAATTCTGCTGAATACAATAAGCAATCCTTAAACAAAGGAGGTCCGGCGTGGATGCCAGTGATCACGGAGAATATTTACCAGCTGGCCGGCAGCGGACTGTCCCTGCCTGAAGACGGGGCTGTTTACCTGGTGAAAGGGACGGACGGCGGTTGCCTGATTGATGCGGGGGCAGGCAGAACTGCAGCCAAAATTGCCGCACAGGTCGGGGAACTGTGCAAAGGCCCCATGTATCTGGTGGCCACGCACTGCCATATCGATCACGGCGGGGGGCTGGCCGCGCTGCGCCGGCTGCTTGGCGGCAAAGTGGTGGCGCACCGGCTTGACCGCGAAGCCATTGAGAACGGTGAAGCAACACGGACGGCTGCCGGTTACTACGGGATGACTTTTCCACCCTGTCCGGTGGATATGGTCATGAACGGTGAGGAAATGACGCTGGAGCTGGGCGGACTTACCCTGCACCTTTTACACACGCCGGGGCACACGCCGGGTAGCATCTGTGCCTGGACCGACTGCGGTGGGCAGAGGATACTCTTCGGGCAGGACCTGCATGGACCGCTGCACCATGACTGGGGATCCGACGAGCCGGCGTGGCGGTCTTCGCTCCAGAAACTGCTGGCGCTGGGGGCTGATATCCTCTGCGAAGGCCACTTTGGCATTTTCCGCGGCCGCCGCCAGGTCGAACAGTATATCAGGTCATACCTCTACCGCTAAAAAAGAATTTAAAATAAATCCCGAGAGAGGCTTCCCATGCCTAAAAAAACGTGGTTGTACCTGCTTTGCCTGGCTGAAATCGGGACCATGCTGGTTCTGCTCAATTACTCAGCCGTCCTCCCCATACTGAAAGAAGAGTGGCACCTTACCAACGCGCAGGCCGGCCTGATTTTCAGTTCCTACCAGGTGGGCTACATCCTGCTGGTGATCCTGTTGTCTACGCTCACCGATTACCTGGATACCAAGAAAATCTATGTGTTCTCCGCCCTGTGGGCGGGAGCGGCAGGGGTTCTCTTTTCACTCCTGGCCGGGGGGTTTGCCAGCGCGCTGATTTTGCGCTCCCTTACCGGTTTTGGCCTGGCGGGAACCTACATGCCGGGCCTGAAGATGGTGTCCTCCCGTTTTGGGCCGGAGGAGCGCGGCGAAGCGGTGGGACTGTACGTGGGCGCCTTTTCCCTGGGCACCGCTCTCTCCCTGTATGTATCAGGGCTTTTAACCGGGTTATTTCACTGGCGGGTAGCCATGTTGGTGACTTCGCTGGGACCGCTGGCAGGGGGGCTTCTGGCCTGGCGGATACTGGATGATATGCCGCCGGCGCCCGCGGCCGGGCGGCTGCGGGACGTTAAAGCCCAAATTTTTGCCAACCGCCCGGCCTTGCTGGTCATGGCCGGGTACGCCGCCCATATGTGGGAGATGTTTGGCATGCGCGGCTGGATTGTGGCCTTTTTCGTGGCGGTGCTGGCCACCCGGAGTATGGAGGTGTCCCGGGCGGCCAGCTTGGGTGCCATGCTGTCCTCCCTGATCGTGCTGGCCGGTGCCTTTTCCACCGCCTTGGCGGGGCGCCTGTCGGACCGCTTCGGTCGCACCGCCACCATCAGCGTTATCATGCTCTGCAGCGCCGCCTGTTCCCTTGTTTTCGGCTGGCTGCGGCCGCTGCCGGTGGCTCTGGTGGTAACGGTGAGCCTTATATACGGTTTCCTGGTGACCGCGGAGTCCTCCGTGCTTTCCACCGCGGTCACGGAAATGGTTTCCTTCCCATACCTGGGAGCAGCCATGGCCCTGCAGTCGTTCCTGGGTTGGACCGCCGCCAGCCTGTCACCGGTGGTCTTTGGCGCGGTACTGGACCTGACCAACCCGGCCGCCAGGGTAGCCGCCGCCGGCTATACACCGCTTTGGGGGCCGGCCTTCATGGTGCTGGGACTGGGGGCGCTGTGCGGGCCTTTGGCTATGCGCCTGATAAGAAGCGGTGAAAATACAGATACTTAAGACATGACTGAAGGCGAATGACCGGCCTTAAAAAAGGGTGGTGTGATTAAAACTGGATAAGAGCGGTTCATTGTTTGAACAGGTGGAAGAACGGGAGGTAAGGGGAGAAATCTTCCAGGTGACGCACCGGCTGTTGAGAGTGCCCAGGCAGGCGTACCTGGCGGTAGTGGAGGGTTTTGCCGAACCGTTCAGTGAAGTGGCCGTCCAGGAGTTTGTGGAGCAATACCTGAAATGGTGCGGCGACCGGGACGGGGTTGTCGGCATGGTGCGCTTTAATGAAGAAGAGGGTTTTGTGGTTATGGACGCGGCCGTGCGCTACCGTATAGACCCCCGCGGGCGGCCTTCCTGCGGTTGTCACCAGGGTTAACCTGTAAGCTACTTTTCTGCCTTTCCCGGTGACACGTAAATTGTACGCTGGTGCGTGTATACAACCATGCCCGGACGGGCTCCCTTGGGCTTGCGCACGTGGCGGACAAGAGTGTAATCAACCGGGACTTTGTCTGAGCTCCCGGCCTTGCTGTAAAGGGCGGCCAGCCTGGCGGCCATAAGCAGGGTGCCGGCCGGCGGATTGCTGTCTTTGATAATCACATGGGCACCGGGGATATCCCTGGCATGGAGCCAGGTGTCTTCCGGTGCTGCTTTTTTCAGGGTCAGCAGGTCGTTTTGCCTGTTGTTGCGACCGACCCAAATACTGATGCCGTCAGGTGAGGTGAAATGGAGAGGCCGGGAGGACGGCTCCGGTTCACGGGCCGGGCGGTGGCTTTGGCGGATCAGCCCGCTTTGTTCCATTTCCAGCCGGATTTCACCGAGGGTCTCCAGGTCGGCGTGGCTGATGGCAAGCTGGAGAGAGGAGAGGTAATGCGTCTCCTCCTCGGTTTCGCGCAGGCGTTTCGCCAGCTGTAAACAGCCTTCCTTTAATTTGCGGTATTTTTTAAAATAACGCCTGATGTTTTCCTGTGGTGACAGGGTGGGATCCAGGGGGATGCTCACCGTTTCCTGGTTGTCCGAATAATAGTTGGTGACTTGGGCCGTGGCGGTGCCCGGCTTTATATTGTGCAGGCCGGCGGTGAGCAGCTCACCGTAAAGCCGGTATCTGTCGGCATCTTCCGCCTCCTCCAGCTCTCTTTGCCGGAGGTTTGTTTTCTTTGCGGCGCGGTTGCAGGCGGCATCCACCGCCTGCTTCAGTTGCTGCCTAAGGCTGTCTTCCCGGTGCCGGCGCAGAACAAGGCGGTAATAGCTGTCAAGCGCATCATTCATGCGGGTAAAAGAATGAAGCCATTCCGGCGGGTACCGGGTCAGGCCAAGAGGGGCGAAAGCTCTCGGCGCGCCGTCCGGCGAGACAACGATGCAGGGCTCAAAGCTCCCACGCTTCAGCATGGTGGCCAGCCGGTGCAGCTCAATGGTCAGGGGCCGGACCACTTCCAGCGGGTGAGTGTGCAGGTCGCCCGCAGCCCGAAACAGCAGTTCCCGGCTGATCTCCGGGCTAAGGCCTGATACTGTTTCAACCAGCAGCTGCTCCGGTTTATGGCCGGTCTGTGCGTTCAGCGCCAAAGCCAGTGCTTCTTCGCTGACAGCGGTCAGGGAGAGTTTTTGCCGGTGCGGCGGCGTGAGGTATGTTTCGCCCGGAGCTACGGCGCGGTAGCGGCTCATTTCCCAGGTAACGGTTTTGACGCTCCCCAGGATCTGCCGGTGTCCGGAGGGGGCTTCCTCTGCCAGGATCAGGTTGGAGTGCTTGCCCATGATTTCACATATCAGGTGTTTCCTGGCCGGCATACCGGCCTCGTTTTGGGAGCGGAAAGTAAACACCAGTACCCGGTCCAGATCCTGCTGGCTGATTTCCAGCAGCCGGGCCCCTTCCAGGTGTTTGCGCAGCAGCATGCAGAAAGGGGGCGGGCTGGCGGGGTAACCCTGTTTTTCCTCTGACAGGTGGACGCGGCCAAACCTGGCATCAGCGGAGCAAACCAAGAGCAGCGGGCCGTTTTTAGCACGCAGATGAAGGTGCACCTCCAGCCTGGCGGGTTGATAAATGCGTTCCAGGCGGGCGCTCTCCAGGTCATTTTTCAGTTCAGTGCAGACCGCCGCCATGGTCAGGCTGTCGTATAACAAAATTTCACCTCCCTGGTTTCTTCTAAAGTATAACAGCCGCCGCCGCACTAATCAACAGCGTGGGGCTTTGCCCTTTGAGGTGCTTTTTTGACCGGGAGCAAAATATACATGCAGGGAGGGGATACGCCGGAAGATTTTCATTGGTACCGGTCCTGGAGGTGTTTATAATGACGAGACTACCCTGGCCAAAGATGAGCCGGGAAGAGGTATGCTTGCATTTAAAAGCAGACAAAACCGGGGGTCTGACCGAATCCGAAGCGGCCAGGCGCCTGCGGCAAACTGGCAGAAATGTACTGGCGGAGAAGAAAAAGACATCGCTTATCCTGCTATTTCTGGACCAGTTCCGGGATTTCATGGTGCTGGTGCTGCTGCTTGCCACCCTGGTTTCGGGGCTTTTGCAGGAGTACAGTGATGCCATTACCATAATGGTAATTGTGCTGGTCAACGCCTGTCTCGGTTTTGCCCAGGAGTACAGGGCGGAGCGCTCGCTGGAAACGTTGCGCGACCTGACCGCGCCGGTGGCCAGGGTGATCAGGGAAAAGACGCGGAAAGAGGTACCGGCACAGGAGCTGGTGCCGGGAGACGTGGTGCTGCTGGAAGCCGGTGACCGCGTGCCGGCCGATATCAGGCTGTACGAGGTCCGGCAGCTGATGGTGAATGAGGCGCCCCTTACCGGCGAGTCAGAACCGGTTTTAAAGCATACCGCTGTACTGAAAGAGGAGGGGGCATCCCTGGGCGACCAGCGCAACATGGCGTTTATGGGAACCATGGTGGTAAGCGGGCGGGGCAGCGGCCTGGTGGTAGCTACCGGTATGGACACGGAAATGGGCCGGGTGGCGCACCTCATCCAGCACGCAGAGCAGGGAGAAACACCGCTGCAAAAGAGACTGGCGCAGTTGGGCCGTTACCTGGTGCTGGGCTGCCTGGTTGTGTGCGCTCTGGTGGTTGCCATGGGCCTGGCCAGGGGATTACCCGCCTACAAAATGTTTATGGCCGGTGTATCACTGGCTGTGGCGGCTATCCCGGAGGGGCTGCCGGCGGTGGTAACCATAGCGCTGGCCATCGGTGTGCAGCGCATGGTGCGAAAAAGCGCCATTGTGCGCCACCTGCCGGCGGTAGAGACTCTGGGCTGCGCCACCGTTATCTGTTCCGACAAGACCGGCACACTGACACAAAACAAGATGAACATGCGGGAAATCTGGGCGGCCGGGGTATCATACCGGGTGGAGGGGGAAGGATACAGCCCGCAGGGGATTTTTAGCAAAGGTAACCACAAGGTGAAGCCGGCGGCGGAGGAAGAGCTGATGCTGGCTCTGTCGGTGTCTGTGCTCTGTAATAATGCCCGGCTCCACAAAGGGCCGGTGGAAATACGGCCGCTCTGGCGCGGAGGCAGGACGGCGGAATGGAACATTGAGGGCGACCCTACGGAGGGGGCGTTGCTGGTGGCCGGGGCCAGGGCCGGCTTATGGCGGGAAGACCTGGAGCGGGAATGGGAAAGGGTGGCCGAAATACCCTTTGACGGCACCCGCAAGAGGATGACAGTTATTTACAGCGGTGCGCATGGTCCGGTGGCGTATGTCAAAGGGGCCCCGGAGGAGGTGATTTCCCGCTGCAGCCGGATATTTCTGAACGGAGAGGTGCGGGAACTGACAGCTTACTGGCGGCAGGAGGCGGCGGCTATGGTGGAAACCATGGCCGCCCGGGCACTGCGTAACCTGGCGGTGGCTTACCGGCCACTGGCAGGCAACAGCAGCGATTACAGCGCCGAAAAGGTGGAACAGGATTTGATACTGGCAGGTGTGCTGGGTATGATGGACCCGCCGCGCAGCGAAGTGCTGCCGGCCATCAGGAAGTGTCACGCCGCCGGTATCAGGACGGTGATGATTACCGGCGACCATAAAACCACGGCGGTGGCGGTGGCCAGGATGTTACACTTGCTTCCCGCTGCCGGCGGTGTGTTAACCGGTGCGGAGCTGGATCAAATGACAGATGAAAAGCTGGCCACGGTGGCGGACAAAATTTTTGTTTATGCCCGGGTTACACCGGAACATAAGCTGCGCATTGTCAGGGCTTTGAAGAAACGGGGTCACGTGGTGGCCATGACCGGAGACGGCGTCAATGACGCCCCTGCCGTCAAAGAGGCCGATATCGGCATAGCCATGGGACAGACCGGTACCGATGTGACCCGGGAGGCGGCTGCCCTGGTGCTGGCTGATGACAACTTTGCCACCATTGTGAGCGCGGTGGAGGAAGGAAGGGGCATTTATGACAATATCCGTAAATTTATCCGGTTTCTTTTGTCCTGCAACACCGGCGAGATACTCACAATGTTTATTGCTATGCTGGCCGGCCTGCCGCTGCCGCTGAGAGCCATCCAGATTCTCTGGATCAACCTGGTTACCGACGGCTTGCCGGCCATGGCGTTGGGAGTGGACCCCCCCGGGGAGAACGTGATGTTAAGGCCGCCACGTCCCCCGGAGGAGGGTATCTTCGCCCGGGGCCTGTGGCTGGAGATAATTTTCCGGGGTTTACTGATCGGAGTGGTTGCCGTGGCAGTGTTTGCCTGGAGCCTTGATGGGGGAATGTCCCTGGATACGGCCAGGACAATGACTTTTGCTACCCTTATTGTTTCCCAGTTGTTATACGTGTTTGAATGCCGCCGGGAAAACGCCGGCGATAAGAGCGGCCTTCTCAGCAATCCCTGGCTGGTGGGCGCGGTGCTGTCTTCTTTTGGTTTGTTGCTTTTGGTAATCTACCAGCCTGTCCTGGCGGCGGTTTTTGGAACCACGCCGCTGGAACCACTGGGGTGGGCCTTTGTTTTTGGAGCTTCCCTGCTGCCCAACGTGGCCCGGATTTTTGTGGGCACAGTGGTATCCGTTACCAGGCTACGGGTTGCGGTGGTCAGAAAATAGCCGTCAGCTATATTGCAGGATTTACCTTTGGTATGTTATTGTTAAAATAAAAAACCGTTGTTGCCAGGGAAAGAGGTTTGATTATTGGTAAGCAGCATGACAGGTTTCGGACAGGCTGAAAGTGAAGGGCAGGGCCCTGCCCGCTACCGGGTGGAGGTAAAATCGGTTAACCACCGTTACCTGGACGTGGCCGTCAGGATGCCAAGAGACATCCAGGCCCTGGAGGAAAGGGTGCGGCGTACTGTACAGCAATATGCCGGGCGCGGCCGGGTGGAAGTTTACATCAATCGTCAGGAGGCGTCAGCGGATACCAAGGTTGTCTTTGACAGCTCCCTGGCCGCGGCCTATCTTTCCGCCCTGGGCGAAATGTGCAGTTTTTGTTCGCTCGAAGAAAGACCAGGCCTGGACCTGCTTGCCCGCCTGCCCGACGTTTTGCGCCTCGAGAAGAAAGAGGCCGACCTGGAGCAGTCTTGGGCCGAACTAAGCCCGGTACTGGAGCTGGCTTTGCAGAGGTTGGCCCGGCAGCGGCAGACGGAAGGGATACGCCTGGCGGAGGATATTGCTGCCAGATTGGCGGCGGTGGCGGAGCTGGCAGCGGCGATTAAAGAGCGGGCTCCGGCAGTGGTGGTGGATTACCGTCTGCGCCTGGAGGAAAAGCTGCGCGGTTTCTTTGACGTGACTGAAACCGACAGGGCGAGGATGCTGACTGAAGTGGCCATTTTTGCCGACCGCAGCAGCATAGATGAGGAGCTGGTGCGGCTCGGCAGCCACCTGAAGGCCTGCGGTGAAACTCTGTCAGGGCAGGGGCAGGTGGGCAGAAAGCTTGACTTTATAACGCAGGAATTGTTCCGTGAGGTGAACACCATTGGTGCCAAAGCCAACGATTACCACATTGCCAGTCTGGTGGTGGACATTAAGACCGAACTGGAAAAAATACGCGAGCAGGTGCAAAATATCGAATAAGCGCGGATAAGCTTATAAGAGAAATGCCTCTTGCATTTTTTCTCCAAATTCCGTTATACTATTAGTCAGAGCACCATTAACCACGATTGACGGTCACGGATGCCAAAGGAGGCTGAAATAGAATGCCCATTAAGCTAATCAACATAGGATTTGGCAACATTGTCTCGGCCAACAGGATTATCGCCATCGTAAGCCCGGAGTCGGCCCCCATCAAGCGTGTAATCACCGAGGCCAGGGACCGCGGCATGCTGATTGATGCCACCTATGGCCGGCGCACCCGTGCCGTTATCATCACCGACAGCGGACATGTTGTGCTTTCAGCGGTACAACCGGAAACGGTAAAACACAGGTTGCATACCAAAGAAACCAGCCCTGCCGAGGAAGAAGAATAAGCCGGAGGAAAAGCATTGGCCAGACAGGGTTTGCTTATTGTGATTTCCGGTCCGTCGGGCGCGGGCAAGGGAACGGTGTGCAGGGCCTTGCTTGAGCAGAACCGGGAGCTGGTGCTGTCTGTATCCAAAACCACCCGCCCGCCCCGTGCCGGTGAACGGGACGGGGTTAATTATTTTTTTGTCACCAGGGAGGAATTTCTCGCGGCCGCCAGCGCCGGGGAATTCCTGGAGTATGCCCTTGTTTACGGTGAGTATTACGGGACACCCAAAGATGAGGTTGCCAAAAAACTGGCGGCGGGACTGGACGTCATCCTGGAAATTGACACCCAGGGTGCCCGCCAGGTCAGGGATTCAGGGGCGGCTGGGATATTTATCTTTCTGTTGCCGCCCTCGGCCGCCGAGCTTGCCCGGCGTATCACCAGGAGGGGGACTGAATCGGCGGAAAGCCTGCAGCGCCGACTTGCCGCCGCGGTAAACGAGGTGGCGGAAGCTGCCTGGTATGACTATGTGGTTGTCAATGAAGATGTTAATGAAGCCAGGGATGACGTCCTTGCCGTTATCCGGGCGGAAAAACTGCGGGTCCGGCGTAACAGCGATCTTATTTCGGCTATAATCAAGGAGGCAAAGGCATGATATACCCGTCCATCGACCGCCTGATTAACAGGGTTGACAGCAAGTACACGCTGGTTATAGCTGCGGCCAAGAGAGCCCGTCAGCTCAATGAGGGCATGGAGCCGCTGATAGACACCAATCTTACCAAGAGCGTATCCATTGCGCTGGAAGAAATCGCCCAGGGCAAAATATTATATGAACGGACCAAGTCGGGGATTAAATAAGGGGTGTGGTCAGTGCTGGACGGCAAGCGCATCGTGCTGGGAGTTACCGGAGGTATCGCCGCTTACAAGGCGGTGGAGCTGTGCCGCCTGTTTGTCAGGGCGGGCGCCGAAGTGCGCACAGTAATGACGGCAGCGGCCAAAGAGTTTGTAGCCCCCCTCACCTTTCAGTCGATAAGCCGTAATCCGGTTTTTAGCAGCCTGTTTGCCGGCGTGGAGCGGTATGATCACGTGCATATCGCGTTGGCCGAATGGGCTGACCTATTTGTAATCGCCCCCGCCACCGCCAACTGCCTGGGCAAGATAGCTGCAGGGATAGCCGACGACCTGCTTACCACCGCGGTGATGGCCGCCCGTTGCCCTGTACTCCTGGCGCCGGCCATGAACAGCGCCATGTATGAAAATCCTGTGACCCAAGGCAACCTGCAGAAGCTACAGGCGCTGGGCTACCGGTTTGCCGGGCCGGAGGAGGGCGAACTTTCCTGCGGTGAAACCGGCCGTGGCCGCCTGGCCGCGGTAGAGTTAATCTTTGAGCAGGCCAGGGCTCTCCTGGCTGCGGAGAAACTGCTGGCAGGTCTTAATGTGCTGGTCACCGCCGGGCCGACCAGGGAACCGCTGGACCCGGTCCGTTACCTGACCAATCACTCCAGCGGCCGCATGGGGTATGCCCTGGCTGCTGCCGCGGCGCGCTTCGGTGCCCGGGTGGTGCTGGTGTCGGGTCCTACCAGTCTCGCCAGGCCCTGGGGTGTCAGGGTTGTTGATGTTACCACCGCCCGTGAGATGAGGGAAGCTGTCCTGCCGGAGTTTGAAAAGTGCCAGATAGCCGTTAAGGCGGCCGCGGTGGCGGATTACCGGCCGGGCAGCGAGAGCGGAACCAAAATAAAAAAGAGCGGGGAACTTACCTTGCACCTGGTAAAAAACCCGGATATACTGGAGGAGCTGGGCAAACTCAAAGGTGAACGGTTCCTGGCTGGTTTCGCCGCTGAAACTGAAGATGTCAGGGAAAACGCCCTTGATAAAATGAGGCGAAAGAACCTGGACCTGATAGTGGCCAACGACCTGACCGAACCGGGAGCCGGCTTCAACGTCGAAACCAATATCTGCCGGCTTTTGTTCAGGGACGGCACTGAGCTGCCCTTGCCGAAAATGAGCAAAGACCTGGTGGCGGAAACTATCCTGCGGGAAATCGCCAAAAGATACAGAAAACAGTAAAAGAGCCGGCCCAGGCCGGCTCTTGTCATTTAAAAGGGTTGTTGCAGGAAGGCCCGGACCAGGCCCGGAGTAACGAAAACTTCAAGCAAGGCGGCGATGGCCAGAAGAAGCGCGATAAAAGGGACACAATCCCTGATTTCCAGGAGAATGTGGCCGAGGGTGGCCCGGCGGCCGCGGCCGGGCAGGGGAAATACAATGTGATAACCCATTTTCAGACCCAGCGCGGCACTGATGAAAAAGGCCGGCAACTCAAAAATTCCGTGGGGCATAATGCCCACCAGCAAAAACTGCAGAGGCATGATCCCCTCCTGGGCCATACGGGCCACAAAGGCGCCCAGGAGGGAGCCGTTGGCCAGGGCGGAAAACAGAGCCGGAATGCCCAGGATGAAGCCAAGCAGGATGATCTGAAGAGATGCCGCCAGGTTATGTGCAAACAGTATCAGCGAACCGGTAAGAAGGTTGTCACTGAACACCAGCTCGCCCAGTTCCCTTAAAAAAGGAATGGCCGCTTCTTCCAGCAGTTTGAACAGCTCCGGATCGCGGCTCAGTGCATTAAAGGAAAGCAGGTAACCCATGGCGAAAAAAGAACAGGAAAGAAAAAGCCACGAGCGGTTGTCGCGCAGTATGAAACTGAAACGGGCAAGCAAAATAATTCCCCCCTCGCCGCCGTGTGGCAGGTCGCTGTAAATATCACTACAGCTCATTTAAGCAAAATTTCGCTTTAGTAATATTATACCGGACGGATAATATTTTGCAAGGAAGCAACCGGCGCAGGGGACTGCAGGATACTTGCGGAATGTAACGCTAAGAAGATATGCCGCGGAGGGTTTATGGAAAAACTGGCAGAGATAATAATTGCCATTCATAGTGACGAGCTGGACAGGCCTTTTACCTACCGCGTGCCGCCGCATCTGGAAGTGCGGCCGGGAAGCCGGGTGGTGGTGCCTTTCGGCTCGCGCCGGCTGGAAGGATACTGTGTGGCTGTAACGGAGGCGGAGCCGGCAGGCGGCCCCTTTAAAGATATCGAGGAAGTACTGGACATAGAGCCGCTGCTGACTGAAGAGTTGCTGGAACTCACCCGGTGGGGGGCAAAGCGGTACCTGTGCCGGCGCGTCGACTTTCTGCAGGCCATGCTGCCGCCCGGTGTGCGCTGGACTGCTGAAAAACTGGTAAGGTATAAAGGCGACGGTGAGCCCACAGATCAGGCGCTGGCGACGCTTAAAGAAAAGGGCCGGCTGCCCCTGGCCGAATGGCGCAGGAACTTTCCGGAGCTTACGCTGCAGCAGTTGCACCTCCTGGAAAGTAAGGGTATAATTGAAATTATAAACAGGGACAACCGGGGCGTGAAAGAAAAGAAAGTAAAGACGGCGGTCCTTGCTGACCGGGATGGACCGGTCCTTAATCTGGGGGAAAAGCAGAAGCAGGCGCTGGACTTTTTAAAACGTCAGAAGGGCAGTGCGACCCTGGCGCAGTTGGCCAGGGCCGGGATTGGGCGATCCACAGTGCTTTCTCTGGAACGGAAAGGCTGGCTTTTGGTCAGGGAGACCGTAACCAGGCGCCGTCCGGAACCGGCAGCAGAGCTGCCGGAGCAGGATCCGCCGCCTCTTACCGCGGACCAGGAGGAGGCGCTGCGGAAAATCAGGGAAGGACTGGACGGTGGGCAGGGGAAAATACTCCTGTACGGTGTCACCGGCAGCGGTAAAACCGAAGTTTACCTGCAGGCCATTGCAACGGTACTGGCCTGGGGAAGGGCCAGCATCGTGCTGGTGCCGGAGATAGCACTCACTCCCCAGATGATAGAACGGTTTACCTGCCGCTTCGGGGACGAAGTGGCGGTCCTGCACAGCCGGTTGTCGGCAGGGGAGCGCTATGATGAATGGAGGAGGGTAAGCACAGGCGAAGCCAGGGTGGTAATCGGCGCCCGCTCCGCGGTGTTTGCCCCGGTCAGAAACCTGGGGCTCATTGTGCTCGACGAAGAGCATGAGCATACCTACAAGCAGGAAGAAAGCCCCCGCTACCACGCCAGGGATATTGCCATGTGGCGGGCTGGTTGGCACGGCGCCGTTACTGTGCTGGGCAGCGCCACGCCGTCACTGGAGACTTTTTTCCTGGCCCGGAAAGGGGATTATACTCTCTGCCGCCTGCCCGCGCGCGTGGCCGGCAGGCCGCTGCCGGCGGTGGAAGTGGTTGATATGCGGGAAGAACTGAAGAGCGGCAACAGGAGCATGTTCAGCAGGCCGCTGGCGGCGGCCCTGACCGGGGTGCTGGAGGGCGGCCGGCAGGCTATCCTGTTTTTGAACAGGCGGGCCTATGCCACCTTTGTCCTCTGCCGGTCCTGCGGTCATGCCATGCGCTGCCCTGAGTGCCTGGTAGCGCTGAAATACCACTCGGTCGATACTGCGCTGCGTTGCCATTACTGTGAACACAGCGAGCCATACCCCATTGCCTGCCCCGCCTGCAGCGGCAGGTATATCAGGCATTTCGGCACCGGTACGCAGAAGGTGGCGGAAGAGCTGCAGAAGATGTTCCCCGGCAGCCGCATCGGCCGCCTTGACGCCGACACCACGGCCCGAAAAGGCGCACACAGGCAAATTCTGAGTTCCTTTCGGCGGGGCGAAACAGATGTCCTGGTGGGTACCCAGATGATTGCCAAAGGGCTCGACTTTCCCAATGTGACCCTGGTGGGAGTGATTAGCGCCGATACTTCCCTGAACCTGCCTGACTTCAGGGCAGGGGAGCGGACCTTCCAGCTGCTGACCCAGGTGGCGGGCAGAGCGGGGCGGGGGGAAGCGGTGGGAAGAGTGGTGGTGCAAACCTATTCACCGCACCATCACGCCGTGCTGACCGCGCGGGAACATGACTACGAATCTTTTTACCAACAGGAGATAAATGCCCGCCGCGAGCTGGGCTACCCTCCTTTCTCCGTCCTGGCGAAAGTTTTGTTTGCCGGACCGGATGAAGGCAAAACCGCGGCGGCGGCAGAATCGTTCGCCCTGGTACTGGCTGGACAGGCTGAAATGCTTGGCCCTTCTCCCTGCCCTATTCCCCGTATCAGGGGGCAGTACCGCTGGCAACTGGTACTTAAGGCGCACAGCCTGCACTCCCTGCTGGCCGTGTTGCGTCTTACCGCGGCTGAGTACAGGCAGAAGGTCAGGTTTGACCAGGTAAAAATGACCATTGACGTTGAACCGCAAAATTTACTTTAGAACGCAGGTGTAACAGGGATGGCAATCAGGATAATCCGCAGGGAAGGCGACCCGGTGCTGCGTGAGAAAGCACGGGATGTACGGGAAATTAACACACAGATACTGGCTTTGTTGGACGACATGGCCGAGACCATGAACGACGCTGAAGGAGTTGGTCTGGCCGCAACCCAGATTGGCATAAGCAAGAGACTGATAGTGGTGGATATAAAGGATGAGCACGGCCTGCTGAAGCTGATAAACCCGGTGATTATTCACCGTGAGGGCAGGGAGTCCGCTGTGGAAGGATGTCTGAGCCTGCCGGGGGTGGCTGGCGAGGTGGAAAGGGACGCCACAGTGACCGTGCGGGCGCTGACTCCGGAGGGAGAGGAAAAGGTAATCTGCGCCACCGGCCTGCTGGCGCGCGCCTTCCAGCATGAAATAGACCACCTGGACGGCATCCTGTTTGTGGACCGGGCCACCCGTATTATCGAAAAGGAGGACTGAAGGCAAGTCCCGGAAAGGAGCAGCCGTGGCAAGAGTAGTGTTTATGGGAACGCCGGAATTTGCAGTCCCGGCCCTGAAAGCCATAAACGCAAGATTCCGGATCGTGCTGGTGGTTACCCAGCCAGACCGGCCGCGTGGGCGGGGCCAAAAAACCGCCCCAACCGCTGTTAAGGAGGCAGCGCTGGCCATGGGCTTACCCGTACTGCAGCCAAAGTCTCTGCGTGGGGAAGAATTCATGGACAAGCTTATCTCCTCCCGTCCTGATTTCCTGGTAGCGGCAGCATTCGGTCGCATCCTGCCCGGGCATGTTCTCCGGGTTCCCACAGTGGCGGCGGTTAATATCCATGCCTCACTGCTGCCGCGTTACCGCGGCGCCGCTCCCATTCACCGGGCTGTCCTGAACGGTGATAAGGAGACCGGCATTACCATCATGCATATGGACGAGGGCATGGATACCGGCGATATTATATGCCGGCAAAGCATTCCCATCGGCCCCGATGACACCACGGGGAAAATACACGATGTCTTAAAAGAGCTGGGCGCCGGCCTGGTAGTGGCTGCCCTGCAGGCTCTTCTGGAGGGCAGCGCCCCCCGGATAAAGCAGGACCACAATCTGGCCACACCGGCGCCGCCTCTTGCCGCCGGTGAGGAAGAAATAGACTGGGCAGCGCCTGCGGACGCTGTCCACAATCTGGTGCGCGGCATGAACCCCTGGCCCGGTGCGTATACTTACTTTAGGGGAAACAGGCTGAAAATCTGGCTGGGACGGCCGGCGGACACCCTGGGATATCAGCCGGGGCCGGCAGGCACGGTGATTGCCGCCGGTGCGGACGGCATCCGGGTGGCCACGGGGCGGGGTGACTACCTGATCACGGAGCTACAGCCTCCCGGCAGGCGCGCCATGACGGCGGCGGAATACCTGTGCGGCAACACCGTTGTACCGGGAGAAGTACTGGGCGGGAGGTGCGCGCATGGGAGTGCGTAAGCGGCTTTTCCTGGGATTGTTAAGCGCTGCTCTGCTTATTTTGGCCGGGTCGCTGGTTTACGTCTGGTTAACGCTGTTTAAACAGGGCAGCAGCGTTCTCAGGTTTCTTTCCGGCCTCGCGGTACTGGCGGTACTGGTGGTGCTGTCTGTGGTGGGAATAGGTTTTGTGGGCATAGTGATTTCATTGCTTTCCGAACGTAATATCAGACTGTTGGAAAAACCGATGAACTTTACGGTAGCTGTGCTCTACCCGGTGGTGATAAGGCTGGGCAAAATGTTCAGAATCGCCCAGGACCGGATCCAGCGGTCTTTCGTTGAAGTAAACAATCAGTTGGTCCGGGCCAGGAAAACCAGGTCAGCTGAGGGCCGCCTGCTGCTTTTGCTGCCGCATTGCCTGCAGGGGTCCGAGTGTACCAGGCGTGTTACCGCCAACCCGGATAACTGCCTCCGCTGTGGCCGTTGCAGCGTGGGCGACCTGCTTAATCTGGGCGACCGGCACGGCGTACCTTTGCGTATTGCCACCGGCGGCACACTGGCCAGGCAGGCGGTGCGGGAGACAGGCCCGCTGGCTATTATAGCCGTTGCCTGTGAACGGGATCTGACCAGCGGCATCCTTGACGCCATTCCCCTGCCGGTACTGGGTGTCACCAATGAGAGGCCTTTCGGCCCCTGTCACAATACCACTGTAAACCTGGAGGCCGTGGAAAAAGCCATACTGTTTTTCAAAGAAAGGAGAGATTGACCATGTTTTTTCTGCCTCCTGACATAACCATGCTGTTGGTGATCCCTGCTTTTATTTTTGCGGTATGGGCGCAAAGCCGGGTGCAGTCAACTTATTACCGGTATTCCCGCGTCTTTGCCCGTTCCGGCGCCACCGGCGCCCAGGTGGCCAGAAGACTGCTGGACAGGGCCGGCCTGTATGACGTGGGAGTGGACCTGGGCCAGGGTTACCTCAGCGACCATTACGATCCTCGCAGCCGTCGTATCCGCCTCTCCCCGGAAGTATACCGGAGCAATTCCCTGGCGGCTCTGGGCATAGCCGCCCACGAAGCCGGGCACGCCATCCAGCACGGTGACGGCTATATCCCTCTTTCTTTCCGCAACAACATCTTCCCCATGGCCAATATCGGGTCACGCATGGCGGTGCCGCTGTTTCTGATCGGATTTTTCTTTGCCCAGGCCGGCATGGGCTGGCTGATGGACGTTGGCATTCTCTTTTTTGCCTTCGCCGTCGTTTTCCAGCTGGTGACGCTGCCGGTGGAATACAACGCCTCCAACCGCGCCCTGGCCCTGCTGGAGGCTGAGGGATTCCTGACCCGGGAGGAAGTGGGCCCCACCGGGAAGGTACTGAATGCCGCCGCCCTGACTTACATTGCCGCGGCGGCAGTGGCACTGACCCAGCTTTTGCGCCTGCTCATGCTGCGTAACAGGAGGTAAGGAGTGAAAAAGAAGTTTTCCGCCAGAGAAGCTGCCTTAGCCGCACTCAGGCGGGTAGATGCCGAAGGCGCCTTTGTTAACCTGGCGCTGGCCGAAGTTTTGAGCGGTGCCGGACTTGCTGCCCGGGACCGCGCTTTTGCGTCCGAGCTGGTCTACGGGGTCACTGCCAGGCGCCTGACCCTGGACTGGATAATCAGCCTGGCCGCGGGCCGGCCTGCTGACCGGATTGACAGGGAAGTGCTGGATATTCTGCGTATAGGTGTCTACCAGCTTTTCTACCTGGACCGGGTGCCTGCCTCTGCCGCCTGCCATACCGCGGTGGAGCTGGCCAAAAAGGGCAGAAAAAAAGCGCTGGCACCTTTTGTCAACGGCGTCCTGCGCGGTGTGTTACGCCTGGGAGGTGCCCTGCCCTGGCCGGACCGGAAAAGTGACGAGGCCGCTTACCTGTCGCTCTTTTACTCCTACCCCCGCTGGCTGGTTGAACGCTGGCTTTTGCGTTACGGTTCCGCTCTGACAGAAGCTTTGCTGGCAGCCAATAATGAACCGGCGCCGCTTTCACTGCGCGCCAATACCCTGAAGATTGCACCGGAGGAATTGCTGGCAATGCTGCGGGCGGCGGGTTACCGGGCTACAGCGGGCAGAGTGGTACCGGAGGGCATTACAGTAGAAAAAGGGGGGCGGTTGCCTGAACTGCCGGGACACAGTGAAGGTTACTTTCAGGTCCAGGGCGAGAGCTCTATGGTTGTTTCCCGCGTGCTGGACCCCCAGGCCGGCGAGCTTGTCCTGGACTGCTGCAGCGCACCGGGCGGCAAGACAACCCACCTGGCTCAGCTTATGGACAACCGGGGCCGGATACTGGCCCTTGACCTCCATGAACACCGGCTGCGATTGGTGGAGGCCAATTGCCGGCGCCTGGGGGTTAAAATCGTGCAGACCGCCCTGGCCGACGCCAGGTCGCTGCCCGCGCTGGCGGACCGGGGATATGACCGGGTGCTACTGGACGCCCCCTGCTCCGGCCTTGGTGTCATCAGGCGAAAACCTGACCTGAAATGGAGGCGCAAAGAGCAGGATATCGGTGAGCTGGCCGCAATCCAGCGACAGCTCTTAAAGGAAGCGGCCAGGGTCACCGCCGGTGTTCTGGTCTACAGCACCTGCACCAATGAACCGGAAGAGACGGACAGGGTGGTAGCGGACTTTCTGGAGACCCACCCTGGCTTTCAGGCGGAGGATCCCGGACCATGGCTGCCGGCGTCATGGCGTGATGCCACCGGCCCGCGGGGTGTCCACCTGTTCCCTCACCGGCACGGAGTGGACGGTTTCTTTATCGCCCGCCTGGTCCGCCGTAAACTCTGAAGCAGAATCTGCCGCAAAGCGGGGACGGTCCTGATTCTGCCCCCAGGGGGTTACATTGCATTTTTATTGCTGTTTTGGTATACTTGGTGCAGTATTGAAAGCCTGATACAGTGGGGACCGTGATTTCAATGGACAAAACGGTTGTCCTTGCCCTTGCCCGGGCTGAACTGGCCGAATTCCTTGACCGCTTGGGGGAGGCCCCTTACCGGGCGGATCAGATACTTGATTGGCTTTACCGCAAAAATGCTGTTACTTTCCAACAGATGACCAATTTGCCGTTGCAGCTGCGCCGGAAACTGGAAGATGAGGCTGTGACCGGTTTGCTGGCTGAAATTGACAGGCAGGTGTCAGAAGACGGCACGGTAAAGTTTCTTTTTGCCCTGCCGGACGGTCACAGCGTGGAGACAGTGCTGCTGTCCTACCGCAGCGGCAGCAGCGCCTGCATTTCCACCCAGGTGGGCTGTCGGATGGGTTGCCGGTTCTGCGCCTCGGGATTGCCCGGGTTCATTCGCAACCTGGCGGACTGGGAGATGACGGCGCAGGTGCTGCAGGTCAGGAAATGGCTGATGGCGGAAAAGAGAGCCTTGGGCGGCCTGGTGCTGATGGGCACCGGTGAACCACTGGATAACCTGGAGGCTTTAAAAGGGTTTCTCGGGGCGGTAAAGGACCCGTCCCGGCTTGGCATAAGCCTGCGTAACGTGACGGTATCTACCAGCGGCCTGGTGCCCGGCATACTGGAGCTGGCGCGGCTGCGCTGGCCCATTACCCTTTCGGTGTCACTGCATGCCCCGCATGATGAACTGCGGGACCGGATTATGCCTGTAAACCGGAAATATCCCCTGGCTGTGCTGATGGACGCCTGCCGCCGGTTCGCAGAGATTACCGGCCGGAGGGTGACTTTTGAATATATTCTGATCGAAGGGTTGAACGACGGCGCAAAAGAGGCGCGGGAACTGGCCGCATTGCTGGAAGGGATGCGCTGTCATGTGAACCTGATTCCGCTTAACCTGGTGCCCGGGTTAAGCTTCCGCCCCAGCGGGGACCTGGCCGTCGGCCGCTTTGCCGGGATATTGAAAGAAAGAAAGATAAAAGTGACCGTAAGGCGCAGGCTGGGAGCGGATATTGCGGCAGCCTGCGGGCAGTTGCGCAACCTTTATCAGGGGAGTGATCCTGATGGATGCCGCAGGTATGAGCGACAGGGGACAAGTAAGGGAAAAAAATGAAGACAGTTACCTGATCTGCCGTGAAGGGCCGATTTGGCTGTTTGCCGTGGCCGACGGCATGGGCGGGCACGCAGCGGGAGAAGTTGCCAGCACCCTGGCCCTGGAGGCGTTAAGCAGCTACCTTAGCGCACACGGGCGGGAGCTGTTGGAGGGTGCCGTACCGGCACACATTTTTGTGCATAATATGCTGGCCCGCGCCAATTTAAAGGTGCTGGAAGCGGCCAGGGCGGACCGCTCCCAGTCGGGTATGGGGACCACACTGACACTTATTTTGGGCTGGGAGAACAACTTCTGGCTCGGCCACGTGGGTGACAGTCGCGCTTACCGTATCAACAATGACGGTATTTTCCCCCTTACCGAGGATCATACCCTGGTTAGCCAGCTGTTGCGTAACGGACGGATCAGTGAAGAGGAAACCAACGGTCACCCGCAGCGCCACATCCTGACCAGGGCGCTGGGGACCGAAAACAGCGAAGAATTTGATATTGCACCGCTTGACTTCAGTCCGGGTGACGCGGTGCTTCTTTGCAGCGACGGCCTGTATTCACAGGTAGACGATAACGAAATTCTGGCTGCGGTACGCAGTGGGGGAGAACCGTCAGCTGTAATCGCGCACCTTGTTCGGTTGGCCAACGAACGAGGCGGTACAGACAACATAACCGCCGTGCTTTTCCGTGTCTGACCTCCGGAGGAGAGACTTGAGGTGAAAATATGATCGGCAAAATATTGGGGAACCGTTACCAGGTGGTTGAAAAAATCGGAGATGGCGGTACAGCCTTTGTTTTCAGGGGACTGGACAACCTGCTGAACCGGAGCGTCACTATCAAGGTATTGCGCCCTGAATATGTGAGCGACCAGGACTTTGTCCGGCGTTTCCGCCGTGAAGCCCAGGCCGCCGCCAGTCTTTCTCACCCCAATATTGTCAGTATTTATGATGTGGGCCAGGAAGACGGTATCTATTATATCGTAATGGAATACGTTAAAGGCCAGTCGCTGAAGGAACTGGTTAACAAAATGGGCTTCCTGCCGGTACGTATGGCGGTGGACTACGCCTGCCAGACCGCTCACGCGCTGGCTCATGCGCACCGGCACGGCATCGTTCACCGTGACGTAAAGCCGCATAACATTCTGATCAACGAAGAGGGCCGGGTCAAGGTGACCGACTTTGGCATTGCCCAGGCCGTAACGGCGGCGACGGTCACCTATAACGGAGCCATTCTCGGTTCTGTGCATTATTTTTCACCGGAGCAGGCCAGCGGAGGACAGACCGGGGAGAAATCGGACATATATTCACTGGGCGTGGTTATTTACGAGATGTTGACCGGCGCCGTTCCCTATGCCGGTGATTCACCGGTGTCGGTGGCGCTGAAACACCTCCAGGAACCTTTCCCTGAGGTGCGGGAGCAAAATGCAGAAGTACCGGAGGAGATTGCCCGGATCATCCGCAAGGCGGTGGCCAAGGAGCCGGAGAAGCGCTACCAGTCGGCCCGGGAAATGGCGCAGGATCTTTCGGACTTTTTGCTCGGCAGGAGTACGCCTCACGTCCCGGCGGTTGACAATGGGACCGGGCCGGGACGGGAAAAGGCGAAAGGCAGAGCCGGGAGGCCCTTCAACTGGCGCCTGGCAGGCCTGATCTTTTTGTTTGTGTTCCTGCTGGCTGTAACGGTGGGCGTGATGCAGCTGCGGGAGCTGCTGGTGGTGCCGGAAGTGGAGGTGCCCCTGGTAGAGGGCGAAAGCCTCACCAGGGCGGCTGCTATTCTGGACGAAAAAGACCTGCGGTACAGGATAGTTGAATCGGTGCACGACGACGAGGTGCCTTCCGGCCACGTCCTGCGCCAGGTGCCCTCCGCCGGCCGCCGGGTTAAAAAGACAAGGCAGATTGAATTGACCCTCAGTGCCGGGCCAGTGCTGGTGACAGTGGAAGATGTATCCGGAAAAACAGAACTGGAAGCCATACTGATCCTGGAAGGTCTTGGATTTTTCGTGGATGTGCAGCGCGAATACAGTGATGAAGTGCCACCGGGTACCGTCATCAAGCAGAATCCGGGCGAGGGCTTTTCGTTGCCCAGGGGGTCCCGGGTTTCTATTGCCGTAAGCCAGGGGGGACGCCCCTTCCCCATGAAAGACCTGACCCGTACTTCCCTGGAAGACGCCAGGGACTGGATTGAGTTATTTGGTCTTAAGCTGCGCCTGGTGGACCGGGAAGACAGTGATTGGCCTGACGGTACGGTAATCAGGCAAAGCCCGGCGGCCGGAGAGCTGGTTCAGGCCGGTGATTTCGTCGACCTGGTCATAAGCAGGGGGACGCCCACCGCTTCCGCTTATCCCATAGAGATTAATACGGCCATAATTCCCCGCGGTGAACTGATAACGGTTTTTATCAGTGACACCCAGGGACGGAGAGAGGAGCTGTACCTGAGTACCGGTGAAATTATCCGGACCTTCGGTTACGGCAGTGGAACGGTGGAGGTACGGTGGCTGGACCAGGTGGAAAAAAGGGCATTTCCCTGATAAGAGGTGGTATTCCTGGGGGGAATTATTATCCGGGCCATGGGCGGTTTTTATGATGTGCGCACCGAAGACGGAAAGGTGCTGCGTTGCCGTGCCCGGGGACGGTTCAAAAAAGAAGGAATCAACATTATGGTGGGTGACCGGGTGGAAGTCGCTTTCCTGTCTGCCGCAGAGGGGGTTCTGGAAAAAGTCCTGGCGCGCCGGACCCAACTGGTAAGGCCACCTGTAGCCAACGTGGACCAGCTGGTGGCAATATGCTCGCCCAGGTTTCCCCCGCTGTCGCTGCAGGTCCTGGACCGCCTGCTGGTGCTGGCGGAGGCGGGAGGACTGGGGTCAATCATTTGTCTGAACAAAATCGATCTTGCTGAAACGGAAGAGGAATTAACGGCACTGCAGAGCATCTATGCCGGCTCCGGTTACACGGTACTGGCAACCAGCGCCCTGGACGGCAGGGGCATAGACCAACTTAAAGACTGCCTGCGCGGCAAAATCACAGTGGTGGCCGGCCAGTCCGGGGTGGGAAAATCGTCCCTCCTAAACAGGCTGCAGACAGGGCTGGACCTGCGCACCGGCGTTATTTCAGGCCGGTTGGGCCGTGGCCGCCATACCACCCGCCACGTGGAACTGCTGCCTCTGGACGGCGGCGGCATGGTGGCCGATACCCCAGGGTTTAGCCAGCTGGACCTGGCGGGAGTCAGCTCCAGAGCGCTCGGTCAATGTTTCCCTGAGCTTGCAGGCGCCTCTGTCAGGTGCCGCTTCCAGGGTTGCCGGCACCGGAGCGAGCCGGAATGTGCCGTTAAGGAAGCGGTGGCATCCGGCGGCATCCCTGCTGAACGCTACCGGAATTACCTGGCCTTCCTGGCGGAAATTGAAGAAACGGAAAGGGGCCGGTGGAATGGTTAAAATAGCTCCTTCCCTGCTGTCGGCAGATTTCTCCAACCTGGCAGCGGAAGTGCAAAGGGTGGAATCGGCCGGCGCTGACTGGCTCCATTTTGATATAATGGACGGGCATTTCGTGCCCAATCTCACCTTCGGGCCTCCGGTGGTCAGGGCGCTGCGGGATAAAACCAGCCTTTTTTTTGACGTGCACCTTATGATCGAGCAGCCGGAGCGTTACCTGGCTGATTTTGCCGCAGCCGGCGCTGACCTGCTTACAGTGTCGGCAGAGGCCTGCAGGCACCTGCACCGTATCCTGCAGATGGTCCGCGACCTTGGCAAAAAAGCGGGTGTGGCCCTGAACCCGGCCACATCGCCCCC
>DYEY01000064.1 GCA_020725465.1 Dethiobacter sp.
CGGCATGCCGGTCCTGAAAGCGGAAGAAGCCAAAGCGGTTGTGGTCTGCAACCTGGATGCCGCTCCCGGCTACTCCGGCGTGCCCAACACCCTCTACGACCTGCCCCACGTCCACCTGCTGCCAGGCAACGCCGCCCTGACTCTGGAGCAGCTGGCGGCAGAACTGGCGCCATAATCCGCCACAGAACCATTGCCCGCTTCCTGCAAACAGGCACCGTCCTTGCCGGCCGGTGCCTGTTTGCTTATAGTGCCACCACCACCGCTCTCATGAAGACCGGTGTTATGACCGTTTCCACCAGGGCGCCCAGGGCGAAGGCCGCCGCCGCCATCAGCATGAGCAGCGAGTACTGCAGAAAATAGGCGCCGTACGGAAAAGACCGGCCCGTAAAACGCCTCCGGAAAAGCAAAAGCGAAAAGATGACGGCACAGACTGCGGCCAACACGGCTGCCGGGACATAAATCAGGTTTTGGGGCAATATGGCGCCGGCGGCAAACAGCAAACCGTGCAGCGAGTTCTGCTCAGCCAGGAAACCAACGGCGAACCCTATACTGAAGCCGCGGTAAAAAAGCAGGCCCAGCACCGGTATAAAGCCCAGGAAAAAATTGCCGCAAAAGTAAAGTGCCAGGAGGAACAGCCCGTTTTGCAGGACCGCCCTTTTCAGTATCAGCCCCTGGTTAATGGGCTGCTGCTCCGCCAGGTAGTCCACGAAACCGAAAAAGTACTCGTTCAGCTCCCGGATCTGGATCTCTTCCAGCAACCGCACGGAAAGAGCCCCTGTGGCTACCCCTGATGTAAACACAACCATCACCAGGATATAAATACCAAACTGTTGGCGGAAATGCTCGCTGACCGCGTCCCTTATGCCATGCCGCCGCACGGCACCACCTCCCGGCGTTGCTTCCTGGGACAAGTGTATGCTGCAGCGGCGGCAGTCAGAACTCAGGCACCGGAAGTCAGGAGCCGTAAGAAACGCCGCCAGTACCCTGAAATTATTCTGAATTCCGGCTTTTGAATTCTGTATCCGGCAATAAAAGGAGTCCCACCAGTGTCTTGGCGTCTTCAATTTTACCGGCGCGGGCCAGTGCCAGCGCTTCGCCCAGCGGCAGGCGGTAAGCCTGCAGGATTTCGTCCTCCGGCGCTTCCGCCCTGGCCGGCACAAGCCCGGTGGCCAGGTACACGTATATTTTTTCCGAAGCAAAGCCGGGCGAGGTATAAAACGAAGCAAGCAGCTGAAGACGCCCGGGCGCCATGCCGGTTTCCTCCGCCAGCTCCCTGGCGGCACACACCGCCGGGTCTTCCCCGGCCTCCAGCTTCCCGGCCGGAATCTCCATAAGCTCTTTTTCCAGCGCCTTGCGGAACTGGCGCACAAAATAAACTTCCCCGTTCTCCGTCAGGGCCACCACGGCCACCGCCCCGCCATGCTCCACCACCTCGCGGGTTGCTGTTTTACCGCCCGGCAGCTCCACCTCGTCCACGCGCACCCTGATAATCCTGCCGTCATAAACAACCCTTGAGCCAACCGTTTTTTCCATCCTTCCCCATCTCCTCCACCCTGAATATTTTGCCAAATAACCCCTGGCACTTACCTGACCGGCTGCCCGCGCTGGATAAGTCCGGCGGCGTGCCCGGCCGCCGCCGCAACGGCCAGGAAAAAGGCGGGGTCTTCTTCCAGTCCGCGCCCCATGGTGGAGAGACTGAGTCCGCTTTCACGCAGGTGGTCCAGAGACCCTTCTACATAAAAAACCCGGTGGCGGTCCGCCAGGCCTGCCGTACTCACCTGCTCTTCCAACCGGCTTTGATGTTTAGCCGGCAGCAGCGGCAGAGGCAGGTCCGCCGGCGCCAGCGCCACCCGACCCAGGGCGGTTATGGTGTGGTGGGACAGGCCCCGGTGCCGCTCCCTTTGGTCGGCAAAGCTGATTCTCGGCACAGCCACGGGCCGCCCGCCCAAGGCGTAAACGCGGTTGATATTGTCTCCCGCTTCTATGCCGCTATAGCCGAAGGGCGTGCCGGTGCCGGCCACACCCGGCCCCATAGCCACAATGGCCGCCTCCGCCGAAACCACGTGCCTGGCAGCCAGCAAACCGCTGTACACATTTACCGCCTCCAGGTCGCCGCCGAAGGCGTGCCCGCAGGTGATAACCGACTGCAGCAGCCCCAGCTCCCTCAGGCGCCGCGCGGTGGTACTGAACCAGGCCGGCAGCGCTCCGCCGTCCGTCATCAGGTAGGCAAGGCGCACCCCCGGCTTTTCTTTTTGCAGCGTTAAAACGGCGGGGGCAAGCTGGCTGTGCAGCTCCGCCACCAGGACCACCAGCCCGTCCAGGCTGACAGCCCCGGTCATCAGCGCGTGATGGGGCGAAGTCTCCTCCTCCACCGCCAGCACCCGCAGCTGGCCCGGCGTATAACGGAGCTTCATAATATGGCCTTCCCCAGCCAGGGCCGCCTCAGGGCTCTGCAGGTTCAGGCAAACAAAATGATAACCGCCGCTCCCCAGCCCCAGCTCTACGGCGGTGGTGTTCAGCACAACCCGGTCTCCTCCGGCGGCGGGGCCGGTGAGAGGAACATAATTGAGTGCCCTGGCCAAAGAACCACCCAGGGCCACTTCCAGCTCCTGGCAATGGTCTGACAGCGCTTTAACCTGCCTAACCCTGGCTAACCGGCGCGCCAGCACATAACGTCACTCCCCGGCATAAATTCACCGCCAACCGTTTTTATCCTTCCGCCCCCGCTATTTTTCATAGCTTTCCCTGCCCAGCATATCAAGATAATTCAGCAAGGGGTTGGACCGTATCACCTCGGTCAGTGAAACCCTTTCCGCCGCCCCGTGTACCAGCACCAGCACGGCAAACCAGGTCAGGTGAAAAGCAGCGGGAGCGGTCAGCACCACCACCAGGCCCAGCAACCCGCCCAAAGCATTGGCACCGGCATCACCCAGCATGCCGCTGCCGTTTAAGTCCCGGGGCAAACAGGCCAAAGCTGTGAGCAGGCCGGGGAAAAGCAGCAGTATCCCCGGTTCGGACCGCACAAAAAACGCATATGCCAGGGAGCAGAGAAAAAAAACCTTGAGCGACCGGCCCGGCCTCAGATCCATCAGGTTAAAAAGGTTGGCCGACAGGGCCACCAGGGCGGCGCGCCAGAACAAAAGCAAAAAGAACCCGGGCAGCCCCGCCACCGCCCACACCGCCACCAGGAAACCTCCCACCGCCTTCATCACCCCGGTACTTACCTCGCCGTTGCGCCAAAGGCGGCGGAAATGGCCGCCAAAACCGCGTGACCGGCCATCCCCCCAGATATCGTCGGCAAACCCGAGCAGGCCAAAGCCGGCCACCGTGACCGCTGCCCGCAGCAGGAGTCCGGCTGGTAGCAGGCCGGTGAGCAGCGCCCAGGCGCTGCTGGCCGCAAAAACGGGAACCAGCACGCCCCCCATGCTTTGCGGGACGGAGCGGCCACGGTAATTGGCCTCCATATGGCCTGATATTTTCACCAGCTCCGCCCAGACAGGCAGCAGCATCACCACTGCTGCCAGGGTAACCGGCAAGTATAGAGCCTGCGCCAAGCTACACCCTCACTTTCCTAAAAGACTGCCAGAGCGTGCGGGCAACCTGGATAAACTGCCGGCCCCGGTGCCGAAAGCCCGCCAGGCTACGCCCCGTTTCCCGGTGCCTCATCTGTACCGGTACTTCCAGCAGGCGAAAACCCCGCCGCAGGCACTCCACGGTGAGCCCCACCTCAACGCCAAAGCCGCTTCCAAACCCGCACTGCCGGAAGACCTCTCTGGTAATAACCCGCTGTCCGGAAAGGGGAGAAGACGGTTTGAAACCGGTCAGGGCTCTGATACCAAAGGCAGCCAGGCCCGTCACCAGGCCAAAGCCCGCCTTCCGGCGCGGGCGCGGCAGCACCCCCACCGTCATATCCGCCTCCCCGGCCAGCACCGGCGCCAGCAACAGCTTAAACTGGGTGGCCGTCCCCCCCAGGTCGGCATCCACCAGGCAGATAATGTCGCCTCCGGCCGCTTGTGCCCCCCGCCGCAGAGCTTCCCCTTTGCCGCTGTTCTTATCCAGCCTGATGACAACGTCAGCGCCGCCGTCTCTGGCCGCCTCCGCCGTGCCATCGGCGGAACCGTCGTCCACCACCACAATCTCGCTTACCACCGCCAGGGAGCGCAGCGCCCCCACAGTTTCACCGATTCTTGCCTCTTCATTAAAAGCGGGGATTACAGCCGAAACCTTCATTGCCGCTCTCCTCCCGCCGCCGCGCTTTTTAACCCCCAAACAGGCGCCACGAACTGTTCCGCTCCCTGCTTGACACCAAAATGGCCGCTTTGGCCGTTCAGCACCGCCAGCAGCGTAATCTGCCCGAAAACGGTATCGGCGTTATCAATGGTGGGGATGCCCAGTTCCCGGAAAACTCCAAGGAAAGAATCCTTAATATGGCTGTCCTCCAGCGCCACCACCGGCAGGCCGTCCCCTGCCAGGCGCTGGCACATGGCTTTTACCAGCTCTTCACTTACCGCTTTCCTTTCACCCACCAGGACAATAACCGCGTCGGGCGGCACCGCCTCCCTGCACTCCAGGTTCAGGCCGCCTGACAAAAGCATCGCCTCCACAGCCTCTTTACCCCGCGCGTCCGGCTTCCCGCCGCCCGCCAGCGCGGCCACCGCCTCACCCAGCACGGCCGCCGGCCCCTCCCAGTGCTGGCGCCCCTCCACCGTGAGCACACCGGTCACCGCCACCCCGGCGTCCTGCAGGACCCTGGCCAGGCCGGCCGGCACCTGCGCGCCATGGGTAACGACGGCTGTCTTCCTGCCGTCCAGCGCCCCGCTCACCATGGCCGGATACAGCGCCTCCTGGTACTTCTCCCACAGGGAAATATCACGGGTCAGGCGCTGAACCCGCGCTTCCAGCTGCAGCCGTTCCTCGCGCAGGGACCGGAAATCACGGCTCATCTGCTCTATAATAAGGCGCTGCTGCTTAATCAGCATATCATCCCCCATACCGGAGCCGATCAGTATGCCCAGTCCCAAGGCCAGAAAAACCGCCGCCAGGGAAATGATATGGTCTTTGAGCCGGAACACGGCAGAACCTCCCTTCTAAAGCAATCCGGAGCGGATAAGAAACAGCCTGAAAATATGCCGCACCGTAGGGTTGGTCAGCGCCAGGACCACTGCCGGGATAGCCGCCGCCACGGCCAGTACCACCAGGGAACGGCCCGAAACCCTGCTCCGGTAGAGCTGGCTGATGCCGCGGGCATCCACCAGGCGGTCGCCCACCTTAAGCCGCACCAGGAAGGTGCTGGCCATCCCTTTGCGCCCTTTCTCCAGAAAATCAATCATGTTGGAGTGGGTCCCAACCGCCGCGATCAACCTGGCGTTCTTTTCGTAGGCCAGCAGCAAGGCGATATCTTCGGAAGTGCCGGGAGCTCTCCAGACCTTTGCGCTCAGTCCCAGGCGCCTGATGCGCTCAAGCCCGGGAGAGCGGCCGTTGGGATAAGCGTGCACCACTATTTCCCGGGCCCGCCGCAGCGCTTCGTCGCTCACGCTGTCCATATCCCCGATAACCAGGTCGGCGCTGTAGCCGAACTCCAAAAGCACGTCCGCCCCGCCGTCCACACCCACCAGCACCGGTTTCACCTCGTCCAGGTAGTGCCTGATGGCCAGCAGGTCTTCGCGGTAACTCCGCCCCCGCACCACCACCAGCACATGCCTGCCAGCAAACGTTGTTTTCAGGGTGGGAAACTCCAGCTGCCCCAGGATAAGCTCTTTCTCCCGCCGCACATACTCCATGGTGTTCTCCACAAAACCGCCCAAAAGCAGCTTCATGTTGCGCTCCGCTTCCAGCATCATCCTGGTTATCAGCGCGTCGTTCACCTGCCGGCACCTGGCCATCAGGACCCCGCCCCGGAATACTGAAGCGCCCCGCACACAAATCACGTCCCCATCATGCAGCCGTTCAAACAGGTGCACCCCCGCCTGGTCAAGGTGGACAATCCCGCTCCTGGCCAGCTTTTGCGGGCCCTTGTTGGGGTAACGCCCCGACAGTGAAGAGTCGGCGTTGATAACCGCTTTAATCCTTTTTTTGCAAAGCGAATCCGCGGCCGTTTCATCCAGATCACGGTGGCAGATCAGCGCGATATCCCCAGGTTCCAGCCTCTCCACCAGGTCTTTGGTTTTTTTGTCCATTTTAACCGGGCCCCTGATTTCCAGCGGCAGGAGACGTCGTTTCTTCATGCCACCGCGCCTTTCCGGATGAAAAGTCAGAAGTGTCCTTCGGGCCGGCGAATTATCTGTTTTAGTTTCTCCGGTTTGCTGACTTTAACTCCCTGTAATGTTACAAAAAAAAACCGGCCCCGAAGCCGGAATTATATTTATTTATGCACTTTGGCGAATCAGCCGTTTTGACTCCCGGCTCCTAATTCATCCCCTTGTTATACAACCTGAGCCTGTCCGCCACCAGGGCGATAAATTCGGAATTGGTGGGCTTGCCTCTCTCGGTGTTGATAGTGTAGCCAAAAAACTTTCTGATAGTGTCTAAGTTGTTCCTGGACCAGGCTACTTCTATGGCGTGACGGATCGCCCTTTCCACCCTGGAGCTGGTGGTGTCGAATTTTTCCGCAATGCGGGGATAGAGAATCTTGGTGACCGAACCTAAAAGGTCCACCTCTTCCACCACCATCATAATAGCCTCGCGCAGGTATTGGTAACCCTTAATATGGGCAGGAATACCTATTTCATGTATAATGGCGGTAACATCGGATTCCAGGCTGTTCTTCCTGGCGGAACGGTGCTGGGGCAGCACGGGCAGGGGAGATTTCCCGTTACCGAGCATCCTTATTCTCTCGACCAGGACTTCCATATTGAAAGGTTTCAGGACATAATAGGAAGCACCCAGTTCAACCGCGCGGCGGGTAATATCCTCCTGGCCGAAAGCGGTAAGCATCACAACCCTGGGCCGGCGGGGCATGTCCAAATTGTTCAGTTCCTGCAATACGCCAAGGCCATCCAGGTGCGGCATAATAATATCAAGAAGAAGGACATCCGGTGGATTTTTGGCCACCAGTTCCAGGGCCTCCCTGCCGTTGTATGCGTTCCCGGTAACCCTGATATCGGGCTGTTGTTCCAGGTATTCGATGAGCAATTCGCTGAATTCACGGTTGTCGTCAGCCACGAACACGCTGAGCATACATTCTCTCCTTCCTTTGGGACGGAAAATTTAAACGGAAGCTTCCGGCATAAAATATTCGACATCTGGATAGATATTCCTTTCGCCAAAAACCTGATGCAAAAAAAAATACCGGCCGGCAAATCCACCCGGTGCATCGCCCCGGCCTAAATGCCGTCTGGCAAAGGCTCCTCCTGGAATAAAACGGTGCTCAGGTACCTTTCCCCGGTGTCGGGAAGGAGAACAACCACCATTTTATTCCTGTTCTCGGGCCTGGCGGCAACCACTGCCGCAGCAAAGGCAGCAGCCCCCGATGATATACCCACCAGCAGACCTTCCGATTTGGCCAGAGCCCGCGCCGTTTGCATGGCCTCCTCATTTTTTACTGGGAAGACTTCGTCAATGACACCGGTGTTCAAAATCCCGGGAACAAAACCGGCGCCGATGCCCTGGATTTTATGGGGGCCGGGTTTGCCGCCGGAAAGCACCGGCGAATCAAATGGCTCCACCGCTATGATGCGTACCGATGGCTTCCTCTCCCTGAGCACCTCGCCTACGCCGGTTATGGTACCGCCGGTGCCCACCCCACCTACAAAAATATCTATGCCGCCCTCCGTATCGCGCCAGATTTCCTCCGCCGTAGTGCGCCGGTGAACTTCCGGGTTGGCCGGATTCTCAAACTGCTGCGGAATAAAGGAGTTGACGGTGCCGGCCGCCAGCTCCTCCGCTTTCCTGATGGCGCCTTTCATCCCTTCCGCCCCTGGGGTGAGCACCAAATCGGCTCCCAGGGCTTTCAGCAGATTGCGCCTTTCCCTGCTCATGGTATCGGGCATGGTGAGTATCAGCCTGTAACCGCGGGCAGCGGCCACAAAAGCCAGGGCAATTCCCGTATTCCCGCTGGTTGGTTCAATTATCACCGTATCCTTGTTTATCAGGCCTCTTTCTTCAGCATCCCTGATCATGGCAAACCCGATCCTGTCCTTGACGCTGCCAAGCGGGTTAAAATATTCCAGCTTGGCCAGCAGCGGGCTGCCAAGACCGCACTGACGGCTGAAACCAGCCAGCTTAACCATTGGCGTGTTACCGATTAAATCCGTCAGATTCGAGGCTACCTTCATTTTGTATTCCTCCTTGTGCTGACAGGCCCTTGCCTGCATATAAACCTATTTTTCATATAGGATTAGTAACATTATAAATTATTCTTTTCCTGCTGTCAACCGTCCCTGCAAAAAAACCATAAAGAAACACCCTGTTATGGGGTGTTTCTTTGTCTTACGCAGCTTCTTCCCGCCACTTCTCAGGCGCGCCGTAACTGTTCAGCTTTTCCAGCAACCCGGACTCCTGGATCATCCATTCGATAAATATCCCGTAACCGCGGGTAGGGTCGTTGACAAACACATGGGTGACGGCGCCCGCCAGGCGGTTATTCTGGATAATGGGGCTGCCGCTCATGCCCTGTACTATGCCTCCGGCGGCGTTTAGCAGCCTTTCATCTGTCACCCTTATCACCATACTCTTGTCCTGGGGCCTGACCTGGTTGTAAACACGCAGGATTTCGATGTTAAATGACTCTATTTTTTCTCCTTCCAACACGGTCAGGATCTGGGCCGGCCCCGGTTGCACCTGTGACATCAATGCCACAGGCAAGGGCCGGTTGTACCTGCTGTTTTGCGAATCAGCCAGGTTGTCCAGCCTGCCGAATATGCCGAAGGCACAATTTTTCTCGATGGTGCCGGCGATATCTCTGTCTTCCTGGAAAATCCCGGTTTTTTCACCGGGCAGGCCGCGCCTGGCCGCTTTGATGCTGACGATATTGGCCTTAACGATACGCCCGTCCCGGACCTCAATGGGCAAATTGGTGTCAACATCGGTAATCACATGACCCAAGGCACCGTAGACCCTGGTCAGCGGGTCATAAAAAGTCATGGTGCCCACCCCGGCGGCAGTATCCCTGATATATAAGCCGATCCGGTAACGCCCGGTTTCACGGCAGAGCAGCGGTATAACCCGGACTGTAAACTGCCTGCCCTGGCGCTTGACGGTAAAGTTGAGAGCTTTGCCTGCTTTGCCCTGGCGGTTGATTATCTCCGCCACCTGGTTGGCGTCATCCAGCCTGATGCCATCAATAAACAGGACGACGTCTCCCACTTCTATGCCGGCTTCCCTCGCCGGTGAGGCGGAGCCGGCTTCGCTGTTTACCAGATGGTGGCCCACCACCAGCACCCCTTCGCTGTGCAGTTTGATCCCCACCGAGTGCCCGCCCGGCACCAGCTTGACCTCCGGCAGCACCTTCACTGTCAGGTTCCGCAACGGAATTACGCCAAACAGGCGTAACTCAAGGTCAACCGAACCCAGCCCCTCGGCTCCAAGCAAAAGCGGTGAGCGCAAACTTACCCTGCTGGCCTGGGTTGACAGCGGGCTCCCGTTCAGGGATAAAATCCCGTCGCGGCTGCCTTTGATATGCACCGGCAGGAAAGACGACAGGTTTATGTAACGGTTTTCCCCCTGCAGCAGACGCATGTCAGCCGGGTTAAGCCAGATTCGCCACGGGAAGGCGGCAGCCAGCAGAGCCAGCAATCCCAGGAAGAAAAAGGTAAACCTCTGCCTGGCAAATTTGTTTTTCACTGTCAGTTTCACTCCCGTCCTCTCTCAGTAAAGAAATCACCTCCAGATACCAAAGACTTTTTTGCTGCATTTTTAAGATAACCGCAGCCGGTTTTTTTATGCCCGGAAAGTTTACATAAATCTTTGTATCATCTGGTTAACCTGACAACAAAAAAAACAGCTGTCACATGACAGCCATCAAAAACAAAAAAGTATTAAATTGTCATTCCGTTTATTACCTGTTTTTCTGTTGCAACCCGGGCTCTTCTTCCCTGTTCTTACTCCCGGCTTCCGGCTTTTGATCCAGCAAACTGCGGGCATGGGCCAGGACAGTGCTATCCCCTTCTTCTGCGCCCAGCATCCGGGCCAGCTCCCACTCCCGCTTTTCCTTATCAAGGGTGGTGAGACGGGTAACAGTCCGTTCACCGGAGCGTTCCTTGCGGATGGAGAAGTGCCAGTCAGCCGCCGCCGCAATCAGCGCCTGGTGCGTGACACAGATAACTTGCCGGTGCCTTGCGAGGCTCTTCAGCCTGTCCGCCACCGCTTTTACGGTTACACCACCGATACCGGCGTCTATTTCGTCGAAAATCAGGGTGGGCACGTTATCCTGTGCCGCCAGCACGCTTTTGACCGCCAGGGCCAGGCGCGCCATCTCCCCGCCGGAAGCCGCCCGTTCCAGGGACAGTTCCGGCTCACCGGGGTTGGCTGAAAAAAGGAAACTGACCTGGTCCTGTCCGTGGAGGCCAACCGCACCGCTGTCTTCCACACTGACGGTGACCGTTGCCCCGCGCAGGGCCAGGTCCTGCAGGGCGGCGGTAATCTGCTCTGAAAGCCTGGCGGCGGCACGGCGGCGCGCCTGGCTCAGGTCATCCGCCGCCTGTTTCAGCGCTGCCGTTATTTTCAAAAGCTCGCTTTCTGCCTTTTCCCGTTCTTTTTCCCGTCCCGCCATGGCCGCCAGTTCCCCGCGGAGAGACTCCGCCAAAGTCAGCACATCGGCTACGGTGGGGCCGTACTTTTTCTTCAGCCGGCGGTACTGTTCCAGTCTCTCACCCACCTCTGCCAGCTTTCCTTCATCCAGGTCAATGGACTCCCGGTAGTCCAGCAGCTGCCGGGCGGCTTCACTGAGCTGCGCCATGGCCGCCGCCACCTGGGCAGCCATTTCCGCCAGGTCCCCGTCCAGCGCGGCGGCGGCGGCCAGCTCTTTTTCCACCAGCCCCAGCCGGTCCAGGACGGAGTCGTCGCGGCTGCCCCCGTATAGGTCATTGTAAGCCCGGCCCACCCTTTCCGCCAGCTGCCTGGCGTTGGCCAGCCGTCGCTGCAGCGTGATAAGCTCAGCCTCCTCAGCGGGCGTAAGCCTGGCATCTTCAATCTCCCGAAGCTGAAAACTCAGAAAATCGGCGCGGCGCGCCGCCTCCCCCTCATCTCCGCCCAGGCCGGCAGCTATTTTCCGTAGCCGGACCTGTTCGCGCCAAAAGCCGGCCACCTTGTCCAGGAGGGGGGCTAAGTCCGCTCCGCCGTAAGCGTCCAGCAATTCCCGCTGCGTCTTTTCGGAAAGCAGGGACTGCTGGCTGTTTTGGCCGTGCAAATCAATCAGGCGCCGTCCCGCCTCGCGCAGCCGGGCCAGGGGCTGCACCCGGCCGTTTATCCGGCAGATGTTGGGACCGTGACGGCGGATCTCCCTGGCCAGCACCAGCTGGCCCTCTTCGTCCAGGCCCGGGTCATCGTCTGCGAACAGTCCGGGCGGCGGCGTAAAAACGGCCTGGACGAAGGCTTCCTCCCTGCCGGCGCGGATTGAGTCCGCTGTAGCCCTCTCGCCCAGCAAAAGCTCGATGGCGCCGATCAGCATGGATTTGCCGGCACCGGTCTCGCCGCTGATAACATTAAGACCTTCGCCGGGACAGAAACTAAGGTTATCCATCAGCGCCAGGTTACGGACTTCAAGCAGCCGCAGCATCGTTCACACCCTCTCCGGTTCTCTGCGGATCACTTTCATCAGTTTGCGGTGCAGCAGGATATAGAAGTTGGACCCCTCCAGCTGCACCAGCGGAGTGGTCAGCGGTGCCCGGGTCACCAGGACCTGGTCGCCGTCCTCCAGGCTAAAGCCGACCTGCCCGTCCACAGTGAGGAACACCTCGGACTGGCGGCGGCTCCTGATCTTAATCATCACCCGCTCGTGGCTGGCCACCACCACCGAGCGGTGGTGGAGGATATGGGGGCAGATAGGGGTGATTATCATCACGTCCAGGACCGGGTTGACAATAGGGCCGCCGGCGGACAGCGAGTATCCGGTGGAACCGGTGGGTGTGGCCACAATCAGGCCGTCCCCCGGGTATGATTCCAGGAAACGGTCGTTGACGTAAGTCTCCACGTAAATAATGCGGGAGAAAGGTCCCTTGGCCACCACCACGTCATTTAAGGCCAAAAAATCTGCCACCTGCGCATCATCCCTGAAAACCCGGGCCGAAAGCATGAGGCGGTGCAAAATGGCATAGTTCCCTTCCAGCAGCTGTTCCAGGGCTTTCTCCAGCCGCGACGGTTCCACCTCGGCCAGAAAACCCATCTGTCCCATGTTCACACCCAGTATGGGCACGTTTTTGCCGGAAAGCTCCCGCGCCACGCGCAGGATGGTGCCGTCGCCGCCCAACACGATGGCATAATCCACCCTGCCGGCAAATTCTTCGATGAAAAGTTTCTCGATATTAAATTCTGCTGGGGTTTCATCGCCGGGATGCAGGTACACCTTTACCTTCCGCTCCTCAAAAAAAGAGGCGATCCGCTCTGTGAGGCGCATCACTTCTTCCCTGTTTTGCCAGTTTGCTACCAGCCCGATTGCTTTCAAATCGCTCACCCCGCCTCAGAATTGAAAATGAACCTCATAAACCGTCTCCCTGTCCAGGTCAAGCACCAGGGCACCGTGGGTGCCAAATAAAAGCACATCGCGCAGCAGGGCGTTGCGCCAGGCCTTGGAGTTCAGGCGAACCGGCTTGCTGTCGCGTCTCAGGCGAACCAGGTATTTGCGGCCGCCCCGGGACGCCAGGTAGTCGCCTTTCATCTCGAAGCGGTGCGGCCGGCCCTGGACAGACATGTTAACGGAAAGTACCGGCTGCACCTCCATCAGCTCAAACCCGGCCTCCTCCAGCACCTGGCGGACCCGCGCGTCGCCGGGCCCGGGCTTCCTGCCGCCGGCGCGCCTCCGGAGGGACCGCCTTAGCCCAAACACCGCCACAGCCAGGATGATAACCGCAAAAATCAGCCAGTCAGACTGCCTCACCTACCTCACCTGCCTTTTGCAAAATATTCGCCGCCAGGGGCAGGTTTCCTCTTTTAACCAAGCGCGGCATGCGCCTCCTCAACCACGCGGCGAAACTCAGCCTCGCCAGCAGCAGTCTGCCCGCCAGCGGCTTTCAGGTGCAGCAGGTACTCTATGTTTCCCTCCGGGCCGGTTACCGGGGAAAAGGTTGCTCCCACCGCGGCATAACCGGAATCCCGCGCCGCTTCTGCTACCTTTAAAAGAACCTCCAGGTGCAGCGGCGCCTCGCGGACCACTCCCTTCTTGCCAACCCGCCCCTTGCCCACTTCAAACTGCGGTTTGACCAGCACCACCGCTTCCGGCACCGCCAGTTTCTCAAGCACCGGCAGAACCAGGGCCAGCGAGATAAAAGAAACGTCTACCGAGGCGAACTCCACCTGCTCCGGTACCCGGCGGCTGTCCAGATAACGGATATTGGTACGCTCCAGGCAAACCACCCGCCCGTCGTTTCTTAAGCGCCAGTCCAGCTGGCCGTACCCCACGTCCACCGCATAAACCCTGCGGGCGCCGGCCTGCAGCAGGCAGTCGGTGAAGCCGCCGGTGGCAGCTCCCACGTCCATGGCGATTTTGCCGCTTACATCAATGCCAAAGCAGCGCAAGCCCTTTTCCAGCTTCAGCCCCCCGCGCGAAACATAACGGGGCGTCTCCGCCACCGCCACCGCCGCCTTCTCGTCCACCACGGCGCCGGGCTTGTTCACCCGCCGCCCGTTTACTGTTACCAGCCCGGCCATGATGGCCGCTCTGGCGGCGGAACGGGTCTCAAAGTATCCCAGCTCCGCCAGCATTAAGTCCAGTCGCCTGCGCCCTGTACCCACGGCCGTCTCTTCCCCTTCAGGCCAGCCATCTCCAGGCAGGCCGCCTCAATATGTTCCACATCAAGACCCAGCTCCTGCAGGAGCTTTGCCCTTGGGCCGTGACTGACGAAGCGGTCCGGTACGCCAAGCCGGCGGACCGGCACCCCGATCACCTTTTCCTCCTCCAAAAGCTCAAGGACAGCTGAGCCGAAGCCGCCGGCCAGGACGTGTTCCTCCACTGTGAGCAGACCGCAGCCGGACTTTTTGACCGCCTCCAGCACCAGCTCCTTATCCAGCGGCTTGACGAATACAGGGTCAGCCACGGCCACCGACAGTCCATACCGGGCCAGCTTCTCTGCCGCCGCCAGTGCCGCTTCCACCAGCGGGCCCACGGCCAGGATACAGATGTCCCGGCCCTGGCGCAATAGCTCGCCCTTACCCCAGGGCAAAAGACGCGGTGTTTCCGGTGGCGCGCCGGTACCCTTGCCCCGCGGGTAACGCAGCGCCACCGGGCCGCGGTGGTTAAGCGCGGTAACGACGGCATGGCGCAGCATATTCTCATCCCGGGGCGCCATAATTGACATGTTGGGGATATGGCGCAGGTAGGCCAGGTCAAATAGGCCGTGGTGCGTTTCGCCGTCTTCGCCCACCACGCCGGCCCGGTCCAGGGCCAGCAACACAGGCAGCTCCTGCTGGCAGATATCGTGCAGCACCTGGTCGTAGGCACGCTGCAGAAAAGTTGAATAAACAGCCACCACCGGGTGCAGGCCGGAAACCGCCAGTCCCGCGGCAAAGGTCACCGCGTGCTGTTCCGCGATGCCCACGTCGAAGAACCGCCCGGGGTAAGCGCGGGCGAAGGCGTCCAGGCCGGTGCCGCCAGCCATGGCGGCGGTTATGGCCACCAGCCGCTCATCTTCGGCCCCCGCCGCCACCAGGGCCTGGCTGAAAACCTCAGTGTAAGAAGGCGGCCCGCTTTTTTGCTGGTGGGGTTGCTCAGGATCAAAGGGACCGATGCCGTGAAACACATCAGGGTCAGCTTCAGCGAAATGGTAGCCCTTTCCCTTCTTGGTCAGCACGTGGATAAGCACCGGGCCTTTAAGTTTCCTGGCGCCGTTTAGCACTTCCAGCAGGGCCTCCAACCGGTGCCCGTTCACCGGGCCAAGGTAGGTAAAACCCAACTCCTCAAACAGCATCCCCGGCACCAGCAGGAATTTAAGAGCGTCCTTCCCCCTCTCCACCGACTTCAGGACCCTGTCGCCGATGGCGGGGATCCGCTTTAAAATATTCTCCGCGTCTTCCTTCAGGCGGAAATACTTGGGGTCTGTGCGCAGCCGGCCGAGGTAAGCCGCCAGCCCCCCCACATTCTGGGAAATAGACATCTCGTTGTCATTTAAAATTACGATGAGGTCGGTGCCCATGTCTCCGGCGTGGTTAAGCGCCTCAAAGGCCATGCCGCCCCCGATGGCGCCGTCCCCAATCACCGCCACCACAAAATGCTTTTCCCCGGCCAGGTCGCGGGCCTTGGCCAGGCCCAGGGCCGCTGAGACAGAAGTAGAGCTGTGGCCGGTCTCAAAAACGTCGTGCGGGCTCTCTTTCCGTTTGGGAAAGCCGCTCAGGCCGCCCAGGCCGCGCAGCGTGTCAAACAAAGCGGCACGGCCGGTCAGCATTTTATGTACATAGCACTGGTGGCCCACATCAAAGACTATCTTGTCCCGTGGGCTTTCAAAAACAGCGTGCAGCGCCAGGGTCAGCTCCACCACCCCCAGGTTGGCTGCCAGGTGCCCCCCGCTCTTTGACACCTTATCAACCAGGAAAGACCTGATCTCGGCCGCCAGCTTCTCCAGTTCCTGCACGTTTAAGTTTTTCAGGTCCTGCGGCCCGTTTATGCTGAATGTTTGGCCCATATAACCCTCACTTTCTGCGCGGCGGCAGCTGGCGGCCGAAAAACGGGCGGCCCGGCAGCACCGCCTCCACCTTGGTCAGAAGGTAAGCAAACCAGACAATAATGTCGGTGGAACGCTCAATGGCCACCGCTTTGCCAAACGCCTTGCCGCCCACGGTCAGGGCGGAAATCAACCCGGTGGCCACAATGCTGACCAGCGTGTTCTCCTGAAAAAAACCGGCAGCCGCCAGGCGCAGCACCAGGAAAGCAACCAGCGTACCGCTGATAATGCCCGAGATATCACCCACCACATCGTTGCAGAAATTGGCCACCTGGTCGGCGTTGCGCACCAGGTAAACAGCTTCCCGGGCGCCCGGCACCTTTTTGGCCGCCTTGGCCAGCAGCGGCACTTCGTCGGCGGCGGCGGCGGCAATTCCCACCATATCGAAGACGATGCCGGTCAGGACTATAATCAGTAGTATAAGCAGCGCCGGCACAAAGGATGCAAACGCCCCGAACAGCGACTGGGACACAAAGCTGAGCAGCACGGCCAGCACAAAGGTCCAGACGGTGATAACGGCTATCCAGCGCCACCGCTGCGTTTTCTTTTTGTTTTGAGCCATAATCAACCTCTCCAGGGGCAAAATGGGCGCCCTGCCCGTTTTTTCCCTTAACCATAAAAAAAAAGACCTAACATAACATATTATAAATTATTTTACCGTAGGTGAGCAACCCACCAGGTAAACGTTACGGCTTGAGGTCCAGCAGGTTTTCCCCGTCAATCACCGGCCCGTCGCCGGACCGGCAGTTTCCTTTTACGATTGACTCCGCCTTGTCGCCAACAGCGGGACTGGATTGCCACTGAGTCCGTACTTTAATCCCCGGTGGATCTCCCGGCAGGAACAGTCTAGGGGTTTTCCCCGACAACACGGGCTCGTTCCTATCCTCTTTTGCGGTGCTGGTTTCGCCCCAGCACCGCTCAAGGCAGGCTACGCTGTACACAGCTTGCACCGCATACAGGTTCTTCCCAAGCCGTAATCTTTTACCCATTACGGTAATCCACCACGCCACTTGGGTCTCCACGGGGCAGGGTCCACGCCTACATGCCTTTGCAGATCGCCCTGTCCCCTTAACTCCCAGCACCAACCCCCGACTGGGCGTCGAGAGCCAGCACCAGGAACTTCATCGATGTGCCCTTTACGGATTTTTAGGCCCGTCTTCGGAAACGTCCGCGCTGACTAGAATACTGCGCCACCTACGGATTCCTGAATATTGTAACACAGCTTTTACCAGCTGGCAAATGCCTTTTGGGCCTGTCTCACCCTCCCGCACACCACCACCGCACTCCTGACCCTCTTATCCCCGTCCAAAACAAACCATCCTCCCCCACCTTCGCTCATGCTTCCCCACACAAAACCCGAGCCAAAACAGACAATGGGGTGACACGGGGACGGTTCCTTTGTCACCTGTGACACGGGGACGGTTCCTTTGTCACCTGTTTTCCCACTAAACAGTAGACCGAACTTCTGTTTTGCTCTCATCCTTAGAATCAAACATATTTTACCCTGTTTTGAATTATTTCCCTGAGCACAACAGGACGGCGATAGCAAAGCTGACCGGTATTAAAAGCACGGCATCCGGCGTGGTATTTGAAACAGCCTAGCAGTATCTATACGGAGGCAGAAAAGCCACCCGGGAAGAGTTCCTGGAACTGATTGAAAACACCGAGGAAAGATATGAGTTTATGCAGAGCCTTTAAGATAACTGCATTTCAATTTCTGACGGTTGTAAATATATTCAGATATATTATAATAATTGTTAGGAGGTGAATGCAAATGTCAGTAGCAAAAGTTGGCAAAAGAGGGGCTCTGGTCCTCCCGGCCGGTATACGGAAAAAATGCAATATTGCTGAAGGAGATGAGCTAATCATCAATGCCTGTGATTCCGGTGTAATATATATGGTTCCACGTCCGCACGATTATGTAAAAGCCCTCAAAGAGGCCGGAAACGGACTTTGGAGCAACGAGGACCCTGTAAGTTATATTCGTAAGGAACGGGAAAAATGGGAGTAGAATATAAAGGCAAAAAAATTATGATTGATACCAACTGTTTTATTTATTTAATTGAAAGCAAGCATTACCCCGACCACCTGTCACTTGTTGAGAAACTGTTTACCGCGGTAAACAGCGGGGTTTGCCAGGGCATCACCTCTCCCATAACTTTAATTGAAATAATGACTCTACCGCGTAAAACCGGACGGGAAGATCTTGCCTGTTTATATAAATCACTCATTACAAATTTTCCCAACTTAACGATTATACCCCTTGATACCGAGATCGCCGACCGTGCGGCGGCAATTCGCAGCACTTACAATCTTAAAACTCCCGATGCTGTTCAGGTTGCCACCGGCCTGATCAGCAAAGCTTCTCTGTTTGTCACCTTTGACAAAGAACTGGAACGTGTTACTCCATTAATTAATGTTTATATCCCCCAAAAGATATAACCAAAAAAACGGGGAGTGCGCGCTCTCTTTAGCAAAAAGCCACCGCTGTAATTGTAAAATACAACTGTGGCTTTTGAATTTGCTGCCAACCCCCACAGGCACCGCCCAAGAAAACGATATCCGAGAAACTGCATAAAAAAGCTTTAAAACTTGAAACCTGACCCCAGGTTAGGCTTCCCGGCAGACGAGGAGGCGGGACAGGGCTTTGAGGTTTTGGGCGGAGTCGCCGAAGGGGGCCAGCTCGGCTAAGGCCTCCTCCAGCAGGGCGTCGGCCAGCTTCCGTGCTTTTTCCAGGCCATAGAGCGCCGGGTAGGTGGCCTTTTGCCTTTCCCTGTCGGCGCCGGTTTTTTTGCCCAGTTTCCTGGCATCGCCGGTGATGTCCAGGATATCGTCCACTACCTGGAAGGCGAGGCCGATTTTTTCCGCAAAGCGGGTCAGCCTCTCCAGCTCCGCCCTGCGCGCGCCGCCCATGATGGCGCCGCTGCGGAGGCAGCAGGCAAAAAGGGCGCCGGTCTTGTGCCGGTGGATATAGTCCAGTGTTTCGGCACTAACCTTTTTACCCTCCGAAAGGATGTCCACCACCTGACCGCCGATCATGCCCGCAGTACCCGCGGCTCTGCCCAGTTCCGCCACCAGGCGGACCACCGTTTTGGGCGGAAACCAGCGAGCCGTTTCGGTGGCCAGCAGCTCAAAGGCCCGGGTCAGCAGGGCGTCCCCGGCCAGGATAGCCATGGCTTCGCCGAACATTTTATGGTTGGACGGGCGCCCGCGGCGGAAATCGTCGTTGTCCAGGGCCGGCAGGTCGTCGTGGATAAGGGAGTAGGTATGGACCATCTCGATGGCGCAGGCGGCGGGCAGAGCCCGCGCCAGCGTCACGCCAAAAACTTCCGCGCCCGCTATGGTCAGGAGGGGGCGCAGGCGTTTGCCGCCGGCAAAAACGCTGTAGCGCACAGCGCGGTGGATTTCGGCGGGATAGGCGCTCTCGGCGGGCAGGTAGCGGTCCAGCGCCACGTCCACCTCTTTTATTAACGGTACCAGGTCCACTAACTGTTCCCCTCGCTTTCAAAAGCCACGAATTCCCCCGCCTCTTTCACCAGGATGGAAATTTTCTTCTCCGCTTCGGCCAGTTTGCCGCGGCAAAACTTCACCAGTTCCATTCCCTCCTGGAAGAGGCTCAGGGATTCCTCCAGCTCGCACCGGTTGTTCTCAAGCAGGCCTATTACCTCTTCCAGGCGTGAGAGCGCTTCTTCAAAAGAAAGTTTTTTCTTGCCGGCCATTTCATTCACCCCCCGCGTATCCTGTCCACCGTAGCTGACAGGGCGCCTTTGCCCAGGCGCACCTCGATGCTCTCCCCGGGCGCCACGCACCCGGCCTCCCTGACCACCCTGCCGCCGGAATCCAGGCAAAGGGCATAGCCCCGGGCCAGCACCGCCTCCGGGTTCAGCGCCAAAAGCCGCGCCGCCAGCAAGTCCAGACGCGCCTGGCAGCCCTGCCGCCGGTATGCCGCCTCCGAAATCAAGCGTGATTCCAGCCCGTCCAGGTACTGGCCGTACTGCAAAAGCCGCTCTGCTGGCCGGGCCAGTACCCGGGAAGCAGCCAGTTTTTCCAGGTAGCGGCGGTCTTCGCGCAGCCGGCGCACCAGGTGGGCGGCAAGTCTCCCCGCCGTCCCGTCCAGTTGCCGCTCCAGCTCCCGCCGGTCCGGCACCACCAGTTCCGCCGCCGCCGTGGGCGTGGCCGCCCTGACGTCGGCCACGAAATCGGCGATGGTAAAATCTGTCTCGTGCCCGATGGCGGAAACCACCGGAATCCCGGAGGCATATATGGCGCGCGCCACCGCTTCGTCGTTGAAGGCCCACAGCTCTTCGATGGAACCGCCGCCCCGGGCCAGCACCACCACCTCCACACCCGGCACCGTATTGATAAACTGCAGCGCCTGTTCAATCTGCCGGGGCGCTTCCGGCCCCTGCACCAGCACCGGCACAATCAGGATTTCAGCCTGGGGGAACCGCCTGGCCGCCGTGGTGAGAAAGTCGCGCACCGCTGCCCCGGTGGGCGAGGTGATGAGGGCGATGCGCGACGGCAGCCGGGGCAGTTTTTTCTTGGCCGCGGCATCAAACAGTCCTTCCGCCGCCAGCTTTTGCTTCAGTTCATGGAAAGCGGCAAAAAGGCTGCCCACCCCTTCCGGCAGGAGGCTGTCCACGTAAAGCTGGTACTGTCCGTCCCGTTCAAACACCGCCAGTTTGCCGCCGGCGATCACTTTCATCCCATCAGACGGCCGGAAAGTAAGACGCTGGTTGGCAAAGCGGAACATGACACAGCGCAGCGCGCTACCGGCGTCTTTCAGGGTAAAATACATATGCCCGGAAGAATGGTGCTTAAAATTAGAAATTTCACCGCTGACCCGCAACTTTGACAGCAGCGGGTCAGCGGCAAATATGTTGTTTATATAATTTGTGAGTTCGGTGACGGTGAGGGGACGGCTCCCCCCATAAGCATTCTTACTCACAGCACCTTACCAGGTTCAGGAGCAGCATGGCAATGGTCATGGGGCCCACACCGCCGGGAACCGGGGTAAGCCAGCCGGCTACCTTCCTGACGCTCTTGTGCTCCACGTCACCTACTAAATGGCCACCGACCACGTTCACGCCCACATCGATTACCACGGCACCCGGCTTCACCATGCTGCCAGTGATCATCTCCGGGTGGCCGGCCGCCACCACCAGCACGTCGGCCTCCCTGGTCATCTGCTCCAGGTACCAGGAGCGGGAATGGGCGATTGTCACGGTGGCGTGCTTCTCCAGCAGCATAAAAGCGATGGGCAGCCCCACGTGGTGGCTTCTGCCCACCACGACGCAGCGTTTCCCCTTCAGTTCGATCCCGGTTTTCTCTATCAGTTTCATGATGCCGCGCGGGGTGAACGGCAGGTAGGACCGGTCACCAATCAGGAAGTTGCCCAGGTTCAGGGGGTGGAGGCCCTCCACGTCCTTGGCCGGGTCCACCGCGCGGATGACCTGTTTGAAGTTCATGTGGTTGGGCAGCGGGTGGACATTGATGCCATGGATGCGCTGGTCGTAATTCAGCCTTTTGATAAGGGCGATCACCTCATCCTGCCGGGTGAGCGAGCCCAGCTCGTGGATTTGGCAGTAAACACCCACGCTCTCACAGGTGCGCTTTTTCAGCTCGGCAATGCCCCGGTGAGCCACCGGGCTATTAACGAGGACAATGGCCAGGCCGGGCACCACGCCCCTGGCGGCCTTGACCCGTTTCATCTCCTCTTTTACCTGCTGCCGGATTTCCGCGGCCACCAGGTTTCCGTCCAGTATCCGGGCAGCTGTTTCCTCTTCTTGCAAACCGGTATAAAGGCTGTCATCGTACTGGCTCAATATTTTTGCTCTCCCTTCCGTCCTATTTCAGCCCGTGCTTTCTCTTGAAGGATTCAAGAGTATTAAGCATGAGCATGGTAATGGTCATGGGACCCACGCCGCCGGGGACCGGGGTAATGTACGAGGCCACCTGCGAAGCGCTTTCAAATTCGACGTCGCCCACCAGCTTATCACCCACCCGGTTGATGCCCACATCGATTACCACGGCGCCGGGCTTGATCATGTCGCCGGTTATCATATTGGGCTTGCCTACCGCCACCACCAGCACGTCTGCTTCGCGGGTGACCGCGCCCAGGTCGGTGGTGCGGGAATGGCAGATGGTCACCGTGGCGTGTTGCTGCAGCAGCAGCAGGGAAACCGGCTTGCCCACGATATTGCTCCGCCCCACCACCACGGCGTTCTTGCCTTTTAAGTCAAAGCCGATGTATTCAAGCATCTTCATGCAGCCGTGCGGCGTACAGGGGATGAAGCAATCGTCTCCCACCATCAGGTTGCCCACGTTGATAGGATGAAACCCGTCCACGTCCTTCTCCACCGCTATGGCGTCCAGGACCGCTTTTTCATCAATATGGCCGGGCAGGGGAAGCTGGACCAGTATGCCGTGGATTTTCTCGTCCCTGTTCAGCCTGTCAATCAGGGCCAGCAGCTCTTCCTGAGTTGTTTCCACCGGCAGGCGGTGCACTTCCGAAAAGAACCCCAGCTCCTTGCTGGTCTTTTCCTTATTGCCCACGTAAGCTTTGGAAGCAGGGTCTTCACCGATGAGTATCACCGACAGCCCCGGTACCTCACCCGTCTTCTCCTTCAGTACGGGCAGCTCCTCTGCAATCTGTTTCCTGATGGCCGCTGCCACTTCCGGCCCCTTAATCAGTTTTGCCGTCACTTTATCCCTCCTAAAAATAAGTGTTGCATCATGATCAACATGACAAGTGTACTCAGGAATATTCTACGAAATTGCCTCTATCTCCTTTTTGAGGGAAAAAATTTACGAAGCGCGTACAGTGCCGCCCCCACCGCGTTGTCGCCGGCGAAGC
>DYEY01000065.1 GCA_020725465.1 Dethiobacter sp.
AAAGTTCTTTCAGGCTCTCGCTCATGCTGTTAAAAGAGTCAGCCAGCTGCCCGATTTCGTCCTGGCGCTTATTGACATCCACCTGCACGGTGAAATCGCCCGCCGCCACCGTTTTGGCCACCCTGGCGATATTTTCAACAGGACGGGAAATGGTCAGCGCCATAAAGTAACCGGCTGCGCCGATAGCCAAAACCGCCAAAAAGCCTATCAGCAGCATAAAGTTCCGCATAACCGACAACCCGGCTAACGCTTCAGCGCTGGCCACCTCAACCACCAAGCCTACCGGCTTCCGCCCAAGCGTCAACACTTCCAGCACGCCCAGCACCTCTTCACCCAGGTGGTTCTTATATAAAGCGGTGTGTTCAAAAGACACATCGCGGCCATTGAGAGCGGGCCTTAGCAGTTCCACCGCCTTGCTGCTGACGGTTTCCTTCAGGGCGGCATCGCTTTTGTATTTACCAAGCCTGGTGTTAGTCTGCAGCAGGCCGTCGGCGTCCACCAGGTAGGCGTCGGCGCTTTGGCCCAGTTTATCCAGCCCCTGGTGCATAATCCGGGAGATGGTGTTATCGTTTAAAAGAAAACCAATGGTGCCAACCACCTCACCAGCGCCGCCGCTGCGTACCGGAGCTGAAACCACCAGGGCGTTTTCGTTAATGATATTGGAAAAAAACAGCTCAGACCAGTTCAGGGTGCCCCGGAGCGAAGTCTGAACGTAGTCGCGCCCAGACAAGTCAGCTCCCAGCACGCTCCGTTCAGTGCTGTAGACCACTTTCCCGGACAGGTCGGTGATAAAAATGAAATTCACCCCGTATTCCCTCACCGCCACCGGCAGGAAACTGTCCAGCATAGCCGTCCTTTCCGCCCAACTGCCATGGCCGGTGTCTCCACCTGCCGCCTTCAGAATTATCAGGCTGCTGTAAACATCGTGGGTGGCGGCCAAAACCGACAATTCCGCTTCCTTTTTGCTTAAATAGTCACTTAAGCTTTGATCCAGGTTGGCGGCATACATTCTATTTGCATTGAAACTTAATTCCCTGATCTGGTTTGCGGAATTGTAATAGCTGATAAAACTGATGATTAACACCGGTATAAGCCCCACTAACATGAACAGACTGATTAGCTTTGTTTTAATGCTTGTCCTTTTAAACATTGCGCTCCTCCCAAAAAATAAATTCTGTTTTTTTTATCGTCACAGAAAATAAAAACTTAAGAGATTTAAAGCAAGCTACGCATCCAGCATGTTACTTAAACCAGAGCAAGTGGCGCAGGCTTGCAGGAATTACCTGATTTTGGACGAACATGTATTATAATTTAATATAAATACCCCCGGGAGCAAAAGGGTGGTTATAGTGAATAACGAAGAGAAAATTTTTTACTTGCTGGAGAAAATGTATATCGATTTCAGCAAGCGGCTTGAAAACCTGGAAGCAGACTTGGCCGGCGTGAAAGCCGATTTGGTAGGCGCAAAATCCGATTTGGCCGGCGTGAAAGCCGATTTGGCTGAGGTCAAAGACAGATTAAGCTCCGTTAACAATATTGTTACCCGCATTGAAAACGATCATGGCCAGAAACTGGGTGTCCTGTTTGACGGGCACAGACTCAATTCTGAGAAGCTTGACCGGATCGAAGCAGAAGTGACCAAACACGAGGAGATTATTTTTAAACGCATCAAATAGAGAGGCGCATTTGCCGCTTTATTGGCAATGCAAAAAGAGAAAAAGCAAAACCGCGAGGGTAAAACCCTGGCGGTTTCTGTGTTTCTATGGTGGGGCTAAGTGGTTTCGAACCACCGGCCTCCTGAATGTGAGTCAGGCGCTCTCCCGCTGAGCTATAGCCCCGTTAAGTCTGGTGGACGTGAGGGGACTCGAACCCCTGACCTCTTGAATGCGAGCCAAGCGCTCTCCCGGCTGAGCTACACGCCCTGGTGCGTAATACATTGTACAACATTAACGGGAAAAAATCAAGGGACGGGAAACCGGGAAACGCGCTGACCATCTAAATAAGCCATTTCCCCTTAAAGCGCAGGCGCTCAAAGGAGTGGATATCTTCTTCACTGACTTGGCTACCGATACGGACGGAGAGCAGGTTAGCGGGATGGCAGGCGATGTCGGGGTCATCAGTGGTCTTGGTAACAAAACCGGGAGCGGCCAGGAGTTTCTCCATCATATCGCGGTACTCAAACAGAGCCAGGTTGGTGTTTTGTAAATCCCAGCACCAGTAGCATTCCAGGCTTACAATGATTCTGTCTTCCAGGCTGCCTGTTACAAAAGGTATGGATACCAGTTCCTTGCTGATGCCAAGGCCTCTCCAGTGGCGGGACACTTCCAGGGCCCCCAGTTCCAGCAGGCAGGCCATCCCTGATTGGGCCCAGCGTTCAAATTCAGGGTAGTGAAAAGTAATATAACCCACAATAGTATCTTCATTTTGGGCCACAAAAACCAAACCCTCGGGCAGTCCCGCAATATCTATAAGGGCCAGGTGCTGTTCATGCGGCCGGCGGAACCTGGACAAACCTTCGCACATAACAAGGTTGCGCAGGCAATCCTGTGTGACGGGTCCTTTTACCTGGATAATGCCACGCTCTGAGTACAGTATTTTTGTGATCAGTTGGGGCTTGGATTTTAAGCTGTTGACGGTTTGCATATTATCACCCCGTAACCGGTACATATTCATCCAAATTAAGTATATACTATTAAATTAAATAGTTCAATATTTCACATAGTATTTGTAATTTTAAAAATAATTTTAATTTTTTATCACAGGGAGCACGATAAAAAGGCCGCATCCCGTGGTAGGGTGCGGCCTTTCATGAATTAAGGAAGTTCAGGGCGTTCTCATACAGGATTTTTCTTTTGAAACTGTGGTCCCAGGGCAGGCTGCTGATTTGGTCCAGGACTTCCTTCAGATCATGACAAATAAGGGGGAAGTCACTGCCATAAAGGACCCGGCCGGGGAACCTCTCTTCGGTGGCTGCCACCAGTTGGCCGGAGTCGGCAAATAGGGGGTTGCCAAGGATAAAAGCTGTGTCCAGGTAAATCCCGGGGTATTTGTCCATCAGGCGCCAGAAGTCCTGGTTGTCAGGGAGTCCAAGGTGGGCAACCTGAATTTTTAAGCGGGGGAAGTGGTGAAGCACGGCCTGCAGCCGGTCCGCACCCAGGTAGTCGCTTTTGCTGGGAAAAGAACTGATATGCATGACCATGGCCTTGCCTCTTTCCTCTACTCCCCGGTACACAGGAAAAAAGCGGGGATCTTCGGGGAAGTAACGCTGGACGTTAAAGTGCAACTTAAAGCCGGCAAAGTTCCAGTCTTCCAGGCAGGTCCGCACCAAAGCTTCAGGTTCGGGGTCTTCAGGATGAAAGCAGGCAAAAGGGACCAGTTCGGCATTTTCACGGCAGAGACCGGCGGCCCAGCGGTTTAATTCATGGGCCATTCCGGCCCTGTGGGCATAAAGCAAGAGGAAACCTTTTTGCAAACCGTTTTTTTTCAGATATTGCAGAGCTTCCGGAATGTCCTTCCGATAAGGAAAGTGCCAGTTAATCCTGTCAAAGTAGCTGAAAATGGCGCTCATAAGTTTTTCAGGATACAGGTGAATATGGGCATCGATATGTTCCATTTGTTCCCCCGGGGTGCAGTTTTATTTATTATAACCGTGTGTTGCGCAGGTTTCAAGGTAATTTAGGTTGCTTTACCATCCCGGCCGGATAATTTATAATTAGGGTGAGCGACAGGAGGTGGTGTTATGGGGACGGAAAAAAAAGAAAAAGACCTTTCTCCTCTTGAAATTCCCTGGCCCAAAGAACTGTCCTCCGGACTGGGACCCGGCCTGCTTTGGGCAGGCAGCATTTTTGTGCTGATGCTCTGGGATTGGCGGCTGGCCGTTTTGTCGGCGGCGGGCATGCTGTTCTTTTTCCATAGCCAGCGGCACTCCCCGGTGGGGCGCGCCCGCAGGCATTATGTGCAGGGGCGGCTGGCTTACCGCAGGGGTAATATCCAGTCAGCCCTGGCTGATTTCCGGCAGGTTCTGGAGATAATGCCGCAAGCCGGAGCAATTTATCCGGTAGTAGGTGATATTTATTTCCGGTTGGGCGATATTGGCAAGGCCAGGAAAACTTACCGGCAGTATTTTCACCTGAGGGGAAACGATCACCAGACAAGGATCTGGTATGCAGGCAAGCTGATGGAGCATGCACTGTTTGCCGAAGCGGCGGAAGAATTAAAAAAGTTGCCGGACAAGGTGAAAAGCGACCTGCAGGTGGTGAACCTGCTGGCGGTGAGCCTGCTAAAAACCAAAGACAGCAAAGGGGCCCTGGCAGTGTTGGAGAGAGCGGAGGTCACTATGGACGGCACCTCTGAACACCAGCTGGCCGCCCGCTACCTCTTGGGAAGGGCATATTTATCAGCCGGTGAAAAAGAGAAAGCCAAGGCCACCCTGCGCAGATTGGAGCAGGACAGCCCAGGCTACGAAGATACTCCGCGCCTGCTGGCAAGACTGTAAGCAAAGGGAAAGACGCTTATTTAAGCGTCTTTATCTTTACAGGCAAGCATTTCGTTCAGCTGCTGCTGCATAAAGTCGTTAATCAGGCGGTCCACCAGTTCGCTCTGACGGAGTGTCCTCTCGTCGGAAAAGCCCCATCGCCTGGCCGCAATGGATAACCGCTCTCTTTCCCGGTCTATTAACGTAATTTGCCGAACTTGTGCCATTTTTTCCTCCATAGATGATTTTATAATACGTGTGTATATTGTGTATATTACGACACCTAATACCATATTCCTTCCTTCAATAGCATATTTTAGCAACATTTAAGAAATTTTTCTTATCAGGATAAAAGGTGTCTGTTCACGGCTTTGTCCGGCGGGGTTGTCCCTGATCAGACCGGCCAGGAAAGTGTCATCATAAGGCATTTCGCGGTTTTTGCCAAGAATTTCGATGTTCAGGTCATTGGCGTCCACTATCATGCAATCGATACCGTACCTGTCTTTTATCTGCTGGCAGACCCGGTCAGGTTCAGCGGGAGCCAGGATTCCTTTGTCAGCATAGTACTCCCAGCCCACCACGCAGAAACCATCGATATTCCGGACGTTTTTGCCGAGGAAACTGTAGAAAAGCCCGCGTTTTCCCAACAGTTTGCCCACAGCAGAAAGCACTGCGGCAAAAAGTACCCTCCACCAACCGCAGAGATCAATGGCGGTCTGCATCTTGTATACGTTGTCCATGGCCGGCCCCGCCGGGTTTTTCATGGCGAAACGGGACAGGATGCGGGCCAGCAAGCTTACCCTTACCTGGTCTTTGTACCGGACCTGTCCCTGGCAGAGGGCAATCACCTTCTCCCCCATGGACAGTATATCTCCCTCACGGTAGTGGGGTAAAACGTATTTCTCAACCAGGTCAAAGTAACTCTCCCCCACCTCAACAAAATGAGTACGGATGGGATACCGGTTAAAAGACTGGCCTCCCACTTCCCTGGTCAACTGCCGGCCTGGATTGGGTTGCAGTTCCGCCATAGCTCCCGCTGTCGTCACATCGTTCACCTCGCGGTATGATTTCGACTATTATCGCCTGATTCCTGCAAGGAGCCAGGCATAAAGATATCATGCCCACCAACAGGTAATTTATTCCATCAATAACAGCAAGAGCCCAGGCAGCACCCGGGCTCTTGCTGTTATTTCTCCAGCAGGTGGCATGCTGCGGAGTGGCCTGGTCCGACGATGCGCATGGCCGGTTCCTCAGAAAGGCAGCGGTCAAAAACCTTGGGGCAACGGGTACGGAAACGGCAGCCGGAAGGAGGGTTGAGCGGGCTTGGCACATCACCTTTCAGGATAATCCGCTCCTTCTTTGCCGTTGGGTCAGGAACGGGGATGGCGGAGAGCAGTGCCTGCGTATAGGGGTGCCGCGGTGAGTTGTACAGGTCGTGTTTGCCGGCCAGCTCCATGATTTTACCCAGGTACATAACCGCGATCCGGTCGCTACAGTGCTTTACCACGCTCAAATCATGGGCGATGAAGATGTAGGTGAGTGCCAGTTTTTTCTGCAGGTCTTTAAGCAGGTTGATAATCTGTGCCTGGATGGAGACATCAAGCGCAGATACCGGCTCGTCGCAGATGATTAGTGAGGGTTCCAGCGCCAGTGCCCTGGCCATCACGATACGCTGGCGCTGGCCACCGCTGAATTCGTGCGGGTAGCGGCGCATATGGGAGGGGGACAGGCCCACCAGGTCCAACAGGTTGGCTACCCGCTCGGTCAGTTCACTTTTGGTTTTGGCCAACCCGTGTACATATATGGGTTCTCCCAGGGCACGGCCGATGGTCATCTGCGGGTTGAGTGAGCCAAAAGGGTCCTGAAAGACAATCTGCATTTCCCGTCGCAGGGGCAGAAATTGTTTTTGGCTGAGTTTTTCGATATTTTGGCCCTTATATTTAATCTCGCCGGCGGTGGCCGGTATCAGGCGGAGGATGGTGCGTCCCACGGTGGATTTGCCACACCCGCTCTCTCCCACCAGACCCAGTGTTTCACCCTGCGCCAGGGTAAAATCTATGCCGTCCACAGCCCTGACCAGGCCGGCTTTTTCAGAGCCGCTACCCCGGCCCACAGCGAAATATTTTTTTAGTCCTTTAACTTCCAAAAGAGCGGTCATCAGATCACCCCTTCCCGGTACAACCAGCAGCGCACCTTGCGGCCGTCAGCTTTAATGAGCGGCGGTTCTTCTTCCAGGCAGATGTCCAGGCGGCAGGTGCAGCGCGGGTTGAAGCGGCATCCCCGCGGCAGATTGAGCAGGTTTGGCACTACGCCGGGGATGACATTGAGCTTTTCCTGGTCCAGGTTAAGACGGGGGATGGAGGCCAGCAACCCTTGGGTATAAGGATGGAGCGGCCGGCCGAACAAGCCGTCCACGGGAGCTTCTTCCACCACCACGCCGGCGTACATCACCACCACCCGCTTTACCACTTCGGCCACCACACCCAGGTCGTGAGTGATAATCATGATAGCCATACCCAGCTCTTCCTGCAAGCGGTTGAGCAGGTCCAGGATCTGGGCCTGGATGGTGACGTCCAGGGCGGTGGTAGGCTCGTCGGCGATAAGCAGGGCCGGCTCACAGGCCAGGGCCATGGCAATCATAGCCCGCTGGCGCATGCCGCCGGAAAGCTGGTGCGGGTAGTCGTCAACCCTTTTTTGAGGGGAGGGTATCTGGACCAGGTCGAGCATTTCAATGGACCGGGCCCGGGCTGCCTTTTTACCCAGCTTCTGGTGCAGTTCAACCGCCTCTGCAATCTGCTGGCCGATGGTAAATACAGGATTCAGAGAGGTCATTGGTTCCTGAAATATCATGGAAATTTCATTGCCCCTGATTTTATACATTTCTTCCTGGGTCAGGGACAGGATGTCTTTGCCGTTAAACTGCAATTTATCTGCTTTAATTTGCCCGGGCGGGCAGGGAATCAGGCGCATGATACTCATGGCCGTAACACTTTTACCGCATCCGGATTCGCCCACCATACCGATAAATTCACCGCGGTCAATGGTCAGGTCCAGCCCGTCAACCGCTTTGACATCGCCGTCATAGGTGTGGAACGTAGTTCTTAAATTTAAAGCCAGTAATAACTCTGACAATTGCCTTCACACCTTTCTGCGGCTATTTATCCCTGATATTCTTCAGGTGGGGGTCCAAGGCATCGCGGAGACCGTCGCCAAAGAAGTTAAAGCAAAGTACGGTTATAAAAATGGCCAGCCCCGGGAAAAAGGCGGTCCAGGGCGCTTCTTTCAATGTAATCAGGTCCTTGGCTTCGTGCAGCATGCTGCCCCAGCTGAACTGGGGCGGCTGTACGCCAAGACCAAGGAAACTCAGGGTGGATTCAATCAGAATGGCGTAGGCCACCATCAGCGTGGCGTTGACAATAATAGGCGCTTTGACGTTGGGCAGAATATGCCGGAAAATAATCCGGCTGTTGGAGAAACCAAGGGCCCGGGCTGCTTCCACAAATTCCCTCTCCTTCAGACTTAAGAATTCGCCCCTGACCAGCCGGGAGACGCCCATCCACATGGTAAAGCCGATGATCAGGGCGATGCCGAAGAAATTCGGCTTGGTGAAAGCAGCCAGAATAATAAGCAGAAACAGGGTGGGCAGCGACAGCAGGATGTCCACAAAGCGCATCAGGATTGAATCAGTAATGCCGCCGTAATAGCCGGAAATGCCCCCGTATACCGAACCCACCCCTACCGAGATGAGCATGGTGATCAGTCCCACCATCAGGGAAACTCTGGCCCCAAACAGCATCCGGCTGTAAACGTCCCGGCCCAGGTGATCCGTACCGAAAAAGAACTGTGATGAAGGACGCTGCCTGACATGCTCCCTGGAGATATTAATAAGGGTGGGGTTGTGGTTGGCCAGCAAAGGTGCCGCCACGGCGCAGCCGATAATAATTAAAAGCACGATGCTGGCGGCCACCGCCAGCCGGTTCTTGCGAAAAGCCCGCCAGAATTCAAAGAGCAGTCCGCTCTCCTGCTGCAGGTTCCCGAAACGGGCCAGCTCCTCCTGATTGCAACCCTGGTTAAAAGAAGGTTGGATTTCCGCCATTGCTGCACCGCCTAACTTTCGTACTTAACCCGCGGGTCAAGCACCGTGTAGAGTATGTCCGCCAGAAAATTACCAAGCAGCACCAGGACCGCTGTGATTATCACAATACCCATCAAAACCTGGTAGTCACGGTTGCCCACCGATGTGATAAACAGCCGTCCGATACCCGGCCAGGCGAAAATTGTCTCCGTGACCACAGCGCCGGCAAAGAATGACGGCAAGTCCAGTCCCATGATGGTGACAATGGGAGTCATGGCGTTGCGCAGCGCGTGCCGGTAAATGACTCTTCTTTCCGGAACGCCCTTGGCGCGGGCGGTGCGGATATAGTTCTGGCTGATAACCTCAAGCATGGAAGAGCGCATGTAGCGGCTCCACTTGGCGGTATTCATCAGTCCCAGCACCACAGCCGGCATAATCATATACTTCAAATGCTCCCAAAGCACGGCAAAAGGCCTGACCATGGGCTTAAAAGCCAGCGGGTCAAACCACGGTGTGGACTGGCCGCCGCCGGGAAGCACACCCAGCCAGATTGAAAAAACATAAAGCATCAGTAAGCCAAACCAGAAAGCCGGCATGGAAATGCCAAGGAATGAAAAGAAGGTAACCACGTTGTCAAAGAGGGAATAACGGTGGGTGGCGGAGTAGATACCGATGGGAATGGCGATTGATATGGAAATCAGAAAAGAAGCCGCCATTAATTTCAGGGTAGCCGGCAGGCGGTCCGTTATTTCCCTGGCCACCGGACGGCCCGTGGCATAGGAGAGGCCGAGGTCGCCCCGTACCGTATTTTTAAGCCAGATAACATACCGGACGTGCGCCGGCTTGTCAAGGCCCAGCTGCTGAGCTATCCTCATCCGGTCAGCATAAGTGATTTTGGGGTTTTCCGCATACATGGCCATGGGACCACCCGGCGCCAGCTGCATCAGGGCAAAAGATAACACGGAGATAACCAACAGGGAAAAAAGCGAGACCAAAAATCTTCTGGCAATTTTTTTGGTCATGGAACCACCTCTTGATTACTGGTTAAACAAAAGAGGGGGGGTAGCGGACTGCTATCCCCCCGCTTCTTTAAGACACTTACTGCAGCTCCCATTCCCAGATGTTCCAGGTGTTGTTGGCCTGAGTGGGGTTGGGTTTGAAATTCTTCAGGGCAGACGGATATGCGTAGACTTTGGCAAAGAAGTAGATGTAGATGGAGGGCACTTCCTCGGCCAGGATTTCCTGGATTTCAAAGAAGTACTGTTTACGCTTCTCCCTGTCCATTTCTTTCTCGGCCAGTTCAATCAGCTCATCAACCCGGGCGTTCACGAAGCCGGGGTAGTTCTGACCCGATGTTTCCGGGTTGGTGGGATCGGGGATCTGGCTGGAGTGCCAGAGGGTCCGGGGTGAAGGGTCAAAACCGGAAACCCAGCCAAAGATAATCATATCGAATTTCAGGCCGTCCAGGATATCGCCAAAAAGAGTGGCCGGCTCGTAATTCTGGATGTGGGCCTTGACACCGATCTTGGCCCATTCCTGCTGGGCAATCTGCTGCCAGGCTTCGCGCACTCTGTTCCCCGCGCTGGCGTTCATGGTAAACTCCAACCTCAGGCCGTTTTTGGTACGAACGCCGTCGGGGCCAAGCTTCCAGCCGGCGCTCTCCAGGAGTTCCTCGGCCTTTTTCAGGTCATAGTTGTACCTTTTGACATTGGGATTGTAGGCCCAGCTGATGGTGGGCAGGAAGCCGGTGGCAGGCTGACCGACGCCGTCCAGCACTGTTTCAATAAACTGGTCCTGCGGCCAGGCGTAAGCCAGGGCCTGCCTTACTTCCTTATCCTGGAAGATGGGGTTGCGCAGGTTAAAATCGGCGTGCACGTAGATAAAAGCCGGGTAATTAACAACTTCAATGGGCATACCGCCCTGCTTCTTGGACAGGATTTCTTTGTACTGGGGAGCAGGCACTTCCATGATGTCGATCTCACCGGCGGAGAACTGGGCCAGTTTTACATCGTCGGTGGGGATGAACTTAAAGACGATTTTTTCTATTTGCGGCTTGCCTTTGAAATAATCGTCAAACCGCTCCAGCATAATGTATTCGGTGGGCTTCCATTCCACTATCTTGTAGGGGCCGGAGCCGATGGGCCTGCGGGAGAACTCGCCGCCCTTGGTCAGGGTGTTGCCGCTGGCTTTATATTCGGCTTCCACGATGTGCTTGGGTACAATAATGGCTGAGGAATAGGCCCAGCCTTCCAGGTATTCGGCTACGTATTCCTTCAGGGTGAAGCTGAAGTTATAGTCGTCCACAATGTTCCAGGAATCGATCTTTTCCCAAAGGGTGCGGGAAGGCACAGTGACGTTGGGATCCATATGGATGTCGTAGGTGTACTTGACGTCCTTGGTGGTGAGTTCCACGCCGTCGTGGAATTTTACGCCCTTGCGCAGCCTGAAAGTGTAAGTGAGGCCGTCGTCACTGACTTTGGGCAGTTCCTCCAACAGATCAGGCACATACTCCAGTTTTTCGTTCACCTTAATCAGGGTGGAAAAGATAGCGTTCATGATGTCGGTCTCGTAGGAAGACTCGGACAGGATCGGGTTCAGTGTTTCAATATCGGGACCGCCCCAAACCAGCGGCCTTTGCGGTTTGGGCTGCTCCACAGGCTGTGTTGCCGGCTTCTTACCGCAGGACACGTTAAGGGCAGCCACCAGGACCAGGGCCAACAGGATAACCATGGACTTTCTGAACAGTTCAATCTCCCCCTTTTATTTAGCGATTAAAACCGATAGATTATATATTCGTTGCGTAGGGACTATATCCTGCTACTATTCCTTTTCTTTCTTTTTCCATATATAATATTTTTTATAAGCAACCATTGCAAATATTTGAATAAAACCTATATGTGTCCTGTCAGCTCAATACCACCAAGGCGTCCACAATTACCGGATCCGGACCGCTGACCAATATGGGGTTTAAATCCATCTCGGTTATCTCCGGGTGAAGCAGCGGAATATAACTCAGGGCCTCCAGCAGCGAGGCCAGCTTAACTTTGTTAACAGCCGGCATGCCTCTGAATTCTCCAAGCAGGGCGGCAGCCCTGATGTCTCTCTGCATTTCTTCGGCCTCCTCCCGGCAAAGCGGCGCCACCCGGAAAGTCACATCCCTCAACGCTTCGGTAAAAACTCCACCCAGGCCAAACAGTACAGCCGGGCCAAAGCCGGGGAACCAAGTCACGCCCGCAGTCAGCTCCCGCTCTCCCCGGATCATCGGCGACACTATTACAGGTATAGCTGCGCCGGCCGCAGACCTGATGGCAGAAAAGGCCGCCCTGACGGCCTCTGCGGATTTACAGTTAAGGTGTACCAGGCCCCTTTCCGTCTTGTGCAGTATCTCATGAGAACAGGCCTTGACCGCCACAGGATAACCCACTGCTTCCGCTGCCGCCTGTGCTTCCTCAGCACTTTTGGCCAGGTAGTCCGCAGTGACCGGCAGGCCGTAGGCGGCCAGGAGCTTTTTGGCCTGGTATTCGTCCAGCGCTTTTTGACCCCTGGCAGCTGCCTCCTGCAATATTGCCTCCGCCTGCGTCGACCGCTTGGGCAGTATTGGCAAAACCGCTTTTTCCCTCTCCCTGATTTCCTTATACCTGAGCAGAGCCGCCATGGCCCGGGCGGCCTTTTCCGGCGAGTCGAAGACCGGGACGCCCCTTTCCCGGTAGGCGGTGGTGTAGTTATCCTCACTGTCGAAAAAGGATGATATAACCAGCGGGAGGTTATATTGCCAGGGCAGGGAGGCGGTTTGAGTGAGATCCGGCTCAAACCGTTTTAATAAAGACTCCAGTGAGATATCCCCGGTCATTTCTTTGATATGGGGGTAAACATCCCTCATAAAACCGTGACTCATGGCGCCGTGAATGATAATCCCGTCAACCTCGCCGCTCTCGGCAATAATGCCGGGGATAACCGTGCTTATAACCTGGGCGTCCAGGTGAAAGGTGAGGTCTACCGGATTGCCGCTGGCGGCATGGCCGGGAATAAGAGGGCGAATTTTCTCCTGCAGGGCATCAGAAAAACCTGGCACCTCCAGCCCTTCCTGGTCGCAGGTATTGGCAATGGCTGTGCCGGGGCCGCCGGAATTGGTGACCACAGCAATCCTCTTCCCGCGCAGCGGGGGCAGGCTGGCCAGCGCCCAGCCGTGGCTGTACAGGTCCTCCACCGAATGGACGCGGATAATTCCCGCTTGCTTGAAAACACCGTCGTAGAGGTAATCCGGCCCGGCCATGGAACCGGTATGGCTGGCCCCTGCCCGCGCCCCTGCGGCCGAGCCGCCCACATACTGGGCAATTACCGGCTTGTGCCGGGTGATTTTACGCGCCACCTCAATAAACCTGGCGCCGTCCCTTATTCCTTCTATGTAAAGGGCAACGGCCCGGGAATCTTCATCTTCGCCCAGGTATTCCAGCGCATCCACAATGTTTATGTCAGCTTCGTTGCCCACGCTGACGGCCTTGCTGAAGCGGATACCCCTTTTTCTCAGATAAGAAAGGGTCTGGGTAACATAGGTACCGCTCTGGGAAGCCATGCCCAGCAAGCCGGGCTCACCGGAAACGGGCAGCACCGTCAGGTTCAGTGCCAGTTGGGTGTTGATAATGCCCATGCAGTTGGGACCCAGGAAGCGCAGGCCATGCCGTGCCGCCGTTTGCTTCAGTTCCTCCTCCAGCCGCCTGCCCGTTTCTCCTGTCTCGCGGAAACCCGCGGTAATTATAACAGCGTACCTGGTGCCCAGGGAACCAAACTGGTCTACCAGCAGGTTTACCTGGTCCGGCGGAACCACAAGCATAACCAGGTCCGGTGCTTCCGGCAGGTCGGCCGCCGACGGGTACGCCCGGTGTCCAAGGACGGTTTTTTCCCTGGGGTGAACAGGATAAAACCTGCCCCGGTACCCGTCTTTAATGATGCTGAGAGCCTGCATGGTCCCCATTTTCATGGGGTTGTTGTTGGCACCAACCACAGCCACCGATGCCGGGGTCATCAGCCCGTGCAAAGGGTTCTTTTTCATTTTATCTCTCCTATCTGGTACCATTTGGTAATATCAGGACTGGCGGTTCCTGGCATACGCTTTAAGCAAATAACTGCCCTCTTTAAATATTAAATAAGTAAAGTATTTTTTGCAAGAGCTTATTTTTATTATTCCCGGGCAAATTAACAGGCTGCACCTCAGCGTGCAGCCTTTTTTTCATTTGGTAAGTTTCTGGCTTTCCAGCAATTGGTTAAAAAGGCTGGCTTCTCCGGTTTTTCTAAAAATTTTGCCCGCGGCGTCGTAACTTACCCGGTCAAAATCCAGTATCCGGTCTGTCAACTGAAAAACTTTCCCTCTCTCCAAAGCGGCGGCGGAACTGAACTCCATCTGCCAGGTCAGGGCCAGTTCAGCCGCTTTGTCCAGGTAGTTTCCCGGCCAGGCGCCGGTCAGGTGATCGTTGTAGCCAAGTATCCGCAGCAGCACGGTGATTACTTCAGCGGCGCTGATATTTTCGTCAGGGCGGAAAGACCCGTCTGGGTACCCCTTAACAAACCCCTGCTGGAATGCCAGGTTAACCCAGCCGGCATGCCAGCTCCCCGGCAGCACATCACGGAAAAGCGAAGGCCGGGAACGCTGCAGCGGCTCGCGGTTTTTCAGGCCGGCCATTATCACCGCCACTTTGGCAAACTCGGCCCTGGTAATGTTATTGGCCAGCCGGAATGTACCGTCAGGGTAACCTTCTATAACACCCAGTCCATAAAGGCGTTCCGTGGCCGCCCCGGCCAGGTCTAAGCGGTAGGGAGCATCACCGTAAATCAGGTAAGCCGTTCTTTCTTCCTTAAAACGGTTGAGCGCGGGAGCATAATTAGCCTCGATTTGCTGCGGGGAAAGCCCCTGTTCCAGGTACTGGCCGATTTTGTCAGTACCCATTATTTTATCAAACATAACTATAGACTGGGAGGTCTGACCGCTTTTGGGCACAGTAAAGTTGTTGAGAGACCTGGCAAAGGCAAGGGCGTAGATGCCTGTACGCGCAGGGTTGAAAGTCCGGTAATCGGTTATTTTCAGGCGCACACCCCCGGCGGTGCCGGACTTTTCCGGCAAAAAGACAACGCCGGGCAGCCCCGCGCCGTTTAGCAGCCGGGCAAATTCCACCTCATTTATTCCCCTGCCGCCAATCCAGCGGAATTTGTCGGCCTGGAAAATACCTGTGCCCTCGCCCAGCCCGGTAGCCATATAACCAAAGGCCGAATCCAGGTCCTGAATATTGGGTGAAGTCCTTACCCAGGGCAATCCTGTATCCTGGAACACCATCTGGCGCGTGTAACCCGTCATGGGAATTACCCTCAGGTCGGCCCCGATTTTACGGTTAAAAAACCTGGCCAGCTCACCGGCAGTCATGCCATGAGCCATGGGGAGGTTGTCCACACCCACGAAAGATATGAAGCGGTCCTCCATCATGGGACCCTCCACAATTACACCTCCCACCGGGTTAGGGCGGTCCAGCACTATGACCGGGATGTTATACTTTTTTGCCTCTGCCATAACATAATTAAGGGTGGACATATATGTATACGAGCGGGCCCCTATATCCTGAATATCAAAGAGCAATACGTCCACACCCTTCAGCATCTCAGCGGTGGGCCTCCTGGTCTTGCCATAAAGGCTATAGACGGGAATACCAAGCCGGGGGTGGGTATAAGATTCAACATAGGCACCGGCCTTGGCCGCACCGTCAATACCGTGCTCCGGTCCGTACAGTGCCGCCAGTGTCAGTGATTTGTCAGCAGCCAAGATATCGATGAGGCTTTTCCCCTTGCTGTCCACCCCGGTCTGGTTGGTAACCAGGCCCACTCTTTTACCTTTTATCAGGTAGTGGTAGCTGTCAAAAAGTACCTCGTTACCCAGCCTTACCACCGGGGTCTGGGCAGCAGCGCCGGCTCCTGCCTGAAGCAATAATATAAAAAAAACCAAAAATCCGGCCAATACTCTTTTCATTTATTTCTCCCCTTTGCGTCTGTTTAACCAGGCAGAGCGGGTTATCTGTTCAGACGACAGAAAAAAGGATAAAGTCCGGGTCATTTATAAAAATATTACACGAATATTGTCGCCTGGTACAATTAATTTTTTTTAATACTACGGCGAAATTTAGCCTCAATGGAGCCATGGGGACGGCTTTCAGCGTCACCGGAGCGTAGCGTGGCGCATGTCACTCCCTGCCACTCGTCAGTATCCGGGTAAACCTTTGCGGCGGCCTTACCCTCCAGATACTGTTTTCGGACAAAACTTCAAACTTTTCCCCTGCAATTTCTGTCTTTTCCCCGTTTGCAGCAAATGTCAGATCCGCTTCGAAAATCACGCTGCTCTCAGAGACGTCTTTTCCGGTTATCCGGTAGGATGATAAGGCAGCGGCCCAACTGCTGACCCATTCCCTGAAGCCGTTATAATCAACAGTTGTCCCGCCGGACTGCAACACCAGGATATCCCGCCAGTTCTTTCGCCGGACCGCATCCAGATATTCTTCCAGAGCACCGGCTGCGGTTTTGCCCAGTGCATCCCGCCCATTTTCGTTTCTGGCTGCCACTGCTTTCCGTTCGCGTTCCGCCGCTTCATCTGCCTGAAGGAAGGCGCTGCGGATATAACGGTTGCCGGCGTTCCAGATCAGGAACTCATCTATGCCCAGTTCCAGGGCGGCATCAATTTGCTGGCGCACCTCTTTGGCGCCGTACGGGATATACCCGGGCACCCAGGTCGCGGTAAAGCTCTGTAGCCAAGGCCGGATAACGGCCGGATTTTCCAGGGGCGCGTTGCGTTTGATGGCATCAGTCAGGGCTCTTTTCACAGTCCCGCCGGGGTTGGCGTCGGGTACCGGAAAGCCAAAGTAGCCCGGGCCATAGTGACTGGGGTAAATCATAGGGCAGATAATGTCCACCAGGGGCGAAACTTTTTCCCAGGTCTGGCCAATCCGGTCGCTGTCTCCCCAGGAAGTGGCGATAACACCGAACACATCGGCCGAGATGTGGACGTTGTACTCTTTTAGCTGCTCCCGGGCGTAAGCGATAAAACCGGCGATAGCCTCATCTTTTTCTCTGCCCCCGCTGTGGGGGAAATGTGCCACCCGGTCCACTGCGGCCGCGTTTTCCGGGAACCGTACATAGTCAAACTGAATCTCACGGAAGCCCAGCAAGGCCACTTCCTTAGCGATGGCAATATTGTAATCCCAGACATTTTTATGGTATGGATTTACCCAGGCAAACCGTTTGTAATCCCGGAAAACGCCGCCATCCTTCCTCTGGATGGCCCAGTCATTGCGCTGCTCGGCCAGGTGGGGATCACGGAAGACCACCAGGCGGGCAATTGGATAGATGTCCCGCTCTTTCAGCGCCGTCAGGACTGCGGTTATGTCTTTAATCGGTACGGCACGGTCCGCCCCCACCTGTCGGACAATTTCGATCTGGCTCGGATAGGTGACCAGGCCGTAATCGTTTTTGACATCAATTACCATGGCATTTAGCTCGGTGGAGGTTACCAGTTCCATCAGGTCGTTAAAACGAGCAGGAATGCCGGCGGAGTGACCGGTTACATAAATACCTTTGGCCTTTACCGGGGGATTGTCCTCCTGCACTTCCGGCGGTAGGGGAACGTAGAACGGACCCAGTTCCGCTTTCAATGCTTCCTCTCTCAGGCGCCGCTCCTCGCGCTGCCTCTCCCCGGCCAGGCGTTGTTCCTCTTCCACCCGCCTGCGCTCTTCTTCCGCTTCCCGTTCCTGTTCTTCCTGTGTCTTCCCGGTCACAGGAGGATTGTCCGGTTCAGAATAGGTCTCCTGGGTACAGCCGGCAAAAAAAGTAAGAGCAAGCAGGGAAATAAGTACGAGGGTAACCAGACAGGAGACTGTTTTTCTGGAAATTTTCAACCGTTTATCCTCCCTTGGTTGCTGTCTATTTTATAATGTATTGGACAAACAGAAATAAGTCTAATCCCTGTTTGCGGTTAAATCTGCACATAGCGCAGCACTGTTTGGCCTGCAGGTCGTTTAAGCCCGTTTTTCGCCTTATTTTGGCGCATAAACAAAAAAATCCAAACCCAGGCTGTCCCTAAATCAGGCTATGGAAGCTGTTACTTCTTTCCTGGCAGCACCAAAACAAAGACAACCGCTGCCAGGGAAAAAGCGGACATCAGGTCAAATCCCCGCAGGTAGGAGCCGGTTCTGTCATAGGAGAGCCCTACCAGGAAAGGGCCGGTCAGCACACCCATGTTAAGAAAAGAGGACAGTACGCCAAAACCGGTCCCGGTCTGGCTTGGTGCCACCAGTTTGGGCAGGAGGGAAAACAGGGGTGCCGGTATCAATGCCGCGGCAATGCCGGTTAGTATTACTGGCAGTGCCGGGTCAGCACCGGTTCTGGGCACCATAAACAGGAGAAGCGCCATGGCCAGTGCCCCAACAGCGATAAAAGCGGGCTCCCGTCCTGCCCGGTCTGTCAGGAAACCCACGGGATAACTCAGCACCAGTGCTCCCGCCATAAAGAGACTGGTGATAAAGCCGGCAAAAGCCGCATTATGAACGGAGGCGGCATAATAGTCCGGGGCAAAGGACAAAAAAGAAATAGCCGCCGCGTTATAAGCCATCCAGACCAGAGCACAGGCAAATACCCCAAGCGGCAATCTCCCGGAAGGCGTGACATTAACATTGCTCTGTGGTTTATCCGCCGCTTCTGGCAACCCCGGGTGCAGGAACCGGTAGAGTAACAGCAGCAATATGCTGGTACCCGAGGTTAAAAAGACGGGGGCACGCCAACCCCAGGCTAAGCCCATCACTCCAAAAAGATTAAAGGCCAAAACGGTCCCCACTGGCACAGCGGTATTGAGCATACCCATCATGCTGCCCACCACCCGTCGGTCATACCAGCGGGTAATAGCCTGAGGCGCCACTATGGCAAGGGTTATGGCTCCGGCTCCCGCTGCCAGCCTGCCCGCGGCCAGGACGGCAAATCCTTTGGCGAACCCGGACAGCAGTGTTCCCGCCGCCATCAGCGCCAGTGCGGCCATTCCCACCCTTTTGGGGCCCAGCCTGTCAGTCAGCTTACCACCCGGCACTGAAAGCACTGTTCCGGGCAGGGCAAAGAAGCCCATCAGCAACCCGGCTTGGGTATGGGATAAGCCCAGTGCCTCTATCAAAAGGTTCATTACCGGGGGCACAACCTGAAAAACCAGGGCAAACGCCAGAAGCGAAGCGTAGGATAAAGCAAGTACACGCCTGCGATGGTTCAGGTTCATCTACCCTTCCTCCCTTTCCCGTTACCTTCTGTATTCGGGAGCACACCTGCCAATCCCTTTATGGGATATAAAAAATGCCTGATATAGATCAGGCATGTATCCCGGAGGCAGGCATACAGGTGGCTCTGTGCACTGAAAAAAGCAGCGCCCAGAATGGCGCCGCCTTGCTTTTTTATGCTTCTCTTACATCGGACACAGAGTGCCACTTTACCTTTTCCAAGCCGTTTATTTTGGAAAAAAATATGAATTCGCCCTCCGGAGTAAGCCCAAAAACCTGCCGCCAAAGAGGCCCTTTGCAGCCATACCCGAGGGAAACCATGTGCCTGCAGGTAACGCCTTTTAGTTTCCTGATAATTACACGGAGCCACTCAGGGTTCATCGTTCCCCCCTCCTGCCAGGACATTCCCCTGGCCAGGCGGTCAAAATCGACAAGTTCACCGGCAGGGACCCCTTTCAAAAAGAGTTCGTTCATACGCTTTTCTTCTTCCTGACGGGCAAAACATTCCTTTTCATGAACCGTGCAAGGGTAGGGGAAAATTTCACCGCAGCACTCGCACCTGTAGTTGGAAACAGCCAACACCACTTTATCCTCTCCCTCTTTATATTATTTATAGATATAATGTTTCTATTAGAACAATACCAGAATATTTCCATATTTCAAGCTTTGAACAATAAATTTATATTAGAAATACACCAAAATTATTTTTTTTAGAAGAAAAAAGGCTCCTTATAGAGCCTTTTGCTGCTGTAAAAGCAGAATCAGTGACAATATTGTCGATAAAGCTTATGGTTGCGCCAGCCCTGTCGGTTCCGGTGCGATATAACGCTGATTTTCAGCATATTTCCCGGGAAATATTGGGCGCTTCCCCCGCCGCGCGCCTGTTTTGATGAAAAATGTCCAAAAGAGAGCCTGTATATTAAGGCCGGGTTATCTGTATCCAGGTAAGGCCGTATACACGCTCTATTTCCTCACCGTCTTCATAGAAAAAGCGGGTTGGTGAGGTTATGCTGTCTTTTTTCCAGATACCTGCAAAGTATTCCCCCTGGGCATAATAGTCGATTTTCCCTTCGCCCACCAGGTTTGGGGTGGGCCTGCCCTGCGGATCAATAAAATGAGGGGCGTACTGTATTATTATATTGCGCACCCTGATTTCATCACCGGTGGCATCCCGGTGGACGGCGTCATTAACAAAGCGCCGGTACGTACCGGTCTGGGCATTGTATTCATATTTTAACCGGTAATTGGGGCTATACTGAAGCGTTATTGTTTGGGCAGGGGTACCCTCCCTGCTTAAAAAAGCGGGACGGATTATAACGGCTTCTGATGGCTCCCTGACACCCAGGGTGGAAAGGTTCACGTATAGGTTGTGGGGCGCCCGGCGCGACGGGTCACGGAAGATGCTTTTGCTTTTATAGTACAGGGCATTTGTACCCTCAATCTTCCAGTTGCTGATCTGGGCCAGGACGTCAACACCGGCACTGGAGTAGATAAAATTGACGCCGTTCTCCAGGGCCAGCATGGCGCTATGCGTCCTCGCGCTGCGAACAGGCCCCACCTTAGCCGGTAAGTTGGCAAAGAAGGCCAGGTAGCGTGTTATCCGCCCTTCCACCTCGTATTCATAAATCAGATTGGCCCTGGCCAAACCATGCTGCGGCCTGGCCTGCGGTGCATTATCAATGGCGACGGCGTAGACCGGCATCCTCTCGGCCTGTGGCGTAATCCGTGCCAGTTCCCCGGCCAGCCGGTTTTTAGCCGCCGCCAGCAGCCTCTCTTTTTCCTGCCGTTCTGCGGCCAGGTTGCGCCGTTCCGCTTCACTGTTAAACCGGATATTCTGCAACACCTGGCGCTTCTGTTCCATATCTTTCCGGGTTGTTTCATACCTGGCCCGGTCTTCCCTGATAGCGGCAATCAGCCGGGAGTCGCTGTTTAAAATTCTTGCTATGTAAGCGGCACGTGTAACCAAGTCACCCAGGCTCTCCGCCTCAAGCAACGTATCCAGATAAGATATGCTGCCCTTCATATAAACGCTACGGACGCGGCTGGCAAAATTACGGCTGGTTTCCGCCAGCCTTGCTTCTGCCCGGACCAGTTCGGCCTTTACCTGGTGCAAAACTTTTTCCGTTTGTTCAAATTCCGCATCCAGCGCCTCTATCCGTTCCAGGCGGGTCTTAATAGACTCATCCAGCGCTTTGAGTACCCTTTCCAGTTCCGTAATTTCCCGACGTGTCTGCTCTGCTTTCTGCCGCAGTTCCCCGATGTTGCCGTAAGCCGGAGCCACAAAGAAGGCAGCTAATAATACAGCCAGCAATATAACGGTCAGGCTGCGTGATTTCATGCATCATCCCCCCTTGCCCCTTACGCCTTCAGGTACTTACGGACAGATATCAGGCTACCCAGCCCGCCCATCGCCGTGCCTGTGGCCAGCAAAGTAGCCAGAATTGAGAAGAGTGTGGGCATATGAGTTACTGGCTGCAGAAAGAAGGCCAGTGTTTCTCTCTGCATGAAAGCAGCCAGCCTGAAATAAGCTAATCCCACAGCCAGAGCCGCTGCCACAGTTCCCGTCCAGCCCATAACTATTCCCTCCATGAGGAAAGGGAAACGGATAAACCAGTTGCTTGCCCCCAGGTATTTCATCACGCTTATTTCTTCCTGTCGCGTCAACACTGACAGCCGGATTACCGTAACAATCAGAAAGACAGCTCCCAGAGCCAGCAGCGTACCGGTGATAATAAAAATTTTGTTCAGCCAACCGGTTACCCTGGTCAGCAGGCCAACCAGGTGTTCTCCGTAATCGGCGGACTCCACTCCCGGGATGTTCTGTATCTCAGCAGCCAGGACCGGTACCAGATCAGTGCGGACCACCTTAACCCGGTACATATCAGGTAGCGGGTTATTCTCGCCTTCCAGGCCGCTTAAGGGTACGCGGTCCCCCAGAGAACGGCTGAACTCAGCCAGTCCGTCCTCTTTGGACACAAAAACGAAGCTTTCCACCCCTTCCAGGGCAATCAGCCCCCGGCGGACTTCCTCCTTATCGGCGCTGTCGTATAAAAACACGCTGATATCGACGGTTGACTCTATGGTACGCATGGCCTGCCCGGCGTTGACGGCAAACAGCAGAAAGCCGCCCAACATAGCCAGGGAAATGGCAATTATACCGGCAGTAACCGCCACCAGCCAAACATTCCGCCACAGAGAAATGTAACTCTGGCGCAGGCAGTATCGTAAAGAGTTGCTATTCATGGCTGTAAGTCCCCCGCTCTTCGTCCCGTACGATAAGCCCTTTTTCCAGGGCTACCACCCGTTTTTTCATACCGTTAACCAGGTCCCAGGCATGGGTGGCGATAATTACCGTGGTGCCGGACCGGTTGATATCCTCAAACAGTTCCATTAAGCGACGGGAATTCTCCCTGTCCACGTTTCCGGTGGGCTCGTCTGCCAGAATAACCAGCGGATCCTTAACAATAGCCCTGGCAATCCCCACCCGCTGCTGCTCTCCGCCTGAAAGCCGGGAGGGGAAAGAATTCTCCTTGCCTGCCAAGCCCACTCTTTCCAGGGCCAGGGACACCCGCGCCCTGATGGCCCTTGGCGATTCCCCCAGAACCTCCAGGGCAAAGGCGACATTTTCAAAAACCGTCTTTTGCCGAAGCAGGCGGAAGTCCTGAAATACCATGCCGATTTTACGCCGTACCTTCAGTAGCTCGCTCTCACGCAACCCGGCCATGTCACGGCCGTTAAAAAATACCTTGCCTGAAGTGGGATCTATTTCCCGGAATATCAGCTTAATCAGGGTGCTTTTTCCGGCGCCGCTCGGGCCCACCAGAAAAACAAAGTCGCCTCTGGCAATATTAAGGGAAACGCCGGACAGCGCCCCCGCACTGCTGCCATTATAGATTTTTTGAACATCCCTGATTTCTATCAATATCGGCACCCCTTTATCTGAAAAACCGTTTTGTAGTTAAAATTCACAGTTACTCTGTTATTCAACCAGCAGGAACGCGTAACGGTTCATGGTCTCATTGTAATTTTTTAATACTTCTATGGGGTAACCGGCCGCCCTGACGGTGGCAAATACATCAACCCCCAGGGCGTCCGCGCCCGGGCGGGACAGCTTGGGAAGCCTGCACTGCTGGCGGGCACCAGGACAGTCGGCGCAGTAGCCGCAGGAGTCAAACCCCATCAGGAAAGCCTTGTAATAACCGGCCAGGAAAACCTGCCTCTCCAGTTCCACCAGCTTTTTGCTGTATTCACGGCTCCAGGGCTTGCGGTCCTCGGGGTGAACCACGGCTTTCTCCAGGCGGAACAGTACCACATCCTCATATTCGGCAATAAACTCCCGGCACTCCTGGATAGATGGCACATTGGGCGGGCAGGCGCCCCCCCGGGAGGAGCAGCCGAACAGGCAGCGAAAACGCACCCACTGCGACACCCTGATGTCTTTGGCTTTAATCCATCTGAAATCGCTGAAACCGTGCTGCACAAACAACTGTTCCAGGCTTGCTTTATCAGGCATATCAACCTTCCTTCCCTTAAAAAGATCTGAATTTTTGCCGGGCCTGTCTGGTTCAAACCTGTTTTATTTCTCTGGCAGCAAAGAAATCCCTTAGTCGGACATAAAAGAGGAAGCTACAGGTTTTTCCGGTAAATTCGGTAGATTTTATAAAGGTCCCCGCCCGCCTTGCGGGCGTCCAGGTTCATCACCGAGTTAAATTCGTGGACAGTGGAACCTTCGCCATGTGTGTAACCCAGCCGGCGGGCATTCACCATTAAATGATAATAGAGGCAGGGTGCCACGCCCTTTTTCTGATAAGGCCGGGTGACAAGAAGGACAAACAGGCGCAGACCCCTAATTTTTCTTTTATACCAGAAGAACTTAAAGAAACCAAAAGGGAAAAGCCGCCCGTTTAACTTAGGCAGAATTTCGTTATAATCAGGTAAAGCTACAAACAGACCGACCGGTTCTCCTGCCGCCGTTTCGGCAATTAAAATAAGCTCAGGCACCGCCAGCTGCTTAAATTTTGCCGTCTCCGCCTCAATCTCTTCCCTGCCGGGAGGAATCATGTCCGGCCAGTCCGGCATGGAGTTGTCTGTAATATATTTTATAATATCAATCTCTTTATCCAGTTTTTTCAGGTTTATGGGGCGAACCGTATAGCCGTACCGCTTTGCCACCAATTGCGCGCCTTTCTCAATCCTGTCCCAGGGCACCGTGGTAATATCGTATATATAAGCATTGCGGTCAAAGTCCTTGGCAAAACCATACTGTTCAAAAAAATGGACGTAATAGGGTGGGTTATAGGAGTTGAGCAGCACCGGCGGTGATTCAAAGCCTTTGATCAGCAATCCGCGGTAGTCGTCACCATTGCTGGGTGACTGCGGCCCGGTAACCACTTCAGCCCCCTGTTGCCGCAAGAAATTAAGGCCCGCATCAAACAGGGCTCTGGCAACGGTGAAGTCATCGATACACTCAAAAAGGGTAAGGTAGCTTAGTCTTTTCTGCTTGGCAGCATTTAGGCGCAGGTCCATACCTACTCCCAGCCGCCCCACCGGTTTCCCTTCTCTGAGAGCAAGCAAAAACCGGTGCGGGCCAAGCTGCAACAGGACGTTTTTGGCGGGGTTTAATGTGTTGTGCATATCAGAGAGCAGTGGTGGCACCCAGCAGGGATCCCCTTTGTACAGCGGCCAGGGCAGTTCAACAAAACGCCGCCGGTCCTGGTTTGTAACTACAACTCTGATCTCTGTCTCTCCGGGCAAGTGCCGGTTCCCCTTTCTGCTGTGAATACAGCTGTTATTCCTGTTAAGGGATTGCTATTTTATCCACGTTAAGAGCATTAACCAGGGGAAAATACTGCTCGTACACGTGCAGCCCGTCGGAAAAGGCTACGATGGGGCCGTCCTCCACCGGGAAAGTCAGGTGTGCCAGCACGTATTCCTTTAAAAGCTGCAGGCCACCAAGATTTTCAGGCAGGCCGCTGAACAAGTCCCAACTCCGGAAATAGACGGTCATCTGCAGCTTCCCTGCCACCACCTTAAAAGAGATAACACGCAGGCAGGGCGGGTCGCCCTGGCAGATGGAAGCAGGTTCTCCCACCGTTACCGTAGCCTGGTTGGTGTTGCCGCCGGAACTGTTGAGCAGCTCAATGGCTTTTGCGATTTGCCCTGAAATATACATGCCGTAAGTGTAATCTTCATTGGCGGCCTTTTGTGAACCTATAATGTAATCCAGGAAATAACTGTTTATTTTATCTTCATCGGTGGGTGCCGGTATGCCGCACCCCTCAGGAGTCCGTACTGCCAGCGGGCGGGTCTGGGGTTCTTCAATCAGGATGGAAACATACGGCAGCTGCCGGCGGATCTGCCCCACGTAGCTGCCAGCTTTAACCGTGTAATCAATGCCGTTACGGACACAGCACCACATGGCATCTCTCCAGACGTCTTCGATAGTCCTGCCGCGCACGAAGTTGCCAAAAAACAGCATCCTGCTCTTTAACCGGCTAAGCTCGGCTTCCAGGCCGGCCTTCTCTTCTCGCAGCAACATGAGCTCTCTGTCGGTGTCTGTCATTTTTGCACCCCGTTTTTGCATATTCTCCTGTAGCAATTAGACAAAATGTTCTTTTTCCCTGCCGGATTTTCAGCTCAAGGCTGAAAGCTTTTTTTCACATGCAGGTATGTTCTGGAGAAGGTAATTACCGGAAATAAAACGAACTAAAAACGTGCAGAGGTATGGGACCAAAAAGGAAGGATGAAGCTGTATGAAGGAGAAGGCAGAGCGTATTCTTGACGGTGTGGGGCAGGCAATCATCGGCAAGGAAAAACAGGCGGCCCAAATTCTGGCAGCAATTCTCTGTGGCGGCCATATCCTTATTGAGGATGTGCCCGGTGTGGGTAAAACTACCCTGGCCAAGGCCTTCGCCAGAACCCTGGGTTGTACATTCTCCCGGATTCAGTTCACACCCGACCTTATGCCTGCTGACATTATCGGCATCTCCGTCTATGACCGGGCTGAGGGGAAATTTGTCTACAAGCCGGGTCCTATAATGAGCCAGGTTGTATTGGCTGATGAGCTAAACCGCACCTCTCCCCGGAATCAGTCCAGTCTGCTGGAAGCCATGGCGGAAGGGCAGGTGACGGTAGACGGGGTAACTTACCCTCTGCCCGCTCCTTTTATAGTTCTGGCCACCCAAAACCCCATTGAATACGAAGGAACCTTTCCCCTGCCTGAAGCCCAGCTGGACAGGTTTATGCTGCGTATTTCCCTTGGTTATCCGGAATACGATGAGGAAAAAAAAGTTTTGCTGCTTAACGCCGTAAGCCCGGTACCTGATGACCTGAAACCAGTGGTTACACCGGAAGAATTGTTGGAGATGAAAAAGCAGGCCGCACTTGTTTTTATGTCCGGCGCCCTGCAGGACTACATAGTCAGGCTGGTCCGCAACACCAGAAGTCACCCCGATGTGCTGCTTGGCGTCAGCCCAAGGGGTGGCCAGCACCTTTATAACGGGGCAAAAGCGGTAGCCTTTATCGGCGGGAGGGAGTATGTACTGCCTGATGACGTAAAATCTCTGGCCGTACCTGTCTTTTCCCACCGAATAATCCTGAAACCGGAGGCAAGGCTGAAAGACAGGTCAGTAACCCAGGTACTGGCCGAAATACTTCATAACACCCAGGTTCCGGTGGTGCCTGATGTTAAAGTTTAAAAGGCCACTGCTGCTGGCATTGGGCGTTACAACCCTGGCGGTGCTCCTGGTGGGCGGGAAATTCCCCTACCTGTTTTTCTACCTGTCGATAATGGTTTTCCTCGTCCCCTGTTTACGCCTGTACCAAAGCCTGAGGAAGCTCAGCGGCGAAGTGCAGGTTTCCTCTGCTTACGCAGAAGTGGGGCAATCACTGAAGGTAAGGTACACGATCACCAACTCTCCCTCCGGGCGTTTCCCCTACCTGGAATTACAGGATGTGTTGGGCAGCCTGCCCCAGGCCACTCAGAGGGAGATTGTTATTATTGAGCCGGGCCAGACAGCAGTATTCGAGCGGGAAGTCAGCTGTACCAGGAGGGGCAGATATGACCTGAAATCCCTGAAGGTAAGGACCGGCGACCCCTTTGGTTTCTTTCAGCTGGAAAAGCCGCTGGCTGCCGGACAGGAGATCAGGGTCTATCCAAAGCTGAAGCCTTTTCCCGCGGTCAGCATACCGCCATGGCATCATTTTGGCGAGGCAGGGGTTAAGAATCCCGCTTTTGAAAGCTACAGTGAAATTGCGGGCCTGCGGGAATGGCGGGACGGAGACAGCATCAAAAGAATTCACTGGAAGCAAACAGCCAAAACAAGCGAGCCTGTGGTAAAAAACTTTGAACGCAAGGGGGACATTTCCTCTATTGTTTTTTTGGATATGCACAAAAGAAGTTACAGAAACGACAGCCGCCACCGGCTGGAGGACCTGGCGTTGGAAGCTGCTGCTTCGTTCATCCACTTAAACCTGCACAATAATCTGCCGCTCAGTGTGTTTTGCGCGGCGGCGGCAGAATCCCCTCTCTGCGGCAGGACCCCCGGAGATTACAGGAGGATAATGGACCACCTTATTGCCGTGGCGCCACAAGGGCAGGATGCTTTTTCCTCTTACGTCCGCAGGGCCAGCTATTTCCTTCCCCCCCAAAGTTTGCTTTATCTTTTTACTCCTGTCCTCGACCTGGCAGATGCCGCAGTATTTATTGACCTGAAACAAAGGGGATTTTCCCCGGTACTGTTTTACCTGACTTTAGGCCAGCCGGAACCTGACGTGGATAGCCGCCTCAGTCACCTGAAGGGCGCAGCCGTCAGAATACACCTGTTACCTGTTTCCAGCTGGGAGGCTGTCTGATGAACAATTTTGACAGGAAGTTCAATCTGGGCGTTGCCTTCTGGTTCAGCGTTTCACTGACAACCCCCGTGATCCACAGTATGGGGTTTGCCTGGCCGGGGCTTTTCGCCCGGTCCCTTTTAACAGCAGTGTCCCTGGCCGCCTTTACCCTTTTCATCGCCTATCCGGTGCTGATATGGGCTTTGCCCCTGTCTGTGCTGGTGCTTTCCGCCCTGGCCTGGCTAACTTTTCCCGTGCTGCTGGCTAAAATAGCCCTGGCAGTTTACCAGGCGGTGACAACCAGCTATATGTTCTACCCGGTGGTCATTATCACTTCCTTCTCCCTGGTAGTGCTTCTAATCGTAACCAGGATAAAAAAAACCCTCCCCATCCTTCTTGCCAGCGGCACCGCCGTTTTTGTGCCGCTCTGGTACCTGTACGTGGATTCCGCTTATCCCGCTGCCATCTCATACGCCCTCTGCTGGCTCATTCTTTTGAGCTATAAAAAGGGGCAGGCGCTGTGGGTCGCCGCCGGCAGCGGAGAAAAAGAGCTCAGAAACAGCTGGCTTACCTATACTGCCTCTGTCTTGCTCACCTCCCTTTTTATGGCAGTTATCTTGCCCAAGGGCTTCGGGCCCCTGCCTTTGGATTTCCTGCACAGCTGGGCCGACGCCAGGTTCCCCTTTTTGGACGGCCTCCGGGGCTGGGAAGCCAGAAACGTCAGGGGTAGCGGGGAAGAGTTCAGCCTTTATGACTCGGGATTAAGGGAAACATCCCGGCTGGGAGGGCCGCTACGGGAAGACAGCACCGTTATGCTGGAGGTTCGTGGCAATGGTGCAGGACTTTATTTGCGGGGAACTGTCAAATACATCTACACCGGGTACAGCTGGCTGAAGTCCGGTCAGCCAGAAATATGGGAACCACCCCCTATTGGAGAAGAGCTGGGGGGATTTATGGAACCTGTACAGGTCTGGATCAAGCACAGGCGGCTGCATACAACCACCGTCTTTACTCTTCTCCATACCCTTGAAATGACGGGTTTCAGCCGCCCCCTGCTCAAAGGCCCCGGCGATGACGCCAACCTGCCCGGTGCGGTCCCCCGGAACCGCGAATACCGGGTTAAAGGGCTGAAGCTGGCTTACCGGGACAGTTTTTCCCCGGGAAAAGAACCGGATACCGGGCTGGAACCCTTCCTGGAGCTGCCGCCACATTTGCCGGCACGGGTAAAAGAGCTGGCCCTGGAGATTGCCGGCGGCAAGGACGCCTATACGGGAATCAAAGCCCTGGAAAGTTACCTGCGCAACAACTATCCGTATAACAAAAACACAGCGGTTCTGCCCGAAAACAGGGAATTTGTTGATTTCTTCCTGTTTGAACAAAAAGACGGCTACTGCACCTACTTTGCCACTGCCCTGGCCGTTATGGCCAGGGCAGTGGGGATCCCTACCCGTTACGTGGAAGGCTTTATGGTGCCCGGTTCCCCCCACAGTAACCACCATGTCTACCGGGTGGCAGGAACCAACGCCCACGCCTGGGTTGAAGCCTATATCCCCGGTACCGGCTGGCTGACCTTTGAAGCCACTCCCGGATTCCCCACCTCTGATTCCCTCCCTCTGCGGCGGGAACAGCAGGCTGAGGCCCCGGCGATTACGCCACAAAACGGTGCAGGACCGGCCGGGGATGCAACCCGTTCGCTTATACCCGATGAGGGAGAAGGATTTAGCTCCAATCCAGAAAAAACTGCAGCTTTATCACTTCTTAATTCGCTCCTTGCCATGCTCCTGGCTGCCCTGCCGTCAGCAGCCTTAATCCTGGCATCTCTGATGCTTTACCGTTGGCTGCAGGTCAGAAAGAACATGCACCGACTCAACCTGCTTCCGCCCCGGCTGCGTGCCCTGGGCTACTACACCCTGACATTGTCGCTTTTAGACAGGCTTGGGCTTGGCAAGTACCCGGGTGAAACCCCCGGGGAATACAGCGAACGGATTTACCGACGCGTTTACAGCTGGAACATCAGTTTTAAAGAACTTTCCGCTGCCATCAGCTACTCCCTTTACAGCGGAAAAGAAGAGGCCCCGCCGTTGCTGGCGGAGCAGATGGAGGCGTTTTACCTGAATATACTGGACAGGTACTTTGCCACTGTGGGCAAAGTCACTGCTTTTATAGAAATTTACCTGCAACGGAAACTTCACCAACCCTGGTGGGCCCCAGGAACTCCTTGGTCCATCCGAAACTCCGCCAACAACAGATCAACCATCCGTCCATAGCTGTAAACACCGTCCTGCTGCCTGTTAGCTTTCAGATACACATTATTTATGTTGGCAGAAACCCGGTTGAGGGTCCCCTGGTAACGCTCCCAATATTCACGCCATTCCCCGAGGTCACGTCTTACCCCCGCACTGAATTCATTCCTGACCTCCCGCCATGTTTCGCTGTGGTACCTGTGAAGCTGCTCCATGGTATACATCAGGGCCAGCATTACTCCCGAGTATTTAAAGTCGGGGTCCGGGTGCAGCAGGCAGGTCAGGTAAGCAATATAATTAGCCTCGTCTTCCCTGGCAAAACCGCGCTGGTGGGCCATCTCGTGAGCGGTTACCGATGGCAGCATAAAATGTGGTATGTCAACGTTGACATTGGCTTCTGCGGTAAAAGGGAAATAGAAGCCGGTAATGCCGGCATACGACCAGTACCGGGACAACATCACTCCCTTGGGGTAACCGTACCTGCCCCCCAGCTGCGGGTAGATCCGGGCTGCCTCCTCAAATCCCAGGTGAGCCCTGCCTAACATATCACGGACTCCCGCGGGCAAAGTAGTTATCCCCCTCTCGTCCTCGCTTACCATGCTCCGCAGGTTGTTGGCCATAAATGTCAGTTGCCGTGCCAATCCCGCAAGTTCATGCACCGATGCGGGCTCAACGGGCAAACCGGAAATTTCCGCAAAAGTTAAGCGGTTGTAATTTATTCCCCACACCAAATTAAACAGCAGGTAAACTGCCACAAGCAGATGTGCCAGTTTCAGCCCCTTTGCCGGCAATCCTTTAAGAAAAACGCCCGGCTTTCTGACCAAAGCCACGACCGCACCCACCAGGGCATAAACCAGGAGTACCGCCAGGCATATCACCAGGATTTCCGCCAACGAAAACGGCAATTTCCCGGTCAGCAGGCTGTAGGGCCTGATTGTCCGGTAATATATACCGGTGGAATAGACCGATTCTAGAAAGCCAGCAAATTTGGCCGTCGAAAATAAAAAAAACAGACCAGACACAAGGGGCAGATAAAAAACAAAAGGTATCAGTAGCTTCATTTTCAAACCTTTTCTCCTGACTCAGAAAAACTCTCAGAAAAACTAAAGGCTCTATTTTTTTGGCTTGGATATGTTGTCAATCCATTTACCTGCTGTGCGCATACTCTGTCTGTAGTTGACATATCCGATAACCGCCAACAGAATGACAATTACCAATATTGTTAAAAGCCGACCCAGCATGCTTACCTCTCCTCTTGACAAAATTCAGTACTTGTATCAATAATACCGGTCAAGAGTTAAGTGACGGTTAAGCTTTCTTTAAAAGATGATTAAATAGCTGTTAAAAAAATGGGCTTTCCGGGCCCGATTTTTTTTTGACAGTTTTGGCCTTCTACAGGTTACCAAACCATCAGACAGTAACACCAAAGGTTGCGATAACCGGGGCATGGTCAGACGGGGTAGGAACCCTTCGGCGGCGTGGCCACAGGTCCACTTCCACCGCCGCCAGGTTTTTGAGGAGTGGGCGAGTGCAAAGAATGTAATCTATCCTCATACCCCGGTTTTGCCAGATTGCGCCTGTGGTGTAGTCCCACCAGGTGAAAGCCTGCTCACCGGGGTTTAAAAAGCGAAAGCAGTCAACCAGTCCCCACTCCAGCACCGAGGTAAGCCAATGGCGTTCCTCCGGCATGGTGCCGATGGTGTCCCGCAGCAATACCGGGTCAAACACGTCCAGGTCATCTCTGGTTATGTTCAGGTCTCCCACCACCAGCAAAGGGTCAGAAGGGCTGAAGTTTTGCTCCAGGTATTTCAGAAAATTACTGTACCACTCCTGCTTATACAGGTATTTCTCCTTACCACGCAGGTCACCGTGGGGCGCATAAACATTTACCACCGTCAGGCCTGCCAGGCGGCAACAAACTATTCTTTTTTGCCTGTCCCAAGTCTCATCACCAAAACCGGGCAGTACCTGTTCGGGTTTTTCTTTGCTGCAAATAGCCACACCGTTAAACCCGGCCTGGCCGAATACCTCGCAGTGATAACCCAGCCCGGCAAAAGCCCCCCGGGGAAACCTGTCTTCTGTAACCTTAATTTCCTGAAGGCATAATACGTCTATGTCTTTGTCTCTTTTTTCCAGCCATTTTAACATCAACTCTTCCCTGGCCCTGATGGAATTTACATTATACGTGCATATTTTCAATCCTGCCCGGCCCCCTTTACCTTTTTTACTCACCTGCGGGATAGCGGGCAAACAGCAACGTACCGGCAAAGAGAAAAATACCGGCCAGGGGTCCGATCACCAGTACTCCCAGCGGCCGTTCCCCCGCATAGCCCAAACCTTCCAGCAAAAACCCGAGAAAAAGGGCACAGAGCCCTACAGTCATTTTAACCACAAAACCCTGTACACCGTAATAAAAGGCCTCGCGTCGCCTCCCCGTCAGCGCCTCGTCGTAATCGGTTATATCGGCCATAATGGCATTGGGCAGGATAAAAAGCCCTGCCAGCGGGGTGCCCGCCAGGCCCACCAGTATATATGCCTGCCATTGCGGTGAAAGCGGCAGAGGCCATAATCCGATGGTGGGCAGCAATGATACGACGATGCCGGCAAAAACCATAACTCCGGTGAAAGTGGCTTTTTTGCCTTTCAGCCTGGCCAGATAATTAACCAGAGGAAAGGAAAGCAGTGCCACGCCCAGGGAACCCGCCAGCACCAGCCCCGCTTTCTGTTCCTCCAGACCAACCACGGTTACAATAATATACGGCAGTCCCATCAGTACCAGGTGAAAGCCAAACCAAAAAAAAGGCTGGCAGCAGATATAAGCCACAAAAGGCCGGTTACGCAGGCTGTAAGCCAGAGATTCACGGAAAGAAAAAGCTGTTGCGCCGTCCTGCCCTTTTTCCCGGACCACAGCCAGCGGGCAGCACAGGCTAAGCAGCGCCAGCAGGCCGATTACCAGCCCCATGTCAGCAAAGCCAAACCTTTCAATCAAAAGCGCAGAACCGATCATGGCTATCGCCAGCCCTGCTATGTAAAAAAAGGCCAGCAAGCTGGCCAGAAAAAGCCTTTCCTGCCTGCTTTTTGCCACCTCGGGAAGCAGGGCCAGAAAGGGGCAGGTCACCACCGTGTAAAAGAAGAAAAAAGCGCTTATTACAAAAAGGGCAAAGAAAAAGTTTTGAACGGAAGGGTAAGGCAGGGGAGGTCGCCAGAGGAAAATAAAGGAAGCGGAAAGAGGCAACCCGCCAAAGAAGATAAACGGCAGGCGCCGCCCCCAGCGACTGCGGGTGTTGTCGCTCCAGGCGCCGACAAGAGGGTCGGTAACAGCGTCAACCAGCCTCCCGATACCCATGATTCCCCCGATGGCTGCCGCCGACAGGCTTGCCTGGCGGGCCGCCTCCGGTGGAGGCGCATAGAAATATATGACCCAGGTAACCACAACCTGCATAACCATGGCTATACCCATGTAGCCGGCAGCGTAAAAAACAGCCTGAGGCCCCTTCAGCCCTCTTTCTTTTCCCGGCACTGCAAAGACAGTTTTTCGCGAAGGAATCACCCCTAAATCACACTCTTTAGGTTAGGAAAAAGGCGCTGACAGAGCGTTCCTATGAAGTATTGCCTAAGAAACCCTCTGTGCCGCATAATCAGCGGGCCAGCGGCTTTACCAGGTCATCCTTACCTGGCGGCGGCTACGCCTGAAACCACGCAAGAGCAGTGCAAGCAGTATAAGAATAAACAGGAGCGTGAGGACCGGTAACATTACCAGGGGAAAGCTTCTCACGGAGTTTATGCGGCCGGCTGTATCACCATAGTAAGAATCGATAACAGGAATGCCGTCAGCATTGGCAGGTTGGCTGGCGGCATATTCCACCACCGTCTGCCATACCTTCAGCTCATCCCCGCCAACCCTGACGATCAGCTCGTCAAGACGGTCCCCCGGAATAACATTACCTTGGGCATCTTTGAGCTCCAGGTTCAGCATGGGCAACATTTTCCCCACCATGGGCAGGAAAGAAAGGATATAAGAATCGGTAACCAAATGATACAGTTTCTGATCCCCACGCCGCAGGGTCACAAAACCTTCGTTCCCCTTCCCCTGGCGCCCGGCACCGGTATAGACTTCAGCCTGGGTCACCGCCCCAAAAGAACCGGGCAGAAGGGCGGAGGGGATCGGCTGTTTGATAACGGGCACAGTAAACAGGACGGCGTTACGGGGATCAAAGTCATAGCGCAACCCGGAAAACTGCAGAAAGTAGGTGTCGCCCATCATCTGCTGCAACAGCACGGCCACCTCCAGGACGCGGCGCACCTCTTCCCCGGTCAGGTATACGGAAACAATGGGATAGCCGGCATTGCCGTCAGGCCCCACGCCCAACCCCACCAGCTCAGCCAAGTCATAAAAAGTAATTACCCCCCGGGAATGGGCCAGGGTTCCCGGCGTAATGCCGCCCCGGATAGAGCCGTTGGCCTGAACGGCTATGTCTACTCTCCTTCCGGTTTTTTGTGAAGTAATGATGCGCATGGCATCTGTCACGAAATTACCTAAAGGCGTCTCCTGCAGCGGAGGCTTGTCAGGAACGGGGAAAGAAGACAGCGCGACGGTGTCCAGTACGTGGCTGAAGCGCCCCCCCGTCTTGATTTGAATAAGAGCGTCCAGCTCCCGGGTGAATTTCTCCAGCTGGGCGCCAACCTCCGGGTCCGGGCGCAGCCGGGAATCCACAGGCAGCAGGTAGGGCTGGTTGTTCTGTCCGTTGCGCAGGCGTACCGTGCCGCTGTCCGCGGCATATGCCAGCTCCAGCTGCCCCAGGTATTTAAGTCGGGAACCGGACTGAGCGATAATCACCCCATTTTCCGACACCGGTTCATAGAGGGCGGTATGACAGTGACCGCCGATGATCACATGTATGCCGGGAACTTCCCGGGCCAGTTCGCGGTCTTCTTCCACCCCGGCATGGGTGACAGCCACGATTACGTCCGCTCCCTGTGCCTGCAATCCGGCGACGGCCTGCCTGGCTGCGGCCAGTTGATCCGTAAAAGTGATTGGCGAAGGATTGTTGGCCACACTGACCGCATCTTTGCCGATTAACCCAAACAGGCCCACTTTCAGGCCGTTAGACAGCTGCATCAGGTGTGTCTGGCGATAAAGCCCCCCGGCCAGAGGGTGTCCCGGCGGGGCTACAGTGTTAGTGGCCAAAACCACCGTCCTGTCATGGGCGGCGGGATAGCCCGCCGCCCGGTAGTAACGGGCCAGGTTCTCCGGACCGTAGTCAAATTCATGGTTGCCGATAATTACCGCATCATAGCCGATGAGCTGCATCAGGGTAAGCTCCGGGGCAAACCCTTTGGGCACCAGCCAGCTGTAAGGGGAGCCGCCGATATAATCGCCGCCGGAAAGCAACAGTACCGGCTCCCCTGCCGCTTCTTTTTTCTCCCTGATTTGTTTTACCGCGGTAGCCAGCCGGGCAAACCCTCCCACGGCAGGATTTGTCAGCTCCGGGTGATAGTCAGCAGCGGGGGAATGGGGTATTACCGCTGAGTGTTCATCATTGGTATGGAGAATGGTAAAAAAGAGCTCATTTCCGGGGTTCGCCGCAGCCAAAGGTACCGCTACCGGCTGCAGCAGCAACGTTGCCGCCAGCACTGCGGCAATAACCGCAGCCTTCAAACGGTAACGTCGTCTTTTACCTGTGGACACGGACATCCCCCCTGATTTATCATTAATACTCCTCGTTTTAGTGCTATTTACACATGGAATGAAATAATCCTGCCTGTTGACAGGATTTCTCGTGCCTTTTCCCTGAAATTTGCTGCTGTTTTATTGCTGTGATATCTTCCACAATAAAACAATCCTGTTTTTGCTACATCTCTTTTTGATATTTAACCAAATAAAAAATATTGGCAACAATACTGAACAGGTAAGCAGCAGCAATGAGCAGTACCACATTTATTTCAGTCCGCATTAAACTCAAAGCTGTTATCAGCGCGGCAAAGACCACAAGCATAAAATCAAATGCTTTTGCCTTTGCTTTGTTGCTGATGATCATGTTGCGTTCATCCTTTGATTCAATTTCGATTCGTATGGTCGCTTCAGGATCAGTTTTCAAAAGGTAATTTTTAATGGCCGCACCCAGATTCTCTCCGAATAAAACTGCGCCTATACCTACACAGATATAAGGCAATATAAACATAATACCCTGCGGGTCTGACAAGGACTTTACAAGTACAAGTCCAAAAATCATCATTACAATTCCAAATACCGACAGAGTGATGTGCTTTGCGTTCCCATTATTTTTCATTTGCTTTCCTCCTCGCAGGTAAAGGGCGGCCAGCGCAGGCGCGCCCAGAGCTCCGGCCGCTTCCCCGCTTTCTATGCTCTGCCTGTAGCAGGCTTCGGTCTGTTCCCTATCCTGCCCCAGCAGGTGGAGGGCGTTGGCCGCGCGCCCTTAGGCCAGGGACTGAAAAAGGGGGCGGCGTGTCCGGCCGGCCGCAGGATGTCCTCAACCCAAGGCAAAGCCTTTTGGGGCCGGGTCAAAAGCTCGGCGCCCAGGCACAGATTTTGGCAAAGAGCAGATAATCCCCGGCGTTGCGTTTAAAGGCGGCGTGTTCCTCCGCCAGATCCCGATACCGGTAGAAGCCCGAAAGCTCCGCCAGGCCGCCCCGGCCGCTTTTCCGCATTTCCTCGGTCAGCAGGATTTCGGCGTACATCAGATAGTTTAGGCTCAGCTCCTCGTGGAGGCCAAGACGGCGGAGAAGGGCAAGCTCCGCTTCCATCAGAGGGACGGCCTTTTCCTCCTGCCCTGTCACCTGGTAAGCTTTGGCGGCATAGGCACCCACGCAGTGGCGGGAGAGCCAGTCCTTTTCTTCCTCAGAGAGAGACAGGGATTTTTCGTAATAGTGAAGGCACTTTAGGTAGTCTCCCCGGTAGAAATAAATGGCGGTCAGGTACCGTTCAAACCAGGCCCTGACCCTTGCGCTGCCGCAGGCCGCGCATTTTTCCAGCATGGACAGGGTCAGCTCCCGGGCTTCACGCAGACGGCTGGACAGGACGAGGTTGTGGATTTTCTCGATAACCACCAGATACCAATCCTCCGGGGGCGCGTCCTCCGGCAGGGGCAGCAGGCTTTCCAGCAAGCCGCTGCTTTCCTCGAGGGATGCCCTGTTCCGCAGGATTCTGGCTTTATGGGCCATAGCGTAGCGCCAAACGGTTTGGTCCCGGCCTCTCCAGCTCCGGCAGGGCGGAGCTTATAAGCCTGTCCGCTTCAAAAAACTGCCCCCGGCTGGAAAGGTACATACCCCTGCCCAGGAGAACCCGGGGGGACAGCGCAAGCTTTTGCGCCTCCATGCACTGGAAATATCCCTGGAGATTGCCGCAATGTCCCTGGCCGAAGGGCCTGCCCAAAGCGGCGCTGATGCATTGGTGGATAAAAGCGGCGTCCTCCGCAAGCAGGGCGTAATCGGCGGCCTGCTCGTATTCGCCGCGGGCAAAGCAATCGGCCATGGCCCGGCGCAGGGTTTCCCGCCCCAGGGCGCCGCCGTTTTGCCGCAAAAAGGCGGCGAACAGAGGATGGTAGCGGTAAAGGCTGTTGTTCTGCAAAAGATTTATTAAGCTTTTCAAGGATTCTTGTGTTCATCCACTGGGTGCTGTCCGAAAGAGATTGCTGCTTATGATTGTCGTTTGGTCTGAACATTCTACTCCCACCTTTTTATGCTATATTTGTGGTTTTTTGCTATATCCATTATAGCATAAAAAAGCTTAAAAACCCAGTGTTTTCAAGGGTTTATCAAGGTTTTCCTCTGTAAATAGTCAGGTCTTATTGAAGAGTTATTGCAGTGGAATCAATTATTAAATATTACCAGAA
>DYEY01000066.1 GCA_020725465.1 Dethiobacter sp.
AGGGTGAAGCGGGCGGCTACCTCGGCTACCCGGCCGGCACCGTTGGTGATAACCACGAACTGGATAACAGTTATGATGATGAAGATGACCAGGCCCACCACGTAATTGCCGCCCACCACGAAGTTGCCGAACGCGGCTATTATCTGCCCGGCGGCGGCATCACGCAGGATCAGCCTGGTGGAAGAAATGTTCAGGGCCAGCCGGAACAGGGTAGCCACCAGAAGCAGGGAGGGGAAGACGGAAAACTGCAGCGTTTCCGTGGTAAACATGGTGAGCAGGAAAACGACCAGAGAAAAAGTAATGCTTAGCGTCAGCAGGATATCCAGCATAAAAGCCGGCACCGGGATGATGATGATCACCACCACCGATACAATAGCCAGCGCGATCAGCATGTCCGAGTGGGCAAGGGCGCGCCTTACCCTGTTGTCGTTAAGAATAGAATAGGCTATGTCTCTCATTGCCGCTACCTCCTGCCGTTTCCATCGGATTTAAGAGCGAAGACCAGGGCCAGTATTTCCGCCACCGCCCGGTAAAGTTCCACCGGTATTTCGTCTCCTGCCTCCACATTTTTAAAGAGGAACCTGGCCACCGGCCTGTTTTCCACGATGGGGATTTTATGCTCGCGGGCAATCTCCCGGATGCGCCGCGCCACCAGCCCTGCCCCCTTGGCTACTACCCGCGGCGCTCCCGGTTGGGTGTCAACGTAACGCAGCGCCACCGCCAGTTCAGTAGGGTTGGTAATCACCACCGTGGCCTTGGGCACCTCGGCGGCCAGGCGCCGGCCGGCCAGCTTGCGCTGTTTTTCCCGCAGCCTGGATTTAATTAGCGGGTCACCTTCCATCTGTTTATGCTCGTCCTTAACCTCCTGCCTGGTCATGCGCAGTGACTTCATCAGCTCATGCCGCTGGTATATATAGTCGGCCGCCGCCAGCACCATGAAGACAGCGCCCACTCTCAGGGTCAGCCCGGTCAGTTCCCCTTTTATCCCTGCCATAAACACGGCAGGGGCGGCATAAAGATAGGACAGGAAGGATTCAAAACGACCCCGCACGTAGATATAGGCTACCAGGCCCACCAGACTTATTTTGAGTATGGACTTGACCAGCTCAAAGAGGGCTCTACGGGAAAACATTTTTTTTAACCCTTCCGCCGGGTTCAGCCTCTCCGGTTTCAGGGATACCGCCTCCGGCCTGAACAGAAAACCCACCTGGGCATAATTGGCCAGCAGCCCGGCCGACAGGACAGCGATGAAAACCGGTCCCGCCAGCCTGAAATAGTGCAGCGCAGCGGAAAGTGACATGGCGCTTATGTCGCCGTCCGGGAAGCCGGCTGCCATACCCTCCTCCAGGTAGCCGTGCACCATCCCCAGGTAACTGCGGAACAGCACGTCACCGAACAGGATAAACAGGAACAGGGCAGCCAGCAGGTTGACGGCGGAATTGAGCTCGGTGCTTTTGGCCACCTGGCCTTTCCGGCGCGCCTCCTGCAGCCGGTGTGGTGTCGGTTGTTCGGTTTTTTCCCCGAAATGCTGGCTCATGACAATCTCTCCATGAAAATTAACAGCTGTTCAGGCAGCCTGGTGAACACGTCTTCCATCAGCGGCACCAGGTGCGGCAGGAGCAGGTAGATGACCAAAAGCCCAAGGGCCACCTTCAGCGGCAGTCCGATGATAAACACCTGTATTTGCGGCACGGTTTTCGATACCAGGCCAAGGGCGATGTCCACGATGATTATTACCACTACCACGGGCGCCGCGATTCTGAAGGCCAGCCCGAAAGCCCCGGCAAACATGCCCGTTACCTGCAGCAGGGAGTCTCCGGACAGCCCAGCCCCTCCGGGGGGAATCAGCCGGTAGCTGCCCGCCAGGGCCAGCAGCAGTTGGTGGTGCCCGTTTAAGGCAAAGTACAGCACCAGGGCCAGCATGTTGAAAAACTGGGCCATCAGGGTGGCAGAACCGCCAAACTGGGGGTCAAACACCCCAGCCAAACCCAGGCCGATTTTAACGTCCATCAGCTGTCCGGCCATCCGGAAGGCGGAAAAAAACAGCAGCACCAGGAAACCGATGCCGATGCCCACCAGGGCCTCACCGGCCAGCAGCAGCACATAGGCCGGCGCTGAAGCGGGCAGAGGGACATAGCCGTAACCGCCACTCAGGAATAGCAGGTACGAGACAGCCAGCGACAGGGCGGCTTTGACCAAGACCGGTGCCCCCCGGTAGCCGGGGACCGGCATGGTGACAAAAAAGCCGCTCATCCGGATAAATAACGGCAGTAAGGACTGAAAGACCAGGACATTCTCCATACTTTGCTCCTAGCGGATTACCTGGGACATGGAACCGATGAGAGTGCCGGCAAAGCTGACAATCAGGTTCAACATCCAGGGGCCGAAAATCAGAAGCCCGGTAAAAACAGCAACTATTTTGGGCACAAAGGTCATGGTTGGCTCCTGAATATGGGTGGCTGCCTGAAAGATGCTGACGGCCAGCCCAACCAGCAGGCTAAGCAGCAAGACGGGGGCAGCCACCAGCAGCATTACGCTCAGGGCTTCCCGGGCCAGGCCCAGCACAAATTCCTGTGACATCCAACCACTCCTTTAAATAAAGCTTTCCACCACCGATTTAATCACCAGGTGCCAGCCGTCCACCATGATGAACAAAAGCAGCTTAAACGGGAGCGAGATCATCACCGGCGGCAGCATAAACATGCCCATGGCCATCAGCGTGGAAGCCACCACCATATCTATGATCAAAAAGGGGACAAACAGCATAAACCCCATCTGGAAAGCAGTTTTCAGCTCGCTGATGACAAAGGCGGGCACCAGTACCGGCAAAGGAATGTCCTCCCGTCCGGCCGGGCGCTCCATCCCCGCCATGTTAACAAAGAGGGCCAGGTCTTTTTCCCTTGTCTGCCGGAACATGAATTCCCGGACCGGCTCCGCCGCCCTGGCATAAGCTTCCTCCTGGGTGATTTGCTCCGCCAGGTAAGGCTGCAAGGCCGTGTCGTTAATCTGCATATAGACCGGGCGCATGAGGAAGACGGTGAGGAACAGGGCCAGCCCGGCTATCACCTGGTTGGGCGGGACCTGTTGCGTGCCGATGGCGCCGCGCACAAAGCCGAGCACTATCACCACCCGGGTAAAGGAGGTCATCAGTACCAAAAAGGCCGGTACCAGGGACAGGACGGTAAGGAGTACCAGGAGCTGCAGGGTGGGTACCAGCCCCGCTCCCTCACTGGCCCCGCCGATATCTATATTTATATTGGGAAGAACCGGCAGCGGCTGGGCCGCAGCCCGGCCGGCCCAAAGCAGCACAGCCAGGGCGGCTCCCGGCGGCAGCAGCGGCAAGATTACATTAAACCGCCTCATCCTTTTTCTTCCTTCCCGCCCGGGTTATACCGGCTTTTCAACCCGCGCAGCACACTTTTAAAGTCCCGGGGAGCCTCCTGCGCCAGGAGAGAGGATATTTCCCCGGTGCCCAGCTCGGCGACCAGTGTGATCCCGGTGGCGGACACACCAAGGAGCAGGTACCTGTCTCCCACCTGGACCAGGCACAACCAGTTCCGCTGACTTAAGGGGAGCCTTTCTATGGTTTTCAGCAAAGAGCCGGCGCGGGCAAAGTCCGGCTGCAGCCTGACCAGGCCGAACCGGATGGTATAAACCGCCGCCGCCAGGACAATTATAAGCACCAGGACCAGTTTTAGCAGCTCGGCAAAAAAAGCCACCGGTTCTTATCCCCCTCCTGCTGACGTCTCTTTCAGCCCGTCATCACCCAGAGAATTTATGCGCAGGGCAAAACAGTCGTTGATAACCACCACTTCCCCTTCCGCCAGCAGCTTGCCGTTTAGGAGCAGAAAAGCGTTTTCTCCGGCCAGGCGGTCCAGGGTAATTACCGAGCCTTCCTGCAACTTGAGCAGGTCACCGATGGTAAGCACCGCTTCTCCCAGTACTAACTGCAGTTCAAAGGAGACAGAAGCAAAGTTTTCCAGGCTATGGGCCGCCGGCTTCGCCGCCCCTTCATTGAGAGGAATAAAGGAAACCGCTTTGACTGTTTCTGTTTCCGCCGGATTTTGCCAAAGAGACGAAGACTCCGACACAGCCGTGGTCTCCTGCCATTCATCTTCCTGTGAATCCAGCCGGGAAACCAGCTCTTTAATTTCTTCCGGCGTAAGAAAGGAATCTTTCATTTCTGCCTCCTATTGCATCAGGAATTGGGTAAAGTACACTTCCTTCAGGCTACCGCTCAAAAGCCGCTCCTCCAGCTCAGCCCGGATTTGCCGGCGCACGTCGTCTATCCCTTCGGCAGTTGACAACTCTCCCGCTTTTTTGCTGCGCAGGATACCGATTATCAGGTCGCGTATTTCCGGCTCCTTCCTGTTAAGCTCCCTGGTCAGGCGTTTATTGTCATAAGCCAGCACTATGGTTGCCCGCAGGTAGCGGCTCCTGCCCTCGTCAGCCAGGTTAACGGTAAATTCCTGGGGCTGAGACATTATAACCACAGGCTGTTTCTCCAGCAGTTCGGCGTTTAGCTGTCTGCCCCTGAGCAGGTAAAACACCAAAGCAGAAGCCAACACCAGGATCACGGCCAAAAGAACCAGCAGCAGCCTGCTTTTTTTCTCTTTGGGTGCTTTTGCGTTTCCTTTTTCTGCTCCGTTTACTCTGTTCATCAGTTTCCCCCCGGTCAGCTTTATCGCGTCGATATTACTATGTTAACCCGGCGGTTTTTGGCCCTTCCTTCCGCTGTGAGGTTGGAGGCCACCGGATGGAATTCACCGTAACCACTGGCTATAAAGCGCTCCGGCGCCAGTCCTTTGGTCTCCACCAGGTACCTGAGCACCACCACCGCCCTGGCCACCGACAGCTCCCAGTTGGAAGGGAAGAGAAAAGTATTGATAGGGACATTGTCGGTATGGCCTTCTATTATCACCGGGTTGTCGGTTTTTTCCAGCACGTCGGCAATGTACGTGAGCATGTCCAGGGCGCCCGGTTTCAGGTCCGCTTTGGCGGGGTCAAAAAGCAGGGCGTCGGATATCTGGAGAATGATACCTCTCTCCTCCAGATAAATGCTCATGGTGTTTTCCAGCCCCGCTGCCTGAATGTAGGACTGAATGGTCTCAAAGGTAAGAATGGTGGTGTCAATGGGCTCGTCGCTGAATTCGCCCCCTTCCGCCAGCGGCGGCGAATGGGGCGACCCGGTCAATATGCCCTGGGCACCGGTGAGAGTGGTCCGGATGGAGGTCAGGATTTCCTGAAACTTGACGTTGTCGATGACTGAAAAGGAGAAGAGGAGAATGAAAAAAGCAAGCACCAGGGTTATCATGTCGGAATAAGTGACCATCCAGAGAGGGGCTCCGTCTTCACCGCCGCCCTTTTTATGCCGGCCTGCTCTGGTTCTAGACATTACCGATTACCACTTCCTCGCCGTCAGTTTTACGGGAGGAGGAATAGCCTTCCTCAAAATATTTCTTTTCCCTGGGGGAAGCAAAGGCTTTCAGCCTTTCCTGCAGAACCCGGGGGTTAATGCCGGCCTGGATGGCCAGTACCGCTTCCATCACCGCTTCTTTCACAGCAATTTCTTCCCCGCTGCGGATTTCCAGCTTGCCGGCCATGGGCAGAAATACCAGGTTAGCCAGGAGCGCACCGTAAAAAGTGGTAATCAGCGCCACCGCCATGCCGGGCCCGATGGCGTTGACATCGTTTAAGTTGGAGAGCATCTGGATCAGGCCGATCAGCGTCCCGATCATACCAAAGGCGGGAGCCAGCGCCCCCCATGACTTGAAAACTTCCTGCCCCAGGTTGTGCCTGGCACTGAGGGTATCCAGTTCTGTTTCCATAATCCGGCGGACCATTTCCGGTTCCAACCCGTCCACCACCATCTGCAGCCCGTTTCTGACAAAAGGGTCGTCCATCTCACTGATATCCTGCTCCAGGGACAGCAGTCCCTCCCGGCGCGCCTTCTGGCTTAAGCGCACAAAATTCTCTATCACGTCCCTGATGTCCGCCACATCGGTACTAAAGGCGTTCTTGGTGATATTAAACACCATGCGCACCTGGTCGAACTGAAACTTTACCAAAAGCGCGCTGAAAGAACCGCCTATCACGATCATCAGGGAAGGCAGGCTCCAGAAGATGGTGAGGGAGCCTCCGTTGAAAATGGCGCCCATCACCAGGCCAAGGCCCAAAACGATACCCATAATAGTCAGGAAATCCATTCTTTTCATTCCATCACCCCGGCATTCTGCTTGTCTTGCAGGGCGGGGGAAAGGCCAGGCCTTTTCCCCGCCCTGCACTGCTTAGCGCTTCAGGTTAACAACTTCCTGCAGCAATTCATCGGATGAGGTAATAACCCGGGAATTGGCCTGGAAGGCACGCGATGTGGTAATCATTTCGGTAAACTCATAGGCCAGGTTGACGTTGGACATCTCCAGGGTGGCGGTCTGCAGCAGGCCGCGTCCCTGTGTCCCGGGAGAGCCCACACGCGCAGTACCGGAGTTGGGAGACGGCTCATACAGGTTGGAACCGACCTTGGTCAGGCCCTCGGGGTTCTCAAACCGGCAGACCGCAATCTGGCCCAACGTGCGGACCATGCCGTTGGTGAAAACGCCGCTGATCAGGCCGCTGCTGCCGATGGTAAAGGAGCTGAGGGTCCCTTCCGGGAAACCGTCCTGCCCGCGTACCAGGGCATTGGTGTCGCCCCGCAGCTGGGAGAGGGAGAGCAGGTCCATCCTGACAGTCATAGGGGCGGCACCGGCGCCGGGGTTGTAGGTAAAGGTATTGGCCGGGGGAGTGGTGGTATCCACATAACCGTGGACGGTAAAGTTGATGGTGCCTGTGCCAGCCCCCAGCCGCGGTCCTCCCGGGTCCGCCGGGTTGATGACTCCGGCGGTCCAGGTCCACTCGTTGTGGTCGGTTTTTTCGAATGTTATCTCCAGCGTGTGCTGCCTGCCCAGCGAGTCAAAAATTTCCGTCTCCAATACGTGGGTGTAACCCACCAGGGCACCGGCATCCAAATTGGCGCCAAAAACCACGTTGCCGGTGGCCTGGGCCACGGACTTAAAGCCGATGGGTATTTCCAGGGGGGAGAGGGCAGCGTTTTCGTTGATATTTCCCTCACTGTCAGCCATCCAGCCCATTACCCGGAAACCGTTGGCCGAATTGACCAGGTAGCCGTCCATCCCCCTGGAGAATGAACCGTCACGGGTATAAAAGTGCTGGCGGCCGTCGCTGACCACGAAGAAACCGCTGCCTTGGATGGCCAGATCGGTGGGGCGCCCCGTGCTTTGCAGGTTGCCCTGAGCATGGTTGTTGTCAATGGCCGCCACCTGCATGCCCAGGCCCACCTGGGCGGGGTTGATGCCGCCCCTGTTCTGCTGCGGGGCGCTGGCACCCCGCAGCGACTGGTTCAGAATATCCTCAAAACGCACCCGGCCCGCCTTAAAGGCGGTGGTATTGACGTTGGCGATGTTGTTGCCGATCACATCCAGCTTGATCTGGTGGTTGTTCAGGCCTGAAATGGCCGTAAAAAGTGACCTTTGCATTTTTATTTAACCTCCTTTTTTAAAGACGGCCGCTTCTGTCGTTCCACGGCCACGGCTTCCCCCAAAAAGAGGTCCGGCCGTTAATCCCTAATGATTACCGCGCTGTCGATCCCGGTAAAAACGTGGTCACGCATCTGGCTACGGTCCATAGCTGTTATGATGGTGTTGTTCCTGACACTGGCCACCAGCGCCATGTCTCCGTAGAGAAGCAGTGAAGCAGACCCTCCTTTTAGACGCAGCCTGTCCATGGCTTCACTGATTCTGTCCAGTTCCTTCACTCCCAGGGCAATCTCCCTCTGGCGCAAACGTTCCAGGGCGTGGGCGGAGAAGCTGACATCTTTCTTCTGCGCTGCACGCAACGCAGCCGCGAAATCTCCTGCCACTTTGGACTGGCCTGGCGCCGGTCTGTGGGCGGGATGGACCGGGGTGGAAAAGATATCAATCCTGTTGGTCATTACCGCCACCGCCTTCCACCCAAACCAGCTGCTCGAAGCCGTAAGTCCAGCCGCCGATGACCAGCCTGGCCGCCCCGCCGTTAAACTCAACGGCAGATACCCGCCCTCTTTGCAGATTACCGTCCCCTTCCTGCACCACCACTTCCCTGCCCAGCAGCGACAGCTGAAACACTCCCTGCATCTTCAGCAGTTTTTCCATACCGGCGCTGAGGTTCTGGGCCTGCTCCAGGGCGGACAGCTGCGCCATCTGGGCGATAAAATCACTGTTGTCCTTGGGATTAAGCGGGTCCTGCCAGCGCAGCTGCGTGACCAGCAGCTGCAGGAAAGCGTTTTTGTCCAGCTCTTTTATCCCGTGGCTGGTCTGCTTCAGGCTGCCCGCCGGTACCGCTCCGATTGCCGAAACACCAGTCATTTCGTTTTCCTCCTTTCTTCAGGCTCTCACATCCAGCCGTCCCGCCGCGACCAACCCTGTCTCCAGTACAGCCGCGGGCAGTGTTGCCGCTGCCGGCAAAAATATACCGGTTTCCTGTCTAAACCCGAAACCCCGTTGTTCCCGCCAGCGGCCGGCGCTGTCTCCCAGAGAAACATCCAGCCCCGCCAGCTCCACTCCCTGCTCCGCCAGCTTTTCCCGCAGCCGTGACAGGTTGGCCTCGATTACTTCCCGGACCAGGATGTTCTCCACCGTAACCCTGCCGGTTACCTTCCCTTCCTGCCGGACCATTTCAATGGCCACTTCGCCAAGAGTGGCCGGTTTCAGCCTTACCCTGATGACATCTTCGTCTCCGGCCGGCCCGCGCCGCACCTGTATCGCCTCCAGCAGCGGGGTCATTACCCTGTTAAAAACACTTTTGCCCGGGACCAGGTAGTTCTTGTGGACAAGACCATCCTCCGGCACAATCCGGCCCGTTTCCACCGCCGCCGGCCTGCCCGCCGCCATAAGCCTGTCGTGTTTGTCCGCGTCGGTTGCGGTTGCTTTGGGCGGGAACCTGTCATTGCCTGCCTCAGCCGGGGTTGCCATATTCTGCAGCTTTGGCCGGAGCCTTTCTTCACTGCTGCCTGCCCCGTTCACCGCCACCTGTGTGGGGGTTTGGGACCTGGGATCATCCGGTTGCTGTTGTGGCTGGATTTTACCGGTTACCGCCACCGCTCTGGCATTGGCCTGCGGCGGCAAAAACTGTCCTTTCCCGGCCGAGAGCTCCGCTTTGCCTTTTATGGTCCCCGTTTCCCCGCCGCTGGCAGCTTCCCGGTCCGTCGGCTCAGCCGTGTCAGGGCACTTTTCCTCCTTTTGCGCCGGTTTCCCATCCGCTGCGCTGCAACCAGCCTGAACCGGCTGCCTGACAATGTACAGCGCTGACTCCTCCGGTTTGGCCGGGACCGCAACCTCAGGTGCCGCTGACCACACAACGGGGGGCTCCTGGCAGAAGCCTTCCGCCGCTTTTTTGTCTTCTTCTTTTCCCGGCAAAGCGGGTCCGCTGCCTTCAGGACCGCCTCCGGACAACCAACAGAAACCTTCCGTCGCTTTCTTTTCTTCTTCTTTTCCCGGCAGAGCAGGCCCGCTGGCTTCAGGACCGCCTCCGGACAACCAAAGGCCGGTCAAAACGCTGCTGAAATCCTCCCCCGGTGGCACCGGCGGCACCGCCTTGGCCAGGGACGGGCAACAGGTCAGAAGACACTGCGTTACTTCCATCTTAAATCACCTCCTTCCCCGAAAATTGCCGTTTACATCCTGCGGTTATATCCAAACAATGCATATTCGTCGTTTTGTTTCTGCTCCTGAAGTTCCAGGCTGCGGCAGAAGTCGCTATAGTTCTTTTCCCTGTGCAGCCCCAGGGTCTTTCTGTCCCTGACCGCATTCTGCACCGCCTCCGTTTTGCGGGCCACTTCCTCACCGCAGGCCGTCACCACCTCCTCCTGTTCCCGGATATCCCGGTTAAGCCTGGCCAGGTACCGGTCCATGATCAGGTACTGTTCCGGGTCCGGGACCGGCATTTTGCTCTGCTGGCAGGCCAGAGCCAGGCGTTCCTGCAGCGCATTCAGCTCGTACACCGCCCTGGCCAGGCTCCTTTGCGCCCCCGAGAGCTCCCGCCGGAACTGCTTTTCCTTATCTTCCCTGTAATCCAGAACTTTCTGCAGCCTGTACCTGAAGCGCGGCATCAGTTAACCAGCTCCTTCAGTTTGGTTAAAGTTTCTTCATAGAGCACCGTTTCACCGGTATCCTGCCGCAGAAAGGAGTTGATGCTGTGGATGCGCCGGCGGGATTCGTCTATCCTGGGGTCGCTGCCGTCAACATAAGCGCCGATGTTTATCAGGTCCTCCGCTTCCCGGTAGGCTGCCATCAGCTCCCTTACCCTTCCGGCCTGCTCCCTTTGTTCCGCCGGTGCCAGGTCTGGCATCAGCCTGCTGATGCTCTCCAGGACATCGATGGCCGGGAAGTGGTTCCTGGCGGCCAGCGCGCGGCTTAACACGATATGGCCGTCCAGAATGCCCCGTACCGCGTCCGCTATCGGTTCGTTGAAATCGTCCCCCTCCACCAGCACCGTGTAGAAGCCGGTTATGGACCCACCCCTCACGCCGCCGGCCCGTTCCAGCAGCCTGGGCAGGAGCGCGAATACCGAGGGGGTGTATCCCTTGGAGGCCGGCGGTTCACCGATGGCCAGGCCCACCTCTCTTTGCGCCATGGCCAGGCGGGTGATAGAATCCATCATGAGCAGCACCTTCAGGCCGCGGTCACGGAAGTACTCCGCCACCGTGACAGCGACCAGCGCCCCCTTGATCCGCACCAGCGCCGGCTGGTCCGAGGTGGCGGCCACCACCACCGAGCGGCTGAGTCCTGCCTCTCCCAAATCCCTCTCCAGGAAGTCGCCCACCTCCCGGCCCCGTTCTCCCACCAGCGCGATGACGTTCACATCAGCCCCGCTGTTGCGGGCAATCATGCCAAGCAAAGTGCTTTTGCCCACACCGCTGCCGGAAAAGATCCCGACCCTTTGCCCCTCTCCGCAGGTGAGCAGGGCGTCGATGGCCTTGATGCCGGTGGGCAACACCTTTTCGATACGGCGCCTTTGCAGCGGGTTCAGCGGCACCCCGTCCACCGGGCGCAGCTCCGCCGCAGGCGGCGCCTCCCCCCGCAGCGGCCGGCCCAGCCCGTCCAGCACACAGCCCAGCAGCCCCTCGCCCACGGCCACCGAGAATGATTTGCCCGTAGGCGCCACCAGGCAGCCGGGATAGATGCCTCTCAGGTCCCCCAGCGGCATGGCCAGCACTGTGTCGTCGCGGAAACCCACCACTTCCAGGGGCGGCAGGACGGAACCGTTGTTAAAAACCTGGCACAGTTCGCCCAGGGCGGCCCGCACGCCCCTGATTTCCACGGTAAGCCCGATTACCTGGCTCACTTTGCCCTTGGTCCGCAGGGTGGGGGTATTTTTTATAACATTACGGTACCTGTCCCAATCAACCGTCTGGATAGTTTCCGGCATTTTCTGCCTCCCCGAGCAGTGCCCTCTTTAAGATTTCGAACCTGTCTTTGAGAATGGACTCGACCTGCCCGTTCTTGGACTGTACCCGGCAGCTCCCCCGCGGGATGCTTTCATCAAAGATGAAGCGCAGGCCGGTATCGTCATCCAGGAAACCGGGGAAGGAGTCCCTGTGGTCGCGGCAAACCGCGTAGTCATCCGGGTTTACCCTGACCATAACCGCCTCCTCCCCTGCCACCTGGGCCAGGGCTTCCGCCACCACCCCCAGGATGGCCCTCCTGTCAATTGCCAGCTTGGCGTGGAGCAGGGTTTCGGCCAAAAGCAGCGCCAGTTCCAGCACCTGCGGTTCAGCCGACCTGATGATTTCCCCGCGTATTTTCCCGGCGGACGACAAAACTTCCCTGGCTTCTGCAATCAGAGCGGCCATCTGTTCCCGGGCCGCCGCCAAGCCCTCTTCCCTGCCCTGCTGGAAAGCCTCGGTAAAAGCCTTCTGCTTCAGGTTTTCCGCTTCCTGGATGGCTGCCGCCACAATCCGCAGCGCCTCCTGCCGCATTTCCTCCGGAGAGGGAGCTGGCGGCCTGTGGTCAACGGCAGCGGGCTCTTCCGCGCTCACCGGCCTTTTGGCTTCCAGGGTGCGCAGGGAAAGCGCCTGCACCACCTGTTCCCCGGCCATTCCCGCTTTAACGATGCTACTCAATGACGGTATCCTCCCCGCCTCTGGCGATTACGATTTCACCGGTTTCGTCCAGGCGCCTGATGACAGCCACAATGCGCTGCTGCGCCTCCTCCACTTCCCTCAGGCGCACCGGCCCCATGTAGGACAGGTCTTCTTTGAGCATTTCCGCCCCGCGCTTGGAAACATTTTTAAAGATGCGGGCGCTGACCTCATCATTTACCCCTTTGAGAGCCAGGGCCAGGTCTTTGCTGTCCACTTCACGGATGACGCGCTGGATGGCCATGTCAGTGAGGGTGACAATATCCTCAAAGATAAACATCCGCTTGCGGATCTCCTCCGCCAGCTCCGCGTCCTGGCGCTCCAGCTCCTCCAGGATGCGCTTTTCGGTGGCACGGTCCACCTGGTTCAGGATTTCAACCACAGAGGGGATGCCCCCAGCCTGGGTAAAATCATGGGAGGCAACGGCAGACAGGCGCTGGTCCAGCACTTTTTCCACCTCTTTTAGTACCTCGGGAGATGTCCTTTCCATCACCGCCACCCTCCTGGCAATATCCGCCTGCAGCTCTGCCGGCAGCTCAGACAGCACCACAGCCGCCTGATCAGCGTTGATGTGGGACAAAATCAGCGCTATGGTCTGCGGGTGCTCCTGGGCAATGATATTGACCAAGTGGCGCGGGTCCGCCTTGCGCACAAAACTGAACGGCTTCACCTGGCTCAGTTCCTTCAGCTTCTTCACCATAGCGGCGGCTTTCTGCGGTCCTACCGACTTTTCCAGGACCTCCCTGGCGTAGTCCAGCCCGCCGCTTAGCATATATTGCCGGGCTTCGCACAAAAGCAGGAATTCCTCCATCACGTTGCTGATGACTTCGCCGGGCACACTGGTGGTGTTGGAAAGCTCCAGGGAAATTTTTTCTATCTCCGCTTCGGCGAACCGTTTCATCAGGGCGGCAGAGAGATCCGGCCCCAGCGCCAGCAGGAATACAGCTATCTTTTCTATTCCCCTCAGGTCCTTTCTCCTCTTCATGCCTGCCTCCTTTACTCTTCCGCCATCCAGAGCTTCAGCATATTAAACGCCGCTTCCGGCTGCTGGCTCACTATCTCCCGTACCTTCCTCTGTTTTTTCACTTCATCGGGAAGGCTGTCAAATTCTGAAGGCTTTTCTTCCAAGCTGGCGGTGGCGGCCACCTCCTGCAGCGCAGTGCGGGACCCCAGGTACCCAAACAGGCTGCGCAGCATGCTCAGGGCGAGCAGGAAAGCCAGCAGTACCGCGAAAGCGGTCACGCCGTAACGAATATAGGTATTGCGCCGCTCCAGCCTGGCCGCCTCCTCCATAGCCGCCACTGATTCTTCCAGCCGGGTGGTATCGAAATTGATGGCGGCGATGCTGATTTTGTCCCGTCCCTCGTTAAGCCCGATGGCCGTGGCCACCAGCGATTCAATCTCTTCTTTTTGCCTGGGGGTCAGCGTCCCCCGCCGGTTGTCGTAGATGACAGAAGCGGAAATGCTCTTTACCTCGCCCGGTGCCTTGACGGTACGCGTCAGCGTTTCCCCCAGCTCAAAATTCTCCACCTCGTCCAGCCGGCTATAGGTGCTGTCGCCGCCGGAACCCAGGGCATAGGGGTAAGCCGGTATATTGCTGTCCGTCCCGGCCCCGCCCGCTGCCATTGTGCCGCTGCCTTCAAAGCGCTCTTCGCTGCGCTGGCGGCTCCTCACCACCGGGTCGCCATAGGTAAGCTCAGTCACTTCCTTTGAGTCAAAATCCAGGTCCGCCGTAACCATGGCCACCACCGTACCGGCACCCAGCACCCTTTCCAGCATTGACTGCAGCCGGTATTCCATTTCCCGCTCAAAAGACTTCTTTATCTCCAGCTGCCTGAGGGTGGCGGCAGCCAGCCCCTCGCTGCCGAAAAAGCCGGTGTCCCCCATATCAGTGAGCAGGCGCCCCTCGGTGTCTATGACCGTGATATTTTCCGGTTTCAGGTTTTCCACACTGCCGGCCACCAGGTACACGATGCCCATTACCTGGTCTTTACGCAGCTGGCTGAGCGGGTTCAGCTTCAGGACGATGGAAGCGGTGGGCGGCGTGGTGTCCCGCAGGAACACGCTGGGTTCCGGCAGCACCAGGTGGACACGGGCCTGGGCAACTCCTTCGATCTGGCTGATGGTCCGCTGCAGCTCGCCCTGCAGCGCCCGCTGGTAATTCAGGCGCCGTTCCGACTCGGTAACACCCAGCTTGGTCTGGTCAAACAGTTCAAAACCAATGCCGCTCCCGTACAGGCCGCCGTCGCTGTTTAGCCGGATGCGCAGCTCATCCACCCGGTTGCCGGGCACCATTATGGAGCCGCCCCCGGCGCCGATCCGGTAAGGGACCGCCATTTCTTCCAGCCTGGAAAGGATTTTGGCGGCATTGTCCGGGGTCAGCCCCCTGAACAGCACAGCCATGGACGGGGTGGAAAAATGCCTGACGAACAGGATGAAAGCAACCAGCAGGGTAACGGCCAGCACCACAAAACTCAGTTTCCTGGTACCGCTCATATTGCGCCAGCCTTCAGCGGCAACCGCCAGGGTTTTTCTGTCCTCAACCATACGTCAACACCGCCTCGCTCACCTTTGTCTCAAAACTGCATCCGGGATATCTCCTGGTAGGCCTCCACCAGCTTGTTGCGGACCTGTACCGCCAGCTGCAGCGACAGCCTGGCCTGCTCGTTGGCCAGCATCACCTGGTGGATGTCCTCCGCTTTGCCGGCCATCATCCGGGCCGCTGTTTCGTCCGCCGCCAACTGGAGCCGGTTCACTTCCTTCAGGGCATCACCCAGCAGGCTGGCAAAGGAGTTGCCTGACCCCGTCTTCCCGGTTCCCGCCGGCGCACCCACACCGGCCGGCGGTACGTAACTGTATATTTTCATCGGTTACCCTCCTGTCAACCCCGCCCGATGTCCAGTGCCTTCATAAACATGCTTTTAAAGGCGTTCACCGCTGTGATGTTGGCCTCGTAAGCCCTGGTGGCGGTTATCATGTCCACCATCTCGTTTACCACGTTGATATTGGGCATTGCCACGTAACCTTCCTCATTGGCATCGGGGTGGCCCGGGTCGTACACCAGCTGGGGGGGAGAGCTGTCCTTCACCACCGCGGCCACCCTGACCCCGGCGCTTTTGCCCCCCGGAACCCCCGGCCCGGCCTTGGTCAGCGCCTCAGCAAAAACCGCCGTCTGCCTCCGGTATGGCCCCCCTTCCGCCGTCCTGGTGGTGTTGATGTTGGCCAGGTTGCCGGCCACCAGGTCAAGCCGGAAGCGCTCCGCCGCCAGCCCTGACGCACTAATTCTTATCGACTCGAAAATCTTCAACTTTAGCGCCTCCCTTCATTAATTACATAACGTGCCGCCCCCAACCGGTCGTTTAACTGCTGCGCCAGCGCCTGGTAGTACAGCTGGTTCATGGCCAGCTCCGCCATTTCGCGGTCCAGGTCCACGTTGTTGCCGTCACTGCGCATGCTGGTGGCAGTATCTTTCACAACCCCCGGCCCCTTCTCCCTGGCCTTGCCGGGAAGGTGTCCGGGATGGGTCATGACCGGCCTAAAGCCCTCCGCCTCCCGCAGGAAACTGCCAAACGGCAGGTGGGAGCGCTTAAAACCCGGTGTGTTCAGGTTGGACAGGTTGTTGGCGATAACCCGGTGGCGTACCGCCGCCTCACCCAGCCCGTCGCTCAGCTTCCCGATTATGCCACCTGACCAGATACCTTTCATCCTGCTTCCTCCTCCCAAAAAACTAAAGCTCAGGCCGAAAGCCTGAGCTTAAATGTCAAAAAGCCCCGCTCTTCGGCAACCTGGCGATCGTAGGACTGTGCCCTTAGACCCATGGCTTTGCGCCCCCGCCTTTCGACGGGTTTGCCTTTATCGGATTGGAACCGATGGTAACTGTCAACTTAACCAAAACAGGTAAAGCCTGCCAAAACCTGGCAAGCTCCATATTCGCCATTTTTTTTTATATTCCTGCAAGGATTAAAAATTTTTATAAAAAATTTTTTAAAAATTTTTCTTCCCCTTATGCTCCCCGGACCGGGCTCACGGCCACCTGTTTCCAGGCCTCCCTAAGCCCTCCCAGCATGCTCTCCACTTCCTCCAGTATTTTTTCATCTTTCCTGATATTGGCCTCGATCAGCCGCCGGTTCATGTACTCGTAAAGGGCAAACAAGCTCTTGCTCACATCGCTCCGGCCAAAATCAAGCGCCGCCGTAAGCTCCGCCAGAATGTCCTGCACGCGTATTATCTCCCGGTTGGCCCGCTCAAAATCCCGGTTGGCCACTCCTTCCCGCGCGCTCCTCACAAACCTGACAGCCCCGTCATAGACCATCAGCAACAGTTTCTCCGGCGTAGCCGTGTCCACCTGGTTCCGTCGGTATTGCCCGTATGGGTTAACCAGCATTTTGTCCTCTCCTTGTCACCTTTTCTCATCCAACAGAACGCCAATCATTTCCCTGATATTGCCAACCAGGTCCAGCAGCTCTTCCGGTGGGATTTCTTTTATAACCCGGTTGGTGTTAATATCAACCACCTGCACCATCATCCGCTCCGAGCTGTCATGCACCTGGAAACGCAGGCTCACATTCACTGCTTCGGTGGCCAGGTTGGCCTGCCGCAGGGCCTCTTCCACGTCCCCGTTCCTTATTTCGCTTTCCTCCTGCCGCTGCCCGCTGTCACCGGGCCTTCTGCTAAGTGGCGGCAGGCCGTGCACCCGGGCTGTTTCCGCCACCAGGCCCGCCTGCTGCTGGCCGTCCCCGGTGCGCTTCCCCGGCGGGGTCAGGCCGGGGGTCTTGGCTGGCTCTTCCACCCGGGCTGCCTGCTTCTGTACGGCTAAAGGATCAGTTTTTACCACCAACATCCACATCACTCCCGTTTCGTCTCTCATTGTTCTGGTCGGAACAAAGCGGCCAAATCTTTAGGGCTTTTTAAAAAAAGGTTAAAGCTTTGCCTGCTTTTACCGATAAAAAATGTAAGATATTTTTGTCTTTTTTAAGGAGGTCTTTAACCATGCAGGTGACGCGTCTTGGCGGCTTGGTTTCAGGACTGGACACCGACCAGATAGTAAAAGACCTGATGCGCATTGAACGCCTGAAAGCGGACCGGTTCCACCGCCAGAAGCAGGTAATCCAGTGGCAGAAAGAACAGTACCGGGACATCATCAACAGCGTGCGCGGCTTCCGCGACCGCTACTTCGACGTATTGCGCCCGGAGACCAACCTCACCTCCGCCCAGACCCTGCGCCGGATGGCCGCCTCTGCCAGCGACTCCGCGCTGGTAACCGTAACCGCCTCCGGCACCGCTCAACCCGGCGAGACCACTTTCCGGGTAATCCAGAGCGCCACCGCCGCCCGCGCCCAAAACAGTGGCATCACCACCATCCAAAGCTCCGAATCCCTCGCCGGCGCCACGGTAACCGGAGGGAAAAACACCATAAGCTTCACCCTGAACGGCCGGACCCAAAACATAACAGTACAGGCAGGCTACTATTCCTCCGCAGACGAGCTGAAAGAAGAGCTGCAAACCCGGCTAAACCAAGCCTTTGGCGCCGGCAAAATCCTGGTGGACAGCGCAGGGGGCAGGATCTCATTTTCACCGCACCCCTCATCTCCCACCGCCGCCTCCGACACCCTCTCCCTCTCCTCCGCCACCTACCGTGACGCCGGAGGCAACATGGACAACGAAGATATCCTGGCGGTAATGTCCATCAAAAGCGGGGCCAACAACCGCCTGAACCTGTCCGACACCCTGGAAACCATCAGCCAGAAACTGAAAAACGGCCCCCTGCAGTTTGACGGAGAGGGGGCGTTTACCTTAACCATCAACGGGAAAGAGATATCTTTCAACAAAACCGACACCCTGAACACCGTGCTGAACAAAATAAACAACAGCAGCGCCGGGGTAAAAGCCACCTACAGCTCCTTCGCCGATACTTTCACCATCACCGCCGCCCAGACCGGCGCCGGTGAAATTGCCATGGACAACGGGGGCAACTTTTTTGACGCCCTGGGCCTCACCCCTGAAGCCGGCCGCGACGCCGCCTTTGAAATCAACGGCGTGCTCGCCACCCGCGCCTCCAACACCTTCACCATAGACGGCATCACCTACGCCATCAGAGCCAAAGTGGACGCCCCCGGCAGCGCCGGCCCCGTCACCATAAATGTGGCCCTGGACACAGAAACCATCTACAATACCGTCACCAGGTTCATCGAAGACTACAACAGGCTGATTGAGGAAATAAACGGCCGGCTGCAGGAGGAACGCTACCGTGATTTCCCTCCCCTCACCGCGGAACAAAAAGAAGCCCTGTCTGAAAAAGAAATAGAGCGCTGGGAGCAAAAAGCCAAAAGCGGCCTGCTGAGAAACGACCCCGCCCTGGAAAAAATGCTCTCCGACCTGCGCAGCGCCATTTTCGACAGCGTGGGCTCAGCGCGCCTTTCCGACTTCGGCATCGAAGTCAGCAGCAACTGGCGCGACAGGGGCAAGCTTGTCCTGAAAAACGGCGGTGCCGCCCTGCGCGAAGCCATCAACCGGGACCCGGACCAACTGGCCGACTTTTTCAGCCAGCGCTCTGCTGTCCCTTACTCCGACCAGGCCAACCGGGCACAGCGCTACGCCGAATCGGGCCTGGCCCACCGCATCAGCGACATCCTCAATGACAACATCCGCACCACCCGTGACAGCGGCGGCCGCAAAGGGATTTTGCTGGAAAAAGCGGGGATGGAAGGCGATTCCACCCATACCAACAACCTGTTGGACAGGCAGCTGAGAGAAGTTGACAGGAATATCAGCCGCGTGGAAGAGATGCTGAAAAGGCGGGAAGAACAGTATTACCGCCAGTTCGCCGCCATGGAAAAAGCCCTCCAGGAACTGTACTCCCAGGGCGACTGGCTCTTCTCCTTTATGAACCAGAAACGCTGACCCGACAGGGGTGGGAACATGACCGAAACCAAAACCCCAACCAGTGGAAGCCCGTATGGGCAGGAACCCCTTCTCAGAGAATTTCTGGCCATAGCCCGGGAACAGCTTTCTTTGTGCGCCGACCCCGGCTTCCCCACCTCCGGCCTCGCGGAATTTATCCGCTTGCTGTCCGCAAGGCGGCTGCTGATCAACCGCCTGGAAGGAAATCCCGGCCAGGAAAATTTCCCGGGGTCCCACACAGAGGAAACCACAACAGTATTGGCTGACCTGACCGCGCAGATCGCTGCCGCTGACAGCGAAACCAGGCGGCTGCTTCAGGAAAAACTGGGTAAAACCAGGCAGGCCGTTCTGAAGCTCCGCCAGGGTAGCGAAATAAAAAAGGCGTACACTCCCGGGACCTGCCAAACCGAAGGTTTTTATTTGGATACAAACACCCCCTAAAGGTTTTTCATCCGCATCCGATACCTATCTGTGACGGGAGCAAAAGGCCACCCGGGCGGCCGACCGGTGGAACAGCTCCCCAAAAAAAACGGCCCCAACGGACTGGGGACCAAAAAAATCAG
>DYEY01000067.1 GCA_020725465.1 Dethiobacter sp.
ACAACGCTAAAGCGTTGACCACATATCCACAACCCCCACCACCGTGTTTACTTTTCAAAGAACAAAAGAATAAAAAATGAGCACCTCCGAACTGGAAATTAACGCTCAGAACGGCTGCTGCTCATAGTATACAAGGAGGGTTTGCAGTTGAAAAAAGAGCTGTACCGCAACCAGATACTGGCCATAAAACCGTATGTGCCCGGCAAGCCGGTGGAAGAAGTGGAAAGGGAACTGGGTATTTCCGGTGCCATTAAGCTGGCTTCCAATGAAAATCCTCTGGGGCCGTCGCCCCTGGCGGTGGCAGCTATGCAAAAGTGTCTCGCCAAAGTATCGTTTTATCCGGACGGGAATTGCTATTACTTAAAAGAGGCGCTCTCCCGCCATTGGGATCTGCCGCCTGAATGCTTCATCATCGGCAATGGTTCCGATGAGATCCTGTCGTTTATCACCGCCGCCTTCCTGAATGAGGGTGAAGAGGCGGTGATGGCCCATCCCTCCTTCTCCGAATACGACTTTGCCGTAAAGATAATGGGCGGCATTACCGTCCCGGTGCCGCTTAAAAATTATACCCACGACCTGCCTGCCATGGCCGCAGCTGTTACCGGTGAGACTAAGCTGATTTTTATCTGCAATCCCAACAATCCTACCGGTACCATGGTGGGCAAGAACGAGGTCGCCGCCCTTTTGCAAGACCTGCCGGAACACGTCATCGCTGTCCTGGACGAAGCTTACTTTGAGTATGTAACCGACCCGGCTTACGGTGAATCTCTGGACTTTGTGCGCGAAGGGCGTAATGTCATAGTACTGCGCACCTTCTCCAAAATTTACGGCCTGGCGGGGCTGCGGGTAGGCTACGGCATGGCCCGTCCAGATCTCATTGGCAGCCTGCTTAGGGTCAAAGAACCGTTTAACGTCAATTTGCTGGCCCAGGCGGCGGCGCTGGCCGCCCTGGACGACAGGGAACACGTGGAAAAGAGCCGCTGGCTGAACGAGGAAGGAAAACAGTACCTGGCGGCGGAGTTCAACCGCCTTGGCCTTTTCTTTGCGCCAACCCATGCCAACTTTATCTGGGTGCGTGTCGGTGTTGACTGCAAGCAGCTCTTTGCCAAACTGCTCAGGCGCGGTGTCATCATACGGACTGGCGACATCTTCGGTGCTCCGGATGTAATCCGGGTTACCATCGGCACGCCGGAGCAAAACAGGCGCTTCATCAGTGAACTGGCCGCAGTGCTGGCCGAAGACAAACACTAAAAGATTAAATTCCTCCCGCGTGACGGGAGGAATTTTTGTTATACGCGCACAGCGGCAGGTATTTTCCCTGCCGCTACAGAAAAAACAGGGTGAAAACAATATAGCCGCATGAATCGGGAAGGAGGAGACATATGAGAGCCATTGTGTTGAACGAAAAGACAATGTGGCCACGGCACTGGCCACCATCCCGGCCGGTTCCTGTCCTTACATTGACGGCCCGGCAGAGGTCAAAGATCTGAAGGTGGTGGAGGATATCCCCATGGGCCACAAATTTGCTCTGCGGCCTATTGACGGTGAAGTGATCAAGTACGGTGAGGTTATCGGGGTGGCGGACAGGCCTATTGCCCCGGGTGAGCATGTCCATGTCCATAATGTTAAAAGCCGGCGGGGCCGGGGCGACCTGCACAAGGAGGGTGCCTGATATGGAATTCTGGGGTTTTCCGCGGCCTGACGGGAAAATAGGTACCAGGAACCACCTGGCGGTGCTGTCCACAGTGGTATGCGCCAATGAAGCCTGCCTGGCCATTGCCAATGAAGTTAAACCCTCGGCGCTCTTGATCCACCCGCATGGCTGCTGCCAGACTCCCCCCGACACCAGGAGGGTGACCGAGACCCTGATCAACCTCGGCCGAAATCCCAATACAGGGGCGGTGGTGGTGGTAAGCCTGGGCTGTGAGAGCGTAAACGCCGGGGAAGTGGCCGAAGCCATCGCGGCAAGCGGTAAGCCGGTGGAACTGGTGGAAATTCAGGCGCTGGGCGGCAGCAGGAATGCCGTGGCCAAAGGTATTGAAGCAGGCCGTAAGATGTTGTCCGGCTTGGAGCAGCAAAAGCGGGTCCGCACCGGCATTGAAAACCTGCTGGTAGGCTTGAAGTGCGGCTCCTCCGATGCTTTTTCCGGCCTGATAACCAACCCCACCGTGGGCCGGGCTATCGACCGCCTCATAGACTTAAAGGCCGGTGCTGTTTTCGGTGAAATCACTGAAAAGCTGGGGGCAGAACATATCGTGGGTAAAAGGGCCTGCTGCCAGCAGGTAAGGGACAGACTGCTGCAGGCCACCTCCTATATCGAGCACGAGGCTGTAAAAATGGGCATGGACATGCGGGAAGGTCAGCCCACACCGGGGAACATTAAAGGCGGGCTTACCACCATCGAAGAAAAATCCCTGGGCGCCATTGCCAAGTCGGGCAGCCGGGAGATAGCCGGCTTTTTGGAATACGGGCAGCAGGCGCCGGGACCGGGGCTCTATGTGCTGGACAGTCCGGGCCGTGAGCCGGAGATACTGACCGGCCTCGCCGCAGCCGGCACCCAGGCCATTATCTTTACCACCGGCATGGGGGCGCCCCAGGGACACCCCCTGGTGCCGGTGATAAAAGTTACCGCCAACCCGCGGACCCATGAGTACCTGCAGAACCACGTGGACCTGTTTTTCACCTTTGAACAGGGGCAGGATGGTTTCGCCGCCGGCGCTGCCGCGCTCTTGGACCTGCTTTTGGAAGCTTGCTCCGGTAAACTGACCAAAGCGGAGGAGCATGACTATGCCAAATTTATCGGGATTTATACCAAGGGACCTGTGCTTTAACAGAAATAATAACCTGGGATTTTAGTTGGAACAATTAGCTGGTGCTCTCCGTCTGGTATTATATCAACCAAGAAAAGAGGAGTGCCCGTTGAAAAAACAGTTTTGCCTGACAATCGCAGTTTTATTGACAGCAGTTACCTTAATTTTTTATGTTAACGCTTCCCTGGCACGACCCCGGGTGCCGCAGGCAGAAAGGCATAATATCAGGCTCAAGTTTACTCCCATGCCTGTCTCGGAGCTGGAGACGGTGGTCTTTGAAAGCGACTGGGAACTGCTTGACACCAGGGTAGTCAATAATGTCGCCGGTGTGGACCAGGTACTGGTGTCTTTCTGCCGCCTGGATGAAGGCCGGGTTGCACTTATACTGCAGGACCGGTTTGGGTTTTATGACCTGAAGATGGAGTTGGAAGAAGGAGAACCCGACAGAGTAGCTGTTACGGCAATGGATTTAAACGGCAACGGCGCTAACGAACTTTTGCTGACGGCCGACAGTGGAGCAACTATTAAAGAGGCCAGAGTATACACCTATGACGGTGACAGTTGGCTCTGTCTTCTGGCCACCGAAAACCTGATTATTGCTGATATCAGCAACGACGGCAGGGATGAGCTTATTACCACCTCCATGGGAAGCTTACCGGGTTATGTCTGGATTTACCGCTGGACCGGCAGTAACTTTGAAAAAAGCGATGTAAACGAGGGCACGGAAAATATATATGCCGCGTTGGTGACCGTTGACGGCAGAACCCTGATCGAGACGGGCAAGGCTAACGAACCGCAGTACTATCTTTATACAGAAGGTATTCTGGTTGAGGTTGATCCCAACTGAAGGGATGCCCTGACTGTTAAGAAGGCATAGCAGGAGATCCAGGCGGCAGTGAGGAATAATATGTAAAAATCATACGGTGGTAATTTATGAGAACTCTGGTCAACAGATATGCTCTGGCCCTTTATTTTGCACTGTCAATGCTGATTTCCTGGCTATTGTGGCTGCCGGCGGTTATGCAGCAGGAGAAGCTGCCGACCTGGGTATATCCGCTCTTCTTTCTGGGTGGCTTTGGTCCGTTCCTGGCCGCATTGGCGGTTATGGCGCTTTCAGGCAATAAAAATCTTGTTAATAATTATAAAGACAGGCTGTTCCACCTAAGCCTGCCCTGGCGCTGGTACGCTGTTGCGCTGCTGTTACCTCCGCTGCTGACACTGGCAGCGAACCTTTTAATCGGGGTTTTGGGAGGGAATGTGCAGGAAGGCAGCCTGCTGCCGCCTGTACTGTCGTACCCGCTGCTGCTGGTAACTATGATCATCCTTGGCGGGGGGCAGGAGGAACTGGGCTGGCGCGGTTTTGCCCTGCCGCTGCTGTTGGAGCGTTTCCGTCCTCTGCAGGCCAGTGTCATGCTGGGTGTTTTCTGGATGATCTGGCATGTACCGCTTTTTTTTGGACCGGCCCTTTCCCAGAGCAAGTTAACCTTCTGGCTGTATTTCATTAACGGCATTGCCCTTGCTGCCCTTTTTACCTGGTTTTACCTGAAAACAGGCGGCAGTATACTGATGGCCGTTTTGCTGCACGGAGGCATTAATACTGCTCTCAATTGGTATCCAATGGACCATGTGGGCGGCATTGATGCCTTCTTACCCATTACCGTGGCCACGGTAATTCTTGCGGCAGCAGTACTGCTTGGTTCCCGCGGTTCTTTTCAAACCACCACAAAAACAACGTCACACAGATAGGCGGAACGTCTTTATCCTCAACAGCGCCGTATAGACCCAAAAGAGTATAATAAGGGAGAGTCATATATAGGCTCTCCCAATCTATTTTGGGTGGGTTCCGCTCCAGCGCCAAAGCAGCGGCGCCCCGTCTCCGGCGCAGTCACAGACACATGAGTAATCCCGGACATAAGCGATGCAGCCGCTCTTTTCCAGGTGGCGGCGGAAGGAACGCCTGGCCCTGTGAATCAGCGCCTTGGCAACAGAAAGCGAGACACCCAGTGGTTGGGCGATTTCCCTGTGCGACATCCCCTTCACCTCACGCAAAGCAAGAGCAGCGGCATAACGTTGTGGAATATGGCAGGAAAGGGTATGGCTGATGCACCACTGAAATTCTCTCCGGACAACTATTTTTTCGGGGTTTTGCGACCAGTCCGGAGCGGGTAGGTAATCAAGTGCCAGGGAAACATGCCGCCTTTTCCGCCGGTCCTGTAAAAAGGTATTGATAAGTATCCGCGTCAACCAGGTCTTAGCACTGGCTTCTCACCGGAAGGCGGCGGCGTTGCTGTGAGCTTTAAGGAAAGCTTCCTGTACAAGGTCCTGCGCGTCCTCCTTATTTCCCGTCAGGTGGTAGGCGAGTCTTTGCAACTGTTCTCCATAAACGGCTGCCGTTGTGTAAAGGTCAGGTCTTAGGGTCATTACTGTCGCTCTCCTTAGACCGGCCCAGGATTAGGTCGGTCATCGTATCCCGGGGCTGGCAGAAAAGTTGGGCCACCTCATCCCTGAACCACTCCCGCTGCCCGTTGCTGCAAGGTGGAAGTAACACAGGTGCCTTGCACGGCGGGATAATTTACTATATACTGGGGTATATGAAATTCTTATAAGTGGTGGAATTAACGTCTTCCCAACAACTGACCCGGCTTACCGCAAAGGGCCAACTGACCCGCGGAAATACGTAAAAAACTCAGGTTACGTACCGGAGATTATTTTAATGTCTATACCGAAGCAGCTATATAATAATAAAAATCTGAGATTGCAGAACCCTTATCTAAAGGCGCCCCAACTGGCAGATGATCGGCATTGGAAACAGCAAAGAAGATACTTCTGAAAAGCATGATTATTGCTGTAGAGGGGGGCTGTTATAATTGTAGTTGAACAAAATTTATTTTTGTTCAACAAGGCTTTTAATAGAAACCGGTCAACCGGCCTGATTAAATATTATCATGGCCGGTCTGTCCGGGTCAATTAGCGGGGTGATATAATGCCAAAAAATGTGCGCAGGGATTTTGCCAGCCGGCGGGAGGAAATCATACATCAGTCCACCGAACTTTTTGCCCGCTTTGGTTACAAAAAAACAACGGTGGCCGCCATAGCGGGCGGCATGGGACTGGTTAAAGGGGCGCTATATGCTTATTTTCAGGATAAGGAAGATATTTACCTGGCCTGCTTTGAAGAGCAGGCCGACAGGCTGCGCCGGCAAATCAGCAAATACCAGGAGCCGAATCTCTCCGCGCAGGAAAACCTGCTGCGTTTCTTTGACACAGCGGCAGCCGCTGTTGCCCAATCTCCATTTTTGATCAAAGCGTTGGAGGGTGATTGTCCCGCCGGGTCACGCCTTTTTTCGGCGCAGGTGGAGCTCTATGAACTGGAGGCGGCGCGCATGGTGGAGGGCATACTCCGGAGCGGCAAAACCAATGGCGCCATGGCGGTTGATAACCCCGGCCTGACGGCCAGGACCCTGGTAAGGCTGTTTTATCACCTGCTAAAGGCAAAATATAGCGCCAGTGGCAGTGGGGACGACGTGGCGGAGCAGACGGCGGAACTGCTGCGGCTGGTGGTCAGGGGACTGGCGGCGCCGGCTGTACTGTCGGCCAGGCAGCAGTCGCCGGACTGGTGGCAGGGCAGGAAATAAGCGTAAAAAGAAGCGGAGCCTGCAGACCGGCTCCGTTTCCTGTTTATTCTTTCTTCTGAAAATCCTGCAGGACATTTTTCAACTGGTTTTTTATCGGTTCCAGGACGGAATGCACATCGCCGGCGGCGGCAGCCAAAAAGAGGTGGGGGAGGCGGCCCGCCGCCTCGGCCTTACCCACCAGTTCGGCGGTTATCACATCACCCCTGGCGGCCAGCAGGTTGCCCTGGTCGTCGTGGAACGGGTTGAGCAGGGTTTTGCCCTGTACATATTCCCGGATGGCGGCCAAGGTGCTGTCCTCGATTTTCTGCCCGCTCTGGGACAGTTTGCCCTGGAGTTGGAACCAGAGTTCGCGCAGTTCCCCGGTAGGGCCGCCCCGCTCATCGTCAATGCGGCGGGACATCCATTCCTGGGAGCGATTACGCAGGGATTGCCAGGCATCCAACAGTTTGCGGCTGCCGGCATCCAGTTTTTCACGGGTAAAGTCCAGGCCTTCCAGCAGTTCTCCCACCCCGGCGGCCAGCAGCACATGAATCAGGCGGTTCTTTTGGCGGGCCAATTCGATAACCTCAACGGTAACCTTTTCACCCTTGCGGATTATCGCTGAACCTTCGTCATCGAATACGTCCTGGCCGGCTTCACGGTTTAGCGAAAACTGGATAGCCTTGGCTTCCACCGTATGTATGATTTGCCGGGCTGTTCCCTCTTCGCCTGGCACTTCTCCGGCCTGCTGCAGGTAATCCTCGCTGATAATGATAAAATCCCTGCCGAAGTTTTGTACGGTGGCGGCTGGCAGGCGCAACAGCCCACGGGCCTTTTCCCTGGACAGGTATATTTCAGCCAGTTCGCCGCTGGCGGTATTAAAAGAAAAATCTTCAACCGTACCTGCAAGCGTGCCGTCGGCTGTGACAACACGCCTGCCGGCCAGCTTGGTGTCCGGCCGCTCGTCTGCTTCGGCGGCGTCTTCGCTTTCCGGCACAACATCGCTGTGCAATGTTACGGCATCGGTACCGAAACTGCGAACTTGTGCAAAGGAAACCTTTTGCAGGTGGGATTTAAGCAGTGAACGCTCTCCCACTTCCAGAGCGTCCACTTTCCTGGTAAGCGGGTTAAAAATCAGGCCGTGCACCCGGCCCAGGGATTTGCCCTCAACCAGCTCTATAACCGGCAGGCCGATTACTTCCCGGGCATTTTTCATGAAGAACACCTCCGCACAGAAACTTAAACAATATAATTATAACCTGATTCTCATAATTTTACAAACCAATCGTACAGGCCTCGAAATTGGGCCCATATTGTGTTTTCAGGGCATTGAGGATATAATCAAAAAGATAAACCAACAAAAGAGGGAATTTTTTGCCAGGGTGATTACAAAACAAGGGAAATGGGTAAATATATCCTTCAAGTAAGGAGTTTGAGTTTTTTGCAAAACAGTAAGCTAGTTCTTTATACATACAGCGAAAAAGAAACCGAGGCTGTGGGACGGGCGGTGGGAGAGCGGCTGTTTGCCGGGGCGCTGCTCCTGCTGGAAGGCGAACTGGGGGCGGGCAAGACGGTGTTTGCCCGCGGTGTGGCTCGTGGTCTTGGCATAAAGGGAACGATATCGAGCCCCACTTTCACGTTGCTGCGGGCATACGAAGGAAGGCTGCCATTCTATCATTTCGACCTTTACCGCCTGGAAAAAGAAGATGAGCTGATGGAGCTGGGAATCGATGAATACCTGGACGGAGACGGCGTAGCCCTGGTGGAGTGGCCGGGCAGGTTTGATTCCTTCTTTACCGGGCCCGCTCTGCTGGTCTACATTGAGAGAAACGGCGATGAGGCACGCCTTCTGGTTATGTCAGGCCGCGGCGCCGGCTATGAAGAGATTTTCCACGAACTAGAAAATCTTTTCCGGGAGAGATGAAAATGCGGGTGCTGGGGATAGATACTGCCACGTTGGCCTGCAGTGCGGCCGTGGTGGCAGGCGGGGAAATACTGGCCGAGTATACCCTGCTGGTAAAAAAGACACATTCCGAGCGGCTCCTGCCGCTGGTGGCCAAGCTGCTTGCTGACGTGGGCCTGTCTGTCGCCGACCTGGACGGAGTGGCAGTGGCCGCCGGTCCCGGTTCCTTTACCGGGGTGCGTATCGGCGTAGCCACAGCCCGGGCCCTGGGCCAGGCGCTGAAGCTCCCGCTGATCGGAGTATCCACCTTGGAAGCTCTGGCCTCCCAGGCCGGTTGTTTTCCGGGACTGGTTTCACCAATCCTGGATGCGCGGCGCGGGCAGATTTACAATGCTTTATTTCAGGCCGGAAAGAAGAGGGAGAGGGCATGCCCGGACAGGGTGCTGGACCTGGGGGAACTCCTGGAGGAGCTTGAGCAAAGAAGTGAACAGGTTCTTTTCCTGGGGGACGGCGTTACCCCTCACCGGAAGGCCATTGTGGCGGCGCTGGGAGAAAGGGCCTGCTTCCCGCCAGCGGAGGGGCTCTTTAACCGGGCGGCAGCGGTGGCCAGGCTGGGCCAAGCCGAACTGGCAGCAGGTGGGGGTGTAAGTTACATTGAGCTTTTACCCCTGTATATCAGGAAATCAGAGGCGGAAGTCAAGTATCTGGCCCGCTGCCGGCAGGAGGGAGGTGCCGGCAATTGAGATTGTAGCGATGACCATAGAACATGTGGCGGAAGTGGCGGCCATCGAGCGGCAGGTTTACCTCTCCCCCTGGTCGAAGGCTGCCTTTGAGAGCGAAGTGAGGGAAAACGGGTTTGCCCACTATTTCGTAGCCCTGGAAGGGCAGAGAGTCGTCGGTTATGCCGGCATCTGGGTGATACTGGACGAGGCGCATATTACCAACCTGGCTGTTCACCCCGATTACCAGCGCCGGCGGATCGGCAGCGCCCTGCTGGAGTGCCTGATTATGGAGGCGGTGCGGCGCGGAGCTGACCGGATGACCCTGGAGGTGCGCTTCTCCAACAACGCGGCGCAGGCCCTTTACGCCAAATACGGTTTTGTGCCGCGCGGCGTGCGAAGCAAATATTACAGTGATGAAGACGCCCTGATTATGTGGCTGGATACCCTGGAGAAGGGGGATGGGCACACTGCCGCCCGCTACAGGAGAGATGGCAGCTGACAAATGATTGTTTTACCGGATTTGTACCAGGCTCTGCCTGCACACCCCGGCTGCCAGGGTGGCATTTTTTGCTGTTATGGTTGTTCTTTTGGTAATGATAGCGGTAACCGCCTTCTGGTACGCGCCGTAAAGGGGAGGCCAAAATGAGTGAAGTACTGATTCTGGGCATTGAGACCTCCTGTGATGAAACCGCCGCTGCTGTGGTGGCCGGCGGCTGCATCCTGAGAAGCAATATTGTGGCCTCGCAGGTGGCGGAGCACCGTAAATTCGGCGGCGTAGTGCCGGAAATCGCCTCGCGACGTCACCTGGAACTTATAAACACAGTAATTGACAGTGCCCTAGCCGGGGCCGGCGTAACGTTTAGGGAGCTGGCCGCCATTGCGGTAACCCGCGGACCCGGCCTGGCAGGTGCGCTTCTGGTAGGGGTTAACACGGCCAAGACCCTGGCCTTTGCCTGTGGTAAGCCCCTGGTGGCGGTGGACCATATCTCCGCCCACGTGGCGGCCAATTACCTGGTGCACGAGGTGGCCTTCCCCGCTGTCTGCCTGGTGGCCTCGGGCGGTCATACCAGCCTGCTCTGCCTGGAAAACAGGAGCAGTTTCAGGGTTATGGGCGCTACCCGGGACGACGCTGCGGGAGAAGCTTTCGACAAGGTGGCCAGGGCACTGGGCCTTGGCTATCCCGGCGGACCGGCCATCGACAGCTGTGCCCGGAGCGGCGACCCTGCTGCCTTTGCCTTTCCGCGTGCTTTCCTGGGCAGCGGGGATTTTGATTTTTCCTTTTCCGGACTGAAATCAGCGGTGGTCAATACTCTCCATAACCTGCGCCAACGCGGCGAAGAGATTAATGCCGCCGATATCGCCGCCAGTTTCCAGGCGGCGGTGGTGGAGGTGCTGGTGGCAAAAACGAGGCAGGCGGCCAAAGACACAGGGGCTCGCAGCGTCCTGCTGGCGGGTGGTGTGGCGGCCAACAGGCTGTTGAAAATTCACCTGGCCCAGGCGCTGGCGGAGGATGGTACAGCCTTCTTTTATCCTCCTCCTGAACTTTGCACCGACAATGCCGCCATGGTGGCAGCGGCCGGATTTGATCTTTACCGGCAGCAACGCTTTGCCGGTTTCGACCTGAATGCGACACCGGCGCTTGACATTCTTCACCATGAATAGCTGTTAATCTGTTTGCGTGTTATCCCCGAAATTTATGTTAATTAGCTGTTAAAACTGTGAATAAAATATAACAATCAGTTGTTTTTGGCCTTCTTTCTGTGGATAACCCTGTGAATTATGTGGATTATTATGTTACTAGCAGTGCCACGGAGCCTGAAGATTTGGTTAATATGGCAGTAATTTGACTATACTAGAGTTAACATAATTTCTTTGCATAAAAGGTCTGGTCAATTTTTCGACATAACTTCTCTGCCGGGAATCGGCGATATATGACAAAAAAATAGAGGAGAACCAGGCGGTTTTGGTTATATTCTGGGCTTATTGATAAATCTGCCGTGAGACAAGTGCCAAATAACGCCTCCTGACATAAACTGAAAACACCATATTTTATGAGAGCGGGGGGTCAGCTTTTGCTGAAGGACATCAAAAGGATTCATTTTATTGGCATCGGCGGCTATGGTATGAGTGCCCTGGCCCGGGTTTTGCTGCATCTTGGCTATAATATCAGCGGTTCCGACCTGAAAGCGGGCGAGATAACGGAAAAATTGGCGCTGCAGGGTGCCAGAATACACATAGGTCACGATGCTTCGCACCTGGGCGAGGCTGAACTTGTGGTCTATTCCACCGCCATCCCACCCGGTAACCCGGAGCTGGTTGCCGCCCGCGAGAAAGGACTTCCGGTCTGGCACCGTTCCGAACTGCTGGCACACTTTTTAAACGCCGGTTGTGGCATCGCCGTGGCTGGTGCCCACGGCAAAACTACCACCACTTCCATGATAGCCCTGGTGCTGGCCAAATGCGGCAAAGACCCCACTGCCTTCATCGGCGGGTTGCTGGCCGATTTCGACGGCAACGCGCGGTTTGGAGGTTCTCAGTACCTGGTGGCCGAGGCCTGTGAGAGTGATCACTCTTTCCTGCGCTACCGCCCTGATATTGCGGTAATCACTAACATCGAGGCAGATCACCTGGAACACTACGGCGGCGAATTTCACGCGCTGCTTGGCGCTTACCGCGATTTTTTACATAACATCAAGCCCGGTGGGTGTGCCATCATTAATGCCTCCGACCCTCACCTGGCAGCGATGGAAAAGCCGGCGGGTGTTACGGTGGTTACTTACGGCCGGGTGAAGAGAGCCCACTGGCGGGCGGAAGACCTGGCTGTGGTCGGCTGGGGCACCCGCTTTACCGCCTTTTTCGAAACAGAAAGGCTTGGCGAAGTGACCCTGAAAGTGCCGGGCGTCCACAATGTGGATAACGCCTTGGCGGCACTGGCGGCGGTGAGCCGCATCGGCCTTTCCTTTACGGATAGTAAGGCGGGACTGGAACAATTCTGTGGTACCAAGCGCCGCTTCCAGTTCCTGTTAAACAAAGAGGAAATCGTGGTGGTGGACGACTATGCCCACCACCCCACCGAAGTGGCGGCCACTCTCAAAGCTGCCCGCTACGGCAACCCGCAAAGAATCATTGCCATTTTCCAGCCCCACCGCTATAACCGCACCAAGCTGTTTATGGACGAATTTGCTGCGGCTTTCGACGGCGCCGACAAGGTTTACCTGCATAAAGTCTACAGTGCCGGCGAGCAGCCCATCCCTGGCATTACCTCCGCCGAGCTGGCCAGGCGTATGCGGGCACGGGGGACCGATGTAACGCAGCTTGATGACGCTGCACAGATAATACAAAGAGTGGTGCAGGAGGCCAGGCCCGGCGACCTGATAATGTCCATGGGCGCCGGCGATGTCACTGATATCGGTCATGCGATCGCCAGACACCTGCAGAGACGCAGCAATGGCTGACTGGTACCCGTTCCTGCTCTATGCCGTCTCCAGGGAAAACGTGCTTCCCCTCACCTCCGCCTGTAACCTTGGCTGCCTTTTTTGCAGCAACCGCCAAAACCCGCCCGGAATAAAGACTTTCCGACTGCCACCTCTCCCGCCTGAACAGGTGGAAGAACTGGCAGGCTTCCTTACGCCCGGCCGCAAGGTAATCATCGGCGAATCAGCCACCCGTATCGACGAGGGCGAGCCCTTTACCCACCCGTATATCCTGGAAATCTTGCGCTTTCTGCGGCGGACCCTGCCGGGCACGCTGCTGGCCGTCACCACCAACGGTACCCTGCTCACGCCAACTGTGGTGGAGGAACTGGCGTCACTTCAACCTCTGGAAATAACGGTTTCCCTGAACAGTGTCAATCCTGCTGTCCGGGAAAGGATTCTTGGTGACCGGGAACCGGACCGTGCCCCGCAGGCGGTGAAAATGCTGGCAAAGAAGGGCATTCCTTTTCACGGCAGCCTGGTGGCGCTGCCCCACCTGACCGGCGAGGATGACGCAGAGGCCACTGTGCGCTACCTGGCTGCATTCGGCGCTCTCACCGTGCGCCTCTTCCTTCCCGGCTATACCAGGCTGGCCCCGCCGGAGCTCTGTTTTGACCTGATCCTGTGGCGTGAACTGAGGGCTGTGGCCAGGAGCCTCACCGCGGAGCTGGGTGTGCCGGTAACCGCCGAGCCAGACCCGCCAGACAACTTCTCTCCGGAAATCTACGGGGTTATCCGCGGCACCCCGGCTGCCCGCGCCGGCCTCCGTGGCGGAGACATTATCCTGGCGGTAGACGGCCGGGAACCACGCACCAGGGTGGAAGCGTTCAGCCTGGTTAAGGCCGCCCGGGCACCGGTCATCCTGTTTGAACGTAACGGTGCCGAAGCAATGACCATTCTCAAAAAAGAACGAGGGGATACACCAGGCTTCGTAGTCAGCTTTGACTTTGACCCGGACCGCCTGGACGAGCTGGCAGCAACCATCAGACGCCACCGCGCCCGCAACCCCCTCTTTGTCGCCTCCCGCCTGGGTGTGCGGCTGGTGGAACAGGCGGCCCTGCACCTCGGTTTTGGCAAAGACTCCGTAACCGTGGCGGACAACCTGTTCTTTGGTGGCTCCATCATGGCAGCTGGACTCCTCACCGTCTCCGACCTGCAGGCCGCCACTACCGCCGCCCTGCGCCACCGCACCCCCGACCTGATCCTCTTCCCCCGCGAAGCTTGGGGTCAGGTTTCAACTATTAAACTAAATACTCCCTGGAGCCAAGTTTAGGTCAGGTTTGAACTGGACAAAACATTAACCTTCAGGAGGAAGGCTATGGATTTCATCAGCGTTTTCGTGGAAGTGCCCAAGGGCTCGCGCAACAAGTATGAGTACAATAAGCAGACAGGGCGGTTTATGCTGGACCGCATGCTGTTTTCCTCTGTCCATTACCCGGCCGATTATGGCTTTATCCCTGAAACCTTGGCCCTGGACGGTGATGAACTGGACGCCCTGGTCCTGGCGGGCGACCCGACTTTTCCGGGATGTGAGGTGAGGGCGGTGCCGGTGGCGGCTCTGGAAATGTGGGACGAGAAGGGCAAGGATGAAAAGATTATAGCTGTTTCCCTGAACGACCCGCTCTGGGGTTGGATAAAGAAAAAGCAGGACCTTCCGCCCCACCTGATAAAGGAAATATCCCACTTTTTTGCGGTATACAAAGAGTTGGAGGGCAAAAAGACGGAGATCGGCCAGTGGCATGATGAAGAAGACACGTGGAAAATCATCAGTGGGGCCAAAGACAGGTTTGGCCGGTAATATCTTCAGAGCGCAAAAAAAGGACCGTCCCCGTTTGCAAGGACCGTCCCTGATTACACGTGGTTTAAATAGTTTAATTAGTTGAAACCTGACCCCAGGCCGAGCATTTGCCGGGCTTCGTCCGGGGTGGCCGGCTCCAAGTCCAGCTCGTTCATGATGCGGGCCATCTTGGCCACCAGTTCGGCGTTGGTCTTGGCCAGGCGGCCCTTGCCCAGATAGAGGTTGTCTTCCAGGCCGACGCGGACGTTGCCGCCGAGGATCAGGGCCAGGGTGGCGACGGGGAATTCGGCGCGGCCGGCGCCGATTACCGACCACTGGTAATTGCCTTTGCCAAAGAGCCGCTCGGCGGTGGTGTGGAGGTTGAAGATATCGTAAGGGGTGGAGTTGATGCCGCCTAAAATGCCGGTTACAAACTGCAGGAAAAGGGGTGGTTTGAGCAGACCGGCATTAAGCAGGTATTCTATATTATACAGATGCCCGGTGTCGTATACTTCCAGTTCCGGCTTGGTACCGTTCTCTTCCATGATCTTACAGATTTTTTCCATGGCGCCGAAAGTATTCTCAAAGATAAAGTTCTTGGTCATGGCCAGCATCTGCGGTTCCCAGGGGAACTTAAACTCTTTAAACTTGTCAAGGGCAGGGAAGAGCCCCCAGTTGATGGAACCGGCGTTCATGGAAGCAAGTTCCGGCTTAAATTCCGGTATTACCGCTGCCCGCTGCTCCACCGTCATACCGGCACCGCCGCCGGTGGTAATGCAGATGATGACTTCCTGGTTTTGCTCCCTGATTTTCTCCACAATCTGGCGGTACAGGCCTAGGTCCGGGGTGGGCAGGCCGTTTTCTGGGTTGCGCGCGTGGATGTGCACCGAAGCGGCGCCGGCGGCGGCGGCCTCCACGGCGCTATTGGCTATTTCATCCGGTGTGATGGGCAGGTAAGGTGACATGCTGGGGGTATGGATAGAACCGGTGACGGCACAGCTGATGATTCTTTTGCTCTGATTGACAGCCATGGTATTCTACCTCCCTTTTTAACTCTCCGGCAGTTCCGGCAGCTCAAACAGGTCCAGGTTGGCGAAGGTAAAGCCGTTTTTGCCTTCTTCGGCACCTCTGATAATTTCCACCACTTTGTCGTTGATGGGAGTGGGGACGCCGGCAGTTCTGCCAAAGTCGCAGACCACGCCGTTGATGGCGCCGATTTCGGTTTGCTGCCCCTTCTCCAGATCCTGCAGCATGCTGGCTTTCAACAGGCGGTGCGGACCCCATACCATTTTATAGATGGGAAACTTGGCCAGCATTTCCTGCCTGGTCCGAAAAGCCAGTATGCGCAGGTCATGCCCCTGAATTGGTTCCATGGTGATGCCCAGGGCACTGGCTACGGCGATGGTCTCATTGGCGATGTGGGAAACACAGGCCAGCGCCTTGTCGTTGTCCATAACCTCACCGAAAGTGCACCCCAACGCCGCTGACATGCCGCTGAAGGTGGCGTTTACCAATAACTTGGTCCAGCGTACACCGGCCAGGTTGGACACCATTTCCGTTTTGCCGGAAAGGCTCAAAATGGCGGCAACCTTTTGTAACCGCTCTGAAATGGTATTATCCAATTCACCGATATCATAAGTCATTTTATCCGGTTCGGAGGTAAGCATGGAAACGCCGGGTCTGATCCAGGTGGCGCCCCAGCCCACGGTGCCGCCCATAGTGCGCTCCCTGCCTACCACCGCGGCCACGGCGTCTTCAGGCACCCCGTTTTGCAGTGTGCATACCACGCTGTGCTCGCCCAGGTGCGGCAGGAGTTGCCTCAGCGCTGTTTCATTATGGGTCTGCTTAACCAGGTAAAATACGATATCATATATGCCGCTCATCTGATCGGGTGTAATGGCCCGCACAGGAACATTTAGTTCCATTTTACCCGTTACCGTGGCTCCGTTGTTGTTTAAGGCGGCGACATGTTCTTTGTTGGTGTCGATAAGAAGGACATCCGTGCCGTTTTTTACGGTGAGCGCCCCGATAATGGTGCCAAGAGACCCGGCGCCCATAATAGCTATGGTCATTACCGATTCTCCTTTCGTCACTTAGTATTGGGAAATCGGCCTTTAGCAGCCGGCCATCCTGAGGCAGGTGTAACGGCGTTCAGGATGGCCGGCAGTTATGCTCAGGCCAGGGAGGAGGCTATATTACCATTCCCAGCAGTACGCATGCGGCGAGGGCGATAATGGGAATGACCAGTGTGACCACGCCCAGATCTTTGTAGCCTTCCTTGTGGGTCATGCCCATCACCATCAGCAGGGTGATGACGGCACCCGAGTGGGGCAGCGAATCTAAGCCGCCGGAAGCAATGGAGCAAATACGGTGCAGGACTTCCGGGTTTACACCCATCTGCAGGTACTGGGGGCCGATAGTTTTCATGAAGATGGTAAGACCGCCGCTGGCGGAACCGGTTATGCCGGCGATAATGTTCACAGCAATGGAGGCTGAAACCAGCGGGTGGAATTTTTCACTCAGGCCCAGAGCGAACTTGACAAAGCCCTGGAAGGCACCCACATTCTGCACCACAAAACCGAAACCTACAATGGCGGCGGTATTGATCAGCGGCATAATGCTGTTGGTGGAACCTTCATTCAGGGTGCGCAGGGGGTTATCCAGCCGTTTCCAGTTGAGTGCATAGCAGAGGATGATGCCGGATACCAGGCCGACAGCCACGGTGGACATGGGGTCAAGCCTGCCCTTTAGGGCGAAAATAAGGCCAATTACCGCAACCATGGGCAGTACCGCCAAAAACGGGTTGGGCAGTTGTGCAGAGTCAGAAAGGGAGAGTTTCTCCATGTTGTCTCGGGGGCCGGGTACGAAGTGCTCGCCATTTTCCCTGGCCTTCTTGGCCTGCTTTTGAATGTAGAGATAGCCGAGTAAAAAGATTATCAGCGTACCAACTATACCAATGAGGGGTGCTGCTGTGGGAGGGGTGCCCAGCACCTGGGCCGGGATCAGGTTTTGGATTGCCGGTGAACCGGGAACTGCTGTCATGGTGAAAGTACCGGCTCCCAGCGCGATACTGGCTACAATCAGGCGCTTAGGCAGGTCCGCAGCTTTAAAAAGTATCAGTGCTATTGGGTATACGGTAAAGATGACGATGAAAAGGTTTACGCCGCCGTATGTCAGGACGGCGGTGGCGAGAATAACAATAAGGGCGGCCTTGGAGGGGCCAAAAACGTCGATCAGCTTATAGGAGAAGGCACTGGCTGACCCGCTGTCCCCCATCACCTTCCCGAAAAGGGAACCAAGCACGAAAATCAGGAAAAATGAACCGGCAAAATACTTGAAACCATCGGCGTAGTTAGTGGCCAGGGCGGCGCCGATATTTCCGCCGTTGGTGACTACCACCAGTACGGAGCAAAGCAGTGAAGCCGGAACAATGCCCCAGCCTTTATAGGCCATTAAGATAACGAGGGCGATAGCGATGAGTACACCAATAATCCCTAACAATTTCTGCACCTCCCGGATTTTTGTGTTCACTGAGAAAAGCAAAACCAGAGTGATATGGTGACCTGACTTTCACCTCCTTATAGTTTCCCGTGCAGTCTGAGGATTTCAAGCAGCATGTTGTCCCGGAAACGGACTATATCTTCGCTGGTCTGCCCCTGAGCGGGCGAGCGGTTAGCCATTTCCTCCCTAACCCCTTTTTCCGCCAGATCACCCCAGCCTTCCGGCCATTTTTTCCAGTCAGCCATATCTGCCCACCACAGTTCGACCGAAGGGCCGATGTGGGCCAGTATTCCCCTGATACCATGGGCCCCGCCGCCCAAATGATAAAGCAGGTTGGGTCCCAGGGCGGCATAGCGCAGCCCGGGACCGAAACAGACTGCTTTGTCCACATCTTCAACGGTACATACGCCGCGCATAACCAACTCTACCGCTTCACGGTAAAGAGCCATAGCCAGCCGGTTGGCGACAAACCCCGGTGCCTCTTTTTGCAGTATGATTGGTTCTTTACCCAACAGCGAGTAAAACTCAAAAGCAACCTTGACTGCCTGGCCGGAAGTTTTCCCGCTTTTGCTGATCTCTACCAGCGGTATCAGGTACGGAGGGTTATAGGGATGAGCACCCAGGCACAACTCCGGCCGAACCGCTTCCTTCGCTATTTCGCTGATCAGCAGGCCCGATGTACTGCTGGCGAATATGGCTTCCTGAGGAGCGAATCTTTCCGTTTCCGCCAGGATGGCTCGTTTGATGTGGTAGTTTTCCGGACCCGACTCCTGGATAAACAGAACCTCTTTAACTGCTTGTTCCAGAGAAGAGGTAAACCGGGCGCGCGCCAACATTCTTTCAGCTGACTGTGGCGGGAGTAGGCCTTTGGTTTCCAGCAGCTCCAGGTTTGCCCTGATCCGTGCTTCAGCCAGTGCCAGCTGCTCTGCTGCCGGATCATAAACCCGAACGGAAAGACCTTTCATCAGGAAGTTTGTTGCCCAACCTGAGCCAATCAGGCCGACGCCGATACAGGCAACTTCTTTTATTTGAGTGGCTTGAACCGGCATGAATCATTCCCCTTTTTCTGCAAGTATAAATTAAACGAATTGTATATCTTTTTTATATAGCAAGAATTATGCCCAAATTAAAAAGTTCGATATAGCAAGCTTTTCCGTCTGCCGCTGCTGTCGTTTCGCGATTTTGAGAATGACTTGGCATAATGAGGCGCATTTACCTGTCAAATCTGAGAAATTCATAAAGCCTGCTCCCGCAACTGTGCCAGAAGGGTGGATTGTCCTTTACAGCTTTTGCGAAAAGTTTATTGCCGGTACTATTGCGTTGTGTTAGTATTTATGGTGTGAAGAAAAGTCTGAGGAAATGAGGCCAAGGCATGAACTTACCACAGGCTGTAAACCACAAGATGCTCTTGGACTGGCTTTGTGGCAATACTGACAGGTCCGGTCAGCTGGTGCTCCAGCGGGGCAAAGAGATACTGGCGGAAGCCTTTGAGCGGGTTGTGCAGATCCTGGACGCGCTTCTCAACAGCCCTTACGAGAAAATAATTATTACAGATCGTGACGGCAATATTATCTTCATAAATGAAGCCTACGCCGGGATCTTGGGCAGGGACCGACGGGAAGTGGTGGGTCACCATGTTCTTGAAATCCTCGGCCAGGACACCCGCATGCACATTGTCGGTCAGACCTTAAAGCCGGAACTGCACAGTTTGTTCCAGACGGCCAATCGCAAAACCGTAGCCAGGCGCATACCTCTTGTTTCCGGTGACAACGTGATAGGCATTTTAGGCAAAGACCTCTTTGACAACCTGGATGATTTCTTTACCATGGCCGAAAAGGCCAAAAGCGCCCGTAACCTGACGGTGGCGGGCGGTTGGGCCAAAAGAGAGTTCGGCCACCGGGCGCGGTACGGTCTGGACGATATAATTACAGCTGACCCTCACCTGCAAAAAATAAAAGAAACTGTCAGCCAGGCCGCCAGAACCACTTCCACCATCCTCCTGCAGGGTGAAACCGGGGTGGGAAAAGAACTGTTCGCTCATGCCATCCACCGGGAAAGCAACCGGGCCCGCGGCCCCTTTGTCAGGGTAAACTGCGGCGCTATCCCTGAAACGCTGCTGGAATCGGAACTTTTTGGTTACGAGGAGGGGGCTTTTACCGGTGCCCGCCGGGGGGGCAAACCGGGCAAATTTGAGCTGGCTGACGGCGGCACCATTTTTCTTGATGAGATAGGTGAAATATCGCCGGTATCCCAGGCCAAAATACTCCGCGTGCTCCAGGAAAGGGAGATAGAAAGGGTGGGCGGTACCGCCACTCTGCCGGTGGATGTGCGGGTGGTGGCCTCCACCAACAGGGACCTGCGCTTACTGGCGGCGGAAGGGAAGTTTCGCTCAGATCTCTTTTACCGCCTTAACGTGGTGCCGGTGACCATTCCTGCCCTGCGCGAGCGGCCGGGCGACATTCCGCTTTTGGCAGCCCATTTCGTAAATAAATATAACCAGGCCTTCGGCCTTGGCATAAAAAAAGTAAGTGACGGGGCACTGAGGCGTTTTCGCCGCTACCGATGGCCGGGCAATGTCAGGGAACTGGAGTCGGTTATCGAGGCGGCGATGAACCTGGTCCGGGACGGGGAGACAATTCTCTCCGAATTTCCTCACCTTTCAGCCACAGAAAAAGAGCCATACCCCGAACCGGCCACTCTAAAAGAGGCCCTGGACGCCCGGGAAGCGGAGACGGTGCTGGCCGCCCTGGAGTCAAGCGGCTGGGACATGGAGGAGGCGGCCCGGACCCTGGATATCTCTCTGGCCTCGCTTTACCGCAAGATAAACAAGCATAATCTGAGATAAAAGACTGCTGGCCAGCAAAAAGGCCTTTGCACAACGGCAAAGGCCGATTTTATGACATTAAAGATGTATGATTTTCGCTTTGGGCTTGCCGTCCAGCGTGATGATGCCGCAGGACCGGCACGACCCCCCTCTCGGTTCGGTAACCGACCCGGGGTTAAACAGCAGCACCCCGTTTACCTCCTGCAGGAAGGGTTGGTGGGTATGCCCGAAGACCACACAGTCCGGCTTGTCTGCGGCAAAAGCAGCCAGCGCAAAGCGGTGAGTTTCGGAACGGCGGGGCCCGTCGCCATGGGTCAGACCCAGCCGGCAGCCGGGTAGTTGCAGCAGCTTGTGCCGGCCGAAACGGGTTACAAACAGGTAGGGGTCCATATTACCGGCCACCGCCTCCACCGGGGCGATGGCGGAAAGCTCCTCAATAATACTTTCCTCCACCAGGTCGCCGGCGTGTAATATAAGATCCACACCGGCGAGAGCCTTAAACAGGGAAGATGGAAGGTGGCGCGCCCGGGACGGGATGTGGGTATCACTGAGCACTCCGATTCGCATTATTTCGCTGCCTCCTGTCAGTTCCACGTCCCGCCGTAATTGGGGAGTGGCCCTGATATATTCTACGCGTTCCGCCGCCAGATTGCCAAGGCCGGGTTCCAGTAAATCGGCCAGTTCGCAGGCCAGATCCAGGCCGGCCGACACGCCGCCGGCGCTGTAGATCCGGCCAAAGCGGGCCACCCGCTCCGGCGAAACGTAGATGTCCGGAACCAACTGTTTCAGCTCTTCCTTGGCCAGGTAGTAAGTGGTGGCCTCGCCTGCATCAAGCAGGCCGATGGCGGCCAGCAGAAAAACCCCGGTGCAGACCGAAGCCACCACTTCGGCACTGCCTGCCGCCCTGGCCAGAAACTCAAGCATCACGGGGTTGTGCATCTCCCGCTTGCGGCCGATGCCGCCGGGTACAATTACCCAGTGAGCCGGCGGAGCATTCTTAAACGAATAATCCGGCAGAACCCGCAGGCCGTTGGCGCAGCGCACGGGGCTGCCGGTTTCGCTTACCGTATAGACAGCGGTCTCTTTGCCGAGCTTGCCGGTATAGCTTAAAATTTCGTAAGGCCCCACGAAGTCCAGTTCTTCAACATCATCAAATATAACAATCATTATATTTTTCATTATTTACCGCCTCCCGGATACTCTGTTCTCTGTACGGAGAAAAATTTCCTGCGGTTTTGCGCCCCTTCAGGCAAATAATCTCAGGGTGTATTTCTCTCTCCAGGGTGAGGAACCCGGAAAAAAATCTGTCAAAACCTGCTTTAGAAGCAGGAAAAACTCTACAGTCAATGAATATCATTGTAGCACAAAAACGCGGATTGTTTAATGCGGTTTTGTTACCTCACGAAAGGAGGGAGAAGCCATGCCCAACAAGGATAAGAAGGCTGCCCCGGCACCCAAAGGCAAGCCTGCCCCGGCACCCAAAGGCAAGGATGCCAAGAAGAAGCCAAAGAAATAGTTATACCAGGTTTCCCAGAAATATATTATTACCTGAAACCATTTTTAAGCTCCGCTGTCCGGCGGAGCTTCTTGATGACACGGGGACGTTTAAAAAGTCATCTTTCAGGCCGGGACAGGGTGTGTACGGCCTGCCAGTGTTCCGGGGTGACCGGCATAACCGATAAGCGCGGCAGCCGCACCAGTTCCCAGTCACTGAACTGTGGTGCGGCTTTTATTTCTTTAAGAGTTACCGGCCGCTGCAGGGGGTGGCAGGCCCGTAAGCTTACAGCCACAAAGGCCGGGTCAGACGGGTCAGGATAAGCGGCTTTGCTGATTTCCGCCACGCCTACCACCGCTTTTTCCTTTCCCGTATGGTAAATAAATGCCAGGTCTCCCGGCGCCATGGCGCGCAGGTGCTTTTGTGCCGCAAAGTTGCGCACGCCATCCCAGGTGTCTTCTCCCGCCGCCTGCAAATCGGCAAAAGAATAGTCTTCCGGTTCGGTTTTCAAAAGCCAGTAGTTCAAAGTTCAATCCCCCATGCGTAAACTTTGATATTTTTTTTTCGCCTGTTTAGTGGTATACTTTCTTACGACAGAAAGAGTGGTGCAAACAGATTTGAACGGAACAAGGCATCCTGTTTTTAAAATAATACTTCGGTTTATTATCATTATCCTGGGGTTTTTCCTGATAGCCAATGGCATTGTTTTCATGGTGCAGGCAAGGCTGGGTGTCAGCCCCTGGGATGTCTTTCATATCGGCATTTCCCGCCATACAGGTCTCAGCCTCGGCCGGGTGATCCAGTTTGTCGGCTTGGCGATACTGGCCCTAAGCGCTTTTCTGGGCATCAGGCCGCGCCTTGGTACACTGCTGAATATGTTTTTCATCGGTTTTTTTGTAGATACCGTAACCAAATTTGGCTACATACATGCGCCCGTCCTGCTGTGGCAGAGGGTTGCACTTTATTTGGGCGGGGTGGCACTGGTGGGTTTGGGTGCTGCCTCTTATATCAGCGCCAACCTGGGAGCCGGCCCGCGTGACAGCCTGATGCTGGCACTGACCAAGTATACTGCCAGGCGCATCGTCGTGGTAAGGACCAGCATGGAGGCAGCAGTGGCCATTCTTGGCTTTTTGCTCGGCGGCCCGCTGGGAGTGGGCACGCTGCTTTTTGCCATGTTTGTGGGTCCCTTTCTGGAGGCCGGATTTGCTTTCATAGCATTAGTTAAAAGGAGCAGCCTGTACCGTAATCTCCTGTACGGCAAACATCCTTTGAAAGAGGTAAGCTGAAAGGAGAACGTAATATTATTATTCTTGGGGAGGTGTGTCATGAGCGTCCATAAAACCAGGGGTTTTCTGTACAAGCTGGCGCGGTTGCTTGGCGACTGGCAGGCTGTTTCCAGCGGCAACCCCAAGAAAATCGCCAGGCGGATAGGCCGGCGTGCTGCCGGTAAAGCCACCGGCCGGGCACTGCGCAAACTGTTCAAATAAGTTGATACCCTGTTGAGTTGACTTTAACAGGGTATTTTTCTGTGCCTGGTGCCACAGAGAAATATTGTTATAGCGTGACAGCCATTGCGCCACGGCAGACGGTTCCATCGCCTTTCCTTCGGATCTCCGCTGCGCTCCGGTGACACAAAAACAGTCTCTATGGCTCCATTGCGGCAAATTTGCTGCAAAATTAAAATGTTTGGGCTTTTGTTTTAAACAAAGCGGAAAGCTGTTTGGCTAAATCCACAGTGTTACCCGCAATGGCCAGGATTAACCCGATTCGTACCGCTGCAGCCAACAGCCTGCCAAGCCTGAGCAAATCTTCACCCGCCGCTGTTCCACCCAAAGCCAGGAAACCTTCAGGTAAGATAAGAGGCTTCCGCAGCATCAGGCTCAAGACTGTCAAAGCAGCAATGCTGAGGCTGATACCAAGCAGGCGGCTGCCAACCGACCAGTGCCTTTTTACCAGCAAGACAACATGGTGGAACAGGGAAGCCAGCAGTAAAGCATTCCAGTAAGGAAGAAACCCGGCGACCACATCCCTGTTGACTGTTTCTATAAACTGCCATTGTGTCCCGTCCTTAAAATACACTCCCAGCCGGTGAGCGAAAAAATTGAGCATTATAAGAAGCAGGAGCGAGAAGAAAACACTGACAGCAGATTCACCGATTTTAACTCTTTGCTGCGGTACAGCCGGCGGGAGCTTTCTCGGGTCCCACTTGCCGGCGGCATCAAGTAAAGATTCTTTTTCCTTATCCGGCAGCACCCGCTCCAGGACAGCAAAAATTAATGTTACAAAGCCCAAAGATGTTACAGCGCCCGGCAAAATACCAGGAAGCAGGCGTGGGATCAATCCAGCCAGCGGCACATTATTGACCGAAAGCTCTATAATTAAGGCCATGACAGTTCCAAACACCGAGACTGCCAGCACAATACCGGCCACCAGCAGGTAGATTTCGAAAAGTTGCGGCCCGATGAGGTAACGGGCAGAAGGAGCATAGCGGGCAGCCGCTTCTGCCGGAGGGCCGAAATCTCGCAAAACCGCCGTGATATCTTCTTCGCTGTACTCTGTCTTATCCGGGAACCTGCCCTCCAGTGCATCCAAAATAAGTGACTTTAATTCAGCCCTGATATCTTCACGCACCTTGTGAGGAAGCCTGCGGCCTACAGCGCTTACATACCTTTCAATCAATTCCATCCTTTTTCCCCTCCTCATTTCTTAAAAGACTTTCTACGGTTGCAGTGAGATTACGCCATTCCGCACTGATTTGCCTTAAAGCCCTGTGCCCTGCTTCGCTTAAAACGTAATAGCGCCTTGGCCGTGACTGCTCCAGGGACCAATCACTGTGCAGCAGTCCCTGCTGCTCCAGCCGGCGCAGTAAAGGATAGAGGGTGTTCTGGTCAATTTCCATCCCCTGCAGGGACAGCAGTTGCAGCAGGGAATAACCATACCGAGGGCTCCTCAGCTGGCTGAGCACGCTAAGTGTCAGTATGCCGCGGCGAAGCTCCAGCACGAGATTTTTAAGTATGCTTTCATAATCCAACTACAGCCACCTCCTGTCAAACTCATAATACTGTATTACGTACAGTATTGTCAATAGAATAATAAAGTTTTTATATGTTAACATAACCGTGGAACAAATACGGGAAGATTTCCGTCTGTATGGCTGTATGTAAAAAAAATAAAAATTCAGGGGGTACAAATAATGAAGAAAAGGATTCTGACTTTATGCGTGTGCTTGCTGCTGGCAGGGTTGCTGCCGGCCGCCGGATGCAGCCGGCAGGATGGTAACGGCAGCGGTAACAGGGTAAATTTACGCTTTGACTTTGCCGAAGGGGACCATCAGGGTTGGGCCGGTGATTTTACGGACCTGCCGGTGGATTATGAAGAAGATATTTATGAGCTGGAATTTGGTATCGTGGACCGACCGGCGGAGCTGGGCAGCGGCAAAGCCTTTATGATCAGCGGCCATAACCGCAGCGACGACCTGTTTATGTTCTTGAAGAAGCAACTGGGCACAGCCCACGGCTTAAAACCCAACACAACCTATCGGATAGTTTTTGAAGTGGAGTTTGCCAACAACGCACCGGCAGGGGCTTTTGGCATCGGAGGGCCTCCCGGTGAAGCGGTTTTTGTCAAAGTAGGAGCAGCCACAGAAGAACCGGTCCCGGTTGATATAAACGGCGAATGGCACCTGAACGTCGACAAGGGCGGGCAGAGCGAAGGCGGCAGGAACGCTGTTGTAGTGGGTGACGGTACCAAGCCCACCAGTGAAGACTTCGAAACCTACGAGCTGAAAACGGTAAACAACGCGAGCGAACCTCTGGAAATCACCACAGACGCAGATGGCAACCTCTGGATTTTTGTGGGTACCGATTCTGGCTTTGAGGGCAAAACAACCCTCTACTATACGCAGGTAAGCGTTTCCCTGGTTGAGAAATAAACGAAAAAAAGCCCGGTGACAGTGGGCACCGGGCTTTGAATTTATGATTGCCGTGGGCAAGGCATGGTGTATAATTAGAGGGAACAGAAAAAGCGGGGGACTTATATGAATAACAGGAATAACAGACAATGCCGGCGCCTGGCCGTGATTTTACTGCTGCTGTCAGCCGTTGCCGGCTGCCTGCCACAGCAGCGGATACCGGTAAAAACGGTGCCTGCTCCGGAGGGCGTTTATCGGTTTGCCCAAATAGAAGAAGAGATCCTATGGCTTATGAACCGGGAGCGGGAGAAGCACGGGCTGCCTGCTTTCAGTGTCATCACCGGCCTGCCGGAGGTGGCGGACTGGATTGCCGGGAAGAACCTACAGGGAGAGACAGACTTAAAAAGAGAAGAAATCTACAGCTATATCAATAATTTCCCGGAGTTTGCGGTTACAGCTTTCAGCATGAACCAGGTGTGGGCCACCGGCAGTTACGACCAGGAATACGTAGATTGGTTTGCGCAAAAAAGGGCGGCTGATGTGACCGGTGCCCGTGGCTTGCGGGATAACCTGCTCAACCCCGATATGACCTGCGCCGGACTTTCCTGTCTGGGTGCCACCGTGGTGGAAGACGGGCAGGAAACTTATAAAATGGTGTTTGTCTGGTTTTTCAGTTCCACGCCGCCGCCACCCGGATTGGTATCTTACCCTCAGGCAGCCGGAGAAAATATACAGGTACTGAACCGGGAAAGGCAGGAGCGTGGCCTGAGGCAGTTGGCTGTCCACCCTGAACTGACCGAACTGGCTTTGCTAAAAGCCCGCGACATGGTGGCCCATGATTATTTCAGCCACGATTCAGAGCGCCTGGGTTCACCCAATGAAATGATTCTGAAACGGTTAAGGCCGAAGCCGCAGACTACCGCGGAAAATCTCTGGAAGCTGGAAGGCACCTTTGACTTAAAAATACTGGCAGAAGTTGCGGGCAAAGCTCACGACGGCCTGATGAACTCGGAGGGGCACCGCAAAAACCTGCTTTACACCGACTTTACCCATGTGGGTGTGGCCTGTGTGGGCGGCATAGTGGACCGTCCCGATGGCAAGTACTACCAGGTAGTGATGGTACAGCTGTTTATAAAACAGAGCCGCTAAAAGAAGCCCGGAGAACGCCTCCGGGCTTCTTCTTTATTTGTTTCTGAGCGATCGCAATTCTTCCTGCAGCAGTTCTATCCTCTCCAGCAGGTCAAGGATGATGGCGGCGCCGGAAGCGTTTACGCCCAGGGTGTTGCGGAGCCTGAAAAACCTTCGCAGGCGCATGACTTGGGTTGTGTGCAGGTAGCCGCCGTGCAGCTCGATAATGCCCAGTTCCTCCAGTTTCGACAAAAGGTCGGGGTGGTAACCCAGAGTATGGATGCTTACCCAGTGGGTATCATCATCATGGATCGTTATCTTAATCCTGAACTCGTCCACGGTTACACCCCCTGTCCTGACCTGAGCCCAGCCAAACTGCGGTAAAGCTCCAATTCTTTGGGGCTGGCGCCGTGCGGCACGTCAATTAGAATCTTCAGGTACAGGTCGCCCCGTCCGCCTTCTTTGCGGGGCAGCCCCCGCCCCCGTAGGCGCAGCCGCCGGCCGGTGTGGGTGCCGGGTGGTACGGTAACGGTAACCTGGCCGTCCAGCGTGGTAGCCTCCACCTTGTCTCCCAGCACCGCCTGCCAGGGGTAGATCGTCAGTTCCGCTTCCAGGTCGTCACCTTTAATTGCAAAGACGGGATGGGGTCTGAGCCGCACTTTCAGGTACAGATCGCCCCTGGTGCCGCCCGCCCCGGCACCGCCCTGGCCGCGCAGCCTGATACGGGCGCCTTCCCGGGTGCCGGCCGGAATCTTAACCGATAGAGTTTTGGGTGATACCCGCTCGCCGGTACCGGCGCAGAGGGCGCAGATACCCTGGCCCCGAAGGCCACTGCCGCCGCAGCCGGCACATACTTCCCTGGCATTGAGCTGCAGTGTCTTTTCCACGCCGTGAAAGGCTTCCTCCAGGCTCAGTTCAACTTCCGCCTCCACGTCGGTCCCATGCTCTGGCGCTCCGCCGAAGTCACGCTGTTGAAAGCCGCCAAAGCCGCTCCTCATGCTGCCGAACAAGGCTTCAAAGAAGTCGGAAAAACCGCTTTCGCCGGTAGTCTTATAGAAGCGCACACCGTCAAAGCCGGGCTGCTGCTCGTAGTAAAAGTCGTCGCCCATCTGCCAGCGTTCGCCCAACCGGTCGTACTTCTTGCGCTTCTCCGGGTCGCTCAGCACCTCATAAGCCTCGTTGATTTGCTTGAACTTTTCTTCGGCGGCTGCTTTTGCTTCGCCGGGGTGCAGGTCGGGGTGGTGTTTGCGCGCCAGCTTGCGGTAAGCGGCCTTGATTTCTTTTTCCGTAGCCTCCCGGCTGACGCCAAGCACCTTGTAATAGTCCTGGAATTTAACCGACATCTCGCATCACGCCAGTCTCTTTTTTATTTTTCTTCAAATTCGGCGTCTACTACGTCATCTCCTGCCGGGGCACCGGAATTGCATGTGCTTTCCTGGCAGCTTTCGGCCCCGGTGAGCGCCTGGCGCAGATCTTCCTTAAGGGAGCGGATTTTATCGACCCCTGCCCGGTCTGACAGCGCCTGCTTCAGTTCGCTGCTTAACATTTCCAGGCGGGCTTTGACGTGTGCCGGCAGGGAGTTGCCTTTTTCCCGCAGGAACCGCTCCGAACCATAGACAAGTGAATCGGCCTCATTGCGCAGTTCCGCTTCTTTTTTCCGCTCTTCGTCCTGTTTGGCGTATTTTTTGGCTTCGGCAACCATCCGCTCCACCTCGGCTTTATCCAGGTTGGAGGAACCGCTGATGGTCACCTTCTGTTCCCGCCCGCTGCCCAGATCTTTGGCGGTAACATTCAGGATGCCGTTGGCGTCGATATCAAAGGTCACCTCTACCTGAGGCACGCCACGCGGCGCCGGCGGGATACCGTCCAGCTTGAACTTGCCAAGAGACCTGTTGTCGGCGGCCATTTCCCGCTCACCCTGCAGCACGTGGATATCCACGGCCGGCTGGTTGTCCTCGGCGGTGGAAAAAATCTGCGACCGGCGGGTGGGGATGGCCGAGTTGCGCTCAATAATCCTGGTCATGACGCCGCCCAGGGTTTCTACGCCCAGGGAGAGTGGCGTCACATCCAAGAGCACTACATCCTTCAGTTCGCCGGAGAGTACACCGGCCTGGATGGCGGCTCCTACTGCCACCACCTCGTCCGGGTTTACGCCGCGGTGCGGTTCCCGGCCGCCGGCCATCTCCTTCACCAGCTTCTGGACAGCCGGGATACGGGTGGAACCGCCCACCAGTATAATTTCGTCCAGCTCGTTTGCGGTCAGTTTGGCGTCGGCCAGTGCGGCTTCAATGGGGCCCCGGCAACGTTCCACCAGGTGCCGGGTCAGGTCATCAAATTTGGCCCTGGTCAGCTTTAGGTCCAGGTGCCGTGGGCCAGACGCATCAGCGGTGATAAACGGCAGGCTGATCTGTGTCTCTGTCACCGTTGACAGCTCCACTTTGGCTTTTTCTGCCGCCTCGGTCAGCCGCTGCAGCGCCTGCTTATCCTGGCGCAGGTCAATGCCGTGGTCTTTTTTAAACTCACTGGCCAGCCAGTCTACGATTTCCTTGTCAAAATTATCTCCGCCCAGGTGGGTGTCGCCGCTGGTGGCGCGCACCTCGAAAACGCCGTCACCCACCTCCAGGATAGAAACGTCGAAAGTGCCCCCGCCCAGGTCAAACACCAGCACCGTCTCGTTTTTCTTTTTGTCCAGGCCGTAGGCCAGGGAAGCGGCCGTAGGCTCGTTAATGATCCTGAGTACGTTCAGCCCGGCAATTTTACCGGCGTCCTTGGTGGCCTGGCGCTGGGCATCGTTGAAATAAGCGGGCACCGTTATCACCACGTCGGTGACTTTTTCGCCCAGATATTGTGAAGCGTCATCCGCCAGCTTCCTTAACACCAGGGCCGAAATTTCTTCCGGCGAATAGAGCTTGCCGTCGATGTCAAAACGTACCGCGTCGCCGGGACCGGGCACCACCTTGTACGGCACCAGGCGGATTTCATCTTTTACCTCCGAAAATCTCCGGCCGATAAAGCGCTTCACTGAGTAAAGCGTCTTATCCGGGTTAAGTGCCCCCTGGCGCTTGGCGATCTGCCCCACCAACCGTTCGCCGCCCTTGAAAGCCACCACCGAAGGGGTGGTGCGCGATCCCTCTGCATTGGCGATAACAACCGGTTCGCCGCCCTCCAGCACCGCCACCACCGAGTTAGTGGTTCCCAGGTCAATACCTACTGCTTTTGCCATTTTGTTTAACCTCTCATTCAAATTTATTTTTCCCGCAAAAACATCCGGCAACACCGCGGGAGAAGGTTGCTGCCCAAAAAATCAGCGGTAAGGCTCTCCTTACCGCCATCCGCCTTTTACTCCTCGATTTCCAGTTGCCTGCCCAGACGCTTCCCGGGATCCTGCTTGGGTATTGTCAGTTCCAGTACTCCGTCTTTAAACTTGGCTTTGGCGCCGTCCGGGTCGACATGCTGCAATGCTATGGTGCGCAGGAAGGAACCGCTCCTTCTTTCCCGAATCAGGTAATTTTGCTTTTTGTCTTCCTTTTCCTCATTGTAGTTACCCTTAATGGTAACGCCATCCTCGCTGACCCGCACCTCAACGTCCTTGGCAGAGAAACCGGGGACATTGGCTTTAATCAGGTACTCTTTGTCGTCTTCCAGCACGTCAATCATAACGCCGCCTGCCGGAACCTTCAGTTCGGCCGGACCGCTGAAGGGGAAAAACTGGTCGAACATCTCTTCCATCTGACGGCGCAGAGAGGAAATGTTAAAGGGG
>DYEY01000068.1 GCA_020725465.1 Dethiobacter sp.
ACACACGGTGGGGCAGTTTAGGTTCGTGGCACTGCGGGCAGGACACCAGTCCCGGCACCGACAGCTTCCAGTGTGTTCTGCGTTTATGCTTTCTCGCTTTGGACGTTCTCCGCTTGGGGACCGCCATGGGTCATTCCTCCTAATTCTGGTCTAATAATTTTTTTAGCACCAGCAACCGGTGATCCAGGTGTTCCCGGCGGCAGTCACACTGTTTTTGGTTCAGGTCTTCCCCGCACCGAGGGCACAACCCCAGGCAATCAGGGTGACATAACGGCTTAAGCGGAAATCCGGTGAAGTAGCTTTCTCTGACCAGTTCTGTAACATCCAGGGCCGTCCTGCCTTCAACCTCTATCTCTTCCTCAAACCCGCCGGCAAGCGGGTAGGAAAAGCTGCTTAAACAGCGACCGCACACCAATCCCACCTTCGCGCTGACAAACCCGCGCATAAAGACTTTCCCGTCACTGTAGGCCGCCTCGGTTCTGACCCGGAAGGGCTCATCTATGGTTACGCCTTCCTCCGCCAGGTCGAGGGATGAAGCATCTATGGCAAAGTTATAAACCCGCTTCTGGCCGGGCGCCTCTTTCAGCTGTTCGACGGGAATTCTATACAAATTTTATGGCACCTCGCTTGCGCTAAAACTTATTATACAGACCGTTAACTTTTTTGTCAACTTTTTACGGGGGACGGCAGAGCCGCCCTTTTTCAGTGTTTTTGGGCCTTTAATTCAGGGGCGCACCTCACCGGCTGCCGCTTTTTGTCCCAGGCCGCCAAGAAAATCCAGCACCTGTGACAAGGTGGAGACGGGAACAAGGGTGATACGCCCGGCGGCAGGTTTTGCCTCTTCAAAGTTCTCCAGGGGTAAAATAAAATATTCGGCTCCGGCCTTTTTTGCCGCCACCACTTTCTGGCGTACACCGCCGATGCCGCCCACCTCTTCTTTCAGGCTGATGGTGCCGGTACCGGCTATTTGCCTGCCGGAGGTCAGATCGGCCGGAACCAGCTGGTTGAGTATTTCCAAAACAAACATCAGCCCGGCCGAAGGTCCGCTGATATCGCCGGTATCAATTTCAATGTCAAGGGGCAACTGGGGGGACCAATTTAAGGTCTGGACCAAAACCAGGATAGCCGCTTTCTCAGGCATATCGATACTCCGGGTTGTAGAGATTACCACTTCCTGCTCCACCGGGCCTCTCCTGATGGTCAGGGTAACCGGAGCGCCCACCGGACGCTGCTGAATCTGGTTTACCAGTTCCTCCACCAGGTCAACCTTTTGTCCGTCCACAGCCAGGATAATATCCCGGGGCTCCAGCAACCCTCTGGCCGGACTGTTGGCGCCCACCTCCACCACTTCCACCCCGTCGCTCTCAATGGCAACGTGGTAACCAAGCCGCCGCAGCGCAATAATTTTCGCCAGGTTCTGGCTTTCCCTCATCATGCGCTGCAGTAGTTCTTCGTATTCTTTGGGGTCCATGCCCGGAGGTATCACATTGCGCCGTTCCCTAAGCTCCACATTGGGGTTTAGCAGCGAATACAAAACCAGCACAGGGGACGCCGGCTGCTGTCGTACCGTTACAAGGTAAAATGTGCCCTCATCTTTACCGGCCGGTTTTTCCACCCGTACCAGGCGGGACAGGTCTTCGGCGGTACCAGGCATAATGGCATGGAAGCCGGTCCTGGAGAAAAGCAGCAGGATTGCCACCATCAGAATCAGGACAACTCTTTTTATGGTCTTACGCATTTTGCTCACTCCGGCTTTTCCCGGTCAGTGTTTCAAAAATGGCCGGAAGCATGGCACGCGCCGCCGCCTCGCCGGCTGCAATGGCTTCTTCTGCCTTGTGAAACTGGCCGGGAGCAATGTTATTCAGCTGGGGCAAAATAACCAGGTCCGCCTGGGCGGTACCTATCCGGCAGAGGTCCCTGGCCATGATATCAATGCACTGCAGGATCACATCAAGGACATGGTGGACTTTTACGTTATCAACATATACTCCCACATCCACCGCTATAACCACTTCCGCTCCCATCTCACGGGCGGTCTGCACCGGCACCCTCTCCACCACCGCTCCGTCCACCAGCGTCATACCCTCATGTTCAACTGGCACAAAAATCGCGGGGATAGCGGCGGACGCCCGCACGGCGCGGGCCACCGGCCCGTTGTCAAACACCACCCTGTTGCCGGAGCAAATATCGGTTGCCACCACTGCCAGTGGCGTTTTCAGCTGCTCAAAAGTTGCGCCGCGTATAAATATGTTGATAAACTGCTCCAGTTTGTCGCCGCAAATCAGGCCAAGGCGGGGAAAGGTAAGGTCCACCCAGTGATTACGCTGGGTGAAGCGGGCCAACCGCTCCATCATGCGCAGTGACATACCGGAGCAATAAAACGCTCCCACCACGGCGCCCATGCTGGTGCCCGCCACCATATCCACCTTAATCCCTTCTTCTTCAAGCAGTTTCAGAACCCCGATATGGGCAAAACCCCGGGCCGCGCCGGCACCCAGGGCCAGGGCAACCTTTTTGCTCTGTTCTGCCATACCCACACCCCTAAAGCGGTATAATCCCGGTTACCGGAAATATATATATTATGTCCTATTCTGATTTTTAACCGGTCAGGAGGCACTATGACCAGCAAAAACCGGCTGTCTTACCCCGGAGCTTATCTCATTGCCTTAATTGCCGTTTCAGTTACCGTATCCATGGTTTTTTTCCCCGAAGACGCCTTTTTGGCCGCAGTCAAAGGCCTGGATGTCTGGTGGAACATTGTTTTCCCCGCTCTGCTGCCTTTTTTCATCGGCGCGGAACTGTTGATGGGCCTGGGGGTGGTTCACTTTATGGGTGTCCTCCTGGAGCCGCTGATGAGGCCGCTCTTCAACGTACCCGGAGCAGGTTCTTTCGTCATGGCCATGGGTCTGGCTTCAGGGTTTCCCATCGGGTCTATTCTGACCGCCAGGCTGCGCCGGGAAGAGATGTGCACCAAGGTGGAAGGTGAAAGACTGATGAGCTTCACCAATACCGCCGACCCACTCTTCATGTTCGGTGCCGTGGCCGTGGGTATGTTCGGCCTGCCCCAGGTGGGTGTGGCCATTGCCGCAGCACACTATCTGTCCAGCCTTACCACCGGCATCCTGCTTCGTTTTTACGGGCGCAAAGAACCCAACTCACCGGAGGAACAAAACAGCGGACGGTTAATCAGGCGGGCCTTTGACGCTTTATACATCGCCAGAAAAAAAGACGGCCGTCCCATGGGACAGCTGATGGGCGATGCCGTCCGCAATTCCGTCAATTCATTGCTAATGATCGGCGGCTTTATTATTCTCTTTTCAGTGATTATCCGCATCTTAACCATCATCGGGGTGGTGGGGGTACTGTCCCGCTTGCTCATGTCTGTGCTCTCGCCGTTGGGCCTGGATCCCGCCCTTACCCCCGCCATCATCAGCGGCCTGTTCGAGGTAACCCTGGGCAGCCAGCTGGCCGGCCAGGCCACCGCCAGTGCCCCTCTGGTCCAGACAGTGATGGTGGCCGGCGCTGTTATAGCCTGGAGCGGACTTTCGGTCCACGCCCAGGTGGCCAGTATTATCAGCGGAACAGGCATGAAAATCACGCCCTTTGTAATCGCCCGCTTCATACATGCCGTTTTAGCCACGGTTTACACTTATGTACTGTGGGGTCCCCTGGCACCGGTGCTCTCCCGCTACAGTGTACCGGTGTTTTTAAGTCTGGAACAGGCACGCGGGCCTGCTGCACTGTGGTGGAGGACTTATCATCTGGGCTGGCGTTTCCTGCTCGTCTGCCTGTTTCTCATGGCGTGCGGCTTTGTCGCCGGTACGGCAAAAAGATTGAAAGTATTTGTTTTTCGTCGTTAGTTCGCAGAACCGGCCTGTTCTCTGATTTTACGCATTACCAAATGGTAGACTTCCCTGGGCACCAGCTCACAGATGTCGCCGCCGTAAAGGCCCACTTCCTTGACTATACTGCTGGACAGGTAGGAGTAACGGCTGTTGGTCATCATAAACATGGTTTCCAGGCGTGAATCCAGCTTGCGGTTAATGAGGGCCATCTGAAACTCAAATTCAAAATCGGAAATGGCCCTGAGCCCCTTGACCACGATGTTGGTATTCTTCTGCCTGGCGTAATCGATCAGCAGGCCGCGGAAAGAGTCCACCTCAACATTCTGATAATTGCGGGCTATCAGCCTTAACATTTCCACCCTCTCTTCAAGGGAAAAGAGAGGTGCTTTGCGCGGGTTTTCCAGTACCGAAACGATAACTTTGTCAAAAACGCGGCTGGCCCGGTCGATAATGTCCTTATGTCCGTTGGTAACCGGATCGAAACTCCCCGGATAGATAACCGTGGTCAAATTGTTTTCCTCCTCTTCTTCAAACGCTGTTCCCCGACAGTGTAAGAAAAGTTACCGCCGTATCACCGTATTCTTTTTCGCGTACTACCCTCCAGTCCGAACACACCCAGTCATTGTGCCGCAGGTGATGTTCAACCGCCAGTAAACCGCCGGGAGCAAGCAGCGACAGCAGTGCTACCTGCCGCACGGCCTCCGGCAGCTCTTCGCTGTGGTAGGGAGGGTCCATAAATATTATATCAAAAATCTCCTTCTCCCCTGCCAGCTCACTCAGTGCCGGGCCGAAATCCCGCTGCATAACCCTGGCCTTACCGGAGAGTCCGGTCATGGCCAGGTTTTCTTTAATTATTGCAGCACAGTGGCTGTTTTTTTCTATAAATACACACCTGCCGGCGCCCCGGCTCAGAGCCTCGATGCCCACTCCGCCGTTACCGGCAAAAATGTCAAGGAAACTGCACCCGCCAAGCCGGGGAGACAGTATGTTAAACACCGATTCCTTTACCCGGTCAGCGGTGGGCCTGGTAATTTTGCCTTTCCTGGCCTTCAACCTCCGGCCCCGTGCACTGCCCGCTATTACCCGCATGGTGTCCCCCCTGAATGTAACATAAGAGCAGTTATATACCATAAATTACCTGTATTTTTTATGTATGAACATTAATCAGGCGGTACATAATATGGTTGCAACATATTCCCCATAAGCTCTTCCTCCGGTTTCTCCTCTCCCAACCCTTTCGGGACTCCCCGCCCGGAGGGGCCTTTTTTTTATTCTATGAGTGCTGTGCCTATTCCTTTTTTAATAAAATATTTTCCCGGGTAACCGGGTGTAAAAAAAAGCGGAAGCTATGTATGCCTTCCGCTTTTTGTATTGAACCCTGTTACTGAGTCCCGCCTGCCAGCTGGCTCTCGGCCTGGGCGATCATCTTACGGACCATCAGACCACCCACGTAACCGTTTTGACGGGAGGTCAGGTTACCCTTGTCGCCGCTATAGTCAAGACCCAATTCGGTTGCAATTTCCTGCTTGAACCGCTCAAGAGCCTGCTCGGCGCCAGATACCAGGATACGGTTTCTTCCGGTTTGATTAACCTTTTCGTTTGCCGGCAAAGTAACTCACCTCCTTTTCTTTTAGCTGTTTTTATTATTTCTCGCCGGCAGGCTTATATACTAGTATTGTTTTCCTTGGAAATCTTATATTTTCCGGGAAATAATAAAAAAATACCCGGCATATGCCAGGTAATTTATTACATTTTTTAATCGGGCAGCACAGCAATGGCAAGCACACCAGGGCCGGTATGGGTTCCGATTACAGCGCCGATGGAAGAGATGATGATTTCTGAAAAACCGTACCTTTCGTCAACTTTCTCCTTCAGCCTGAGCGCTTCATCCAGGGAGTCCCCGTGCAGGATTACCGCTTTCCCTTTAACATCTTCCCCAAACTCCTCCGCTACCACATTAACCATTTTTTCCAGCAGCTTAGCGCGCCCGCGCACCTTTTCCTTGGGTGTAATAATGCCGTCTTTGAGTGTAAGCAAAGGCTTTACGTTCAGCAGCCCGCCCAGGAGCGCGGCGGCCTTGCCGATACGGCCGTTTTTCTGCAGGTATTCCAGCGTGTCCACACCGAAGAAAACCTTAATCTTGTTCATCTGAGTGTAAATCTGTGCCATAATTTCTTCTTTGTTTTTCCCGTCTCTGACCGCCCGGGCCGCCTCAATTACCAGAAGCCCGAGAGCCATTGATGTAACCTTGGTGTCAACAATCTCAATGTCCGCCCCTTCCAGCATTGACTTGGCTATGGTGGCGGACTGGCAGGTACCACTCAGTTGAGATGAAATATGCATTGAGATGATGCTGCCGCCTTCGGCGGTCAGCCGCCTGTATACCGCCTCGAAATCCGCCGGTGAAGGCTGAGAGGTCCTTGGCATTACCGCACTTGATTTCAGCTTGGCATAGAAAGAATCGGAATCCAGGTTAATCCAGTCAAGGTACTCTTCATCACCAAAATGGACTTTCAGCGGCACAACTGTAATGTCCAGTTTTTCAGCCAGCCCTTGCGGCAGGTCCGCGGTGCTGTCGGTGACGATAAAAATTTTTTTCAATCAAGCCACTTCCTTCCTTTTATTTTACTCCACAGAAATTATATAGTAATAAAGTGGTTGTCCCCCCTCGTACAGCTCCACATCCCTGTCACTGTAAATAGCAGCCAACTCGTCTCGCAGAAGGCCGGCGGTACCGGCATCCACCGGTTCGCCGTAATATACGGTAATGATTTCATCATTTTCCCCCACCATTTTGAACACCAGGTCCTTAGCCACCTGGTTGACGTCGCTGCCCACCACCACCAGCTCTTCGTCCAAAATGGCGATGATATCCTTTTCTTTAATATCTTTTCCGTTAATCCGGCTGTCACAGACGGCGTATGTCACCTGGCCGGATTTAATCTTTTTTGCTGCCTCTGCCATGCAGGCTTCATTTTCTTCCAGGCTGCTCTCCGGATTAAACGCCAGCATAGCGGCAATTCCCTGGGGAATGGACCGGGTTTTAACCACCCGGACCTCCCTGTCGCTCAGTTCCTTAGCCTGCTCCGCCGCCAGTATTATGTTTTTGTTGTTGGGCAGAATAATAACCTGTCGCTGCGGCAGCTCTCCTATCGCCTGCAGAAAGTCTTCGGTACTGGGATTCATGGTCTGTCCGCCGTTGATCACCATGTGTACACCCAGGCTACCCATTATTTCCGCCAGGCCACTGCCTACCGAAACCGCAATGACCCCAATACCGTCAACTGGCACTGTCGCCTTTTTTCCTTCAAAAAGAATTTCTTCATGCTGGTCATGCATGTTTTCTATCTTCAGATTATGCAGGCTGCCGTGCAGCAGGCATTTCTCCAGGACCTGGCCGGGGTTGTTGGTGTGGATATGAATCTTAACCACTTTCTCATCACCCACAGCCAACACCGAGTCCCCCAGACCGGAAATCAGGTCCCTGATAGCATCCGGGTTAAGCCTTTCCCCCCGCACCATAAGCTCAGTGCAGTAAGCAAACTCGATATCTTCGGTCCGAAAAAACTCCTGGGGCCTGAGTACCGCAGTTTTCTCCGGCAGAACATCCTCTTCTTTAATCTCCACCGTTTCGCCCCGTAGCTGAAACAGGAAACCTTCGTAGATGTGGAGCAATCCCTTACCGCCGGAATCCACCACTCCCGCCTCTTTCAGAACCGGCAGCATATCCGGTGTCCTCTGCAGGGTATCCGCCGCCTGGTCCACCACTTCCTGCATCAGTTCAATGAAACCGAGTCCCCGCCCTAACGCCTGGGAGGCAGCACGGGCGCTTTCTTTGGCGACAGTGAGTATGGTGCCTTCCACCGGCTTCATAACCGCTTTGTAGGCTGTGTTTACCCCTTCCTGCAGGGCGTGGGCGAATTCCCGGGTGCCGATTACTTTCCTGCCTTCGAGGGCCCTGGCAAAACCGCGGAATAACTGTGACAAAATCACCCCGGAGTTACCCCTGGCCCCAAGCAGCGACCCCATGGCCAGCGCCCCGGCCACCGATGAGACAGAATCTTCCGGCACTTTATCAAGTTCCGCCAGGGCGGAGCGCATGGTCAGGTCCATATTGGTTCCGGTGTCACCGTCAGGTACCGGGAAAGTATTCAGCACATTGATCGCTTCTCGGTAGTTCTTCAGGACGCGGGCACCGGTTATCAACATTTTCTTTAAGTCGGCCCCTGTCAGCTGCTGCATCCCAACGCCTCCTATTTGTCGGTCACCCGTACCCCTTGCACATGAATATTCACGCCGGTTACAACCAGCCCAGTCAGTTTCTCCAGGGTATACTTGACTTTTTCCATAACATTTACGGCTACTTCCGGAATCTTGGTACCGTAAGAAACAATGATATACAAGTCAACTGTAAGCCGGTCATCTTCCAGCTTAACCTCAACGCCACGGCTTAAATTGTCACGGCCCAAAAGTTCGGCTATGCCGTCTTTCAGTTTGCGCGAAGCCATGCCAACCAGCCCGTAGCATTCAATGGCAGCCACGCCTGCCAGGTTAGCCAGCAGCTCTTCGGAAATAATAATCTTGCCCAGTTCATTTTCCATCCTGTCAGTCATCTGCCTCCTTCCCGGCTAATCCCCAAACAAAGCGTTCAAATCGGCCAACAGCCGCTCCAGGTCCGCGCCATGACGCCTGGCACCTTTCTCAATGCTTTCTTCAACCACAGCCAGACAACCGCTGCAGCTCATTTCGTATGACCTGAAAACTTCCATTGCTTTTGGGTGGGAGCGGATTGTCTCGAAGATTGTCATCTCCTTGGTAATCCTCACTGCATGTCCCCCCTTATCCGGGAATTTCCTGCGCTTAGTAATTCCATAAATTCAGTCAGAATTCCTGCTTGCTGAAAATTATTTACTTGCAACGCATTTTTTGCTGTGTTAGAATTTAAAAAGTGATTTTTAAACTAGCATACTACCGGTTTCTCCATTTCATACCGTACCCTGTTCAAGGAGGTGTCAATATGGCCAGAAGATGCTCCGTCTGTGGCAAAGGAACTGAAACCGGCCACCATGTCAGCCATTCCAACATCAAGACCCTGAGAACATGGAAAGCTAACGTGCAGAAAGTCAAAGCGCTGATCGACGGCACACCAAAACGGGTCGCTGTCTGCACCCGCTGCCTCAAAGCAGGCAAAGTGAAAAGGGTTGTCTGACAATAAAAAAAAGCGCGCCGGCGCTTTTTTTTATTTCTGCCAAATGCCAAGAATCCCCTTCAGAATCCTTCCCAGCAACTTAGGTACACGGACAGTATAAAACCGCATCCTGCTCCCCCTTTCCATATATTGTCATTTAATTCTAATAAATCTTTTCCAGGCGAAAAATCCACCAACCGGCCCAGACCAGCGCAAACCCAAGCAACAGGACCCATATGTAGCCGGGCAGGTAATCAACCACAACAGCAATACCTGCCACCGCCAGAGCAAGACCTACGGCCTTTCTGACCAGGACCAAAACCCGATACGGCCGCAAATCATCACCTCCCTATCTGCTATAAGCCAGTATATGCACCCCCCGCGTTTTTGGTGAATTCAGGCCGACTCGATAATCTGAAGAAGGTATTCCGTAACTTTAACCAGATCGCTGATCCTGATATACTCATTTACCGTGTGCACTTCTTCATTGCCCACCGCCAGGTTGACTGCCCTGACGCCCTTGCCGTTAATGATGTTGGCGTCGCTGCCCCCTCCGGTGGGCTGAATCTGAACATTAAGACCCATTGCCTCGCCTGCCTTGCACACCAGCGCAATCAGCCCGTCATCCTTTGTTATATGATATGCAGGGTACATCCGGTTTACTTCCAGCTCCACCCGCGCATTTTCTTCCGCAGCCGCTTTTTTGAATTCCCCGCACATGGCCTGGGTGACAGCCACCAGCTTTTCCTCCGACCGGCTCCTGGCTTCACACTGTACTTCCACATAGTCAGGAACAATATTGGTGGCCTTGCCTCCCTGGATAATACCCACGTTGCAGGTGGTCTCCCCGTCAATCCTTCCCACCTGCATCCGCCCGATAGCCCTGGACGCCACCACAATAGCATTAACACCTTTTTCCGGTGCCACCCCCGCATGCGCCGCCTTGCCGTAAATCTTTGCCACAATAGAATCCTGGGCCGGGGCTTGGTTGATTACCGTGCCAACCTCCCCGGTGGAATCGAGCACCACCGCCCGCCTGGCCTGCAGCCTGTCCACTTCCAGCCCCTTGGCGCCGTGCAGCCCTCCCTCCTCGCCGATGGTAAAAACAACTTCCAGCCGGCCATGCGCTATGCCCTTTTCTTTTATAACCCGCAGCGCCTCCAGGATAGCCGCTATCCCTGCCCCATCATCTGAACCCAATACCGTCTTTCCGTCGCTCTTGACCACATCCCCCTCCACCACAGGCTGCACGCCTTCCCCGGGCCTGACCCGGTCCATATGCGCCAGCAGCATCAGCGGCTCCCTGCCGTCGCCCTCCAGCACCCCAATGACGTTACCAGCCTCGCCGCCCACCGCCTCACCCGCCCTGTCTTCCCACACCGCCAGGCCAAGCTCACCCAGCTTCCCTTTCAGGTAGTCAGCCATGGCCCGCTCTTTCAGCGACAGGCTGTCAATCCTGACGATTTTCAAAAACTCTTGCACCAGACGTTCCCTGTTTACCAACCAAAGCACCTCCTGCAGATATTTCTGCCAGGACTATTAAACATCCCGCCCCATTATCCTGCCAACTCCGCATTACATATATTCAAACCAGGCAGGAATCACGCTTTCTTTATTGAAGTGTTTACTGCATAAAAAAAAGGGAGTGATATTATGCCGGATAACCTGGCCGCCTGCATGTGGGAACTGGCTAAGAGCAGTCCCGCCAATACTTTCAGAGGTGAATACATCATCTATGACCCTCCCCTGGTGGCCGTCGCCTCCGCCTCCGACCCGCTGTTTACCGAAATGAAAAACCCTCAGGCGGTAGGCCCGCTGTTTAAACTCCCTTCCGACTGGCTGCCCGGCGCCACCTCGGTCATCTCCTGGTTCCTTCCTTTCTCCCTTAAAGTGCGCCGCTCCAACCGCCCTCCCGGCCTCGCCTCCCCGGAATGGCTGCATGCCCGCTTCCCCGGCGAGGAGTTCAACAACATCATGCGCCGTTTTGTCATATCAGAGCTGGAAAAAGCCGGCGGGCGTGGCCTCGCCCCGGTCATAGACCCCGGCTTTGTTTCGAATTTCGAAAATTACACCAGCAACTGGTCCGAACGTCACATCGCTTATATCGCCGGCCTTGGCACCTTCGGCCTCAACCGCGGCCTCATCACCAAAAAAGGCATGGCCGGCCGCTTCGGCAGCGTCATAACCGACCTGCCGTTGCCCGTAACCCGCCGCCCCTATGACAGCCCCTTCCAGTACTGCCCCTTCCTCAACGACGGCTCCTGCGGCGCCTGCATCAACCGCTGCCCCGCCTCCGCCATCTCCCCCTCCGGCAAAGACAAGCGTACCTGCCACCACTACCTTTTTTTCCAAAACCCCATGAAAGTCTTCAACGAAATTTTCGGTTATCCCTACAGCGCCTGCGGCAAGTGCCAGACCGCCGTACCCTGTGAAGACATGGTTCCATAATCAATAACATTTGTTAATATATCTTGACCTCCGGCTGCCCCCGCTCTATACTTATACCAAAACATACGGCAGGAAGGGGATACGTTAAATGAAACTCAAATTAATTTTCGTCGCCCTGCTTATACTGGCAACAACCGTATCCGGCTGCGGCAAAGCCACACCAGCCAATGGCAAAGAAGATCTGAAAGCCCAGCTCAAAGCGAAGGAAGACCTGATCATCACCCTTACCGCTGAAAAAGAAAGCCTGTCCGCCCAGGTAACTTCCCTGCAGCAGCAACTGCAGGCCGTGCAGTCAGGCCAATCATCCCTGTTCAGTACCGCCCTTACCGTAGTGGAACTCCTTAAAGCGAAAGACATGGTAGCCCTGGCCAACCACATCCACCCTGTCAAAGGCGTCCGCTTCACCCCCTATCCCTATGTAGACCTCCAGGCAGACCTGGTCTTCACCTCCCAGCAGATAACCAACCTCCTCCAAAGCTCCCAGGTTTACACCTGGGGTTCCTTTGACGGCACCGGCGATCCCATCGACCTCACCTTCAGTGACTACTACGACCGCTTCGTTTACGACGCCGACTACGCCAACGCACACCTCATCGGCAATAACATAGAAATCGGCACCGGCAACGCCATCCACAACATCCCCCAGGCCTACCCAAACGCCACCTTCATCGAATTCCACTTCACCGGCTTCGACCCCCAGTACTCAGGCATGGACTGGAGAAGCCTGCGCCTCGTCTTTGAAAATCAAAACAACACCTGGTACCTGGTCGGCATCGTCCACGGGGAGTGGACCATCTAACCACATGCCTTAATCCAGCCTGTAACGGCTGGATCTTTTATTCAGAAACGAAATTATCCTTACCATCTTATACAGGTAAACACCCGTAAATACTTCCACAGGCGCTTCGGGTGCTCTTGCAAATACCGATCGGATATGTTACCATATATCTTGCACAATTTAATGCCGATGTGGCGGAATTGGCAGACGCGGCGGTCTCAAAAACCGTTGGATAGCCTCCATGCCGGTTCGACTCCGGCCATCGGCACCAATGTAAATTAAACTCTCCCGGTTTCGGAGGGTTTTTATTTTTGCCTTGTTTCCACTTTGTAGTGGCTTGGAAGGTGCGGCTGTCAGGCTCATAGCTTTACGTCCAAAATAATTCGCACGTCAGCGACGGCATAACCTGATTCATAAAATATAACCGGATTCAAATCGATTTCCTGCACCGGGAAATGGCCCATAAGCCATCCCACTTTTACAATCAGCTCTGTTAAGTTTTCCAGATCGATTCCCTTTTTACCCCGGACGCCTTGCAGGATGGAGTACCCTTTGGCAGACCGGATCATCTCCTCTGCCTCTTTCCGGGTTACCGGGGCCAGGCGAAATACTGTATCCCGGAATAACTCAACCCAAATACCTCCGATACCGAACATGACCACAGGCCCGGCCTGTTCATCGCAAACGCCGCCCACAATTACTTCCGTACCTTCCGGCAGCATGGGCTGTACGGCAATGCCACGCAAATCCTCTGGAGAAATCCTGGCCAGCGCCTCTTTTTGAATATCCAGAAAGGCCTTGCCGACTTCCCATTCATTTTGCAGGTTTAACCTGACTCCACCGGCATCGCTCTTATGAAGAATTTTTGCCGAAACAACCTTCAGGGCCACCGGAAAGCCTGTTTCCTGTGCCAAAGCAACCGCTTCATCTGCGTTTACAGCCAGTCGCGTCCTGGCGGCCCGGATGCCGGCTGACGCCAGGAGCTCCGTAGCCTCAGGTTCCTGGATAACCGCCTGCCGTTTAAGTACTGCCTCCCGGATTATACGCTCTGCTCCCGGGCCAAATACTATGGGTGCGACCTCGCTCCTGGCTTCCGCCTTTCGGCGCAGTGCCGAGTAATCGGCCAGGTTAACCAAGGCAGCAGCTGCACGCTCCGGGGTTGGATATACAGGGAATTTTTTTTCATGCCAGCGCAAAAAATCACCCGTACGGGTAACCGGTGCCCCCCAAACCGCTACAACCGCCTTGCCTTCCTTATTTCCGGTTTTTTGGGCAAGCTCTGTAAAATCCTCTACCGGAAAAGAGATGGTATCCTCATCCCCCAAAGCGGTAGTATAAATACTCATTACCGTGTTAATCTGGTCATCCTCCAGGAGAGGGTTCAGAACCTGCAGGTAGCGCCTGGGTTCCGTCCAGCCCAGGGCAGCCATATCCAGCGGGTTGGTAACCGGCATAAACCCGGGAAGGGCACCGCTGCTTACCAGTTTTTCCCGGGTTATCCGGCTAAGCGGGGGCAACTCAAATCCGCCCCGGGCCAGGATATCGGTGGCAATTACTGCCGGGCCCGCGGTATGGGTTATTACTGCGGCCCGTTTGCCGGACAGCGGCGGACAAGAGGTGAGGATTTTTATGGCATCCACCATTTCCTGCACGCTCCGGACCTGCAGTACGCCAGCCTGCACAAGTACCGCCTGGTAAATTTTTTCCGATCCCGCCATGCTCCCGGTGTGGGACAGGGCTACTTTCCTGCCTGCTTCCGTATGCCCGGAACTCATTGCCACAACCGGCTTCTTTGCCGAACACCTGGAAGCTGCCTGGCAGAAACGTCTTACATCATCAATCCCTTCAATAAAAAGCAGTACACCGGAGGTAAGCGGGTCATCCTTAAAATAATCCAGCAAATCGGCAAACTCTGTATTGGCCCGGTTGCCCAGACCTATCAGGGTACCTACCGGCATACCGGAATCAATCAACTCAAATGTAATGAGACCCAGGCACCCTCCGCTCTGGCTGATTACCGCAATGCCCCGACCCTCACTAAACCAGTGGGATAACCCGGGCATAAAAGTAGCATTAAGACGGCTGTCAGCCCGCAGATACCCTATGGTATTGGGGCCGATTATTGACACCCGGGCTTCATCAGCCATCCTGCGCAGCTCTTGCTCCTGTTTCCCTCCCTCTTCCCCTGTCTCCTTAAACCCGCCGCTGAAAATTACTGCAGCCCGGCAGCCTTTATCTATCGCCGATCTAAAAGCTGAAAGAACCTGCTCCTGCGGAATGGCAAAAAGAAACAGGTCTACCTGTTCCGGCAAGTCTTCAATCCGTTTAAAGGCTTTTTTCCCCAGTATTTCCGGTGCCCCACCGGCATGAACGGGATAGATTTTTTCCACACCCGAGGAAACGGCAGAGCGCAGGGCAAAATTCCCCAGTTTCTCCGGACGGGCAGAAGCGCCCACCACCGCAATTGAACGGGGATAAAACAGGGTTTGGAATTTCTCCCCCAGACTGAAAGATTCCACTTTCCTCATACTGTGCCCCCTTCTGTATTGTCATCGCTCAGTTTTCAGACATTTTTACTTTCAGGCTATATAGAATTTTCTGACGTTTACCGTACCATACTGACCGCTTTTTTTCAACACAGTTTATTATTTTTTAATCCGAAAAGAGCAGGCTTTCAGCGTAACGCTGAAAGCCTTATTGTTTAATACATAGCCGGTGATTTCTTTTGCTCTGCATACCTCTATATTCTGATATACGACCTGATAAACTGCAGTTGGTTACGGTAGTCGTCGGCTTCAGCCAAGAAAGCTGCACGTTCTTTTTGGCACTGCTGCAGAAATGCTGACAGTTGGGAATTTTGCTCTTTAAGCCTGGCAACCTCGGCACGAAGCCCGGTAAGCTCATCGGCCGGCGGCACTTCCGTAGCCAGTAAATCCGTCAGGTAGTCACGTACGATGCTGAAGCCGTAATCAGGGTTGGGCGACCACCGGCCACCCAGTTCCTCCACCATTTTTACCGTACCGGCCCAGGGGAGAGACTTCACCACAAAATAGCGGTCATGGGGCACCCCGACCGGAGGCAGCCCGACATAAGCGCATATATGGTTAAAATGTCCCCTTACTCCATCAGCAGGTGAGGAAAATACCTCGTGGTCTTCAGGCGTGTCGCCTTTGGGGTTTTTCACTTTGATTCCGGCCCAGTTATTATGGGTGGGCGTTACAGCACCGCCGAACCTGCCAAACGCTGTCTCCTTTCCGCTCTGGGCATATAGTACTTCCGGCCTGATGCCGGTGAGCAGTCCGTATTCCATATAAACCGGGGCAATGTCGATAAAGCGCTGGTGGGCGCCCCGTTTCCTGGCCCACTCCTGCAGCTGCAATGCCGTGGCCTGTGGACCGCCAATTATTGGAGTGGCATTGACCAGTTTATCTTTATAGGCCACGAACAGTCCCAGGAAGATTCCCTGCGCAATTTTCTGCCTGAACTGTGGTGTTTTAAGCAGCGCTTCTTCCTGCGGGTTGGTGTGAAAACCTGACTCGACCAGCAGCGAGGGCATTTTAGCCCGGCGGATTACTGCCAGGTAATCCTTACCGTGCAGCGGGCTGCCGGGACTGTTGATCAGCCAGGTCTTTATTCCCCTGTCAAAAAGTCCGGTGGCGGCTACCAGCTCACGCTGGACATGCAGAGCAACCCGTTTGGCTTCTTTGTGGAAGATGTCTCCCCACTCGCCGTTTCGCGAATAGAAAATTTCCGCGCCACGGGCTTCTGGCGGTCCACCGTTTGTGTGCAGGGAAACGAACAGGTCGGCCTGCAGCTCATTGGCCATGGCAGTCCGGTCATGCAGCTCCACCGTTATATCCGCCTGGCGCGTCATTCTTACGGCAAAATATGGGGTGAGCAGGTCACGGAGCCGCAGGCCGATGTCAAGCACACCGTCCGCTTCCACGTACCCTGTGGGACCCACATTGGCACGGCTGGTTCCTCCGTGCCCGGGGTCCAGGACAATAAGCATAATCACTTTTCCCTCCCGGTTATTTTAGTCCTATCGGATTTTTTATTTATTTTCGCCGACACAGCTGAATGCCTTGCCTGATTATTATATGTAGAGGAAATGCCGGTGCACTTTTTTCTTTTTCTTTCATAAATATATATGGGCCCAGGTAAAAGTTAAGTGAGAGGAGATCCGGGGTGCAAAAAATCAATATCCTTTATTCCACTATAAACCGGAGCAGGTATATCATCCGTTACGGCGAGTTTTTCAAAAGAGAGCTTATGAAACTGCCGGAGATAAATGTGCGCCTGGTTGAAGAAGATGCCCACGTTAAAGATTTGCTTAATGATTTTAACGCGGACTTTATTTTTTTTGATGACTTTACCCAGAACAAGACCATGGACGGACTGCGCAATGTGGATATTCCCAAAGGAGTCCTCTACTGGGATGTGCACACCACGCAAAAAGAGTTTCGCTGGTTTGTCCGGTATAACCGGATTGATCTGGTTTTTTCCTTTTACCGGGACGCTTTTTTAGGTTTTTTCCCGGATTTCGCAGGCAGGTTCAGGTGGCTTCCCAATCATGTAAACACTGAAGTATTCAGGGATTATGGGCTGGAGAAAGACATCGACTTTCTGTTGATGGGGGCTCTCTGCCCGCGCGTCTACCCGCTTAGAACCAAGATTGCCGGGGAAATGGCCGGAGTCAGAGGGTTTGTTCATCACGCGCACCCCGGCTACCGTGATTTTGGCAGCAAGGAGGAGCGGCAGGCACTGGTCGGTGAACATTTCGCCAGGGAGATCAACAGGGCGAAAATTTTTTTCACCGATGACTCGGTGTTTAAGTACCCAATCGCCAAGTATTTCGAAGTGCCTGCCTGTAATACCCTCCTTTTGGCTTCCGGTTCACCGGAACTCAGTGACCTTGGCTTTATTGACGGCGAGACATTTGTTGAGATTAATGAGCGGAATTATCTGAAGAAAGCCCTGTACTACCTGGCAAATAATATGGAACGTAAAGAAATTGCTCAAAGAGGCTATGAAATGGTAAGGCGGAGGCATTCCACCCAGGTAAGGGCCAGGGAGTTTGTGCAGATTCTGCGGGATTATCTCAGGTGATTTTCCGGAGGAGGAGCGCTTTATGAAACCGGTTGTACTGAGCAGCGGTGAGCTGATGGATAAAATTCTGGAGGCTCTGGACAAAAAAATTCCCTGCCCGGTGGTTTCACTGGGAGCCAGTGAAACTTTCGTGCTGGCTCAGGAGTCCGTCTTGTCTTTACCTCAGATTTTGAGGCACGCGGAAGCTCAGGTGGCAAACAAAGGGGTTCAGCGCGGCCAGGAGCACCGGGGCGTCCGTTTTCCCAATTTAGAAGCCAGGGATGCGCTGGTCGAAGCACTGAGAAAGATAGATACAGTCGGCTATAACCTCACCATAAAAGACCACAATTCGGGCCTGCTCACCGAACTGGTGCTGGAACATTACGGCCTGTGGCCCAAATATACCTTTGAAGCATATATCCGCCGGGTTATCATGTTCTCGCAGCAGGAAAAGTTTGAACAGATGTTAAGGGGCAGGGACATTTTGATTGTAGCCGGCTATGCCGACGAAGTGGCGGAGGCTTTGCACAGAAATCTGAAAAACAGGCTTGGGTTAAAAGTGGCCGGGGCGGTCAGGATACACGAGTTCGAGCAGATTCCCAGGGTAATGCGGGAAATCGGCAGGATTAGGTTCGACCTGGCATTGCTGGCGGCAGGGCTGAACGCTATTATCCTGGCCGCCCATGTTGCCGAATATCACGGCAAAGTTGCTTTTGACCTGGGTCAGGGGATGGAAACGCTGATATCCGGTCGCCTTCAGGATCATAACAACTTCCTGGCCAGGACCATCGGTATCCTGAAGCTGATGGATATGTGACAGAGCTACAGCACCGACAGGCGCATAACTGACAGGGCTGATATCAAGGCATAGCCCTGTAAGGTATGGCAGGCATCTGAACGCCCGGGTTTTAAAGCCTTTTAATTTTCCCCGCAGGGAAACCGTTAAAGGCGTTGGCCAGGTCTACGATCAGCGGACTGTTTGTGTATATCCAGGCCAAGTCGAAGGCGCTGTGATGTACGGCCAGAACAACACAGTCCTGGGCGGAAAAAGTGCTTCTGCTCAGTGCAACGCTGTCAAGGGTTTTCCCATTTAAGTTGACTTGTTCTGTCATCGGGTCATAAAAACTGACAATTGAGCCTTTTTCCTGCAGCAGTTCAATTATTTTCAGGGCGGAAGACTCCCGTGTATCTTCTATGTCCTTTTTATATGTTACGCCAAGCACCAGGATCCTGCTGCCGGAAAGATGCCGGCCTTCGGCCGCCAGCGCTTCTCTTATAACATCGACGGCGTACAGCGGCATGGCAGCGTTAACCAAGCGGGCTTTTTCCGCCAGTTCGGCCGGCCGGCCGCTCCCACGCGCCCAGCTGGTGTAATAGATGCTGTCAACCGGCACGCAGTGCCCTCCTACCCCAGGACCGGGATAAAATGCCTGAAAACCGAAAGGCTTGGTGGCTGCCGCCTCAACCACTTCCCAAATGTCAATGCCGTTATGGCGGCAAATCCGGGCCATCTCATTAACCAGGGCTATATTTATGTCCCGGAAGGTGTTTTCCAGAAGTTTTGCCATCTCCGCCGTTTCCATTGTCCGTACGGGAACCGTGGCCAGTCCGATACTTTTATAGAAGGAACGGGCTGCGCGGCGGCAGGTGGGTGTGAATCCGGCTACCAGTTTTGGGATGTTTTCCAGACCGTATTCCCGGTTGCCTGGATCTATCCTTTCCGGGGAATAGGCCAGAAAGAAATCATAGCCGGCCAGCATCGCCCTCGCCTCCAGCAACGGCAGGAATAAAGAAGCAGTGGTGCCTGGCGCGACGGTGCTTTCCACTATGACCAGCTGTCCTTTACGCAACCTGGCGGCAATTTCCTGCGCCGCTGCTTTCAGGCACTGGTAATCCGGCAGCCCTTCAGCATTTAGCGGTGTGGGGACACATACCACGATGACATCGCATGTGTCCAACTCTTCATAGCTTTCAGTAGCCGCAAGCATTCCTTTCTCCGACAAAACCTGCAGGTCGCGGCCGGTTACTCCGGAGACATATGATTCCCCCCGGTTAAGGCTGTCAATTTTAGCCCGGTTTTGTTCAATGCCCAAAACCCGGTATCCTCTCCGGGCCGCCAAAACCGAAAGCGGCAGCCCCACGTAGCCAAGGCCTATCACTCCCACACGGCTGAAAGGCGTTATGTTTTTTTCAGACAATAAAGGCCACCCCCCGTTTTGCTCCCTGCTCATTACATGATATGCCCGGGGGTGGCCCTGGTTGACTCGGCGTTAATTTTAACGTATGTGGACTCATACTATTACAGCAGCAAAATATGAATGAAAGAAAGGGGTTGGCAAGTTGCATTACTTTATAACCGGAGGGGCCGGCTTTATCGGCACACACCTGGCACTGCGCCTGCTCTCGCAAGGACACCGGGTAACCGCCCTTGACAATCTTTCCAGCGGCAGCGCTGACCGGCTTGACGGCTCCGGCGCACACCTGGTGGTGGGGAGCGTTATGGACAGGGACCTGGTTTTTTCTCTGGCCTCCGATTGCGATTATATCATCCACCTGGCCTGCGTGGTGGGGGTACGCCTGGCCATGAGCAGAGGCTGCGAAACGCTGCGACTTAGTTACGCGGGCACAGAAAACGTCCTGAAAGCTGCCACCGAGTTTGACAAAGGAGTTTTTATCGCTTCCTCTTCCGCTGTTTACGGTAAAATCGCGAATTTCCCGGTTACCGAGGAAGACGACTCGCTGCTTGGCACCAGCAAAAAAGCCAGCTGGCTCTACTCGGTGGGCAAACTGGTGGAAGAGCACCTGGCACTGGCCTATTTCCGGGAACAGGGTACCAGGGTAAAGCTGGGCCGGTTTTTCAATGTAATTGGCCCTTACCAGACCGGCAGCTACGGGATGGTGGTGCCCAGGTTCATTGCCCGGGCACTGCAGAACGATCCCCTGCCTGTGTACGAGAAAGGTTTACAGACCCGTACTTTCAGTTATATAGAAGATGCGCTGGACGGCCTGGAAATCCTGCTGGCCAGGGGTTTGACCGGGGAAATCTACAATATCGGCGGCACCGGGGAAATTTCTGTGCTGGACCTGGCAAGGAAGATAATAGCTTTGACCGGCTCATCTTCCGCCATCGAATTCATCCCCTACTCCTCCGCTTTTGGTCCCGATTTCGAGGAGACGACACGGCGCATCCCGGATATCAGCCGACTTGCCGCGCTTGGTTATAAGCCCAGGTATTGCCTGGACGAAGCGTTGGCCGAGATTATTGCCTGGCACCGCGGGGAAACCCAGAGAAGGATTTCTGTTCCCGGTGGAAGAATACTGAAGGGGAAAAATGATTCTGCGGGGGAGACAGGATGAACAGGATAACCTACAGGGATATTGAGGAGAACGGGGAAATACGCGCCTATATCCAAAAAGGCGATGAACTGCTGGGCGCTTTGGGCTTTACCGAACACGCCTTTGTCCATGCCGGCAAAGTGGCAAAGACTGCCGCCGGGATACTCACTGAATTCGGTTTCAGCGGGCGTGAAGCCGAACTGGCCGGAATAGCCGGCTTCATGCACGATATAGGCAACCTGGTAAGCCGGAGCGAACATGCCAGGTCCGGGGCGCTGATTGCCTTTAACATCCTTACCCGCCTGGGTATGGAGCCCGGAGAAACAGCCACTGTTGCCGCCGCCATAGGCAACCACGACGAGGGCGGGGGTCTGACCACAGGACCCGTCACTGCCGCCCTGGTCCTGGCTGACAAAAGCGATGTGCGTCGCAGCCGTGTCAGGAACAAGGAACTGGTGACTTTTGATATCCACGACCGGGTTAACTACGCCGTGGAGGAATCCGTTTTGAACGTAAACAGCAAAGACAGGATAATCTCTCTCAACCTAAAAATAGACACCGCCATCTCCTCCAAAATGGAGTACTTTGAGATTTTTCTCTCCCGCATGATGATGTGCCGGAAAGCAGCCGACTTTCTGGGTGGCACCTTTGAACTGGTGATGAATTCCGTTAAAATGGTATAAAAAGAAGCGCGGCCTGGCAGGCCGCCTTTATTTACAGTCCCTCACTATGCAAAAAATGCAAAATAGCTTCGTTTATCAGTTCCGGCCTTTCTTCGTGGGGCAGATGGCCGGCTTCCACAGTCATTAAGACCGCTCCCGGCAAAGCCAGGTACTTATTTGCGTCAGCCACGGGAAAAAGGGGATCGTATTTGCCCCAGATGACCAGTGCCGGCACCTTTATGTCAGGCAACCGTTCAAGCAAAGGCGGCGGCGGTGGCGTCTGTGCCAGGGCGCGGAGCACACAGGTAACACCAGGCAAGCGCAACGGCTTACGGTAACCGTCAACAACCGTCTCCGTAACCTGGTCCGGGTCATAAAACAGAGAGCGCAGAACAGCCCTTACCACGGGACGGGATGATACAATTTTCAGGAAGGCATGGGCGGCACCGGGGATCTTAAGCAGAAAACCATCCCTTTGTTCTGTTCTGTGGCCTGCGCTGTTCAACAGGATCAGGGCTGCCACCCTTTCCGGGTAGGCCAGGGCAAAAAGCAGTGCGTTACGCCCTCCCATAGAGTTCCCAACCAACACCGCCCTCTCAATACTCATATTATCCATGAAGCTTTTCAGCCTCTCTACCTCAGCCGGCGCACTGTAGTCACCGTCACGGGGTTTGTCTGAGAAGCCAAAGCCCAGCGCATCTGGTGCCAGTACCAGACGCTCGCCTGAAAGGGCAACCAGGTTATGCCGGAAACTGAAAGTGGAAGCGCCAAACCCATGCAGGAGAATCAAGGGCGTCCTCCCTTCACTTCCGGCCTGCTCGTAATGAACCGCCCCGCCGGGTAGGCTTGCAAACTTACCCGGCGCCGGCTCCGACCGCGTGCCGTTTACCGGCCAAAGCAGCCAGGCAACCAGGACAACCAGCGATATCGCTGCTGATCGCCGCGCCCAAATGCAGCCGCTTTTCATGGCCCAGTCCATCCCATCAGGAGAGTTTCACCAGTTTCTCGGAAAGTGCTTTCAGCCTGGCTGACATATCAGCAAGGTGGTCAAGGGTGGCCAACACTTCCTCCGTAGCGGCGGCCTGGTTTTGGGCTGTCGACCCTGCGGCCCTGATCCCCTCATCAATGGCCTTCATATGTTGCATAATATTTTTTACAAGAACAGAGATCTCTTTCGTTGACTTGCCGGTGCTTTCCGCCAGTTTTCTTATTTCGCCGGCCACCACTGTGAAGCCCGCTCCCGCCTGTCCTACCCTGGCTGCTTCAATAGCGGCGTTCAGGCCGATGATATTGGTTTTTTTGGCTATCTCTTCGATCAGTTTTAAGAAATCGGTTGCCCTGGCCGCCTCACCGGCGGCCTTTTCTGATGACTCTGCCAATTTTTCCCCGGCCTCCGCCAGTTTATTTGCCTCGCCGGCCAGTTGTTCCGCAGTGGCGCGGATGGTAACTATGGACTCGTTTAAAATATCGGTATTACGGGCCAGCGTTTCCGCTTCCGCATGTATCCTGCCAAACAGTTCCTCGCGGCGTTCCACAATGGTAATCAGCAGCCTTGCCCCAACCGCATCTATAACGGAAAGGCCCGCTGTTACATTTTCCGTCAGCTGCTTTTTTACCGATTCCACTCCCGTCACTTCAATAACCAACTGCAGGCTATGGTCATTCAGCAGCGGCACAAAGTCGGCAACAGCCGGAATATGTTTTTCCCGGGCCAGAAGCATCGCTGGCGCATTTACGTTAATGTCCGCCACCCACTTCACCCGGACCGAGGGCATGGAGAGTAGCAGGTTGAGTACAGAAAGGCCCCCTTTTCCGCCGCCAATTATCCCCACGTTCATAATTTTACCAATCCTCTCACAACATAAGTCTCCTGGTTCGATGTTGGCCATAATACCTGTTTTTTCTTTGCCCAGCTTTTTTTTCCTGCTTTTATATAAAAAAATTTTTGTAACAATAAATTTATAAAATGTCTAGGGGAGGACAAAGCTATGCTGGTCCGTTTCGGCTTTGTCGCCATGTCAGTGCTGCTGGAAAACGCTTCCCCCTCCAGAGCAGTGACTTATAAGAATTACCGGCAGCTGGCCGAAAGTGACCCTGCAGCCGCTTTAGACAGGGTGAGACAGGCAGCCCGGGAAAACCTGGCCAACAGCCTGCGCCTGCTTCGGCACTGCCGTGCTTACAACGTGGCGGTTTACCGTTTTTCTTCCAAAATAGTCCCACTGGCCACCCATCCCGGACTGGCCCACTGGGACTATATCGGTGAACTGCGAGAACCACTGGCCCAACTGGGTGCGGTGGTCCGGGAGTACGGGATGAGGGTGACTTTTCACCCTGACCATTACACGCTCATTAATTCGCTTAAAGAAGAGGTTTTCATGGCGGCGGTAACAGATCTTGTGCACCATTGCCGCTTGTTTAACACCATGGGCTTGGACCGGGAGGCCAAACTTATAACCCACGTGGGTGGTAGTTACAGGGATAAACAGGAATCGCTGGAGAGGTTCGTCACCAACTGGGCCCGCATCCCAAAAGGGATTGCCAAAAGGATGACCCTGGAAAATGACGATAAAACTTTCTCCGCCGGGGAAACAATTTATCTCTGTGAAAAGCTGCAGATGCCCATGGTATTGGATATTCACCATTTCCGGTGCAATCCCGGCACAGACAAACTGCAAGATATCTGCCCGCGCTTCCTCGCCACCTGGCAGGGGAGCGGGCTGCCGCCGAAAATACACGTTTCCAGTCCAAAGAGTAACTCTGACCCGCGCGGTCACCACGACTTCGTGGATCCGGCGGACCTTTACCCCTTTTTGATGTTGGTCAGGGACCTTACGCCCAACCTGGATGTGATGGTGGAAGCAAAACAAAAAGACCGGGCCATGCTGAAGCTGGTAAAGGATCTTGGCGGTTATCCCCGTATCCGTACTGTAAATGACGCCGCACTGGAAATTATCTGAGATTGCACCTGACGGAGCGAACAGGTTATAAATAATTCTCTTAATCTTTGGGAACCCATCAACAGTGGGTTGGCAAAACAGCAAAAACTGCAGTCAGCCGTGTTTTTTACTGTTCTCATCCAGGGCTTTTTGCAGCCCTTCATTAAAGATGCGCCCGGAGTTGTGCATGATGGTATCCACGCCACTTTCTGTCTGCTCAAATTTCATGGAGGCCAGGCAGGGATAGTGCAGGCACATCAGCCCTGCCGTGGGAATGGCGGAGGCGGCGGCCATCCCTTTTATCCTGCCCGCGGTATACTGGGTGGAGCCGCAGGGCGCTCCCCGTTTTACCATGGTATGGACTATCTTTCCGTCTCCGTCCAGTTGAACTTCCAGGACGGGACGACCGAAAAAGCGGGCGAATTCACTGATGACCTCACTGGTGTAGGGCTGCAGCTTTTCACCGAAACCAGCGGTGGAGACATCCAGGGAACAGAGCGGCTCGGGAAACACTATGGTGACGCCACTGGCGGCCAGCTCCCGGCGCAACTGGTTTTGCAGACCAGCCGGTATCCAGGCACTGTGGTCGATGGAGGCTATCACTCCCCGGGCGCCGGTAAGCCTGACCAGGGCCGGGAGCAGCTGTGCCACCTGCGGGCGTTCCCCCAGGCATAAAATCAGGTCAGCGGCGGGCAGGGACGCCGGCAGGTAAATTTCCGGCTCGTCCACTACCGGCTCGTTTATTACCGGCGGGTGCCAGCTGCTGATAACCCAATCTGCCGGGGCATTGCTCCCAATGGTGCTGACAATCCTGTTACCGTAAACTCCTTCTGTTACAGCAAGTATTCTCACCTTATTCTTCCTCCGGTTCAAAGATAACGGTAATAAATTTGACAAATTATTGTTATCCCCTCTTTCACCCGTAAATTTAATATAACCTGCAATTCCACAAAAAAAAGAAGCCCCGGCAATTTCTCCGTCAGGGCTCCTGTCGTTGTTTTTTACCCTATTTCTTTAAGCTGAATTTCCACCCGGAAACTGCCGGATACGGCAGGCAGCATTGCCCTTAGCGCTTCCAGACGCGCGCTCAGTTCGTCCACCGAGTACACCCCGCGCAGAAATACCTGGAATTCGCCTGCCATATCTTCTCCCTGTGCCTCCTGTGTCACCGCCATTGCCATGTCCGTCTCCATCGGCACCACTTTGGCCGTGGTTTTCTTTCTCGGCCGGCGGAGTTTCCCCCATTTTTCCGGTTCCCTGATTTCTATCAGTTCGCCATTCCTGTCTTTTACCAGCCCCAGGTCGCTGCGCAGGGCCTTGATACGGTGCATGGGAACCCCCCAGTGTTCTGCCAGGCGGGCATCGCTGTTGTTAGACACCAGCTGCCTGAGTACGGCCTGTGCCTCCAGTTTGTCTTCAATCCTGAGAAACTCATCAAAGGTAATGTTAGCTTCCGTAGGGATCTCTCCTTTCATATAGGTAATTACCAGTCCCGGCTGACGGTATTTCCTGCGAGTGGCAGCATCGCCAAAGTCCATAGGTGAGAGAATTTTTCGCGGCCGCTTTTTGCCGACTGGTACCAAATAAATCGCTCCTTTGGTTGTTGAGTGAAAAATGCTTAGAAAAAATCCAAGGCTATCTTGTATATATAATTATTACCCGATTTAAGGCTAAATATTCCTTGCCTGTTAGTATTTTTCCAGCAGTGCCCTGGCACGGGCCATTACATTTTCCACGGTAAAACCGTACTTTTTCATCAAAATCTCACCGGGGGCGGAAGCGCCGAAGGTGGAAACTCCAATGACGTCACCGTCACTGCCGGTAAAGCGCTCCCAACCCATGGGATGTGCCGCCTCCACCGCCAGCCGCTTTTTTACCGCGGCAGGCAGGACTTCCTCCCGGTAATGTTCAGGCTGGGATAAAAACAGTTCCATGCTCATCATGCTGACCACACGTACCCTGACGCCTTCCCGGCTTAATTCCGCAGCCGCCTCCACCGCCAGGGCGACCTCGGAACCGCTCGCCAGGATTATCAGGTCAGGCGGCGCCTCCCCTTCCTCCCTGACCAGAATATAAGCGCCGCGAAGAGCCTGCAGGCCACTGCCGGCAAGCTGTGGCAGGTTTTGCCGGGACAGTACCAGGGCAGTAGGGCCGTCGGTTCTTTTGACGGCGTGCAGCCAGGCCGCGGCCGTTTCCCGCCCGTCGGCTGGTCTCATAACATGCAGGTTGGGGATGGAACGGCAGTTGGCCAGCTGTTCTACCGGCTGGTGTGTGGGCCCGTCCTCACCCACACCTATACTGTCGTGGGTGAAGACGTATACTGCCGGCAGTCCCATGAGGGCGGCCAGGCGTACGGGCGGTTTCATATAGTCAAAAAAAGAGAAAAAAGTGGAGCAGTAAGGTCGTATGCCACCATGCAGCGCCAGGCCAGACACTATGGCGCCCATGGCGTGTTCGCGGACGCCGAAATAGATGTTGTTTCCGCCGTAACTGTCAGCCTGGAAATCGCCCAGGCCTTTTAAATAGGTTTTGGTGGAGGCGTTTAAATCGGCAGAGCCGCCCATCAGATTGGGCAGGTACCTGGCCAGCACCTGCATGACCTGGCCGGAGGTGACACGGGTTGCCGCCGGCTTGTCAAAAGTCAGAAGGGCCGGATCCTGTTCCAGCGCCTCGGGAATTTCGGGCGAATGCCAGGCGAGGAAACGCTCCGCCTCGGCCGGGTAATTTTCCCGGTAGGACGCAAACAGCCTGTCCCATTGGGCCTTTTTTGCTTCCGCCTGCTGGCGCAGCCGTGCGAAATGCTCCCTTACTTCAGCCGGGACATAAAAGTCCGGTTCCAGCGGCCAACCGGCCTTTTCCTTGGCCAGCCGGACCTCACCGGCACCGAGCGGGGCGCCGTGGGCCTCGGCGCTGCCCTGTTTGCCCGGGCTGCCATAACCGATTTCCGTTCTCACCATAACCAGGGTGGGCCGGTCGTCCTGCCTGGCTGCGGCCAGGGCATCCGCCACCTCTTCCGTGTTGTTGCCGTCATTCACTTTCAGGACGTGCCAGCCGCAGGCGGCAAACCTGGCCCCCACGTCTTCGGTGAAAGCAATTTTGGTACTGCCGTCTATGGTTATACGGTTATCGTCGTAGAGGCAGATCAGCCTGCCCAGTTTCAGGTGCCCGGCCAGCGACGCCGCCTCGTAGGTTACTCCTTCCATCAGGCAGCCGTCGCCGCAGTAAACGTAAGTGTAATGGTCAATCAGAGGAAAGCCGGGGCGGTTAAATTCGGCAGCCAACCTTCTTTCCGCTATGGCCATCCCCACCGCGTTGGCAAACCCCTGACCCAAAGGACCGGTGGTGGTCTCCACGCCAGGGGTGTGGCCGTATTCGGGATGTCCCGGCGTTTTACTTCCCCACTGGCGAAAGCTCTTAATATCTTCCAGTGACAGGTCGTAGCCGGACAGGTGCAGCAGGGCATAGAGCAGCATGGAACCATGCCCGGCCGACAGGACAAAACGGTCACGGTCGTACCATCCCGGATCGCCGGGGCAGTGCTTCAGAAAACGGGTAAACAGTGTATAAGCCATGGCCGCGCCGCCCATGGGGAGACCCGGGTGGCCGGAGTTGGCCGCTTCCACAGCATCGACCGCCAGAAAGCGGATGGTTTTGACCGAAAGCTCTTCAATCTGTTTCATGTTAACCCTCCTGTCTCAAAAGAAAAAGATAGCCTGCTCCTATTTTATTAAATTCCGGGCAAAAAAAACAAGCGCGGTTTGGTTATTATTGCTGCAACAAAGACAGGAGTGTCTTTCACGGCAGCAGCTGCGCAAAATCAGACCGGGGTATACACGCGCCGTGTCTTTTTTTACCCATGTATTTTTAAAATCAGCCTGCCCACGTTTTCGGCAAACCGCTCGATGGTGCGCACCCCTTCTTCGTCTTCCATGGCTTCACCCGGGTTTTTGCCAAACAACATGTTCCAGTAGTTTGAACCGGGAACAATCATGTCGTTTATAAAGAAAAACATCAGCATCTCCTGGATGGTGGCGGTGGCGCCCCCTCTCCTGGCCACAGCCAGCGGGCCTCCCACCTTCCAGGAAAGGAACCGGTCGTTGCTGTAGGAGACCTTGCCCAGGCGCTGCAGCAAGCTCATCATATCCCCCCGGGCGGTACCGAAATATACGGGCGCCCCTACTATCAGCCCCTCAGCGCCGCGTACCTTGTCAGCTATCCCGTTAAAGCCGTCATCCAGGGCACACACTCCGCTGCCGGTGCACTTGTTGCAGGCGACACAGGACCGGATGGACTTTCCCGCCAGTGAGATTATCTCAGCCTCCAGGCCGAGCAGTTCCAGCACGCCAGCACACCGGCGCAGTGACTGTACGGTATTCCCTTCTTTTTTCGGACTGCCGGAGATAAGTATTACCTTTGCCATTCCTCTTCCTCCCTGTCTTATATTAAAAAAGTCAACACTTAAAGGTCCGTACCGTACGGACCTTTATTCTTCAAGCATCTGTCCCAATTTTTCCCACTGCAGGTAGAGAGCATCCAGCTCCCGGCGCATGGCATCCAGGTAATCCCCCTTTTTCCTGGCCAGGGTAAAGTCGGAAAACACTGCGGGATCGGACAGTTCCGCTTCAATGCTTTTACATAAACGCTCTTTGCCAGCTATTTCCTCTTCCAGCCGGGAAAATTCCTGCTCCAGGCGGCGCCGCTCCCTCCGCCTGGCCAGTTCCGCCTCGCGCTCTTCCCTTTCCGTGGCGGCAAGGTGCATCTTCTTTTCCTTTTCCGGGTCAAAGGCCCGCAGCCGCCGCTCTTCCCGGGCTGTCACATATTCTTCGTAGGGCATTTTGTAGAGCACAGCGGTACCCCCGGACAGCTCCAAAACCATGCGGGTGGTGCGGGAAAGAAAATAACGGTCGTGGGACACTACCAGCAGTGTTCCGGGAAAACTGCGGATAGCTTTTTCCAGTTCCTCAACCGCCCTGATGTCCAGGTGGTTGGTGGGTTCGTCCAAAACCAGGAAATTGCCCTCGTCCAGACTGAGCTTGGCCAGGGACAGGCGGCTTTTTTCGCCGCCGCTCAGGTCCGCGTTTTTTTTAAAGACGTCATCGCCAAAGAACAGAAAACGGCCAAGGTAAGTCCTGGCCCCGGTCAGCGTCATCGCGGAGGCGTTCATTATCTCTTCAAGCGGTGTACTATCCGGCGAGACGGCAGCCTGGTGCTGGTCAAAGTAGGTGACGGTAACGCCGGGACCAAGATAAAAACGGCCGCTGTCCGGTCTTAATTGGCCGGCAATAATCTTTAAAAGCGTCGTCTTGCCGGCGCCGTTTGGCCCCACCAGCGCCAGCCTGTCTCCATAACGCAACTCCAGGTTGAGACCGGCAAAAATACATTTGCCGTCAAAGCACTTGCTCACCTCCTGCAATCGCAGCACAATTTCGCCGCTTCGGCCGGCAAAGCCAAAACCCAGCGCCATTGTTTTCTCATCACGCGGTTTCTCCACCAGGTCCAGCCTTGCCAACCGCTTTTCCCGGCTCCTGGCCTGCCTCTTTTCTTTCTCGCTGGTACCGGAAGTCCTGATCAGTTCCAGTTCTTTGTCCAGAAACTGTTGCTGCTTTTTATAGGCTTTTTCCCGTGTGACCAGTTCCAGCTCCCGCTGGCGCACAAAAGAGGAATAATTTCCCGGGTAATTCCGAATGCAGCCGTCGTCCAGAAACAGGATTCTCCCCACCACCCGGTCCAGGAAGTACCGGTCGTGTGAGACCAGTAACACACTGCCCCGCCACTCGCGCAATGTGGCTTCCAGCCATTCCACCGCGGCCAGGTCCAGGTGGTTAGTCGGCTCGTCCAGAAGAAGCAGGTCCGGTTCTTCCAGCAGCAGCCTGGCCAGGCGCGCCCTGGTCAGTTCCCCGCCTGAAAAGGTGCCCAGGTCACGGGCCATGTCTTTGGGGCCAAAGCCAAGGCCCGCTGTAACGGAGCGCAGCCTGGCTTCTGCCCGGTAACCCCCTGCCGACTCGAAACGGTGCCGCAGTTCCCCGTAGCTTTCCATCAGTCCGGCCAACTCAGTGGGATTACCAAGGCCGGCCGCCATTTTCTCCTCAATGGCAGCCATTTCGGCAGACAGCTTATCAAGTCTGGCGAAGGCCTGGCGTAGCTCGCCCTCCAACGTGCCGCCGGCACGGATATGGGCGCTCTGTTCAAGAAAACCCAGTGAAGCGCCCCGTCTGAAGACAAAACTGCCGCCATCGGGCTGTTCGCCCCCGGCAAGTATCCTGAGCAGGGTGGTTTTGCCGGCGCCGTTTGGTCCCACCAAGCCCACCCGCTCGCCCGGTTCCAGCTGAAATGATATTTCTCTCAGCACCGTCTCAGCCCCGAATGCCTTGCTGAGACGGTTAACCGCCAGAATAGCCATTAAAGCAACTCCTCTGTTCCAACAAATCTTCCGCTCTGCACCGCCTTACCTGCTTTATTATTAACCGCCGGTCCTGTTCTGTCAAGCCTGCCGGAACCAAAAAGGCGGCATATGCCGCCTCAGATGTGCAGAACGCGGAAGCCTTTCTCCTCCAGCTTTTGCGTCAGCGCTTTAACATCCCTGCACTTCTCCAGACGCCACACCGATTGCCCGGCGGCAGCCGCCGGATCACTGGGCAGGACCACCAGGCTTACCACGTTGACACCGAAGCTGTGAAAGACTTGAGCCACTTCGACCAGGGCACCGTGGCGGTCCGGCATCTCCAGGGTCAGACGCAGCTCACCCCGGTTTACTCCCAGCATTTCCAAAAAAGCAGAAAAAATGTCTGTCTCGGTAATTACCCCTACCAGCCGCCCATCTTTCATTACCGGCAGGCCGCCGATACGGTTTTCCCGCATCAGCCGGGCCGCTTCGTCTATTGGTACATCGGGAGACACAGTAAGCGGTTTTTTGGACATGACACCTTTGACTGGAAGCTTGGCCAGCAGATAATTAAGCTCCCAGATGCTCAGGCTGGCCCCTGGTGAAGGGGAGGCGTGCACCAGGTCCAGCAGGGTAACAATCCCCACCAGGCGGCCCTCTTCCAGGACCGGCAGGCGCCTGATGCCCTTTTTCTCCATCAGCGCCAGAGCGTCCGGCACCGTGGTCTCAGGCGAGATAAATACAGGATTACCGGACATTCTGTCTTTAACCAGCATAAGCACCCTCCTTTTTTGGTTGCGGTGAAAGCCTGTTCTGCTTTTATTTTACCAGTATTGCACCGTCCTGTGAAGATGCTCCGGTTCTGTACCGGCAGGATTTCCTTCCCGGGCGGCGAATGTCACTTTAATCCGACAGGGGGGATAATATGTCAGTATACAGCCGGCTTACACCGCATTTGCTCGCAGAACTTGTCGCTATAACGGGGCAGGGTTACGTACTGACCGACGAGGAAAAGATGCTTCCCTATTCCCACGATGAAACACGGGGAGACAGATACAGGGCCATGCCGGCGGCGGTTGTCAGGCCCGCCACCACCGGCGAGGTCTCACAAATCATGCGCCTGGCACAGGAGCACCGGATCCCGGTTACACCACGGGGAGCCGGTACCGGCCTGTCCGGAGGGGCAGTGCCGGTTCACGGCGGCATCGTGCTGGCACTGGAGCGGATGGACAGGATACTGGAAATAGACCGGGAAAACCTGGTGGTAGTAACAGAACCGGGTGTCATCACCAACAGGATAAACGAGTTGTTGATTAAAGACGGACTTTTTTTCCCCGGTTACCCCATGAGCAGGGAGTCCTGTTCGGTAGGCGGCAACGTGGCCACCAACGCCGGCGGAGGCCGGGCCGTCAAATACGGTGTCACCGGCCGGTATGTTACGGGGCTGGAGGCGGTGCTGCCCGGAGGTGAAACAATAAAGCTTGGCGGCAAGCGGGCCAAAGACGTAACCGGGTATAACCTCATCCCACTGCTGGTTGGTTCGGAGGGTACGCTGGCGGTGTTAACGCAGATAACGTTAAAGCTGCTGCCCCTGCCCAAAGCCAGCATGGACCTGCTGTTTTTATTTGATAAAATTGACAGCGCAACTTCCCTCGCCTCTTCCATCATGGCGGAGGGCAGGATCATCCCTGCTGCGCTGGAATTCATGGACCGGTCTGCCGTTGCTTTGGCCTGCCGGTTCCTTGGTGAAGAATTGCCTCACCAGGCGGGAGCACTGCTCCTGGTCCAGCTTGATGGCGCAGGTGAAGAGGAGTTGTACGCCCAGTGCGGTGTCCTGGGCAAGCTGGGCGAAAAACACGGTGCCCTGGAAATATACACCGCCAATGACGCCACCTCCCGGCGCAAGCTCTGGCGTATCCGGGAGGCGGTTCCTGAGGCTGCCATGTCCTTTTACCCTGTGCAAAGCGGTGAAGATATTGTTGTGCCGGTGGCAGCCGTTTCCGCTTTTGTCGGTTTTTTGCATCAGCTGGCCGATAAGTACGGCTGTGACGTGGTCAGCTACGGCCATGCCGGTGACGGCAACGTCCACGCCCGCTTCCTGAAAAGAAGTGAACAGCCGCCTGACCAATGGGAGGCCAACCTGCCCGGGATGCTGCGTGAGGCCTACCGCCGGGCGGCACTGCTCGGCGGCACCATCAGCGGCGAGCACGGCATCGGCCTGAAAAGAAAAGACTACCTGAACGAAGTCCTGGGACAGACGGAACTTTCCCTCATGCGCCGCCTGAAAGCCGCTTTCGACCCCTGCAACATCATGAACCCCGGCAAGGGGTCAGGTTTCAAGTAATTAAACTATTTTGCGTCACCCAGGGGACGGAGTTGTTGGGCATACAGGATGGTGACAAAAAAACCGTCAGGTTTAACCCAGTGAACGAAGCGAGCGGAGTTATAGCAGAACTCACTGAGCAGGGCACTAAGCACTCTTCCTGTAATAAACAAAGCGGTTGCAGTTTTTGTAGCAATCGCACCGTGTCATCTCCCCGTGTGAGGTTTTTGGAGTTTTGGGGAAAGATAGGCACGGGGTGATTGTTTTTTTTGGATATTCACGCCGTTGAAGAACTGCTGTCGTCGGCTATGTTGCTGATGGTGCTGCTGCTTGAGGCGTTTGGCGCCATTATCATTATTTTTGCCGGTACCACGGTGTTCGTGCGTTTTTTGCGCACCAGCAAAGATGGCCGGGAGATAAGGCTTACTTTTGCCCGGTATCTGGTGTTCGGACTGGAGTTCAAACTGGCGGGTGAAATCCTGCGTACCGTAATTGTTCGCACTTTTAATGAGGTTTTAATCCTGGCCTCGATTATTTTGCTGCGTGCTGCCCTGAACCTGATAGTACACTGGGAAATCCGCCAGGAAAAGATAGACCGGGACGATTAGAGGCGAAAAGTCGTTGCATGCTTGGTGCCTCTGTTATATAATAGTGTAAGTAGTACTAATTTTCTGAAATATCCTGCCCGGGAGCTGTCGCGGATGATACTGGTTAATCCAAACGGGGGAGTGTCAGAGGTTGGCACTGTTTTAAAAAGTGTCAACCCTTTTGACATTCTTGACGATGATATCTTATCGGCAGTAGCCGCTAAGGTTGAAGTCCGCACATACCGTAAAGGCGAGTACGTTTTCCGGCAGGGCGACCCTTCTTTAAAGTCCCTGTTTATAGTGGTTTCCGGCACAGCGGAAGTAACTGTCCTGAACGACCAGGACCGGGAGTCGGTTACCGGCCTGCGCCACGAATCAATGTTTTTCGGTGAAACCGGGTTCTTTTTCGAAGAACCTTACCCTGCCTCGGTAAGGGCGGCCACTGATTTAACCTGTCTCGTTATTCCTTATGAGGTATTTGATTCTGTTTTAAGCCAGATACCGGAATTTTCCCGCCAGCTTAATATTATGCTGGCGGAAAGGATGAGAACCGTGTATCTGGCCATGACAAAGGAATCCCCCCTGCTTGCCGATGCGGCCGAGCATCCGATGCGCAAAAGAGTTGGGGATTTAATGTCCGCCCCACCCGTTACCTGTTCCATTACCGATGAAATTACCACCCTCGCCGCCAAAATGACCAAGCACAACGTGTCGTCACTGGTGGTGGTCACACCGGAGCAGAAACCCATCGGTATAGTTACGGAAAAAGACCTGGTGGCCAAAATTCTGGCCCGGGGGGAGTTCCTGAAGCGGCTCACCGCCGCTGATATCATGAATACCAACCTTATTTCTGTACCGCCGGAAGCTTTTTACTACGAAGCTTTGTTAACCATGGTCAGGGAAAAGGTCAAGCACCTGGTGGTCATCAGGGATGAAAAACTGGTTGGCATCGTTACCCTGCGCGATTTGATCATCTCCCGCAGCAGCGGCGCTCTCACCATCGTAAACAGCATTGAGGAGAAAACAACTATTGAAGGGCTGGTAAAGGCCAGCGCTGAAATTGACCGGATGCTGCAGGCCCTGGTTTCCGAACGGGCCAGCAGCCGGGAGATACTGCAGATTATAACCGAGTTTTTTGACCGGCTCACCCGCAAAATCATCCAGGTGTCGGAACGCGAGATGATCGACGAAGGTTACGGTCCGCCTCCGGTCAATTACAGCTGGATTACCATGGGCAGCAGCGGCCGCCAGGAACAATTCGTAAAAACCGACCAGGACAACGGCATTATATATGAGGATGTGCCGGAAGAGCGTGAAGCCGAGGTAGCCGCTTACTTTCATTTGCTGGCGGAAAAAGTGGTGGAAGGGTTGTACCGCTGTGGTTTTGCCAAGTGCAAAGGAAACGTGATGGCCTCCAATCCCAAATGGTGCCGCTCTTTTAAGCACTGGCGCGAAGCGGTGGAAAACTGGGTTAATAACCTTGACGGTGAGAATATCCGTACGCTTACCATCTTTCTTGATTTCAGGCATGTCTACGGCAAGAAGAGCCTGTGTAACCTGCTTAGGAATTTTGTGGCGCGGAGATTTCAAAAGGCAGCAACGGCACTGTTGTTTTTGGCCAAAGATGACCTGAACCACCGCGTTCCCCTGAACTTTTTCAAGCAGATAATCACGGAAAAAACCAAAGAGCACCGTAACAAGGTCAACCTGAAAGGCGCCGCCTGCGTACATATGGTAGACTGCCTGCGAATTTTTTGCCTGCGCGAAGGCATCATTCATACCAATACCTTTGCACGCTTAGAGGCACTCCATAAAAGAGACGTGTTCTCCGCAGACGATTTTGAGTCATTTGCTGCCGCTTACGAGGCACTGATGATGTTTCGTATCAGGGAAAGCCTGAAACAGCTCAGCAGGGGTGAGATCCCCGACAACTACATAGCACCCGACGAGCTCAGCAAGAGGGAAAAAGCCGTCCTGAGAGAAGCTTTCCTGGCCGCTGACCGCCTGCAAAACTTGACCGGCCACGCGTTCTATGCGTTTATCGGTTAGCACCGAGGGAGGAAGAGGAATGCTGTTTCCGTTTTTTTTGATCAGTAAAAACAGCGATCCTGACAGCAACGGCTCCAGCTCAAAGCTGCAGATGATTGCCTACCGTTTCCTGTTCAAACTTCATAAATACAGGGCGGAGCGCCGCGGTTTCCAGAACGGCTACAACCCCGAGCCCGCACTTACCAGCGCCCTGTCAGAAAAACAGCAGCTTAGCAAACGGGCCACTGACTGGAACAGGCCGCTGCAGACCAGCCGGTACGTTGTCTTTGACACGGAAACAACCGGGTTTTACCCTTACAACGGCGACGAAATAATATCCATCGGCGGTGTGGTCATTGAAAACGGCCGGATCTGTGAAGATCAGGTTTTCCACCAGCTGGTGAATCCTTTTCGCTCCATTCCTCCCGCCGTGAGCGAAATCACCGGCATCACCGGTAAGATGGTCGCCGACAAACCGGGTGTATGTACCGTTATCAACAGTTTCCTGGATTTTATCGGCGATGGCATACTGGTAGCCCACAATGCGGATTTTGACATGGCTTTTCTGAACATCAAGCTCAACTGGTATACTCAGAAAGAAATCTGCAACCCGGTTATTGATACCTACAAACTCTCGCGCACAATGTGGCCGGAGCTCCCTTCCCATGACCTTGACAGCCTGCTGAAAAAACACGGGATCCCCATCGAGGGGCGCCATACCGCCCTCGGAGACTCGCTGATGACAGCGCGGTTATTCCTGATTTTTTTAAACGAGCTGGAAGAAAGAAAAATCGAAACATTAAAACAACTTTATTACTATCTGCACCTGAAAGAAACCTTCGCTTACACCCCGTAAAACACGGCCCCGGCAATGCCGGGGCCGTTGCAATCTTTAACCGGATAGGGTAAAATCTAACGGAGGAGGTGTGGGCGTGGCAAAAATCATACCATTCCGCGGCCTGCGTTATAATCCTGAACTGGCCGGAGACATGGCTTCCCTGATAACGCCGCCTTATGATGTCATTGATGAGCCGGCGCAGAAACGCTTTTACGAAAGTAACCCCTACAACATCATCCGCCTGGAATACGGGCAAACCAGGCCTTCCGATGATGCGGCAGATAACCGTTACACCCGGGCAGCCGCTTTTTTTACGCGCTGGCTGGCAGAAGGCATACTGTCCCATGACAGCAAACCGTCAGTTTACCTGTACCAGCAGGAATTTGTCATAGACTCAGACCGCCTTACCCGCACCGGCATCATCTGCGGGGTGGGCCTGGAAGAATACGAATCCGGTGTAATCCTGCCTCACGAGGAGACCATCGCCAGGGCCAGGGCGGACCGGCTGGAGCTGCTGCGCCACTGCCGCGCCAATTTCAGTCCTATCTTCGCTCTCTATGACGACCCCACACTTACCGTGGAAGCAGTGACCTCCACCGTTAAAGATAATCCTCCGGTTATTGCCTTCGGTGATGAAAAGGGGGAATTTCACCGCCTCTGGGCAGTTGATGACCCGGCCGTCCTGGCGCAGGTTATATCTACCCTGGGCGGCAGGAAAATTTATATAGCCGATGGCCACCACCGCTACGAGACAGCCCTGGCGTTCCACAGGGAAATGTCCGCCGCCGGCAACCACAGTTTCGGCTTCGTGCTGATGACCTTGGTCAACCTGCACGACCCAGGCTTGATAATTCTTCCCACCCACCGCCTGGTTAAAAACGTCCCCGGCTTCAACGCCGCCGTCTTGCTGGAGGAACTTGGCAAAATTTTTACCATCGTCTCCACCCCTGTCACTGAGGTAGGCAGGGACGAGGTGCTCCGGGCCGAGCTGGCGGTCCTGCGCATGAAAATGCCCGCAGAACACGCTTTTCTGCTCTACAGCGGTGATGGCAGCCTGCACCGCTTCACCCTGCCCCGCGGCGCCGCCGCAGATATCCTGGAGAAATATTGGGCTGAGATGTCCCTGCCCTGGCGCCAGCTGGATGTGGCTGTGCTGCAATGCCTGGTGCTGGAAGGCATCCTTGGCATAGACCGGCAGGCCCGCCAGAGCGGCGAAAACCTTTCTTACACCCGGGAGGAGGCCGGTGCCCTGGCTGCGGTGGACGCCGGCAATTACCAGGCCGTGTTTTTCATGAACCCAACCGGTGTGCAGGAGGTGATGGCGGTAGCCTCCGCCGGCGACAAAATGCCGCAGAAGTCCACCTACTTCTACCCCAAGCTGGTCACCGGCCTGGTTATTAACGATTTTACCCTGTAAATTTAGCGCCCGACTTCACAGTGAAGGTTGGGTGAATATAACCTGTTTTCACGGACTTGAAGATTTTCAGGTTAAGATTTATCTGTTTATCCCACCATGACACATACTCTATTGGTACACTGTTGAAACAATATTTGTGTAGGGTATTAACATTGAAAGCATAGAGATGATTTAATGGATTGGATATTATTACTTTTTAGTGGCTGGTTTGCCGCTACAGTTTCCGGTGCGGCAGGTTTTGGCGGTGCTTTATTGCTTCTGCCACTTATAACACATTCTATCGGAGCAAAAGCCGCTGTACCTGTTTTAACCATTGCGCAACTGTCAGGAAACCTGTCAAGAGCTGGCTTCGGATACAAAGATATTCGTTGGCGTCCTGTTTTATTATTTTGTACAGGTGCTGTACCTGCCAGTGCGTTGGGTTCTCGTCTCTTTGTTGAATTGCCTTCATCAACAATCATGAAAGTCATCGGTATCTTCTTGGTGCTGGCAGTTGTTTTGCGCCATACACCGTTCAAAAATTACCGATCTCCTGATAAAGTGCTCCCTGCAGCAGGTGCAGTCGTTGGTTTCCTTTCGGCGGTTGCAGGAAGTGCCGGGCCATTAGGAGCGGCTGTTTTCCTAAGCCTTCAATTGCCTGCGGTTGCTTATGTTGCAAGTGAAGCTGTAACCGCCAGTTTTATACATATAACAAAGAGTGTTGTGTTTGGGAAATATATGCTGTTAAAATTTTCAGACTTATTGCTTGGTTTGGCTTTGAGTGGGTCAATGATACTTGGCTCTTTTACTGGTCGAAAGCTAATTCAACGGTTATCAGAAAAACACTTTGATATTCTGGTTGAAGTGTTGCTTGTTTTTTCGGCTATATCACTGTTTATAAGGTAGAGGCAGGTACCGTTTAATCGTCTGCCCGCTTTACACTGTGTCTACTTTCCCGGCCAGCAGGGCCAGGCTCTGCTCTTTTACTTTGGCAATAACCCCCAGGGCGTCTTTCCGGCCAGTGGCAGGAATGTTTTCATTTTTGACCGGGCGTCCCCAGCCTCCCAGTTCAGACAGGGTGGTGACCACCGCTTCCGCCTGGCCCTTCAGGTTGTAGCCGCCTTCCATGCAGGCCACGATTTTGCCGCTACAGTGTTTTTCGGCGATCTGTTTCAGTTTGCGGGCCATGGCGGCATAACCGGCAAAGGTCAGGCGCATGCCGGCCAGCGGGTCGTCGTGGTAGGCGTCCTGCCCCGCCGAAAGCATCACCAGCTGCGGCCGGTATACGTCAGCCAGGGGAGCCACCACTTCATCAAAGAAGGCACTGTATTCTGCATCACCGCAACCGGCCGGCAGCGGGACATTGACAGTGTAGCCGGTCCCCGCTCCGCTCCCTGTCTCGTCAGTATAGCCTGAACCGGGGTAGGCCGGGCTTTGGTGGACGCAGACAAACAGCACCCTGGGGTCGTGGTAGAAAGCCGCCTGGGTACCGTTGCCGTGGTGGACGTCCCAGTCCACTATAAGTATGCGCTCCAGGCCGAACTCCTCCATGGCGGCCCGGGCGGCGATGGCGATGTTGTTGAAAAGGCAAAAACCCATGCCGCGGTTGGGCTCGGCGTGGTGGCCAGGCGGCCTGCCCAGTGAAAAACAGGTTTTTAGCCGGCCGTTCATCACCGACCTCATGGCCGTCAGGGCGGCCCCGGCAGAAAGAAGGGCCACCTCGTAAGAACGGGGTGTCAGGTAAGTGTCCGGATCGAGGTAGGGGCGCTGGCGTTCACACATTTCTTTGACGTATTTAATGTAACTCTCAGTGTGAATCAGCCCTATTTCCTCCACCCGGGCAGGAACCGGCGCCAGCTGTTCCAGCCTGTCAAACAGTTTCTCTTCCTTAAGCAGTGACAGGATGGCCAGCAAGCGTTCTTTTTTTTCCGGGTGATAGTCCTGGGTATGGATCAAAAAGTCCGGATGGTAAACAATCCCTATATCCGGTCTGGCTGTCATTTCAGTCCCTCCTTCCTATTAAAAGCGCCGGTAGATCCGGAGAGTACCCTCCTCCAGCGCCCTTTTCAGGCGATTCAGTACCAGGCGGCGTACCGTTGCCCTGCTTCCCGGTAAAAGCAGTAAAAATCCGGCAGTATCGGTGATCAGTCCCGGTGTGAGCAGAAAAGCGCTGCCAATAAGGACCAGCACGCCGTCCACTATAGCTTCGCCGGGCAGTTCGCCGCGGCGGAGACTGTCCCCGATCTGGCCAAGCACCAGGAAACCCTGCGCCCGGGCCAAAAAAACGCCAAGCAAACCGGTGGCCAGCACGATCAGAATGGTGGGCAGCGGCCCGATTTGGCGGCCGATGACTATCAGCAGGTATAGTTCCAGCAAGGGGCCGAGGGTAAACAGTAAAAGCAGCTTGGTAAACATCTTTGCTCCATTCGCTCTCCAGTGTTTTCCATATAACCTAACAGGCCCGGATGGCTGGCGCTCCTTTTCTCATTGCTGTTATCCTTTAAAGAATAGTGGCCTTCCCGCTGTAGACCAATCCCCTTATGGTGTCCATGGTAACAATGTCACCGGCTTTCAGCAGCCTGGTAGCATCACGTGCGCCCACGATCACCGGGATACCCATGCTGAGACCCACTACCGCAGCGTGGGAGGTGAGCCCACCTTCCTCTGCAATCAGCCCCGCCGCCTTTTGCAAAAAAGGAATATAACCGCTGTCCGTGGCGGGTGTCACCAGTATCTGGCCCTGCTGCAGGGTGGCAGCTTCCCCGGCGTTCTGGGCGATTAAGACCCGGCCAGTGGCCGCTTTCTTGCCAAGCCCCGTGCCCCTAAGCAACACTTCACCTACAGTATGGACACGCAGCAGGTTGGTGGTGCCACTGACACCCACGGGCACCCCCGCAGTGATAATGACCAGATCCCCGTTCCTGATATAACCGCTCTGCAGGGAAGCTTCCACCGCCGATACGAACATCTCGTCAGTAGAGCCGGTGGGGCGGCAGAGCACCGGAAACACGCCCCAGGTAAGGGCCAGCAGCCTCGCCACTGTTTCTCTTGGCGTTACGGCTATAATCCGGGCTTTGGGCTTGTACTTGGACACCATGCGTGCCGTATACCCGGATTGGGTCGCGGTGATGACAGCAGCGGCGCCCAGTTCCTGGGCGGCGTAACAGGTGGCATAGGAAATGGCGTCGGTGACGCTGCGTTCGGCGGGAGGCTCAAAGCTCTCCAGCATCTTAGCGTAGTGCAGGGCGGTTTCCGTCCGCTCCGCGATGCGGGCCATAGTGCGCACCGCTTCCAGGGGATAGCGCCCCACCGCCGTCTCACCGGAAAGCATGACGGCGTCGGTACCGTCAAAAATAGCGTTGGCCACGTCACTGGCTTCGGCCCGGGTGGGACGGGGGTTGCGGATCATGGAATCCAGCATCTGGGTAGCGGTAATAACCGGTTTGCCCAGGGCGTTACACCTGGAAATAATCGCTTTTTGTACCAGCGGAACATCCTCGGCCGGGATTTCCACGCCCAAGTCTCCCCTGGCCACCATAATTCCGTCAGCAACCTGGAGAATCTGCTCCAGGTTGTCCACTCCCTCCTGGTTCTCTATCTTGGCGATGATTTGGATATTGGAGTGGTTTTCCTCCAGGATGGCCCGGATGGCAAGGACGTCGGCGGCCTTGCGTACAAAAGAAGCGGCTATGTAGTCCAGGTCATTCCTGACAGCAAAGAGGATATCTTCCCTGTCCTTGTCCGACAGGGCGGGCAGGTTGAGGCGGGCGCCTGGTATGTTTACCCCTTTTTTGCTCTTCAGCTCGCCCCCCGCTTCCACACGGCAGAGGACCTCACTGCCTTTTACCGCCAGGACTTCAAGAATAATAAGACCATCATCCAGCAGTATCTTCATGCCGGGCAAAACGTCTTCCACCAGCCCGGGGTAGTTGACGCTGACGGCACAGCGGTTACCCGGAACATCGACAGTGGTAAGGGTAAACTGCTGCCCCTCTTCCAACAGCACAGAGCCGCCTTCAATATTGCCGATGCGTATTTCCGGTCCCCTGGTATCAAGCATGAGGGCGGTAAAGCTGTGCTCTTCCTTCACCGCCTGGCGCAGAGCGGCAATGGTTACCGCGTGTTCTTCGTGGGTACCGTGGGAAAAGTTGAGTCGCGCCACGTTCATGCCGGCGGCTATCAGTTGCCGGAGTATAGCCACACTGCTGGTGGCAGGGCCTAGGGTACAGACGATTTTTGTTCTTCTCAATTTCCAGCCTCCCCGTTGTAATGTCCTGTCAGATGGCCAGGATGGTCGCCAGTTTGTAGAGGTCCTCCGGGAATTCTTTTTTCTGCCTGAAAACCTCGTCGAAAGATGTTACCTTTACCTTACCGGACTCCAGTCCCACCATTTTGCCGTAACATCCTTCCAGCAATGTATCAACCGCCGCGGCGCCCAGGCGGCTGGCCAGCATGCGGTCGTAGGCCGTGGGTGTACCGCCCCGCTGCAGGTGGCCAAGGATGGTCACCCGTGTTTCCATATTGGTCTTTTTTTTCAGGGCTTCTCCCACTTCCAGGGCGCTGCCGGCTCCCTCGGCAACCAGAATAATGCTGTGCAGTTTTCCCCTCTTCACACCGCGCTCCAGTCGCTCGCAGATTTCATTCAGGTTATAGGGTACCTCAGGAACCAATATGGATTCCGCCCCCCCGGCAAGCCCCGCCGCCAGGGCGATATGACCCGAATTCCGTCCCATTACCTCTATTACATAAACCCGCTCGTGGGAGGTGGCGGTATCCCTGACTTTGTTGATGGCATCGGTCACATTGTTGACGGCGGTATCGAAACCGATGGAATTGTCGGTGCAGGGAATGTCGTTGTCTATGGTGCCGGGAACACCTACGGTGTGGATACCATAGCTGCCAAGAACCGACGCGCCGCGGAAAGAACCGTCGCCGCCAATCACCACCAGGGCGTCTATGCCCTGGTCCCGCAAGTTCCTTACCGCCTTCTCCTGGCTTTCCCGCGCCAGGAACTCCGGGGCCCGGGCAGTCCGCAAGACAGTACCGCCGCGGTGGATTATATCAGCCACCGAACCAAGCTGCATGGGCATAAAATCTCCGGCAATGAGGCCGGCAAAACCACGCCTTACTCCCACAACTTCCAGGCCGTGAAATATGGCTTTGCGGACCACGGCTCTGATGGCCGCATTCATACCCGGAGAATCACCCCCAGAAGTCAGGACGCCGATCTTGCGCATTGTATTCCTCCCAAGAGCAATTCTTTATGCTAATTTGCCCCCTGACATCGCCGTCTATCCTGCCGGCAGGAGCCTTACCGCCTCACTGCCAAGCAGGTCTTCTATCTCCTTAAATTTATTGCTGCCTTCCGTCAGCCAGTAATCGGGAGCCGTCAGCACTTTCCTGTTTTCAGCGGTAAACTCCAGGTAGACCGGCCAGAAGCCTCTGGCGCCGGCCAGTATTTTCTGAAGCAAAATCAGGTCTCCCAGCCCCGCCCCGGCTGCAAAACTGATAACCACTTCCCTGATTTCACGGGGCAGCGGGACAATTGCTTCAGCGATAACTTTGACTTCTTCTTCCTCTTTATGGCTTGTCCGCCCCCGCACAAAGACAACGCTGCCACTGTAAAGGCAGTGCCGGCAGTCTTCAAAAATACCAGGAAAGACCACCACTTCCAGTGAGCCGGACAGGTCTTCCAGCTGTACAAAGGCCATCTGTTTGCCCTTCCTGGTGGTTATCTGCCTTACGCCGCTGACCATACCGGCCACCTGGACCGGCAGGTTGTCTCCGTTCTCTTTTAAATCAGCACTGCCTGAGAGGTTTTCCAGCCTGGAAAGAACCGCCTCGTACTCGCCAAGGGGGTGCCCGCTGATATAAAAGCCCAGCACCTCTTTTTCCATGCTCAGACGTTCCCGGGAAGACGGTTCCGGCAGGTCGGGCAACTCTTCCCGGACCGGGGTCCACTCCCCGTCTTCACCGCACAGTTCAAACATGCACATCTGCCCGTTTTGCCGTTCCCGCTGGTCACAATGGGCCGCCGCCGCCGCTTCATCCATAACGGCCAAAAGCTGTGACCTGTTGGCGCCCAGGCTGTCAAAAGCACCGCATTTGATTAAGCTTTCCAGCACTTTTTTGTTGCAGGCACGCAGGTCCACCCGCGAGCAGAAATCAAAGAGCGAAGTAAACGGGCTTTCCGCCCGTGCGGCCAGGATGGATTCCACCGCTCCCAAACCCACATTTTTGACTGCGGCCAGACCAAAGCGAATGGTCTTTTCTCCGCTCACGGTAAAGTTGATGCCGCTCTCGTTGATGTCGGGCGGCAGGACCGCAATACCGGAGCGCTTGCAGTCGGCGATATAAGCCGCCACTTTGTCACTGGCGGACATGACGCCGGTGAGCAGGGCAGCCATGAACTGGGTGGGATAATTGGCTTTAAGATACGCAGTCTGGTAAGCCACCATAGCGTAGGCGGCGGCGTGCGACTTGTTAAAGCCGTAGGAAGCGAATTTTACTATCAGGTCATAAAGTTCATCTGCCATCTTCTTCCGGTAACCGTTTTTGACACAGCCATTTACAAACAGTTCCCGTTGCTCGTTTAGTACCTCCAGTTTCTTCTTGCCGATTGCCCGCCGGAGCAGGTCCGCCTCTCCCAGGGAAAAACCGGCCATGGTGGACGCCACTTGCATGATCTGTTCCTGGTAAACCATCACACCGTAAGTCTCTTTCAGGATGGGTTCCAGTTTCGGGTGCAGATAGTTGATGGGTATCTGCCCGTGTTTGCTCTGGATGAAAGTGGGAATTTGCTCCATTGGGCCGGGCCGGTAAAGTGCCACCACGGCGATGATATCTTCAAAAACGTTGGGCTTCAGTTCGCGCAGCACACTGCGCATGCCGCCCGATTCCAGCTGGAAGACGCCGGCGGTGTCCCCCTGGGACAACAGCTGGTAGGTTTTCTCGTCATCCAACGGAATTTTGTTTAGGTCGACTTTTACACCGGTGGAGGCGGCAATCAGGGAAATGGCTTCTTCCATGATGGTGAGTGTGCGCAGGCCGAGGAAATCCATTTTCAATAAGCCCAGTTCCTCCAGCACGCCCATGGGAAACTGGGTGATCATGCTGTCCTCGTTGGATTTCTGCAACGGCACATAGTTGACCAGTGGCTCGCGCGAGATAACCACGCCGGCGGCATGGGTGGAGGCATGCCTTGACTGTCCTTCCAGTTTCATGGACAGGTTAATCAGTTCGCGCACCCGTTCATCGTTTTTACAGGCTTCCTTTAATTCGGGGCTTTTTTCCAGGGCCTCGGCAATGGTTATGTTAAGGGCGGGGGGAATCATTTTGGCAATCCGGTCCACGTCCGCATAAGGGATGTTCATGGCCCGGCCCACATCCCGCACCGCGGCCCGGGCGGCCATGGTGCCAAAGGTGATGATCTGCGCCACTTTATCTTCGCCGTATTTTTGCACCACGTAATCGATTACCCGGTCGCGTTTCTCATAACAAAAATCTATATCAATATCCGGCATGGTTATCCGTTCCGGATTGAGGAAACGCTCAAAAAGCAGCCCGTAGCGAAGCGGGTTGATATTGGTTATTTCCAGGCAGTAAGCCACCAGGCTGCCGGCGGCGGAACCGCGCCCCGGGCCCACCAGTATGCCGTTTTCATGGGCGTAGCGGATAAAATCCCATACCACCAGGAAGTACGAGGCATAACCCATCTGGGCGATGACTTTCAGCTCATAGTCAAGGCGCTGGGAAATCTCCGCCGTGATATTGTTGCCAAAGCGCCTGGAGGCGCCGGCCAGGCACACCTGCCTTAAGTAACTGTTTTCGTCGTAGCCAGCCGGTATCTCATATACAGGCAGGTAAGTGTTGCCGAATTCAAAATCAAAGTTGCAGCGTTCCGCGATCTCTATGGTGTTGGCCATTGCCGCCTCCAGAACCCTGGCGTCGACATAGCCGGCCAGGCACGCACGCATCTCCTCTTCTGTTTTTAAATAGAATTCCCCGCTTTGGAAGCGCATCCTCTTTTCATCGTCCAGTGTTTTGCCGGTCTGGATACAGAGGAGCACATCATGGGCATGTGCATCAGCGGCGTCGATATAGTGCAGGTCGTTGGTCACCACCAACCCCACATTTCTTTCCGCCGCCAGCTGCAGCAGGCCCTCGTTTACAGGGCGCTGTTCAGCCAGGCCATGGTCCTGCAGCTCAAGGAAGAAATCCTCACCGAACACTTCAAGATAAAAGTCCAGGAGGCGCAGAGCCTCCTCCGGTTTTTTTTCCAGGATGGCCTGGGGTATCTCCCCGGCCAGGCAGGCGGACAGGGCAACCAGGCCGCCGCCATAGCGCCAGAGCAGCTCGTGATCCACCCGCGGCTTGTAATAAAACCCCTCACTGTAGCCGCGGGTTACCAGCTGCATCAGGTTGCGGTAACCTTCCCTGTCTTTGGCCAACAGAACCAGGTGGTGCTGTTTGGCATCCAGGCGGGGGTCTTTATCCGCCCGGCCACGGGGAGATACGTACACTTCACAGCCGATAACAGGTTTTATGCCGGCTTTTTTTGCTTCCTTGTAGAAATCCACCACGCCGTACATAACACCGTGGTCGGTAATTGCCAGCGCCGGCATACCGAGCGCGGCAGCCTTTTTCACCATGGCCGGGATACGGGCAGCGCCGTCCAGCAGGGAGTATTCACTGTGATTATGAAGATGCACAAACCTGTTGCCTGCCATTGTTCCACCTCTTGGCCAGTCTTTAAAGTTAATTCGTTTTTTCCTCCGTTTTTCCTTTTTCTTTGCCGTGTCTAAACTCATCTTTTCTCCCATAGATATAGACAGGGAGGTTATGGCCATGCAAAAACTTCTGGACACGCTGGTACTTAATATTTTTATCTCCTGCGGCGTCATATTGGGCGGAACCCTGCTCGGCTCCCTGGGTTCTGTTTTTACCGGCCAGGCCCCCGGCCACAGCATGCTGGAACTGGCGGGTAAGCTGAAAATCTGGGCACTGGTGACCGCCATGGGAGGAACCTTCGACACGCTGAAAGCAATTGAAACCGGCTTTCTCGGCGGGCAGCCAGGCATGGTGGCCAAACAGGCATTAATGATCTTTTCCTCTTTTCTTGGCGCCCATGCCGGCTACCTCTTCCTGCTCTGGCTGGCAGGTGAAAAGCAGTTGTGAAAAAGAATGTGGCGTTTTTTCTGCTTGGAGCTCTCCTTGGCGCTGCCGGCATGAATGTTTTCCTGGCAAGCCGCCTGGACGCCCTTTATATCGAGAGGGAAAAACTCAGGACAGACCTTTACCTGACCACTGAACGCCTGAAAAAAACCGAGGCCCAGTGGCAAAGCAGCCGGACCTCCGTTGTGCGCGAAATCGTTGTTCAGTTCGAGAAAGAATCCATCGATCCTTTCCTGGCCGTGGCGCTGCGCCAGGAAGTAACCAGGCTGGCAGGTGGCCTGGTGGGTGAAAAGCTGGATACTGTGCCCATCCCTCTGGCCATACACCTTCTGGACAAGAGGATTGTGGAAGCAGACAGGCAGCGCTACCGCCTTTTTGTAAGGACACTTATCGTGACTGAGAAGCTTACGTATATTCTCGGCTTTGAACCGGTAACTGTTCCCCACGCCGGCGAACCGTAAATTCAGTGCTCCCCGCAACCTGCCTTCCGCCTGTCTTTTTCAAAAAATAGACATAGTGGGCGCTGAAAACCAGAATCCCGAAAAACAGCCAGGCTCTGGCAAACAGGCTGCCAATTCCCCCACCGGTCAGCGGCGGCAGCAGCAGCAGTCCGATACAGAGAAGCAGGCTGACCAGAGCGAGCAGCAGTACAGGCAAGTCTACACCCCCAGTCAATATTCATTATACTCGCCTTCAGCCCGTTTTAGCACCTCCGGCGAATTTTAACATTGTCAGAGCAATTTACAGCACTTATAATGATAGTGAAAAGCATTTAACGGGAGTGTGGGCATTGCGGGAAACTTTGTGGGATACGGCAGTCCGGCTGCTGGCTCTTCTTGTCGCCCTGGTGGCGACAATCTGGTTTGTGCAGAAAATTTCCTGGGTAATCGGGCTGGTTCTGATTTCAATTTTAATCGTTTACAGTATTTCTCCCCTGTCCTCCTTTCTGCATAAAAAAGGCATGCCGCACTTCCTGTCGGTACTGGTGGTTTATTTCGCCCTGCTGTCCTTCGTCCTTCTGGTTTTTTACCTGATCATACCCACCCTGATTATCGAACTGCGCGCCCTGGCCCGCTACCTGGCCACCGACTACAGTTTCATGCTGCCGCGCCTGATTATGCAGCTGGAAGAGCTGTTCGCCAATGAAAACCTCATGCAGTCCATGCAGAGCGTAGCGCAGGAACTGCCGGGCATCCTGCAGCAGGCCGTCTCCACCGCCACCACTGTAACCGTCAACCTGCTTTCCGGGCTCACCGATGTCATTATAGTCCTTTTCCTCGTTTTTTACCTCCTGCGCGACCTGACACCTCTCAAGGAGGGCGTCATCCGCCTCTTTCCGGGCAAATGGCGTAAAGAAGCCACCCACGTCATGGAGATTATCGACCTCAAAGTGGGCTCTTACCTGCGCGGCAACCTGGTACGCTGCAGCTTGGTCGGTATTATAACAGGTATCATCCTGGCCCTGGTGGGAATGCCGTTCGCCCTTATCCTGGGCATGCTGGCTGGCCTGTTTAATATCATCGTTTACGTGGGGCCATACCTGGCCGGCATACCGGCGGTAATACTGGCCCTGACCCCGGATACCCCCAGTGTTTTTCTGATTATCTTTATTTATGTGGCTGTGCAGGCTGTCGACGCCTTTCTGCTTGTCCCCCTTTTGCTGGGTAAAGCGGTCGACCTGCGCCCCTTTACCATCATTGTCAGCCTGCTTATCGGCGGGCAGCTGCTTGGCATCATCGGCGTCATCCTGGCCATCCCGGTGGCCGCCACCCTGAAAGTTATCGTCTATCACTATTATCTTAAAGATGACGCCAAACTTTAAAGCACGCCAATAGGCGTGCTATTTTTATTGTTTTATTGTACAGTCGCCACAGGTTCCGTAAAATTCGAGGCGGTGGAACTCAACCCGTCCATCTACCGCTCCGGCGGCCTGGCGGGTTATCTGGTCGGACAACGGCAGCATAACGTCACCTATCTTCCCACACGACAAACAGACAAAGTGGTAATGGTTGTCGGTGTTACCATCAAAACGGCTGTAGGTACTCCCGTAATTCAATTCCAGGATCTCCCCGGACTCTTTTAAAACTCTCAGATTGCGGTAGACTGTGCCCAGGCTTATCTTTGGCATCACGCGTCTTACCTGTTCGAAAATCCAGTCCGCTGTGGGGTGAGTGTCCGTGCCGCGCAGTACCTCAAGGATTTTACGACGCTGCCTGGTCATCCTGCGTGCTTTTTGCACAGATTCCATTTTCCCCGCCTCCGATTACTTTTATTAATTACAGCATATTCCTGCTGGCATGATTTGTCAATACCGATGTATAGGCGAAAGTTAAGAATTGTTCTTTTCCGGGCTTACAGCTTCAGCCAGGATCTTCTGGATGTCTTCCATCATCCTGGCAAAGCGGTACTCTTTTCCCAGGAAGTCGTTGATATACTGATTGATCCTGATAACTTCGAACATCTTTTTCAGCTTCTCTTCCCGATCCCCAACGTCCTGCCCGGCCAGTCTCATGCCCTCCAGTTCCAGCTGTTCCCGGCGAAAGTCCAGCAGCATTTCGTGGGAAGGTTTGTCTGCCTCCACCTTACTTAAGGCTTCGCGGTATTCACGGTATTCAACGCTGTGCCGGATTGCCCTGGCCAAAGAGTGGGCGTAATCATATACGTTCATAACCATACCTCCTGTTCCTGAAACAAAACTCCGGTTACCGGTAAGTTATTTAACCTCGTAACCGGCGTCTCTTACCACGGCTTTCAACGCTTCACCGTCAATTGTTGCGCTGTCGTAGATAACCGTGGCTTTGCCCCCCTGCAGGTCCACCTGCACCTCTTTTACTCCTGCCAACGCTTTGATGGCCTTCTCCACCGCCATTTTACAGTGATTGCAGCTCATGCCGGTGATATTGATCACCATTTGCTCAGACATTTCTTTCACCTCCGCATAATTGTCGCGCACCTGGCAGGCTGTTTTAATTTCCCCAAAACTCACTCTTCAATACCGGCCAGTCTTTTGGCAATGTTCTTCCTGGCCTTGATGTCATACTGGCCCATGATGGCGATTTTCTCCATGATGGGTGAACCGCCACCGTGGACACCGGCCACCTGCATCACACCGGCATGAGAGGAACACAACATGTCGCTAAGCGCGCGGAAACACCTGTGCTGGTTTTCCGCTGAAACCGCCGGGTTGCGCATAATATATTTTTCCAGAAAAGGCCTGGTTACCGGGTTGAAAAAATCCTCCTCCGGCGGCAGAGTGGCCGGCAGTCCACCGGCCAGGTCGGCCAGGATGTCGTACTCGCGGTAAACGTTGACTCCGGCGTGGTAGCGGGCCACGTTGCAGTAAACCGGGTCGGGCACGTAGGTCCCTGAGGCATATTGCTTGCTTTTGACGGCAGCGGCAATGCCGGTGCCGTAGACCAGTTCGGCCACGGCCACCAGGTCCGCCAGCTTATCGCGGACGTGCGGCGCTTTTTCCACGCCGTTGTATTCGGCCACCAGGGCGGAGAAGCCCATGATAACGTCAGTGGCGGCCGGCTTGCAGCCGGTATAGCTGTGGCGGTGGAAAAGGGCGAACAGCAGCGCCAGGGGGCCGGCAAAGGAAAACTCGCCACACATAAACACCCTTTCCCTGGGCACAAACACATTGTCAAAGATGGTCATGGAGTCCGCCGAACCGTATTCCTTAACCTTAAGGTGCCGGCGCGGGCGTGGGTTGGTGGCACGTGTCACCAGATAAACGTTTTCGGTATCGGCGGGGATGGCAAAAGCAACAGCATAGTCACTGTCCTTGTCAGTCATGAGGCGGGTGGGCACCACAATAATCTCATCGGCGTAAGGCGCGATGGTATTATGCGCCTTGGCTCCCCTGACCACAATCCCGTCTTCCCTTTTTTCCACCACCCTAAGGTAAAGGTCGGGGTCAGCCTGCTCGTGCGGGCGCCTGGAGCGGTCGCCCTTGACATCGGTCTGGGCACAGTTTCCTACCAGGTCGTTCTCCTGGAAATATTTCAGGTAGTTCAGGAACCTTTCATAATAGTCGGTACCGATCCTTATATCCATTTCCTTGGTTATTACAGAGAGGGCGTTAAGTGCATCGGTCCCCATACAGCGCTGGATACAGCCTCCGGTCCGGGTGCACAGGAAGCGGGTCATTTCCTGTTTTTTAAGCAGGTCTTCCGCACTCTGATGAATATGGCAGAACCGGTTGATGGTCTTGCCGGTCAGGTGCGAAACAGCGGTAAGCAGCCCCCGGTATTCTTCCCCGGCGGCGTAATTAAATGTTTCAGCCACCACGTTGATACCGGGCATCAGCCTGGGGTCGTCGCGCTTTACCAGCTCACCTCCCAGATAAACGTTGTCCCGTAGTGCACGGAGCCTCTCCAGGTATTCGCCTGCCGTCCGCATTCCGCCTGCCTCCCCCTTTGATTTTATCCTTCCGGTTGTTTCGCCACGCAACCGGATAATCCTGCTTTGGCCTTACTCCGGCGCAGAAATCTGGCAAAAGCCCGTAATCTAACTCATCGAAGGAAAGCCCTGTTGGCGCAGCGCCTCGTAAAGCGCCACCGCCACCGCGTTGGACAGGTTAAGCGAGCGGATTTCCGCACCCATTGGGATGCGCACGCTCCGGTGGGAATGCCGTTCAATCAGGTCTTTCGGCAGGCCGGCGGTTTCCCGGCCGAAAATAAGATAGTCGTCCGGACCATATTTAACCTCGTGATATAAATGCGTTCCCCGCGTGGTAAAGAGCCAGAAGGCATGCCCTGCCACCCGGGCCAGGAAAGAAGACAGGTCTGGATGGACAGTCAGCTTCAGGCGGTGCCAGTAATCAAGGCCGGCCCTTTTCAGCTGCCGGTCGTCAATGCTGAAACCCAGCGGTTCCACCAGGTGCAGGTGTGTCCCCGTCACCGCGCAGGTCCTGGACACATTGCCGGTATTGGGCGGAATCTCCGGTTCGACCAGAACAACGTGCATATGCGATTTAACCCTCCTTCAGGGCCACGTAAAAGACCCGGCGGGCGGTCCCGTCCGGGGGTGTAAAAGTAAAGGCGGCGTACTTGCCAAGCAGGGTAAGGCCGGCGGCTTTGAGCGCTCCCCGCACTTCCCCGTCGCTGATAATACGCTCCCGGTGCGTTTCCCGGAAACGACGCCACAACCCCCCTCCCGCCGGCACAAAGCCGGTAACTGTTATCTCCCAAACTGATCCGCTGACAAAGGAGGTTGAATAAATCAGGGTAAATTCCTCCTGCTCCACGCAGGCTTGCCCACCGGCGGCGGGCAGTTTTTCCACCATGTTGATGTCAAAGATGAAAAGGCCTCCCGGTAAGAGGACGCGGGCCACGCACTGCATAGTCCTCAGGAATTCCTCAGCCGAAAGCAGGTAATTCAACCCGTCCTGAAAAGCCACCGCCATACCCACCGGCTCGCGGAGGGTAAATGAACGCATATCCCCCTGGAGGAAATCAACCGGCAGGCCTTCCTTCACTGCTTTTTCAGCGGCCGCCGTCAGCATTTCCGACGAAAGATCAAGGCCGTACATCCGGAAGCCCCGCCTGGCCAAGGCCAGTGTGGTGTTACCGGTGCCGCAGGCCAGGTCAAGGGCACGGCGGAAAGGCACGCCTCCGTGCCTTTCCACCAGGGCAAGCACGTAATCTCCCCATTCTTCATAATCCACGCCGGTCATCAGGAGGTCATAAATGGCGGAAAGGCCCCGGTACTGTTCCATGTCAGCTCTCCCCACGGTTTAAATACTCGTCTATCACCGCCAGGACCCGGCGGGCCCCGGCACTGATGTCAGCAACATCCACCACCGCAATATAGTCGGACAACGTGCGGCGGGAATCACGGTAATAACGGTCATAATACTCCACACAGAGCACTTTGGCCGCCTTTTCGCAGTCCCCCTGCCTGATACAGGCGGCCAGCTCCGCGCACCTGGTCCGGCCCAGCCTTTTCTCCAGGGATTGGACCGCTTCCGCCAGGGCCAGGGTGGTTTGGGTGTCCTTACCGCCGTACTCCGCCACAATCCTGGCCGCCCGGACGTCCAGGGGCGCTTCCAGCAGGATATGGGGGCAGTCCCGCATAGCTTTATACAGGAAATCCGGTATCACCACAGGGCCGATACGCCTGCCTTCTCCTTCCACAATCAGGAACGGTGCACCGGCATACCGCCGCAGGGCCAAAAAAAGCTGCGCTTCAAAGTCTTTCTGGCTGCTTGGGTCGCCCAGGCCTACCCCGCCGAAAACTGAGCCGCGGTGATTGGCCATAGCCTCCAGGTCGAGGGCAGGCGCCCCCATAGCCTGCAGTTCTCTGATGACCAATGTCTTGCCCACGCCGGTGAGCCCGTTTAATACGAAAACCGGTACGCCCGGTGAGTCTTTGTCCAGGCCTTTTACTACCTGGCGCCGGAAGGCCCTGTAACCACCAGCCAGCTGCCTTACCGGGTATCCCAGTATTTCAAACACAGCTGCCAGGCTCCTGCTGCGCATGCCGCCGCGCCAGCAGTAAAGCACAATTTCCTTCCCATTTGCCCCGTTCAGTATGGACTCCACCATTAGCGGCAGCTTGGGCGCAACCATAGAGAGGCCGACCAGCTTAGCCCGGTCGGTCCCCTCCTGCCAGTACGTTGTACCGACGATTTCCCTCTCGCGGTCATCAAACAGAGGGGCATTCACCGCCCCCGGGATGGACGCTGCCTTGTACTCACCCGGTGAGCGGACATCGACAACGTAATAGTTTTCCGGTGCAAGCAGAAAGCTTTCGATATCCAGCGGCAGTTTCAAAGCTCACCTGTTCCCTTTTACAAGTATGCCAATATTGTATACAAAAAGCTGCCTTTTTACAAGTCAGTGACAGGTGCCGGGGCAGGCGCCGCTGTCGCCATCCTTAGCCTTTTCGCCCTCCTCCTCCCGGTGTTCCAGCAGTTTATTGTAAGAAGCCAGCTTTTGCTGCACCAGACCAAACACGCTGCCAGGCGGGTATTCGCCGTCACTGTCGGGAGTTCCGGCCGGTACGCCGGTCAGAATCTCTATGCCCTCCTCGATGGTGGTCACCGGGTAGATGTGGAATTTACCTTCCCTTACCGCTGCCACCACCTCATCGCTAAGGTTGAGGTTAACTATGTTCTGCACCGGGATCATCACGCCCTGCCTGCCGGTGAGCCCCTTAAGGCGGCAGGCTTTAAAAAAGCCTTCCACTTTGTAGGTCACGCCGCCCACCGGCTGCACCTCGCCAAACTGGTTGACCGAACCGGTTACGGCAATATCCTGCCGCAGCGGCAGGCCGGAAAGGCTGGAGAGCAGCGCGTAAAGCTCAGTGCTGGAGGCGCTGTCTCCCTCCACCCCGGTGTACGTCTGCTCAAAGGTGATGCTGGCCGAAATGGTAAGGGGAATTTTCTGGGCAAATTTTGCGGCCAGGTACCCGCTCAGGGTAAGCAGGCCTTTATCGTGGATTTGCCCGCTCATCTTGGTTTCACGCTCAATATTTACGATACCCCGCCGTCCCAGGTAGGTTACTGCTGTAATCCGTGAGGGCCGGCCGAAGACATAATCTCCGCTGTTTAGCACCGACAAACCGTTAACCTGACCCACCTTTGCCCCATCCAGGTCCAGCAGGATGGTCCCATCCGCCAGCATTTCCTGCATCTTCCGCTCGTACTTGTCAGAACGGTAAACCTTTTCTTCAATGGCTTTTTTCACATGTTCGCCGGTAACCAGTTCCGAACCCATCAGATGCGCCCACGTATCCGCCTCATAAATGATTTCCACGATCTCATTAAACCTGGTGGTAAGTCGGTCCTGGTGGTCCGCCAGACGGACGCTGTATTCCACCACCCGGGCCACCGCGGAGCGGTCAAAATGCCTCAGCTGCTCCCGCTGGCAGTGGGTTGCGATAAAGCAGGCCATCTGGGTCATATGCCCACGATTGCGGTCCATTTCGGTGTCAAAATCGGCTTTGACCTTAAACAGCTTGCGGAAGTCCGGGTCATAGTGATAAAGCAGGCTGTAGAGCAGGGGAGAGCCGATCAGCACCACTTTGACATTGACCGGTATGGGCTGCGGTCGCAGGGTTGACATGGCCAGCAGGCTGAACTGTTCGCCCAGGTTCTCCATACAGACCTCCCTGGTTTTCAGCACCCGCTTCAGGCCCTCCCAGGCGCCCGGGTTGGTCAGGACGTCCTGTACCTGCAGGATTAGGTAACCACCGTTGGCCCGCAGCAGAGAACCGGCCTTAATCATGGTATAATCGGTGGTTACCATACCCATCTTGCTTTCGTACTCCACCCGCCCTATCAGGTTATAATAAGTGGGATTCGTTTCTATTATCACCGGGGCTCCCACCGTTTCCCTGTTATCAACCACCAGGTTTACGCGGTACTTATACCCAGGATCTCCTTTTCTTTTTAGCCAGGGGAAAGGCATGGCATCTTCTTCCCCACCGCTGCGGAATTCGTCTAGGTTGTCCAGTACATCTTTCTGCACCGCTTCCAGGTATCCGGCTACATCCGCCAGCTTGCTGTAGCGGCCTTTAATCTCTTCAAACAGGTAACCCAGGGCAAAAAGGCCAACCTGGTTCTCCAGCTCCTTGATCCTGTCTTTCATTTCCCTCTCTGCGGCCTGGATACGGCGCATGACGTTAATAGCCTTATATTGGATGTCCTCCGATTTTTTCTCCAGTTCCTCCTTTACTTCCGCCGGCAGAGCTTCAAATTCTTCACCGGAAAGCTCTTTGCCGTCAATCACCGGGATGCTGACAAAGCCGGTGCTGGTCCGCTTCAGGATGAATCCCTGCTCTGCCGCCGTACCTGTCAGCTCCTCCAGAAGCATTGTCCTGGTCTCGTGAAACCCTTTAAATATCTCTGTTTTCTGCCGCTCGTAGTCTTCGGCGTCAAAGGCCTTTGGAATTTCCTGCTTCAGCGTTTCCACCAGGTCGGCCATATCTTTGGCAAAGCCGGCCCCCTGGCCCCAAGGCAGCCGGATGGCCACCGGGTGAGCTGAATTTTCAAAGTTGTAGACATAGCACCAGTCGTCAGGGGTATCCTCCGTCCCCGCTACCTCGTTGATCAGCGATTGGGCGTAGGAAATCTTGCCTGTGCCGGCAGGGCCGGTCATAAAAATATTATAGCCGTGCCTCTTGATAGAAAGGCCGAACTCCATGGCGCGTACTGCCCGTTCCTGGCCGATTATCCCCTCCAGCGGCGCCAGTGATTCCGTGGTTTCAAATTCAAACTGCTCCGGGTCACAGTAATAACGTAATTCCTCCGGTTTAAGCGTTCTTGGCGCCAAGATGTTCCCCCCTTACCGTTTTATTACATATTCCCCCGTTTACTTCTGATTCCTGCTTTGATCCGCGCCAAAATTCAGCTACCCTCCTGCTCATTTCTTTCCTGCCGGTACCGGCCGGCCATCCTTCCACTACGGTGCTCTGCCGCATGGCCACCACCAGGTTGTGGAAAATATTTTGGTTTTCGCGGCTGAGCTCCTTTATAAGGGCTTTTACCCTGGCACGCACTGACTTCCCCGCTAGCGGGCAGGGCGTATCCATCGGCTCGTACTCCATAAGTTTCCCGGCCTGCTTTACCTGGTTCTCACGAAAGTAAACCAGGGGGCGGATAACGGTAATGCCGCAGCGGTCCAGGTAGGACCTGGGCCGGAAAGTCTTTAACTGGCCGGAATATAACTGTGCCATCAGGAAAGTTTCCACCGCATCATCCAGGTGGTGCGCCAGAGCCACTTTGTTATAGCCTTCGCGCACCGCGAAATCGTTCATATAAGCGCGCCTCAGGTAGCTGCACCGGGCGCAGGGATTTTGCCGCCCGGGGCGGAAAGCAAACTCAGATATTTTTGTCCGCCGGACAAAAAAAGGTACCCCCAGCTTAGCGCACAGATCCGCCATGGGCGAAACATTAAAATCGGGTACAAAACCCTGATCAACGTGGAGCGCTGCCAGCTCCCACCGGAAAGGGGCATTTTCCCGCAGTGCCTCCAGAGCATACAGCAGAAACGACGAATCCTTTCCTCCTGACAACCCCACCAGCACCCGGTCGCCTGGTGCCAGCAGGTCAAACTCTATCACGGCGCGCCAGAGGCGCCTTGTTACCCATCTTGGCAGCTGCACAGCCTCACTCCTCTCATTTTTCTTCTGAATGCTATTTTACGCAGAAATATTGTTTTCCTTCTGAAATTATAAGAAAAAGCCCGGGTTCCGGGCTTTTTTTCTGGCATTTAGGCACTGTCCCTGTCTTTGATAAGGCTGTCCACTATCGCTGGATCGGCCAGGGTGGTGGTATCACCCACGTTCTCCAGGTCGCCCTGGGCGATTTTGCGCAGGATACGGCGCATTATCTTCCCGCTCCTGGTTTTGGGCAAGCCCAGGGAAAACTGCAGGCGGTCCGGAGTGGCGATGGGGCCGATTACCTTGCGTACATGGGCCACCAGTTCCTGGCGCAGTTCCGGGCTGGGCGAGTAGCCATCTCTCAGTATTACATAGGAATAGATGCCTTCGCCCTTAATATCATGGGGGAATCCTACCACCGCCGCTTCGGCCACCGCCGGGTGGGAGACCAAGGCGCTTTCCACTTCGGCGGTGCCCAGGCGGTGACCGGAGATGTTGATAACATCATCCACCCGGCCCATCAGCCAAAAGTAGCCGTCTTCGTCCTTCCGGGCTCCGTCGCCGGTAAAGTACCAGCCGGGGTACTGGGAGAAATAAGTGTCTTTAAACCGCCTGTGGTCACCGTACACAGTACGCATTATGCCGGGCCAGGGTTTTTTGATTACCAGGTAGCCTCCCTCATTGGTATCACACTCGCTGGCATCAGGACGGATCACCATCGGTTCTACCCCGAAGAAGGGAAGGGTAGCCGAACCTGGTTTGGTGGCGATGGCGCCGGGTATGGGTGAGATGAGGATGCCGCCGGTCTCTGTTTGCCACCAGGTATCCACGATAGGGCAGTTTTCCCTGCCGATGACGGTGTGGTACCACATCCAGGCTTCCGGGTTGATGGGCTCCCCAACCGTGCCAAGAAGGCGCAGGGTGGAAAGGTCGCGGCGGTCCGGCCATTCCCTGCCGTCACGCATCATGGCCCGGATGGCCGTGGGCGCCGTATAGAAGATATTGACAGCATATTTTTCCACCACTTCCCAGAAGCGGTCAGGGTTGGGATAATTAGGCACACCTTCAAACATCAGGGTGGTGGCACCCAGGGAAAGAGGGCCGTAGACAATGTAGCTGTGCCCGGTCACCCAGCCGATATCAGCGGTGCACCAGTAAGTGTCCTCATCCCTGATATCGAAGATATAGCGGCTGGTGGCGTTAACGTGGACCAGGTAACCGCCGGTGGTATGCAAAACCCCTTTAGGCTTGCCGGTACTGCCGCTGGTATACAGGATAAACAGCGGATCCTCGGCGTCCATCTCTTCTGCAGGGCAGAAGCTCCTGATATCCGGTGCGGCCATCTCGTCATCCCACCAGGAATCCCGGCCCGCTGTCATCTCCACCGGTATGCCGGCACGCCGCAGGCAGATAACATTTTCAATGCTCGGGCAGCTTTTTACCGCCTCATCAGCGGTCTCCTTCAACCGCACATATTTGCCCCCGCGCAATCCCGCATCGGCGGTAACCAGCAGCTTGCAGCTGCTGTCCAGAATGCGGTCCCGCAACGAGTCAGCGCTGAAACCGCCGAAGACTATGCTGTGAATGGCCCCGATGCGGGTGCAGGCCAGCATGGCTATGGCCAGCTCAGGCACCATGGGCATATAAATGGCAACCCGGTCGCCTTTTTGCACCCCCTTCTTTTTTAGGACGTTGGCAAAACGGCAAACTTCCCGGTGCAGCTGCTGGTAAGTATAAGTCCTGCTTTCGCCAATGGGGTCGCCCTGCCAGATGATGGCCGCCTTGTTTTTGCGCCAGCTGTCAAGGTGACGGTCCAGGCAGTTATAGGAAACATTCAGCTTGCCGCCCGCGAACCAGGAAATTCTGGCCTCAGTAAAATCGTATTCCAATACCCGGTCCCATTGCTTAAACCAGTTAAGCTCTCCCGCCATTTCCGCCCAAAATCCCTCCGGATCCTCCACCGACCGCCGGTACATTTCTTCGTATTCGGCCATGCTTTTAATCCTGGCCTTTGCGCTGAAATCCGGTGGCGGTTGAAATTTCCTGTTCTCGCCCAGTACCGATGTAATTGCTTTGTCTGTCACGCTACTACCTCCTCGCTCTTATGTCCTTTGTTATAAAAGAATCTTAGTGCCATAATTTGTAAAATATTTTTCAATATTCTATAAATTTGTATTATTTAATATTAGACACAGGCACCTTCTATTCCTTCAGTGGGCTATAAAAAAGAGGCCCTGTCAAAAGATCGGCTGAAAAGGGCCGGGCCATCAGCCCGGCTCTTTTCAGCGTTAATACAAGACACGTCCTTAACCCGCAAGGTTTAACCTTCTTCGCCAATCAGCCTGGTGGCCCTGGGGAAGCGCAGCTCGGTCACCAGTTCCTGGACTTCTTTCGAAGGTTCCGCTGTCAGCATGGAAACAATGTATGTGACGAGGAAGTTGGCGGGAACCCCGAATAATCCGGCGTTGATTGTGAGGATACCGAAGAACTGTATTTTATAGAAATGGGAAAGGATGATATAGCCAATGGTGACGACCAGGCCGGTAATCATGCCGGCCACCGCGCCCTGGGCATTGGCGCGCCGCCACCAGATACCCAGGAATACCGCCGGAAAGAAGGAGGCGGCGGCGATGGAAAAGGCCCACGCCACCATCTGCACAATCAGGGCGGGACGGGTCAGGGCCGCCAGGGCGCACAACACGGCCACTATCACCAGCACCGCCCGGGACCAGAAGAGGACTACGCCCTCCGAGGCGTTGGGATTTATCATCTTCTTGTAAATATCGTGGGCCACCCCGGCCGCCAGCACCATCAGCAACCCCAGTGAGGTGGAGACGGCCGCCGCCATGCCGCCGGCGCCAATCAGGCTGGATACCGTGTAAGGCATACCGGCGATTTCCGGGGCACCCACCACGATCATATCAGCGTGCAGGGTTAGTTCGTTGAACTGCAAAACGCCGTCACCGTTTATATCGTTCACCTTAACCAAGCCCTGTTTACCCCAGGTATCCATCCAGGCCGGCAGCTGATTGATGGGAGTTCCCACCAGGTTCTGATAGATGTCGTTGCGCACCAGCGCAGCTTTAGCCGGGGCCGAGATATAAACCAGGATGATGAAGAGCAGGCACCAGCCCACGCTGATGCGGGAGTCGCGGACCGACTTCACAGTGTAGAAACGGGTCAGCACGTGCGGCAGGCCGACGGTGCCCACCATCAGGCAGAAAATCAGTCCCAGTGTATTAAGCCGGCTCATATTGGTAAAGGGTTGTACGTACCTGGTCATGCCGTGCACAACCTCATAGGCGTCAATCTGCTCCAGCGCCTTACCATAGGCTAACCACGGGATGGGATTCCCGGTCAGGCGCACCGACAGAATCACCAGCGGCACCAGGTATGCCACCAACAGTATCAGGTACTGCGCCACCGACACCCAGGTAACGCCGCGCATCCCACCGGAGAACGTGGTAAGCAAGATAACCGCCAGGGCCACGAAAACACCCCAGGCAAAGGGAAGTCCCAAAAACCGGCTGGCAATCATGCCCACGCCCATGAATTGGGGAATCAGGTAAACTATGTTCATCGCCAGCGCTGCAAAAACCGACACGCTGCGGGCCACGTTTCCCTCATAGCGGGTAGCCATAAAATCCGGCACGGTATAAGCCCTCATTTTACGCACATAAGGGGCAATCAGGAGCGCCAGCAGCACATAGCCGCCGGTCCACCCCATGATATAGGCGAGGCCGTCATACCCCAGCAGATAAATAGTCCCCGCCATGCCGATGACGGAAGCGGCGCTCATCCAGTTGGCGGCACCGGCCATTCCGTTATAGAACGCCGGAATATCGCGGCCGGCCACGTAATAGTCGGAAACTTTACGGGCTGAAACCATCAGGCCCACCACCGCATACAGGGCAACGGTGCCAAAGAAGAAAATCAGGCCAATGGTCCTGGGCTGAATCAGCCCCTGACCCTCCATTACTGTAAAAATCCCGATAAGCGCCAGCAAAGTACCCACAACACCCAGGGTAAACACCAACCAGCCTCTGTTTTGCATATACTTCCTCCTCACGATGTAATATGACTGGCCTTAAAACCTTTTATTCTTTCATCCCGTGTTTCTCATCAATCTGGTCCATTCTGTACGCGTAGTAAAAAATCATAATTGTATAAATAAACAGCGCCAGCATGGAACCGGTAACATAACCCAGCGGGAAGCCCAGAATATGAATCCTGTTCAGGCCGTCGGCAAAAACAGAAGCCACCCAGGTCACAATAAACCATACTACCAGCAGCAACCCAACCAGTAACGCGTTATCTTTCCAGTGCGCATCCGCCGCTTCCCGTTCAACAGCGGTATAATTATTCTGATCGCTCAACATGTCTCCTCCTCTTTGCTTAATTCCAGCTGATATTCCAAAGAAGCTGTAAAAACAGTAGCCAGGCCCCACCCCCCTTTGCAGAAATCTCCATAAAAGAGACTTTTAAGCATAATTATAGCAGGGGGTACTTTGCCCTGCAATATCTATTGTTTGAATATTTTTATTTTTCTGATAACTAATTTGTATGGTAATATTTTTATTCTATAGACATTCATGCCTACTGCGGCACCATCGGAAGCATGAAAACCCCTTCCTGTTGAGTATTTTTTCTGCGGCCGGCGACGAGTTCGAATAATTCATGAGAGATGCTGCGGCCTTGATGTTCACAAAAAGAGCATTACGGCCTGCATCATTACACCGAAAGGAAAGGTGATTAGAGCTTTTGGCACGATGACCAGCGATATTCTGGAGCTTGTGGATTGGATCAAAGAGCATCAATGTGGAAGAAAAAATAGCGTAAGCAGCTGCTGGGTGCTGTTATTTGGGGCTGCGAAATCAGCTTTCTCGTAGTCTTATTTTGTGTTACCCATTTGCTGGTTGAATGTTTTCAGGGTAGGGGTAGATTATATAACTTTCGATAAAAAAGCAGGCTCTGCGGGCCTGCCCAACTATCTATTACTATTTTTCCAGCTCAGCTATTTCCTCTTCCGTATACCCGGCGGCCAGCAACAGTTCTCTGGTATGTTCGCCCAGACCGGGAGCCGGAGCGTGCCTCATCGGACGTCTTCCCGATATTTTAAGCGGAAAAGCCTGCCTCCCTCCTTCTACCAACCCGCGTGCCCTAACCTGGGGGTGTTCAGTCATTTCCTGCAGGGAGAGCACCGGTTCGCAGCAGGCATCAAATTCGGCAAAGACTTTTTCCCAGCTGGCACGCGTTGCAGCGGCAAATATTTCTCTGCATTCCTTTTTTAAAGATTCCTGGTCGTGCTGGTACTGCCTGTCTATCAGGTCCTTCCTGCCCACAGCCAGGCAAAACTGCGCCCAAAACTTGGGTTCCAGGGCGCCAAGGGACATATATTCCCCATCGGCGGTGCGGTAGACATTGTAACAAGCCAGCCCACCGTTCAGCATAGCCTGGCCTCTGCCGGTGCGGTTACCCGCAAACAGGTCCGCCAGCGGCATGGGCAGCCAGGCTACCAGACCGTCCAGCATGGAGGCGTCTATGTAGCAGCCCTCTCCGCTCCGGGCCCGGGCATATAAAGCTGCCAGGATACCGGTCAGGGCCATGAGCGACCCGCCGCCTACATCACCGATCTGGACGCCGGCAAACACCGGTTCCCGGCCCTCCTGCCCGCTGATACCCAGGATGCCCGCTGTGGCAATATAATTGATGTCATGTCCCGCCCGCAGCCGGAACGGACCGTCCTGCCCGTAACCCGTTATTGAACAGTAAACAATGCCCGGGTTGACCTTTTTTACATCTTCATAGCCAAGCCCCAGGGCAGCCATCACTCCCGGCCGAAAGCCTTCCACCACCACGGCGGCACCGGCTGCCAGCCTCAGGAAAGCCTCCGCGCCTCCCTGTTTTTTAAGATTTAAAACTATACTTTTTTTGCCGCGGTTAAGGTTTTGAAAATACAGGCTGTATTCCCCAAGCCCCGGCCCCATGGCGCGCATATAATCGCCTTCTCCCGGGCTCTCCACCTTTATAACCTCCGCACCCATATCCGCCAAAAGCAGGGTGCAGAAAGGTCCGGGGTAAAGGCGGGTAAGGTCCAGTACACGGACTCCCGCAAGCAGATCCATTTCCCTGTCCCCCTCCGCATTTTTGGCAATGTATTCGCCCCTGTCCACAGGTTTACCTGCCTGCGACATATGCCAAAATGCCCACGATACATATTTTTTACTTAAAATAATAAGCTCCCGGTTGCAGGAATTTTCCCTGCTTTGGTGAATATGACTGTACCAGACCCAGGGGGTGGCGGTATGGCTATTATTGATTTGTCCATCGTACCCATCGGCACCGCTTCAACCGGAGTCAGCGCCTACGTGGCCGCAGTCCATAAGGTGTTGGCCGGGGAACCCGGTATCAGGTATACCCTGACACCGATGTCCACCATTATCGAGGGGGATCTTGACAGGATCCTGGCTGTGGTAAGAAAACTGCATGAGGTGCCTTTCCAGATGGGAGCGCTCCGGGTTTACACCACGCTGAAAATCGATGACCGTCGGGACCGGCCTGCCACCCTAGAATCCAAAACAGCTTCGGTGGAGGAGAAACTTTCCCGACGGCCGGAGGAAGGTGTAAGAGAATGAAGCCGTGGACCGTTATGCTGCTGCTGGCTTTCTTTTATCTGGTGGGCGCTGCCGGTTGTACCACTCCGGTAAAACCCACCGAACCGGTAAAAAAAAATCCCGCGCCCCCGGTAAAGGATGAAACCCTGGTGGAGCTCTATTTCGGTACTCCCGGGGCATACCTACGCTCTGAACAGCGTTCTTTGCCCGGTGCTTTTCTGAAAAGCACTGTTCCTTACCAGGCGGAGGCACTGATAAAAGAATTGCTTAAAGGCAGCATGGCACAGGGGGATACGGTGGAGGTGCTTCCCAACGGGGTGCGCCTGCTTAAGATTGAGTACGTTAAGGAGCAGAAGTCGCTGGTGGTCACTTTCTCCGCCGAGTTCGCCAACGCCCAGGGCTCAGCGGGCGAGCTGCTGGCAGTTTATTCGGTGGTTAACACCCTGGTGCAGCTGGACGGGGTGGATAAGGTGAGCCTCCGTATCGAGGGCGGGGAGATGGGACACATGGATATGCTGGACGACCTGACCTTCAACCGGGAACTGGTACAATAAAAAGACGGGTACCCTCACGGGTGCCCGTCTTTATTTTTCTCGTTATTCAACACGATGGGTGTAACGCGGCAGCAGCATGGGCGAGACGCGGCCGCCGGTATCAACGCCGGCCGCCTCCATTTCTTTGTGGTAGGCGTCAACATGGTTCAGGCTGAGTTTCTTCACCTTTATGTCTTTGGCGCGGGCGCCGGCGTGCCTGCCGGCCCGGCGGCCAAACACCACAATATCCAGCAGCGAGTTGCCCATAAGGCGGTTGCCGCCGTGGATACCTCCGGCTGCTTCTCCGGCCACGTAAAGGTTCTCTACCGCCGTCATGCCGTTTTCATCGATAAGCAGTCCGCCGTTCTGGTAGTGGAGACAGGGGTAGATCAGCATGGGTTCCCTGACTATATCCACATTGAAGCGAGCGAACTGTCGCACCATGGCAGGCAGCTCCTTTTCCACGGTACCGGGTCCGTGAATTATGTCAATCATGGGTGAATCGAGCCACACTCCCACCATGCCGGTGGGAGTGGTTATACCCTTGCCGCGCTCCTTGATTTCACGGATAATGGCGGCTGAGGCCACGTCCCTTGTCTCCAGGTGGTAGACGAACTGCTCGCCGTCGATGTTGACCGGTTCTGCGCCCAAGCCTCGGACTTTCTCGGTAATCAGGAGTCCCAGAATCTGGGGAGGGTAGGCAGCGCCGGTGGGATGGTACTGGATAGTGTGCATAAAGGCCATCTTTGCGCCGGCACGGTACCCGATCACCAGGGCGTCGCCGGTGGCGCCATAATGGTTGGTGGTGGGGAAACCCTGGTAATGCAGGCGCCCGGAGCCGCCGGTGGCCAGGATAACGGTTTTGGCCCGGGCCACTTCATATTCCCCGGTTTCCATGTTGTAGAGGACAGCGCCGCCAGCCTTGCCGTCGGAATCCAGCAGAAGCTCCACCACAGCACAGAACTCGATAACACGTATACCACGGTTACGTACTTCGTCCCGCAGGGTACGCATGATTTCAGCGCCGCTGTAGTCACGGGCCGAGTGCATCCGCTTACGGGAGGTACCGCCGCCATGGATGCTCTTCATGGTGCCGTCGGGGAACTTGTCGAACATGACACCCAGGTCTTCCAGCCACTTTAGGGCAATGGGGGCATCGTTGGTAAGGGCGCGGGCCAGCTCAGGCACATTCTCAAAACGGCCGCCGCCCATCACATCCAGGTAGTGGATGGCCGGAGAGTCGTTTTCTTTGTCGGCAGCCTGAATGCCGCCCTGGGCCATGACGGTGTTGGCGTCGCCAAAGCGCAGCTTGGTCACCATCAGTACATCGGCGCCCTGCTCCTGGGCCAGCAGTGCCGCGGAAGCACCGGCGCCGCCGCCTCCCACCACCAGGACGTCTACGTCGTAAGCTATTTTTTCCAGGTCAAATTTCAGTCCTTCGATCAGGCTGCGGGCCTCAATCAGGTCAGCCAGCTCATGAGGTATTTTGTCACCCCTGTTGACGCCGAAAGTAAGCTTGCGCATGCTGGCTTCTATAAAGTCGGGGTGAAATTTGCTTAATACTTCATCCCGTTCGTCCATGGTCATGCGCCGGAAATTTCCTTTTTTCACCCGGTCGGCACGCGTTGCCTCTACTTTTTTAATCAGCTCCCGCAGTTGCGGAGTATATGACATACCGTTCTCCCTCCTTGTCATCCCTGACTGTTATTCTTCGATATCCCGCTCGGCATAACGTTTTCTCAGATCCTCTTTGGAAGCTGTCATCAGCTCCTCCAGTTCGGCGTCATATTTCCCCGCCAGAATTTCCTCCACTCTTTTCTGGAGATGGGCGGCGGGTTTGGCGATATGACGGCTGTAGAGGCGGCGGGCAAGAATCCCAACGTTGTAATGGACTATCTGGGCCGGGCAGCGGGAAGCGCACAGTCCACACATCACACAGTCAAAGGACTCATCAGCGCACTTGTCGATCTGGCCGCGCTGGGCATAGCCGATATACTGCATAACCTTCAGGTCCTGCGGGCACACCTTGGTGCAGGCGTTGCAGCCGATACAGCGGTATATTTCCGGGTAAAAGCGGGCGATTTGCTCGGCATTGGCCTTTAGTTCCTGGATATTGTACTCCTTCTTTTGCGCCGGGAAGAATGGGATCTGAGTCAGGTACATCTCCGGCTCCACCTTGGTTTGGCAGGCCAGGCCCACTTTCAGCTCATAGTCGCCAGCGATACGGTAAACGGTGGAGCAGGCGCCGCAGAAGCCGGCCCGGCAGCCGCAGCCCCGCACCAGCTGGTATCCGGCGAATTCAATGGCGTTCATGATAGTCAGCGAATCGGGTACCACGTACTTCTTGCCCATGATATAGATGTTTATCATATTAACAGACACAATTCTGTTCCCCCTTTGTGTAGGCATCCGGCTTTTTTAAAGCCAATGCTTCCGGCTGTTTATAAAAAGCAAGCCGGCCGCGGCCGGCTGCGCCTGCCGGCGCCCTGAGAGCTCCGGGGCGCCGGCGACACAGAATTTAAATACGGATCCGCTTTTACTCGGCGGGCGGCGGGACGATAAAGCCCTGATCCATCAGCGTCTGGGCGATATTGCGGCTGCGGTAGATTTCCGCTTCCGCTTTGGCCCGCAGTTCTTCCCTTGTCAGCACTTTCCGCGCGATACCCAGCTCAATGGCTTTCAGTCCCACTTCCACCGCCTGCCGGATAAATACTTCCACGTTGGCCATGTTGGGCAGGATGTTTTCCGGGTCTATTTTGCCGTCGATCACGCCCAGGTCAGCGATGGTGTTAGCGGCGGTAATGCACATTTCATCGGTAATGGTCTTGGCCTGGACATCCAGCACACCACGGAAGATGCCGGGGAAGCAAACAGAATTGTTTACCTGGTTGGGGAAATCGGAACGGCCGGTGGCCACGATGACGGCGCCCGCTTCCTTGGCATCCCATGGCCACATTTCCGGGATGGGGTTGGCGCACAGGAAAGCGATGGGGTCCTTGGCCATGCCCTTGATCCACTCTTTACTGATCACATCCGGGCCGGGCTTGGAGAGAGCGATAACCACGTCACAGCCCTTCATCGCTTCGGCGATGCCGCCGGTGCGGCCTTCAGCGTTGGTCTTCATGGCCAGGTCCAGCTTTTCCTTGTATTCCGCCTTCAGTTCATCGGCGCGGCCTTTGTGCAGCAGACCTTTGCTGTCGCAGATAAACATCTTGCCGGGGTCAGCTCCGGCGAATATTACCAGGTTGGCAAAGCAGACATTGGCGGCGCCGGCGCCAATGAGGGCAATTTTAACATCACTCAGGTTCTTGCCGACATAGCGCAGCGCGTTTATCAGGCCGGCCAGGGTGACGGTGGCCGTGCCCTGCTGATCATCGTGCCAGACCGGGATATGACACTCCTCGCGCAGGCGCTCCAGTACGTAGAAACATTTGGGGTTGGCGATGTCCTCCAGGTTGATACCGCCGAAAGAGGGCTGTAGCATCTTGACAAACTCGATGAGTTTGTCGGGGTCCTTGGTGTCGACACAGATGGGGAAACCGTCCACACCGCCAAGATATTTAAAAAGCAGCGCCTTGCCTTCCATAACCGGCATGGAAGCCTCAGGTCCTATGTCACCAAGGCCCAACACCCGGGTGCCGTCAGAGACTACCGCTACAAAGTTAGACTTGTTGGTGTGCTCGTAAACAAGATCCTTATTGGCGTGAATGGCCCGGCAGGGCTCGGCGACGCCGGGGCTGTACCAGATGGCAAAATCTTTAAAGTCGCGGATGCTGCAGCGGATTCCCACATCAATTTTACCGCGGTAGAAGGGATGGAGGCGCAATGCATCCTGGGCAGGCTTCTTGGCCTTTGCCAATAGTTCTTCCTTAGAAATCATTTACTTCACTCCTCTTTTATTTATAAACTAGTCCTTAATTTCGTACTGCTTGCGGCCTTCCTCGTAAATGTCATTGCCGTAAGCATCGTTAATAACAGTGGCAGGGAAATCCTCAACTTCCAGCCGGTAAATCGCCTCGGCGCCCAGCTCGGGATAAGCCACCACTTCCGCCTTCTTGATCGTCTTGGCCAGCAGCGCGGCGGCACCGCCGGTGGCCGCCAGGTAAACACCCTTGTATTTGACCAAGGCGTCCTTGACTGGTTGGTTTCGGCTGCCTTTGCCGATGCAGGCCTTCAGCCCCTTCTCCAGGAGCTGCGGAGTATAAGCGTCCATGCGGCCGCTGGTGGTGGGCCCGGCGGAACCGATAACCGCTCCCGGCTTGGCGGGAGAGGGGCCGACGTAATAAATCATCTGACCGGTGAGGTCCACCGGCAGGGGTTGACCGGCCTCAATCAGTTCAACCAGCTTGGCATGGGCGGCATCTCGCCCGGTGTAAATAACGCCGCTGATAAGTACGGTATCGCCTGCTTTAAGCTGCATAACGTCATCATCGCTAAGCGGAGCAGAAATCTTTTTAAAAGCCATCTATACTGACCTCCTTTCTCTTCTCCCGTATTAGAGCACGCGCTCTTTATGCCGGGCGGCGTGGCAGTTAATGTTTACCGCAGCCGGCATGCTGGCAATGTGGGCGGGGAAAGTCTCAATCGCCACGGACAGGGCGGTGGTCCTGCCGCCATACCCCTGGGGCCCGATACCGAGTTTATTTACCTTTTCCAGGATTTCTTTTTCCATTTCAGCATAGAACGGGTCGGGGTTGGGCTGGTTTAATTCGCGCAGGAGCGCCTTCTTGGCCAGGTAAGCCACCTTTTCAAACGTTCCGCCGATGCCAACGCCGATGACAATGGGGGGGCAGGGGTTAGAACCGGCCTTGCTGACGGTATCAACGACAAAGTCTACCACACCCCTGGCACCGTCAGAGGGGTTGAGCATCTTTACGGCGCTCATGTTCTCGCTGCCCCCACCTTTGGGAGCCACTGTGAGCTTTACTTTGTCTCCGGGCACAATATCCAGATGTATAATGGCGGGAGTATTATCCTTGGTGTTTACACGTTTAATGGGATCACTGACGATGGACTTACGCAGGTAGCCCTCACCGTAACCTTTCCTCACTCCCTCATTAATGGCGTCGTAGAGATTTCCGCCCACCAGCCTGACATCTTGTCCCAGTTCCACGAACACTACGGCGAAGCCGGTATCCTGACACATGGGCACCTTCTCATCCCTGGCGATTTCCGCATTGGTAATCAGTTCCTGGAGCACGTTTTTGCCCGTGGGTGAGGGCTCGTTCTCCAGCGCGCTTTTAAACGCGTTAAGTACGTCTTCCCCTAAGTTGAAGTTGGCGTCCATGCATAATTCGGCTATTGCGCTGGTGATTTCCGACACATTTACTTCACGCATCGTTTGTTTCTCCCTCCCTGGTAAATATAATAAAATCCATGGCAAGCCACGCCTGGCCTGGCTACTTAGAACTATATTCTCATCCCCGCCGGAAAATCCTGCCCTCATAAAAAAAAAGGCATAAAATTGATTATAAAATTTAAAGTAATTCTAATAATTACACGAGTCAGTCATTTGCTACTTTCTTTCACAAGCCCCACAGTCTCGGGCACCATCAGCCGCCGCTCCTGTCCAAAATAGGTAGTGCCCCAGACACCAAGGATAATCATGGCCGCACCAGCCCCCTGAAACCAGACAAAAGCCTCTCCCCGTATCAACACGCCCGCCAGCACCGCCACCACCGTGGTCAGGTTGGCAAAGGTGGCTGTATGTGACGCGGCCAGGCGCGACAACATGAAGTTGACCAGAAAAAATGCCACCACCGATGACAACACACCCAGGTAAACCACCGCAGGCAGTACACCGGGTTCGGCTAACTGTCGCAGCAGCGCCGCCGGCCCTCCTCTTCCCAGGCGTCCCCACAGTGCCAGCCCCCCGAAAAGCAAGGCGCCGGTCCACATCATGATATAGGTGATCTCCACCGGAGTATAGCTTACAGATGACTTCTTGGACATGATATTATAAAGGGCCGCCGATATCACCGCCCCCAGCAGAAAAAGCGTACCCAGCCGGTTGCCGCCGAACCGGGGGCCTCCCTGCATCAGCACAATAAACGCCACTCCTGTTACCGAGAGCAGGATACATCCCAGCCGGCGAAGCGACGGAACGGTCCTGAAAAACGGTATCTCCAGCAGCACCACCGCCACCGGTATCAGTCCCATCATCAGCCCCGCTTCCGACGCCGTGGTCAGCTTAATCCCGGTAGTCTCAAAAAGGAAATACAACACCGGCTGAAAAAAGGCCACCACAAGCAGCGGGAGCGGGTTTGCTCTGCGCAAATCAACTTTGATAACCCCCATCAGCCTTAACAGCGTCAGGACAGCAGCCGCCAGCACAAAGCGAAACCCCAAAAGCTCAACAGGCGCCAGCACCTCCAGCGCATCCTTGGTAAACATGAAAGAGAAACCAAACAGCATTGATACCATAATCCCCGCCAGGTAGGGCAGGCTTGTACCACGCACAGACATCACTCCGCAATCTTATTGCCAACAAAAGAATTATATCCTATTTGCACTGCCGGCGCCAGATTACTATATGATAAGCCTGGAGACATTGACTCCTGCCTGATATCCTGGTAATATCCAGTTATACAAGTAATACTGAGTGAGAAAGGAGGGCATAGTATGACCTCCGAAATAGTCAGGGTCCGTTATAAAGGTCAGGTTACCATTCCGCAATCCCTGCGCGAGAGACTTGAAATTGGCGAAGGCGATTATCTAAGTTGTGAACTTCACGGGGACAGCCTGGTAATAAGAAAGATTCCTGCCTTCAGGCAGTCCAGCTATAATGATGGTATCTGGAATCTGATCGGGACGGCGGAAGATAAAGAAGGCTGCACGGACATTTCCGAAAACAAGTACAGATACCTGGGTGAAAAATCATGAAGGTTTTTGTAGACTCCAGTGCTATCGCAGCTCTGATAATAAAAAATGATAAAAACCACCTAAAAGCGGTCAGCGTTTTAAAAAAGCTTACAGACTCTCAGGCCGAATTAATACTTTCAAATTTTGTCCTGGCTGAAACATATAATTTAATAGCCGCGCGGACCTATCCCGTTAAAGCCAGGGAGTGGTTGCTGTCAAATACCTGGTCTGTAGAACGGGTCAGCGCCTCTGATGAAAAAGAAGCACTCGCTATTATCCAGAGGTATGCTGATAAAGGTTATTCATATACTGATGCAACGAGCTTCTCGTTTATCAAACGTCTTGATTTTAACATGGCTTTTACTTTTGACCGCCATTTCAGTCAGTTTGGGATACCAACCCAGGCAGAACGGGACTGGGAACTTTTGTAATTTGACACCCTCAATATATCATGTTATAATAAAGTTCCTGTCGCGGGGTGGAGCAGCTGGCAGCTCGTCGGGCTCATAACCCGGAGGTCGCAGGTTCGAATCCTGTCCCCGCAACCAAGAATAGTTACGCTCCGGCTTTTGGCCGGAGCGTTTTGTTGCAACTTTAAGCAACATTTACTTTACACTGCCGGGAAGCTGCCGGGAGCAGTTGATTTGGTTGCCGGGTAAGACAAGGATTTCAGTCATGGTTGTAGAATAAAATATAAGAACTTCTGGAAAGCGGGTGGACACAAATGTCACAGGCCAAGGGAGGAACCCGTGCCTGCGGGATATCGCCTTTTTATGTAATGGAAGTGCTGGAAAAGGCGCATGAGCTGGAGGCGGCGGGGAGGGATATTATACACCTGGAAATCGGCGAGCCGGATTTTGACACGCCGGGACCGGTGAAAGAAGCGGCGATCCGTGCGCTGACCGTTAATGACACCCACTATACCCACAGCCTGGGCAAGCCCGAGCTGCGGGAAGAGATAGTGGCCTACTACAAGCGGCTATATAATGTGGATATACATCCGGAGCAAATCCTGGTCACCTCCGGCACTTCACCGGCCATGTTACTCATCTTTTCCGCGCTGCTGCGTGCCGGGGACGAGGTGATTATCTCTGACCCGTATTACGCCTGTTACCCGAATCACATCCAATACGCCGGGGGTTACCCTGTCTGTGTCCCGGTCCGGGAAGAGGACGGTTTCAAATACAGGAAAGAAGAGATAGCAAAACGCCTGACGCCTGCGGTAAAAGGCATCATGGTCAACTCGCCGGCCAACCCCACCGGCAACGTTTTCAGTGCCGGTGATCTTGCCGATTTGGCCGGCCTGGCGGAAGAAGGGCGTTATATCGTATCGGATGAAATTTACCACGGTCTTACCTACGAGGGGCGGGACCATTCCATCCTGGAGTTCACCGACCGCGCCTTTGTCATCAACGGCTTTTCCAAGAAATATGCCATGACCGGCTGGCGCCTGGGCTATGTTATTGCTCCCAGGGAGTTTGTGCGGCCCATGCAGATTTTGCAGCAAAACCTGTTTATCAGTGCCTGCTCATTCAGCCAGGCGGCGGCGGTGGCGGCCCTGCGGGAATGCGACAGGCATGTGGCAGACATGGTGGAGCTATATGACCAAAGGAGGCGCTACCTGCTAGGGCGCCTTTCGGAAATGGGCATTGCACCCAAAGTAAAGCCCACCGGCGCTTTCTACACTCTGGCCAACGTTAAGGAATACACAGGCGACTCCTACAGTTTTGCTTTCGAATGCCTGGAGAAAGCGGGGGTGGCGGTAGCCCCGGGAATTGATTTCGGCCCCAACTGCGAAGGGTATATCCGGATTTCTTACGCCAATTCCCTGGATAACATCAAAGAAGGACTGAACCGGCTGCAGCGATTCCTGGAAATGAAAAAATAAAACAAAACGTGACTGCTGTAGTCATTAAATAAAAAGCTTTCAGGGGTTAGTCTGAAAGCTTTTTTGGTGTTATGGCTAAATTGTTGCCTCCGCAGCGGCCAGGAGCTTGCGCCATTTGCGGCTGACAAAATCCCGGACCTTTTGCCGGTCGGCTGCAGTCATGGTGGAGAAGCGGCGCTGGCGCAACAGGTAGTCTTCCACGGGACGGAGACTGTCGGGACGGTGGGTGATGGTGATGCGCTCGCCGTCTTCTGTCTCGTAAAGCGGGAAGACGCCGGTTTCCACCGCCAGGCGGGAGAGTTCCACGGACTCGTCGCTGTCGATACCCCAGCCAGGCGGGCAGGGGCACATCAGATGGAAAAAGCGGAATCCTTTTATGTTTTTTGCTTTTTCCACCTTGGCCAGCAGGTCACGGGGATAGGCGATGGTAGCGGTGGCAGCGTAGGGTACGGCGTGGGCGGCGATGATGGCCATAATATCCTTCTTGGGATTCTGCTTGATGCGGGGAGCGGGAGTGGTGTTGGACTGGGAGCCAAAGGGTGAGGCGGAACTGCGCTGCATGCCGGTGTTCATATAGGCTTCGTTGTCGTAGCAGATAAAAATAATATCCTCGTTGCGCTCGGCGGCGGCGGACAGTCCCTGCAGGCCGATATCGAAGGTGCCGCCGTCCCCGGCCAGGACCACCACCTGGGTTTCGCTGTCACCGGCGGCAATCAGGCCGCGTTTCAGCCCGCCGCCAACGGCGGCCGAGCTGGGGAAGGGGCAGTGGAATACGTTCAGGTCAAATGTGCGCAGGGGAGGCTGCCCGGCAATGATACTGAAGCAGGAGGCGGTGATGACAAAGACTGTTTTTCTGCCCAGCACCTTGGTCAGGTGCCGGATGGTCAGGACCGCCGAGCAACCGGGGCAGGCGGTATGGCCGGAGAAAAGATATTCTTTGTGCGGCACACCGGCAGCCAAATTTTTCATAGCAGGTTCACCGCCCAGTTTATTTTTTCGCCCTCGGGGCGTTGGGCTTCCAGGGCTCTCGCCAGCAAATCTGGCGATAGATCCAGGCCTCCGGAAACATTCAGTTCGCTGACTTGCGGACCTTTCGGCAGGCCTTGCAGCGCCGCTTTAACTTCCTGGGCAAATATGCCGCCTACGCCCATGGAAACATTGCGGTCTATGACCACTACCCTGGCTACGTGGGGCGCGCCCAGCACCTTTCTTATCCCGTCTGCCGGAAAAGGCCTGAACAGCCTGATCCTGAGCAGCGCTTCCCCCCTGCCGGGCCCGGAGAGGAAACTTTTCACCGTCTGGGCCATGCCGCCCGCGGTTACCAGTACCGTCTGGGCCCCGGGCGGTCCGGCATACTCCACCGCCGGCCAGCGGCGGCCGAAACGGAGGGCGAATTCCCGGTATATTTCTTCGTAAATGGCCAGGACCGCCTCTGTAGCCTGGTAGCGCACGCTGAGCAACCGGTGCATAGCCTCGGAGCCCACCAGGCCGTGGCGGTTTTCTGGTGCATCCAGGTCGATGGCGGGCCGGTCCGGGGGGGACGGCAGGAACAGGTCCACTTCTTTTTGCTCCGGTATGGCGGCGGCTTCGTAGGTATGGGAAAGGTAAAAACCGTCGTAGTTGACCATTACGGGCAGGCGTGCTGTCTCCGCCAGGCGGAAGGCCATAATGATGGAGTCCAGGATTTCCTGGACGCTTGAGCAATAAAGCTGCAGCCAGCCGGTGTCGCGCTGGGACAGGCTGTCAGTCTGGTCCGATTCGATGCACCAGGGCGCGCCTATCGCCCGGTTGGCGTTGCTCATAACAATGGGCAGGCGGGCGCCCGCGGCCCAGTGGATCAGCTCATGCATATAGGCCAGGCCGTGGGATGAGGTGGCGGTAAAGGCGCGCGCACCGGCGTAAGCGGCGCCCACGCAGTAGCCAAGGGCGCTGTATTCGGACTCTACAGCGACGAAATCGCCGCCGAATTCACCGCCGGCCCACATTTCAGCCAGCGTTTCCATGACCGTGGTTTGCGGGGTGATGGGGTAGGCTGACACCACCTGCGCCCGGCTCAGCCTGACTCCCTGGGCCACTGCCTGGTTGCCGGTTATTATCTTCTCAGTCACTTTGGGCCACCTCCATTTCCAGGACCCCGCCCGGGCATTCCCGGGCACAGATGCCACAGCCCTTGCAGTAGTCCAGCAGGAAGTTCATTTCTCCTTCCGGTTCCACCGCCAGGTCCGGGCAAAAGAGCCAGCAAATCCCGCAGCGGTTGCAGCGCCCGCAGGACAGGCAGCGGGCAGCCTCTTCTTCGGGCCTGGCCGCCCGGCCCTGCCTGCCGGCAAGGAAGGGATTGAGGGAATCATAGGCAACCACGGGCGCTTTGGCGTCAAAGGGAGGGGCTATAACCGGGCCTTCAGCAGTGTGCATATCCAGTTCCAGGTACGAGGCGATGGCGCGGGCTCCTTCCCGGCCGGCGCCGATGGCGGCGGCCACGTTGGCAGGGCCGGTGGCGGCGTCGCCGCCGCCGAAAACTCCGGGCAGACCGGTCCAGGCTGCATCTGAGGTCAAAACGAACCCCGGGCGGACGAAATCCAGTTCCGGCTCCTGGCCAATGGCCACCAGTACCAGGTCGAAGGCAAGGTCAAAGGCAGAACCGGACACCAGGGCCAGGTTGTCGCCGCGTTTGGAGGCGTCAGCCCTGACCAGGCGTACTCCCTCCACCTTTTCTTCGCCCAGGATAGCCTGCGGCACAGTCTGGAAGAGGAACTTAACGCCGGCTTCTTCGGCAGCCTTTACTTCTTCGGGGTGGGCGGGCATAACTTCACGGGTACGGCGGTAAGCCAGGGTAACGTCCGCGCCCTGCAGGCGGGCCAGGCAGGCGGCATCGACGGCGGCGTTGCCGCCGCCTATCACCAGAGCATTCCTGGCCTTGGGGGCTTCCCCCTCCAGGTGGATTCGGGCTAAGTAGCGGAGGGCGCCGGATACTCCGGGCAAATCCTCGCCGGGAATGCCGAGCTTCTTCTCCCGGCCGGCGCCGGTGGCAATAAAGACAGCGGCAAAATCGCGGCGCAGCTCTGTGAAGGCTATGTCCCTGCCAATGGCTTTGCCCACAATAAATTCCACACCCTGCGCTTTAAGCAGGTCGATTTCTGTATTTAACACGTGGCGGGGCAGGCGGTACTCGGGAATCCCCAGGGCCAACAGGCCACCCGGTACGGGGTCGCGCTCGAAAACCGTCACATCCGCTCCCAGCAGGGAAAGATAATAGGCACAGGAGAGACCGGCCGGTCCCGAACCAATAACGGCTACTTTATGCCGGTGTCCTGTCTTTGCTGCAGCGGGTGGCGCCTCTTTGCCCTTATACTCCCGGTGGCGCCAGGCCCCCAGCTCTCTTTCCAGGCTGCCGATAGCCACCGCTTCGTCAAACCGGCCGCGGCTGCATTCTTCCTGACAGAAGCGATAGCACACGTACCCGGTTATGGCGGGAAAAGGGTTGGACCGGGAGATAGCCTGCCAGGCCCCTCGCCAGTCCCCCTCTGACATTAGGCCTATCCATTCCGCCATGCCACCGTGCAGCGGGCAGGCGGCGGCACAGGGCGCCGTCTTTTCCCGCCGGACGGGGGTAAGGAAACGCCAGTCACCGGTCTTGTTGAACTGGACCGGCATGGTGCCTGAACTTATCCGGTAAGGAACGTCTCCGGCCTGTTCCTTAAAGGGCAGCTGCATAGCACTCCAGCTCCCTTACTTCCGCAAATCCCGCCTCCGCTGCCATCAGGTTCTGGCCGGTGTTGCGGGGAATCTTCTCTTTCAGTACGGCAAGCAGGGAATCAAGGGTGGCGACGCCGCTCACCCGCACCAGTGCTCCCAGCATTACGGTATTGATAATGGGGATGCCCACGGAGCCAAGGCCATGCCGGGCGGCTATGCCGGAGGCGTCCAGTCTCCAGACTTCAAAGCTGCGGCCGTTGCAAAAGCTCCAGGCATCCTTTTCACTGGCACAGTTTAAAAGCAGCAGGCCGCCTGGCTTCAGGCCTTTTAAAACCTGCTCACGGGGCAGTTTGGCGTCAAAAGCTACCACAATATCAGGACGCTGGATCTGGCAGCGGGGCATTTCCGGGCGGTCTCCCACCCTGACAAAAGCGGTGACCGGCGCGCCCCGCCTTTCTGCACCGTAAATACCGAAAGACTGGACATACTTCCCTTCACGGTGGGCAGCCTCCGCTATGGCTGTGCCTGCAAAGACAACGCCCTGGCCGCCGCGGCCATGTAAACGAATTTCCACCAGGCCGTTTGTATTAACCATAGTATATCCCTCCTCTAAAAATCGGACCTCAGTGCGAGAAGTCCTTTTACGGAATTGATTCTCTCCTCCGCCATCCCGGCCGCCACCCGGCAGGGCGGCACCTTCTGCAACTCTGAGCGCCTGAAGATTAAAGACAACCGCTCACCGATCCGGCCCACGATACCCATTATCTCCTCCGGCAGGTAGCTGGTGCGTTCATGGGCTATGTAAATCAGGCCGCCGGCGTTGATCACATAATCGGGAGCATAGAGGATCCCTTTGGCATGAAGGGTATCTCCCAGCCTTTCATCCGACAGGACGTTGTTGGCGGCGCCGGCAACAATACGGCAGTTCAGCTCGTTGACCGTAACCTGGTTAATTACGCCTCCCAGGGCACAGGGAGAAAAGATGTCGCAGCTGATTTTGTGGATGTCGGCCGGATCCGCCCAGACAGCCTGATATTGGGCGGCGACAGCCTTACCCCTTTTCTCGTCAAGATCACTGACGAAGAGTTTTGCTCCCTCGCCCGCGAGATGTTGACAAAGCACAGAGCCCACACTGCCAAGGCCCTGCACAGCCACGGTGAGACCGGCTAGCGACCGGGTGCCGTACACCTGCTCCGCACACGCTTTCATGCCCTGCAGCACTCCGTAGGCGGTGGCGGGAGAAGGACAGCCGCCGCGGCCTCCGGCCGGTGTACCGCCAAGAGCATACGCAGTCTCCCGGCGTATACAGTCAATGTCATATTCGTTAATGCCTGAATCCACCGCTGTAATGTAACGGCCGCCCAGGCGCTCCACAAAACGGCCGAAGGCGCGCAGAAGCGCTTCATTTTTATGAACAGCAGGGTCACCGATAATTACCGCCTTGCCGCCACCCAGGTCCAGCCCGGCCGCCGCGGCCTTATAGGACATGGCCCTGGCCAGCATCACCACGTCGGCATACGCCTCTTCTTCGCATGTGTAGGGTTTCATGCGCACACCGCCCATGGCCGGGCCCAGGGTGGTATCATGAATGGCAATAATCGCTCTCAGGCCGGTAAAGCGGTCGTGACAAAACACCAGCTCCTCAATACCCAGGCGTTCCATACCCTGTATATAATTCATCTCCCCATGCCCCCTGCCATATTCAGAATTGTTTTGCAAATTACTTCACGATCTGCAATATTTTGCAGGCATTCTCTTGCAGACAACAGGCCTGAAAGTCGGCTTGTTTGCTGCTTGGGACAGTATTTCCGTCGTGTTATCAGTTTTGCTTATATATTATGCAATATTCTCGCCAACGTAAGCAAATTGCGATGTTGGGAGATATCTGACAAAAAATAATTCACCCTCCTGGTCTGAAGGAGGGTGTAATCTATTTGAGCCCGTATTTTTCCAGCTTGTTATAGAGGTTCCGGATGGATATGCCCAGTTTCCTGGCCGCTTCCGTCTTATTGCCGCCGGTAGCCTGCAATACATCGGCCAGCAGTGTTTTTTCCCACCGTTCATGCAGCTGGGCCAGCGTGCCGCCCTGGTAGCCGCAGGAGTTCTGTTCCTGTGGCCCCGCACCGTTGCCGAGGGAAATCATCAGGTGCCGCACTTCCACCACTGTCTCGTCGCGTTTCAGGTTTATCAAGGCCCGGGCTACCACGTTTTTCAGCTCCCGTACGTTACCGGGCCAATCGTATTCCTGCAGCGTAGCCTGGGCGGCGGGGGAAATGCTGACACCGAGCCGGTTGTAATCCTGTCCCATGCGGTCCAGGTAGTACTGGGCCAGCAGCGGAACGTCCTCCCTTCTCTCCCGGAGAGGGGGCACCACGATGGGCAGCACGTTCAGCCGGTAGTACAGGTCCTTGCGGAAGCGGCCGGCCAGGATCAGCGCTTCCAGGTCGGCATTGGTGGCGGCAATTACCCTTACATCCACCGGTATGGCCTTTGCCTCCCCGATGCGGACAATCTCGCCCTCCTGCAATACCCGCAGAATCTTGGCCTGCAGGCTGACATCCATGGAACCGATTTCATCAAGAAAGATGGTACCCCCGCTCGCTTCTTCAAACAGCCCTTTTTTACCCCGGCGCCTGGCCCCGGTAAACGCTCCCTCGGTATACCCGAACAGCTCGCTTTCCAGGAGGGTTTCCGGCAGCGCGCTGCAGTTGACCCGGATGAACGGTTTTTCACAACGTTGGCTCGCCTCGTGGATGGCATGGGCAAAAAGCTCTTTGCCTGTACCGCATTCCCCCCGCAGAAGCACGTTGGCGGGGGTGGCGGCCGCCACCTTGGCCAAGTTAATAGCCTGTTTCAGAGCGGGGCTTTCGCCGATAATATCTTCAAAGGTGTACTTGGACTCCAGCTGGCGCACCTTTTGCCTGGTCCGGTGCAGCTCATCCATAAGCGCCCTTATTTCCGAAACATCATGAATAATACCCACACTGCCTTTAAGCTCGCCGCGAACAAACAAAGGAGCGCAGGAAACCAGCACGTTGCGCTTGTAAGGTCCCACTTTCATGGGAACGCCTTTGATGGCCTGGCCGGTCTCCAGTACCTTCATGTGCACGCTTTCACCCTCAGCGATGTCAACCTCGGCCGGTTTGTTCAAAACGTCCGTGTCTTTGAGCCCGGTCAGCCGGCAGTAGGCCTTGTTAAACAGTATGCCTATGCCATGCTCATCCACAACCGAGATAGCATCCTGGATGGAGTTAATAATAGTCCACAGGATAAGCTCCAGCTCCTCCGGCGGCCTGTCTCTGCGCATGCCCATAAGGTTTCTCCTCCCCCTCTTTTTCGATTATACCATACCCGCAGCAGATTGTGTCATAAATGGGGTAGCCACAGCCGTATAGACTTCACCCTCCGGGTGCAATTTAAAACAAGCAGTTTATCAATGGCGCTGTGTTGAAGTGACCGAAAAACTGCCAAAAACCCGGGGGTGCTCTGAAGTGAAAGTAGCTATTATGGGAGCGGGCCTGTCAGGACTAAGCTGTGCCATCACCCTGGAGAAACACGGCATAGAACCGGTTATTTTTGAGAGCAGGAGTCAGCCCGGAGACCGCTTTGTCAACGGGGAGATACTCCTGTCCATGCTTACCTTTCCGGTTCACGACTGTATCGCTTACTTTGCCGACACTTTCGGCATATTTCTGAGCCCCCTTGCCAACATCAAAAAGCTGTACATCTTTTCCGAACATGAAAAAGCGGAAATTCACGGCAACCTCGGGTTCACCAACCTGCGGGGACGGGACGCCGATTCTTTTGAAAACCAGCTGGCCAGGCAGGTTAGGTCGAAGATACGCTTCAATTCCAGGCATACTTACGAAGAGCTGCTGCTGGATTTCACCCACGTGGTCATGGCTACCGGAGACGCCGCTTACGCGGCGAAAGTCCAGGACTTCCGGACTGACCTGACCGTTCGGCTCAAAGGGGCTGTTGTCACCGGAGATTTTGACCGTTACACAGTGGCCGCCTGGCTGGATTACAACCTGGCACCCAAAGGCTACTGTTATTTTATCCCGCTTTCCGCCCGGGAGGCCAACATCGTCATCGCCTACCCCGAGTACCCCGAAACCAGGGAAACGGACATTCATACACTGTGGGAGAGGTTCCTGGGGCGGGTCCGCCATGACCTGGGACAGGAACCGGAAATCACCGACACCTTCGAAATTCACAACTATATCTTCGGTATCTGCAATTACCCGCGTATCGGCAACACTTATTTTACCGGCAACTGTTTCGGTTCAATCATGCCGTTTCTCGGTTTCGGACAGTTTGTCTCGGTCCTTACCGGCGTATATGCCGCTTACGACCTGTGCGGATTGGGAAAGTACACTGAGCTGACCAAGCCGCTGAAAGACAGCTACCGGAACTCCCTGGCCCTGCGCCGCGGCCTGGAAAAGCTGGATAACCGCAGCCTTGATCTGCTGGTCAAAGGCTTAAACGGGCGCCCCGGCGACTGGTTGTTCAACAGCAAACGCTATGACCCGCTCAAAGTGGCTGGCTATCTGCTCAGGCCACTGCTTAAAGCCTAGACCATCTCCAACCTGGCGGTAAAATGCCTGAGAACAGCTTCCTCCTCCACGATTCTTACACCGCGCACGCTGTCCCGGCGCCGGTAGATGTTCCCCAGAGCCTCCGCCACGTATGCCATATGATTATCGGTGTAGACACGGCGGGGAATGGCAAGGCGCAGGAATTCCAGCGGCGAAAAGCGTTGCTGGCCTGTTATGGGGTCGCGGCCAAGCATGAAGGAGCCTACTTCCACCCCTCTTATCCCCGCCTCCAGGTAAAGCTGGCAGGCCAGCGCCTGGCCGGGAAACTGATGTGGCGGAATCTGGGGCAGAAATTTTCCGGCGTCCACAAACACCGCGTGTCCGCCCGCAGGCTGCTGGATCGGCACACCCAGTTCAGCCAGCTTGCCGGCCAGGAAGGCAACCTGCGTAGTCCTGGCCTCCAGGTAGGACTCGTCCACCACCTCTCGCAGTCCGCGCGCCAGGGCTTCCAGGTCCCTGCCCGCCAGGCCGCCATAGGTGGGAAAGCCCTCCAGCGGTACCATCCTGGCCCTGACCCGGTTATACAGGTCACGGTCGCTTTTGATCCCAATCAGGCCGCCGATGTTAACCAGGCCGTCTTTCTTGGCGCTCATGACAAAACCGTCGGCACAGGCAAACATCTCTCGCACAATCTCTGTTACAGATTTGGCGGCGTACCCTTCTTCCCTTAACTTTATAAACCAGGCGTTTTCGGCAAAACGGGCAGCGTCCAGAAAGAGGCGCAAACCATACCGGTCGGCCAAACGGCGGGTCTGCCTGATGTTTTCCAGCGCCACCGGCTGGCCGCCCACGCTGTTGCAGGTAACGGTAAGCAGGATAAAGGCAATCCTGCCTGCTCCCTCCCTCTGGATCATATCTGCCAGCCGGCCGGTGTCGATGTTGCCCTTGAAATCGTGCTCACGCGCCGTGTCAAAAGCTTCTTCCACCACCAGGTTGACACCAAGTCCTTTTTTCAGCTCAATGTGGGCCTGGGTGGTGTCAAAGTGGTAATTGCCGATTACCGCCTGGCCAGGTTCAATCAGCAGTGAAAACAGCACATTCTCCGCGCCCCTTCCCTGGTGTACCGGGACAATGTACTCATGGCCGAAGATTTCACGGCAGGTTTGCTCCAGCCGGTAGAAGCTGCGGCTGCCAGCGTACGACTCGTCACCCAGCATAATGCCCGCCCACTGACTGTCGCTCATGGCGCCGGTGCCGCTGTCGGTGAGCAGGTCAATGAAAACATCATCAGATTTCAGGTTAAAAATATTATAGTGGGCTGACTGCAAACGGGCTTCTCTTTGGGAACGGGGTATCAGCCGTATCGGTTCCACCATTTTAATTTTATAAGGCTCAGGTTTTGCTTTCACTGCTGAATCAGCTCCTTTGTATTTTTGAGCACAATATTAAAGTTTCGGCACAAATCCAGTTAATCCTACCAAATCAAAAAATGCAGAGCAAAGAAAACCGCCCGCTGCGTCAGCGGGCGACTGCGGTTTAGTCCTGCCTGCGCCTGTTGCGGGCACTGTCGCTTCAGCTAAATCCGGCCCGGCCCGGAGATTTTGCCCGTCAGGTTGTCCGCCCTGACCCTGTAGATTAGCACCGGTTCCAATTCGTTTTCATCATAGGTATATTCCCCAGGTTCCCTTTGATACTGCCTGGTAATTACGTTCAGAGCGTAACTTTTTAAGGCAGCATCTTCAACCGTTTCCACGGTTCCTTCGCAGATGACGGAGAAATACTTTACACTCCACCGGCAGGGCTTATCTTCCCTGATTACTTCCACATCAGTCTCCAGCTCAAGGCAGACATGAGGGTTTTTTTTAAGAATTTCCACTTTTTTCCCGTTGCGGGCCGAATGCAGGAAAAAATATTCTCCGTCAAAGCCAAAGCACATGGGAACCACGTACGGCTTTTCTCCCTCCGCCATAGCCAGCCGGCAGGTGACAGCCCTGCCGATTGCCTTATGAATCAAATCCGTTGCGGTAACCAGCTTGTCTTTTCTTCTCAGTACCGCTCACCTTTTCCCCTGTTTTTAGTACTAAAGCGAAATTTAACCTCAATGGGCCATGAGGACGGTTTTCATTTTACCGGAGCGCAGCGGTGGTCCGCAGGGAAGGCGATGAAACCGCCTCCCTTGGCGCAACGGCTGTCACGCCATAGCAATATTTCGCTAAAGTGTCAGTCTTTTTTCAAAAATATGTGGACCAGCAGCGGTTCTTCGTGAAATACAGCGAGAACAAGCTCGCGGTTGCCCACAATAAGGCGCTCTCCCGTCAGGGGAGAAACAAAGAGGCTGATCCTGTCACGGGGTTCTTCGTCGTGAAAAACTGTATAGACGCCCTCTTCTTTCAGGTAGGGCAGGGAGCCGTCCAGGTGGGGCAGCCCGGGGCCAAAACTGTCGAAAGTGGTGGTGAGAGGTTTTATCCTGCCGTCTTCCGTAACGGCAAAAGTGCCGGCCACTTCCCGCCCGGTCACAGAGTGGGTATAGCGGAGGGAAAAAACATCACCCTCTTTTACCGGCAGACTGTGCCGCACCCGGCCGTCACCGGGCGTGGCAACAGTCAGGTGCCACGGTTTTGCCGGCAGAAAAACAGCCGGGGCAAATAAAATAAGGAGGGCGGGCAGTGCAAACAAAATTCTTTTGTTCAACCGCCTGCCTCCCTTCGCTTTAAAGCCTGTTTTTTATGCTCCCGCCAGCAAAGCTTCTTTCTTAACTTCGCTGGCCTTTCTGCGGCGCTGGTTGAGGTAAATAAGGATGAAGACCGTGAGTCCCAGCACATCGCTCAGCACAGTGGGCCAGACCATGGAAACGGCAATGGCCAGAAGTATCGCCATCTCCCATAACCGCAGCCTGGTAACCAGCCAGCGCTGGATCACCGCGGCGAAACAGTACATGCCAAACAGCGAAGTGGCAGCCACCAGGATGGCCTTGTACCAGGTGGTATTAAGCAGCAACAGCTGCGGGTTGTAGATGAACATAAACGGCAGCCAGAAAGCGGCCAAATCGAACTTAAAGCCGAGAAAACCGGTTTTTATGGGATCTGAGCGGGCTATGGCCGCCGCGGCATAGGCGGCGACACCTACCGGGGGCGTGTCGTCGGCCAGGATGGCGTAGTAAATGATAAACAGGTGAACGGCCATAGTTGTGAGGTTGGGAGCAACAGCAAGGATGGCCGGCGCCACCAGGGTGGCCATCACCACGTACTTGGCGGTGGTGGGTAGCCCCATGCCCAGGATTATGGACATCCCGGCGGCCATCAGCAGTACCAGGAACAGGTTGTTGGAGGTTAGAACTGAAATGAACATGGTCATGCGCATACCCAGGCCGGTCAGGGTAACGATGCCCACGATGATGCCTGCCGCGGCACAGGCCACGGCGATGCCGGCCATACCCTTGGCGGAGCTGTCCAAGCTCCTGATAAAAAATTCCAGAAATTCCTTCCCCTTGCGGCCAAGGGCTTCGGGCATGGTGGCCTGCCCGGCGCGCACTTCTTTGCAGGCTTCGATAAGTTTGGTGATGATATTGAGAACTATAATGGTGAGAATGGCGTTGAAAGCGGCAGTCAGCGGCGTAAGCCGGACAATGATCAGGTAGTAGAGTAGGACAAGTACGGGGATCCAGTACTGGATGCCCCCGATAAAAGTCTGCCAGAAGGGAGGGATCTCTTCTTTGGGCATGGGCTTCATACCGGTCTTGGCGGCTTCAAGGTGTACCACTGCCAGGATAGCCACATAACTGAGGATGGCAGGCAAAGCGGCTGCCGCAATGATGCGTACATAAGGAATGCCGGTGAATTCAGCCATGATGAAGGCGGCGGCTCCCATCACCGGCGGCATAAATTGGCCGTTGGTAGAAGCTGCCGTCTCCACGGCACCTGCCACTTCCGGCTTGAAACCGGTCCTTTTCATTACCGGTATGGTCAGAGAACCGGTGATGGCGGTGTTGGCCACCGAGCTGCCGACGATGCTTCCCAAAAAGCCGCTGGCCATGACCGCTGCCTTAGCCGGCCCGCCGCGAAAACGTCCCAGCACGGCAAAGGAAAGCCTGACCAGGTAAGTCCCGGCGCCGATTTCCTGTAAAAAACAGCCAAACAGCACAAAGCCGAAAACAAATGTTGCCGATACAGCGATAGGGATGCCGAATATACCTTCCCCGGTCAGATACAGGTGGTCGATAACCCTGCTCAGCCTGTAACCGCGATGAGCCAGGGCGTCAAAAAGATATGGGCCGGCAAAAGCATAGGAGATGAAAACAACGGTAACCGTGGGCAGGACCCAGCCAAAGGCGCGGCGGGCCGCCTCCAGGATAGCCAGTACAGCAATAATGCCCATGAAAATGTCAAGCCGGGTGGGCTGACCAACCCGCCTGACCAGCTCTTCATAATTGACAAAAATGTAAAATATGGAAACAAAGCCGGCAACGGCTATGAGGATATCCCAAAACGGCAGTTTGTGATAACTTGCTTCGCTTTTTCGGTTAAAGGGGAAATAGAGGAAACAGAGGGCGAGGCCAACGGATAAATGGGCGGAGCGGTGAAGGGATGCCGTTGGCGCTCCCTGCCAGAGGGTATAAAAATGGTAGGAAGCCCAAAGCAGGCCGATAATAAAGACCGCCTTTTCGGGTAGGCCGGAAAGCGTCCTTACCTGGCCCTCGTCGCTGAATTTCGATAAATCGATGTCTTGGTGTCTGGCGGCTGCTTCTTTGCTGTTCAATATATCACCTCCAGTCTCTGGCAATGGGAAGAAAGTGCAGGACGCCCGTAAAAGACGCCCTGCACTCCGCTGTATGCATTACATTTTGCCTTTTTCTTTGAAGTACCTGGCGGCGCCGGGATGCAGCTCCAGGGGCATACCGTCCAGAGCGCTGTCCAGGGTGACTCTCTTGCCCATTTCATGGGCACGGTGGATATCGTTTAGGTTCTCAAAGATACCCTTGACAAAGTCGTACATAACGTCTTCGTGCAGTTCCGCCCGGGCGGCCACCATGGCCAGCACGGTTACCGTCTGGGTGGCGGGAACTCCCTTGTACACGCCTTCGGGAATGACGGTCTTGGAATAGAAGGGATATTTGGCGCTGAGCTTGGCGGCATGGGCATCATCAACTGTAAGCAGGGCGATATCATGGGTGGTAGCCAGGTCAGCTATAACGGCAGCGCCGATGCCCACCGTGAAGAAGGCGGCGTCAATACGGCCGTCTTTCAGGAAGTCAGCCGACTCCTGGGCAGTGAGTCGCTCTACTTTGATATCGTCGAATTTGATGTCATATGCTTCCAGTATCTGGGCAGCATTGGCTTCGGTACCGCTGCCCAGCGGGCCTACCGCCACTCTTTTGCCCTTGAGGTCAGCCGGTGAATTAATGCCGGAGTCTTTGCGCACCACCAGCTGGCAGGGTTCCGGGTAGAGCATGAACAGGCCTCTTATGTTGGGGATAGGCTTATCAAACATCTTTTCGCCGTGGAAAGCATAATAAGCGATGTCGTTTTGCAAAATGGCCAGATCCGCGTCACCGGTACCAATCAGTTTGGCATTGGCCACGGAAGCGCCGGAGGACTCAACGGACAGGCTGATGTTGGGCATCTTTTCATAGGCAATCCGGGACATAGCACCGGAGATGGGATAGTAGACGCCGGTTACCCAACCGGAGGCCATGGTAAGGCGGGACTTGGCGGGAGCCGCGGGTGGTTCCGGAGCAGGCGCCGGGGCCGGGGCGGGAGCCGGTGCCGGGGCCGGCTTCTGGCCGCAGCCGGCCAGGGTAAGGGCCGCAATCAAAAGCAACACCAGAACCAGATTGAAACCTCTCATTTTTTTCAAAATTACCCCTCCATTTCTGAATTATCAGACTTATAAAAACAGTTTTTGGCTGGCAATTCCCACCTCCCGGAATTTTATGCTGGCACGTGGTGCCTGCAAAACCCATGATGCAACAGGCACCCGGTACAATAATAAATTCTACCGGGGATTGCCATTTTCCTTCTCAGGTGCAATTAAATGTATCCTGCGCTTTTCTCAGGGAGGCTTCCAGCATGGCAAGCAGCCGGTCCGTCTCCTCACGGGTGATGACAAAGGGTGGCGCGATTATCAGGTAGTCCCGGGCAACAACATCGGCTGAACCGCCCACCCCGGTGTAAAGCAGCAGGCCAGCCTCCATGCAGATATTTTTGACTTTTTCCGCCACCTGCTGGGATTTGTCAAATGATTCCTTCGTTTCCCGGTCCCTGACCAGCTCCAGGCCAAGAAGCAGTCCTTTTCCGCGTACATCCCCGATAATACGGAGTTGTTGTGCCATTGCTTCCAGTCCTGCCGCCAGGTACCTGCCTTTCTCCACTACCTGCTCAAACAGGCGCTCTCCGCACAGGTACCGGAATACAGCCAGGCCGGCGGCACAACTGACCGGGTTGCCCTGGTAGGTATAGCCGTGGATAAAGCTACCCCAGTTGTTTTTAAACACTTCAAAAACGCTGCTGTGGGCTATCACTGCCGCCAGCGGCGCATACCCTCCTCCCAGTCCTTTGCCCAGGGTAACCAGGTCGGGCACCACCTGCCAGTGGTCCAGGGCCAGAAATTTCCCGGTCCGACCATATCCGCACAGGACTTCGTCGGCTATCAGCAAAACGTCGTACCTGTCACAGATCTCCCTGACCAGGGGGAAGTAGTCCGGGGGAGGGACGCTGGCCGCGGCGGAAGTACCGATAATTGGCTCCACTATGAAAGCGGCCACGTTTTCAGGTCCCTCGGCCAGGATGGTCTGTTCCAGGGCCCTGGCGCAGAGAAGCCCGCACCCGGGATAGGTAAGGCCGTACTGGCAACGGTAGCAATGCGGCGCCGGCACCAGCGGGAAAGGAAGCAACAACGGTGAACACAGCCTTCTCCTGCCCACGTTGGAGGCCGCCGCCAGGGTACCGAGCGAACTGCCGTGGTAGCTCAAGGTCCTTCCTATTATTTTCCACTTGTTTCTGTTGCCTCTTTGCAGGTGGTACTGGTGAGCCATAGCGAATGCGGTTTCATTGGCTTCGGTGCCACCGGAGACAAAGTAGACATAGTCCAACCCTTCCGGAGCTGATTGGGCAAGGCACCGCGCCAGCTCCTCCTGGGGGAAGCTGGTAAATGTGCTGCCGTGCACGTAGCTGGTATTTAATGCTTGCTCCCTGATGGCTTCTGCAACCGAAGGGACCCCATAGCCGATGTTGGCGACCACGCAACCGGAAGCGCCGTCCAGGTAACTGCGCCCTTCAGTGTCATAGATATATATTCCCTGTGCTTTTGCTGCCACCGGATATTTTCTTGCCGGCGAGCGGTAAAATACATTGCTCTCCATAGTTTTGCACTCCCTAAAATACGTTGCGGACAGATGCACTTGGAGCAGAACCGTCACTTGTTTCCGGCACCGGATCAATTTACCTGCGGAATGCCAGCCCGTGTCCCTGGCAAGCGCCCAGTTTAACCAGGCAGGTTTTTGGCAGCAGGCCCCGGGCGATTAACCTCTTTGCGTTGCGAAACATTGAGTCCCAGGGCAAATCCCAGTTCCAGCGCCCTGAGGTTTGTGCCCGAGTCTTTTTTAAAACGCCGGGAAACCGCTGCCGCCAGGCAGTCCATATCCACTGCGCCGGTCACGGCGGCCAGCACACCCAGGCTCAAAATGTTCAGCGGCAGGCTAACCCCTTTCTCCTTCCTGTACTCCCGCACAGTAGCCGAGAGCGGCAGGCCGGTCACACCGTCTCCGCTAAAGTTGCCGTCAATGGCGTTGTCGTAGATTAAAAGAGAACCGGGAGCCAGTTTGCCCAGGTACCTGTCCACAGCGCTGCGGGAAAGGGCCACCACCACATCCGGCTGTTCCACGGCTGGATACTCTATCTCTGTATCGCTTATCACCACTTCCGATTTGGCGAAACCACCGCGGGAAGCAATCCCGTAAGCCGCCGTCTGTGCGGCGTGCTTACCGGCCAAAACAGCGGCTTCCCCCAGGATTACCCCTGCCAGCACCACGCCCTGTCCGCCTTCTCCTCCGATAACAACCTGCCAGCTGATTTAAACCACCTCCCGCTCCGCCCTGGCTTTGGCCTGTTGCTGCAGGCGGGCGTACTTGGTATGAAAATCTTCCTTTTCCTCCCGGTGCAGCCGCCCGGTCAGGAAGCAGCCAGCCTTTTCCGCTGCGGTCAGGGCGTCATATCTTTCCCGGTCAACCGCCCTTTCTTTGAATAAACGCATCATTTCCACCGCTGTCACCTTATAATTGTAGCGGGCAAAAAAAGTCGGGCAGCTGCTGATAATCTCCACCACCGAAAAGCCCTTATGTTGGATGGCCTCAGCCAGGAGCTTATCCATCTGGGTGACGTGGTAAGGTGTGGTCCGGGCCACGTAGGTGGCGCCGGCGGCACGGGCCAGCTCGCAGATGTCAAAGCCCGGTTCGGCCGTGCCGTAAAGGGAAGTGGTGGAAATTGTGCCCTCGGGCGAACTGGAGGAGTATTGCCCTCCGGTCATGCCGTAGTTGAAGTTGTTGGTGATGACGGCGGTGACGTCGATGTTGCGCCGGGCAGTGTGGATGAAATGGTTCCCCCCGATGGTAACCCCGTCCCCGTCGCCCATCAGCACCAGGACCTTTAGCCTGGGGTTGGCCACCTTTATGCCGGTGGCAAAAGACAAAGCCCGCCCGTGCGTCCCATGAAATGAATGGGTTTTGAAATAGTCGTCCGCTTTGCCCCAGCAGCCGATGCCGGTGACCACCACCGTTTCCGCCGGATCAAGCTTCAGGGCGGCCATGGCCCGGGCCACGGCTGTAAGAGAAATGCCGTGGCTGCAGCCGGCGCACCACATCTGCGGGAAAAGTTCTTCTCTCAGGTAATCGCGGTAAGTCAGGCCCATTTCAGCACCCCGCCTCCTTTAAGGCGGCCATAATCTCCCCGGGCAATATATCCTCGCCGCTCCACTTGTTGACCCGGAGAATTTTTTTGTCTTTAAACAACCGCTCCACTTCCAGCACCAGCTGGCCCATATTCAGCTCAGCCACCAGCAGGCTGCGGCAGTTTGGGTCCAGCGCCTCCCTGATTTGAGCGTAAGGGAAGGGCCAGAGGGTTAAAAGCTTAACCAGGCCCACCCTGATTCCCCCGGCCCGGGCCAGGGTAACCGCCCTCCGGGCGGCCCGGGCGGCAATGCCAAAGGCTATGATGACAGTCTCCGCGCCTTCAAGCCGGTAGCCCTCGATTTTACCGATATAACTTACATTCTTTTCAATCTTGTCCCAGAGGCGCCTGACCAGGGCAGTGGCATTGGCAGGGGAGTCGTTGAGGAACCCCTCCTCACCGTGCATGGAGCTGTTTATCCGCAGCAGGTGCCTGTCGCCGTAAGAAGGCAGGGGCGCCACACCGTCGTCATCCGGCGCGCACGATTTGTATTGGGACGGGGCGCAATCCGGTTTTTTGCGGTCAATCACTTCAATTTCCTCCGGCCCCCTCACCTCGATTCGCTCCCTCAGGTGGCCGATGGTCTTATCCGTCAGCACAATCACCGGGCAGCGGTATTTCTCCGAAAGGTTAAATGCCCTTACCGTCTGGTCGAAACATTCCTGGACACTGGAGGGGGTAAGCACTATCATGGCATGGTCACCGTGGGTGCCCCACCTGGACTGCATCACGTCTCCCTGTGCCTGCTTGGTAGCCAGGCCGGTACTGGGTCCGCCGCGGGAGACGTTGATAATTACGCAGGGTACTTCGCCCATTATGGCCATGCCAAGATTCTCCTGCATCAGCGAGAACCCGGGGCCGCTGGTGGCTGTAAACGATTTTAAGCCGGAGAGGGAAGCGCCGATAATGGCAGCCATGCTGGCGATTTCGTCTTCCATTTGGATGTAATACCCGCCAAGGGGCGGCAGCTTAACGGAAGCCGCCTGGGCCACTTCCGAAGAGGGGGTGATGGGGTAGCCGGCAAAAAACCGGGCGCCGGCGGCCACCGCTCCTTCCACGCAGGCCTCGTTACCCTGCAGAAACTTAAACTCAGCCATGCGTCGCCTCCTCCTTCCGCTTAACGGTTATGGCCAGGTCAGGGCAGCGGTACTCACACAGGCGGCAGCCGGAGCAGTTCTCAATGTTTTTTACCACCGGTTTGTTGTCATCATTCGCAGCCAAAACCTGCCTGGGGCAAAACTCCAGGCAGATGGCACATTCCTTGCACCGCTCGCCCAGAATGACAATTTCAGAAATTTTTGCTTTCACCATTTGTGTCCCTCCGTTGTGCCCGCCACAGCTTACAAATAACAGTCTGTGTTAAGTTCACCGGCTCTGTTGTTTTCCCTTTACCGGCTGCTAAAAACCTTCCCACTTCGGCAGAGTCTTGCGGACCGGCTTGTCCTGGCGGTAACCGAGGGCGTAATCCGCCTGTATCAGCTTCTGGATTTCCCTGGTCCCCTCGTATATAACCGCGCCTTTGCAGTTGCGGTAGTAGCGCTCTACCGGGTACTCGTTGGAGTAGCCATAGGCGCCGTGGATCTCCACCGCATCACCTGCCGCCTTTTCCGATGCCACCGTGGCGTACCACTTGGCCAACGCCACTTCCCGGTTGTGGCGCATTCCCTCGTTTTTCATCCAGCCGGCGCGCAGGTAAAGCAGGCGGGAAACATCGTAGTCTTTCACCATTTCGGCGATCATTTCCTTAACCAATTGGTGCTGGCCAATGGGTTTGCCGAAAGTCTCCCGCTGGTTGCAGTACTTAACCGAAGCTTCCAGGCAGGCACGTACCAGGCCGGTAGCTCCCGCAGCCACGGTATAACGGCCGTTTTCCAGGGCGCTCATGGCGATTTTAAATCCTTCTCCTTCTTCACCCATCATGTTCTCCGCCGGTACCCGCACGTCGCTTAAGGAGATCCAGCCGGTATTGCCGGCCCTGACTCCCAGTTTGCCGTGGATGGTACCGGTTGTTATCCCCATCTCCCGGGTTACAATAAAGCAGCTGATCCCGCTGTGGTCGCGTTTCTTTTTCTTTTCCATGTCCGTCCAGGCAAAGATGAGGTAATTGTCGGCGATGTCGGCCAGGGAAATCCACATTTTTTCACCGTTTAACACGTAAAAACTGCCATCCCTCACCGCCGTGGTCTGAAGGCCCACCACATCACTGCCCGCATTGGGCTCGGTCAGGCCGAAAGTGGCAATTTTTTCTCCCCTGGCCTGCGGCACCAGGTACTTCTGCTTCTGTTCTTCATTGGCCCAGGTCAGCATGGTCATGCTGTTCAGTCCCACATGCACCGACATGATAACCCGCAAGGAAGTGTCCACCGCCTCCAGTTCCTCGCAGACCAGTCCCAGTGAAATGTAGTCGAGGCCGGCGCCACCGTACTGTTCCGGGATGCAGATGCCAAGAAAACCCATCTCGGCCATCTTTTTCAGGATGGAAGTGTCAAAATGCTGCTTCTCATCGTTTTCCGCGATAAACGGCGCCACTTCCTTCATTGCAAAATCACGGGCTGTTTTGGCGATCATTTCCTGTTCCTTGGTCAGGGCAAAATTCAACATGCCAAATCCTCCTCGAAAATGCTTTAAAATATCCGAATATTCATTTAAGCAATATGCATGCCAGAAAACCGGAAAGGCAAACTAAGCCTGTTTCTTCGCTAAAAAACCTCCGGTCTCTCTCCGGAGGCGCCCAAATATGTTCGGAAATTGAACAGTGCAGTTCATAATTTTAACTTACGCTGGTATCAATTTCTTTCAGCTTTTTCCAGACCGTGGTCCTGCTCAGCCCCAGCTTCCGGGCCAGCTCTACCCGGTCCATGTTACCGCTGCAGGCCAGCTTGCTGATTATGGATGCTTCCATTTCTTTCATGGTGCCAACCGGTATGGTGATGTTTTCCTCCCGGTGGCCTGAGGCAAAAGTGTTTACCTGCAGGTCAGCAAGCAGTTCTTCCACCAGCTCAAACGAGCTGTCTTCCCCCATGTTCAGTATCACATATTTCTCCACAAAGCTCTCCAGTTCCCGCACGTTGCCGGGCCATGGGTACTTCTTCAGCCGCTCCAGGTGAGACTGCGCGAATACCGCGCTTTTTCGGCTCTTATACTTTAACGCGTGCTGTTTCAGGAAAAACTCTGTAAGAAGAGGAATATCTTCACTCCGCTCCCGCAGCGGCGGAATGTTCAGGTTAAGTATGTTCAGCCTGAAATAAAGGTCTTCCCTGAACCTCCCCTCCCTTACCGCCTGCCGGAGGTCACGGTTGGCGACAGCAATAATGCGTACATCCACCGGTATAACCCGGTGTCCGCCCACCCGGCGCACCGCCTTCTCCTGCAGCACCCTGAGCAGCCGGGCCTGCAGGGGCAGCGTCAGCTCCAGAATTTCATCCAGGAAAAGGGTGCCCCCGTGGGCGATTTCAAACAGGCCGGGATTGCCGCCTTTTTTGGCCCCGGTAAAGGCTCCCTCCTCATAGCCAAAAAGCTCGCTCTCCAGCAGGTTCTCAGGGATGGCCGCACAGTTGATGGCAACAAAGGGCCCGTTCCTGCGCCTGCTCTCCAGGTGAATGCTCTGGGCAAAAAGTTCTTTGCCCGTGCCGCTTTCCCCGGTTATCAACACCGTTGCCTCGGCCTGGCTGTATATCCTGGCTTTGGCGATAACCTGCCGTATGGCCGGGGAGATACCGATAATGTCGCTGAAGGTATACCTGGCCAGCAATCCCCTTGTATACAGCTTTTGCCTTATTTTGGCCTCCAGGCGCTGGATTTTGCTGACGTCCTGGAATGTAATAACTATGCCCGGGTCACCTTCACCCACGCAGAGAGGTACCCTGCTTACGATATACTTTCCGTCTTTAACCGGAATCACATCACCCAAAATGGGGTCAGCAGCCGCATAAAGCGCCTGCAGTTCTTTCTCGTCGGTCATTTCTCTGATTGACCGGCCTACCACCCTGGCAGCGGGAATCTGCAGAATCTCCTCCGCCACCGGGTTAAAATGGGTGATGACCCCCGCCTCATCCACGGCGATAATGCCGCCGTAGGAGTGGTTGATGATGGTTTTCAGCCGCTCGGTGGTCCTGCGGTCTCTCTTTCTGATTTCAAGGGTCTCCTCAGCCCTGGCCAACGCCTCCAGCAGCGCCTCCTTGCTGGAATTGATCATGACCCCTTTCATGCCCCTGTCTTCCGCCTTGTTGACAATGCAAATGCCCGAGGCTACCACCGCTTCGCAGCCCTCTTTGGCCGCCTGTTCAATCTGCCTGTTCAGTTCGTCTTCATTCCGGTAGTAAAAAATCCGCAGGTCTTTGAGTCCCAGCATATCCCGGATTTTTGCAAAATCGTACTTGTCTCTGCGGTGCCAGAGGTCAAAAAAGGCTATGCTGCCGGCCTCTTGCCTTGCCCTGTGCAAAGTATCTATCACATCAAAAGGCGTTATTTCCACCAAAACAACAGGAACTGTTACTGCCGCCTTAATTAAGGCGCCGGTAGCCCCCCTGCTGACGAATACCCCAACCCCGTCTTTTGCCTCCAGCTCCCGGGCAATCTCAATTCCCCGGTCCAGTACGGCGGTATGAATAATAATCTCCTTCTTCTGTTCCTGGCAAATTTTATTGGCCAGTTCAGACAGTTCGGGGTATGGTGAAATCAAAACAATGCTGTCTTTGCCCATCCCGTACACCTCTTCAATAACAACTTTCCTGTTTAATTCCTTCTATTCTCAGCATGCTTTTCCTGCCGCTTGGTTTTAAATTTTTGGCTGAAACCATGTCCCATATGGATAACAAAAAAAAAGCTCTTTTTATCTGAGCCAGCATCTCTTCAATATTATCTATATCATATCCAAAATATGGTTAACCTGCAAGCGCGGGGCACGGTCTTCATGTGTTACTGCAATTTTTCACGGAGCAGACGGTTAACCAGTTCTGGGTTGGCCTTGCCCCCGGAGAGTTTCATCACCTGGCCGACCAGGAAACCCAGGGCTTTTTCCTTGCCGCTGCGGTAATCTGACACGGTGGCAGGGTTGGCGGCGATGGCCTGATCCACCAGGGAGGCGATGACCGGCTCGTGGGAGATCTGGACCAGGCCTTTCTCCTTTACAATGTCAGCTGCCCGGTGGCCGGTGGCCAGCATCTCCTCAAAAACGGTTTTGGCAATGGTGCCGCTGATGGTGCCGTCAGCCTGCAGCTTTAACAGTTCCGCCAGGGCGGCGGGAGAAAGCCCGGACTGAGTGATTTCCATGTTGCTGGCGTTAAGGTAGCGCGTAATTTCGCCCATCACCCAGTTGGAAACCGTCTTGGCATCCGGGTATTCGGCCAGCACCGCCTCGAAAAAGTCAGCCATAGCCCTGGAGGCGGTGATAACTCCGGCATCGTAGGGGGGGAGGCCCAGTTCATAGATATAGCGGTGGCGCCGGGCGTCCGGCAGTTCCGGGAGGCTTTGGCGGATTGCCGCCACCCAGGTCTCATCCACCATTACCGGCACCAGGTCGGGGTCGGGAAAATAACGGTAGTCGTGGGCTTCTTCCTTGGAGCGCATGGTGTAAGTTTCACCCTTGTCCTCGTCCCAGCGCCTGGTTTCCTGTACCACTTTGCCGCCGGCGTCAAGGAGCTGTGCCTGCCTTTTTACCTCGTATTCCAGACCGCGCTGGACCGCTTTGAACGAGTTTAAGTTCTTAATTTCAGCGCGGGCGCCAAACCTGGTGCTGCCGGCGGGCATGATGGAGATATTGGCGTCACAGCGCAGGCTCCCCTCCTCCATCTTCACATCAGATACACCGGTGTACTGTAGGATGCTTTTTAATTTTTCAAGATAAGCCCTTGCTTCTTCCGGTGAGCGGATGTCGGGCTCAGAGACAATTTCAATTAAGGGCACGCCGGTACGGTTGTAGTCAGCCAGAGAATATTCACCCGACGGAGCGTGGACCAGCTTTCCTGCGTCTTCCTCCAGGTGAACGCGGGTGATGCCGATGCGTCTGGTTACGCCGGCCGTTTGAATTTCCAGGTAGCCGCCGGTGGCCAGGGGCAGGTCGTACTGGGATATCTGGTAGGCTTTGGGCAGGTCAGGATAAAAGTAGTTTTTGCGGTCAAACTTGGCAAAGGAGGATATGTGGCAGTTCAGGGCCAGCGCTGCGCGTAAGGCATACTCCACGGCGCGTTTGTTTAAAACCGGGAGCGTCCCGGGGAAACCCAGGCAGACCGGGCAGACATGGGTATTGGGCCCGGCGCCGAAGGCGGTGGGGCAGGAACAGAAAATCTTGGACTCGGTAGCCAGTTCCACGTGGACTTCCAGCCCGATTACAGTTTCATATTTGCTCATGAGAAGGCACCTCCGCGGACGGAAATACGGGGCCTGACATGGTTTGGGCCTCTGTTTTGCTCGTAAGCGAAGGCGACGCGCAGGATGGTGCCTTCGTCGAAGGGTTTCCCGATCAGCTGCAGACCCACCGGCAAGCCGCCTGAGAAGCCGCATGGCATGGAGAGGGCGGGCAGGCCGGCCAGGTTTACTGCGATGGTGCAGACGTCGTTCATGTACATGGTCAGGGGGTCGGCGATAGCGCCGATCTTAAAGGCTACTCCCGGCGTGGTGGGTGTGGCGATACAGTGGTAACTGGCAAAAGCACGATGGAAATCCTGCCTGATCAGGGTTCTGACCTTCAGCGCTTTCAGGTAGTAAGCGTCGTAATAACCGGAGCTGAGCGAATAAGTGCCCAGCATTATTCGCCGTTTAACCTCGTCCCCGAAGCCCTGGCTCCTGGTTTTTTTATACATGTCAGTGAGATTGGCGCTTTCAGCGCGCAGGCCGTACTGTACACCGTCGTAGCGGGCCAGGTTGCTGGAGGCCTCGGCGGTGGCCACCAGGTAGTAGGCGGGGATGCCGTAATCGGTATGGGGCAGTGATATTTCTTCCACCTCAGCGCCCAGGGAGGCCAGCACTTTAAGAGCTCCAAGAACCGCTTCCTTTACCCCCTCTTCTATACCGGCAGCCAGGTATTCCCGGGGCACACCAATTCTCATGCCTTTCACTTCACCGTCAAGAAAGGTGGTGTAGTCAGGAGCCGGCATGTGGGCGGAAGTGGAATCCCGCGGGTCGTGTACGGCGATGGCATTTAGCACCAGGGCACAGTCGCGTACATCTTTGGTAAAGGGACCAATCTGGTCCAGGGACGAGGCAAAGGCTACCAGGCCAAAACGGGATACGCGGCCGTAGGTGGGTTTCAGGCCCACCACTCCGCAGTAAGCGGCAGGCTGCCGGATGGAGCCGCCGGTGTCGGAACCCAGGGCGAACATGGCCTCGCCGGCCGCTACCGCCGCGGCCGAGCCGCCGCTTGAGCCACCGGGCACCCGTTCGGGATCCCAGGGGTTGCGCGTAACGAAAAAGCCGGAGTTTTCCGTGGAAGAGCCCATAGCGAACTCGTCTAAATTGGTCTTGCCCAGCAGTATTGCGCCTGCCTCTCTCAGCAGCTCTGTCACGGCGGCGTCGTAGGGCGGCACAAAATTGTAAAGTATCCTGGAACCACAGGTGGTAAGAATGCCCCTGGTGCAAATGTTATCTTTGAGGGCCATGGGTATGCCGGCCAGGGGGTTTAATTTTTCTCCGCTCCGCCGCCTGGCGTCCACGGCGGCAGCAGCGGCCAGTGCCTGTTCTCTGGTAACGGTGATAAAAGCCCTGAGGCGGCCGTCCACTTCTTCTATGCCGGTCAGGGCGGCCTGCGTCAGTTCCAGTGCGCTTATTTCTTTTTTTTCAAGCAGAGCCATAGCCAGGTCCACGGTCAGGTCTGTCACTGGCTTGCCTCCTCCGTTTCAAGCACCGGCGGAACCCGGAACATGCCGCCCTCGGCCCTGGGCGCGTTGGCCAAAACCTCGTCAAGGGGCAGGCAGGTTTTTTTGATGTCTTCCCGGAACACGTTTTTAAGCGGCAGAACATGGGCGGTGGGCTGAATACCGGAGGTATCCAGGCTGTCCAGCCTGGCGGCGTATTCCAGTATGGCGTTAAGCTGGTCCGTGTACAGTCTCATCTCTTCTTCAGTTATCTCAAGCCTGGCCAGCTGCGCCACGTGTGCCACTTCCTCAACGGTTATTTTCATCTTTGGCTCCCTCCTCTGGTTCCGGACTTATCGTTCCCACCCGCATGAATTTGGCGGTTGCCAGGGCGGCGATTTCCCCACCCGGCAGCACCGCCTGTGCTTCCATTATGTATATGTTGCGGCGTTGTTCCTTTTGCCAGGCCGTAAAACGGACGGTTACGCCGGTCGGTATGGGTTTTTTATACCGGATTTCCATTGTGGCGGTGAAAATGCCGATTCCTCTGGTAGTCAGGTGGCGGGCCATCACCTCGTCTAAGATGGTGGAGGTAATGCCGCCGTGCAAAATACCGTTATATCCCTGGAAACGGCGTTCAGCACGGAAGTCGGTGTAGTAAAACTCACCTTCGCGGGTGAACTGCAGCTGCAGGCCATAGGGGTTGTCCCCGCCGCAAGCGAAACAGTAATTGTCATCAGAAAAATCCACTACGTACCATCCCCTTGGCTGATTCATGGGCAAATTATACCATAAGCCTGCGCGGGCGGCAACTCTGCCGCCAAAGATCAGGCGTGCAAAGGCAAAGGCCTTCAGGCCGTTTGCCTGAAAGCCTTAACGTCTCCATGTTTATCAGGTTATTTAACCTCTGCGATGACTTCCACTTCCACCGCCGCGTTGAGCGGCAGCTCACTGACACCCACCGCTGAACGGGCATGTTCGCCCTTTGCTCCAAATACAGCCGCCAGCAAGTCGGAGGCGCCGTTGACCACTTTAGGCTGCATGGTAAAGCCCTCCGCGCTGTTGACAAAACCGGTTACCTTAACGATTCTTTCCACTTTGTCCAGGCTGCCGGTGATACTCTTTATGGCACTGAGGCAATTAATGGCACAAATTCTGGCCGCCTCGTAGGCTTCTTCTTCGGTTAAATCTTTGCCCACCTTGCCCGCGTACTTTACAGCTCCCTGCACAAAGGGGATCTGCCCCGCTGTATAAATGTAATTGCCGGTTTTGACAGCAGGGACGTAAGCCGCCAAGGGCTTGGGGGCCTCCGGAATAATAAGACCCAATTCCTGCAGCCTTTTCTCATAAGACATCTAACTCTACTCCCTCCTTATATTACTGACTACAACAATAACTTTTGCATCCGGCAGGTATCTCATACCACCATACAGGCCGGACGGATGTTAGCGTGACCCAATCAGTACCAGTGTTACTCCCGCTACCAGCATAGTCATTTTGCGGGGGTCCAGTTGGGAACTGAGGCCGACGAGGCCGATGGTGCTGACCCCAAGAAAAACAAAGGGGCCGATACTGCCCAGGATGGCGTTGATGCGGACCGACTGTGCCACGTCATTCAGGTAGAACATGAGTATTCCTCCTGTCAGGCTCAGTAGCCCGAAAATCACCCTGGCCAGAGACATCATAATTATTTTCGGGTCCATTACTATTCCCCCTATTTCGGCTATTAACCTGTTTCTCCGTTTCTGACCGTCTTGCTTCCCCGCATCAGGGATATCTTGCCGGTCCTGACAATTTCCATGATACCATAAACCTGGAGCAGGGATATTATCGCTTCAATTTTGTCTTCGCTCCCGGTAACTTCGGCAATGACGGACTGGTGAGAAATATCAATGATATGGGCACGGAACGAGCTCAGAATCTGCTGGATTTCCGCCCTGTTGTTGGCGTTAGCCTGAACTTTGATCAGGCACAGTTCGCGGTGCACCGAGGGAAATTCTGAAAGGTTGGAGACCTTAAGGACATTTATCAGCTTATAAAGCTGCTTGATGACCTGTTCCAGCATCTCGTTGTCTGCATCCACCTCAACGGTGATACGCGACACAGTCTTGTCCACCGTCGTGCCCACAGCAAGACTTTCTATGTTAAAACCGCGGCGGGCAAAAAGCCCGGCCACTCTTACCAGTACCCCCGGCGTATTGTCGACAAGCACCGCCAGAACTTTTCTCATTTAAACGCCCCCCTGATCATCTCGCTGATCTGGGCACTTGGTGGCACCATGGGGAAAACGTTTTCATCGTCTTTCACCCTGAAGTCAATCACCACAGGCCCATTTATATCCATCGCCCGGCGTATTGCCGGCGCCACATCGCCCGGTTTCTCCACCAGCAGTCCGTGGGCACCAAAAGCTTCAGCCAGTTTGACAAAGTTGGGACTCTGGATATCCACCGCGATGTAGCGTCTGCGGCAGAAAAACTCCTGCAACTGCCGCACCAGTCCAAGGTAACCGTTATTGATGATCGCCACTTTCACCGGGATATTGTATGCCACGGCCGTGGCCAGCTCCTGTGAGTTCATCAGGAAGCTGCCGTCGCCGGCTATACAAAAAACCAGCTCGTCAGGACGGCCAAGCTGTGCGCCAAGAGACGCCGGAAAACCGTAGCCCATGGTGCCAAGCCCGCCGGAAGAAGCCAGGGAACGGGGACGGCTGAACCGGTAATACTGGGCTGTCCACATCTGGTGCTGCCCGACCTCGGTGGTAATAATGGCGTTGCCGCCGGTTTGCTGGTAAATCTGTTCAATTACATACTGTGGAGCGATTTTGCCGTTTTCATCCTGTTTGTAGCAAAGCGGACCCTGCCGTTTCCAATCTTCAATTTGTGAAAGCCATGCCTCCGTTGCCAGGGGCTCCGCTTTTTTCAGCAGCTCGCCCAGCACCATCCTGGCATCACCCACTATGGGAATATCAACCCTGATGTTTTTGCCGATTTCCGCCGGGTCGATGTCAATGTGGATAATCTTCTTGTCCCTGACAAAATCATCCACTTTGCCGGTGACTCTTTCGTCAAAGCGCGCACCGATGGCTATAATCACATCGGCATGGCTCATGCTCATGTTGGCCCAGTAAGTACCGTGCATGCCCAGCATACCCAGAGACAGGCGGTGATTACCGGGAAAACCGGTCAGGCCCATTAATGTCGTGGTGACCGGAATGTTGGTTTTTTCTGCAAATTCCAGCAAATATTCATGCCCCCCGGAGAAAACAACACCTCCACCGGCATAAATTACAGGCCTCTGGGCCCGGGCGATGAGTTTCGCTGCCCTGGCAATCTGTCCCTGGTGACCTGCGTAAGTGGGGTTATAGCCAACCATGGACACTTTTTCGGGGTATACAAATTCAGCCTCCGCTGCCTGAGTATCTTTGGGCAGGTCAATCAGTACCGGGCCGAACCTGCCGGTGGTGGCAATATGAAAAGCCTCCTTGATGACCCTGGGCAACTGGCGGACATCCTTTACCAGGTAGTTGTGCTTGGTAACAGGATAAGTAATGCCGGTTATATCCGCTTCCTGAAAAGCATCCGTACCTATCAGGGAGGTGGCTACCTGGCCTGTAAAGAGAACCATCGGCACCGAATCCATGTAGGCCGTGGCGATGCCGGTTACCAGGTTGGTGGCGCCGGGCCCCGACGTGGCAAAAACAACTCCCGGCTTACCTGTAACACGGGCATAACCGTCCGCAGCGTGAGCGGCTCCCTGCTCATGGCGGGTAAGAATGTGCCGGATATCCGAGTCATAAAGCTGGTCGTACAGGCTAAGTACAGCACCGCCCGGATAACCGAAGATGATATCAACGCCCTCTTTCTTCAAAGCTTCAATAACCATTCTGGCACCGCTTATTTTCATTCCCTGTCACCTCTGCTTCTTGGGTAAACCCTTCAGGAAATTACCGCCACAGCTAATCTTGCCAAAAGAGAATATAAAAAAACCTTAGGCCCACATTTTACAGGAACGTAAGGCTCTTTTTTCCCCCGGACACTGCAAATATTGGACTTATTATATACAAGGCGCCTATGGTTGTCAATAAAACTAAAACTGTGATGCGATTAACCCGGGGAACAAAAAAGAACAGACCGCGCCTTAAAAAGCGGGTCTGTTTCAAACCATCATTTCCGGTTGAAGGCAAAATTGCTGTGGTTATTGCTGTTCATGGCAGCTCAGGCAGTTATCATAGTTGGCAAACATCCGGTCATGGCCTTCCTTTATGTCGCCATGGCACTTCAGACAATCGGCAAATGCTCCTTCCACTCCGTGAGGGGTGGGGCCCGGATAAGCATGACAGGCAGAACAATCTTCAAAATTGCCAAACCTGGCATGGGTGCCGGTGATATTGGCATGGCAGGTCAGGCAGTTAGCATACGCTCCCCTGGTTGAATGCGCAACCGCAGGCCTTTCCTCCGGAACCTGCGGCGTACGATCCATACCCGCGCGCACAAAGAAAGCAAAAGCAGTCATTACTATCACAACTACAATCAGATAAATTTTCCTCAAGTCAAATCCTCCCATGCTTTGTGTGGCCATCCGCTTTGACACAAAGCGAACTTCCCCAATTGTAATTAATTCTCTGCCCGATTAAATTTACCTGTTTAAATTTTTCTATACATATTTAGAGTTTATATGGATGGCCTTTTCAACCCGCCCACGGGTGTACTCGGAAACAAAGGCTACGGTCACCAGTAAAAGCAAAAGCGGAAAGATCTTCAGCCACAGGTTATCGGCATGCGCAATAGGGTTTTCAGGGTGCATAACCCGTTCCAGGTTATTCCTTATTATATACAAAGCCGCGGCAAAGACAGCGTTGGCAATGGCAGTGAATCTCAGGCCGGTACCACGGACAATCAGCTCTTTGCCGCCCGCCAGGAACAGTACGGTAATAGCGGCAATGGTCAGCGGTTCAAGCCAGAACATTCCTCCCCATACCACCTGCATGGAAACCAGGGAAAGCAGTACGGATACTGCCCAGACCAGCAGGGCGGCGCTGCCCAGTTCCCGGGACCAGAGTCCGATAACGGTTTTTGGCCGGATGAGATAAACAAGGCCAAGCAGGCCGGCACCGTAAAAAGCAAAGAGCCCGGCGTAGCTAAGGGTCACGTGAAAATACACCAGTTTAAGGGCCTGGCCCAGTGTCTGCTCAGCAGGAGCAAAGACCAGCAGTACGGCGACGAGCAGTGTGAGCAGCAGCAAAGTCATAGAGTTACTTTTCACAAGGTTGCCTCCCGTTTCAAGATTATACCTATATATTCTACATATAGCATCCGATAACCTGCACCCCGGAAAAACGTGCCCCCGGAAGGAATCATTCCGGCACTGTAGAAAACATCATTATTATTTACTGAAGGGGAGTGGTACAATGGAAAAAATAAAACCCGGCACCCACGGCAAAAAACTTCAGGACGATCTGGAAAAGTACCGGGCTTTTGCAATGGAACTGGGAGCGTCCGGGGCGGTAATCGTGAAGACCGAAGATATCCCGGTGGATGAAACGGTTACCCTGAAGTGCCAGGTGCCGCGCTGCTTCGGCTACGGCGCCTGCGCCCACTGCCCCCCGCACACCCTGAAACCGGCCGAGTTGCGCGAGCATTTAAAGAAGTTCCGCTGGGCTGTATTTTTCACCGTGGAGGTGCCGCCTGATGTAATTGTAAGGAACAAAGGCACCATCAAAGAAAGGATCGCCGCCTACCAGGGCATTTACGAGATAGTCAGCGAGCTGGAGTCGGCCGCCTTTTACGATGGCTACTACCTGTCGTTCGGTTTTGGCGCCGGGTCCTGCCGCCACACTTTCTGCAGCCAAATGGAAAGCTGCGTGGCCCTGGAGGGGAAAAAATGCCGCTTTGCCCTGCGCGCACGTCCCTCCATGGAAGCGGTGGGGATCGATGTCTTTAAAATGGCCGCCCAAGTCGGCTTTGACATCTACCCCATCGGCAGCAGCGCCAAAGCCGAAGACGTACCCAAGGGTGTGCTGGCCGGCATCGTCATCATCGGCTAACCTGTGGGGACAGGTTGTGCCAATTACCCTGTTCTGATATTGAACGCCTATAATTACCAACTAAACAGCCTGACAGAACCTACAGGTTAAGAAGCTGTTTCAGGTCGTCTTCAGTGATGACGGTAATGCCCAGTTGCTTTGCCTTTTCCAGTTTGCTGCCGGCCTTTTCCCCGGCCAACACATAGTCGGTATTTTTGCTTACACTGCCGGCCACCCGGCCGCCCGCCTCTTCGATCAGGCGGGAGGCCTCATCACGGCTATAGGTGGGCAGGGTCCCGGTAATAACAAAAATTTTTCCCTCCAGCGGACCCTGGGCCGCTGTTTCTTTTTGTAAAGCCAAATTAACGCCGGCGGCGCGCAGTTTCGATATAAGTTGCCGGCTGGAATCCAGGGCAAAGAACTCACTTATACTCCGGGCTATTTTCGGACCCACTTCCGGCACCGCTTCCAATTCTTCCGGCGAAGCGGCCATCAGGTTGTCGATGCTCTGAAAATGGTCGGCCAGCAGGCGGGCGGTCCGGGCGCCCACAAAGCGGATGCCAAGTCCGTACAGCAGGCGCCAAAGGGGCTGTCCCTTGCTTTTTTCGATTGCCAGAAGCAGGTTATCCACCGATTTTTCCGCCCAGCGCTCCAGCCCCAGTAGGGCTTCCCTTTTATCTTCCAGGTTGTAGATGTCGGCAGCGTCCGCCAGCAGGCCGGCCTGCAGCAGCTGGGCCACCGTAGCCGGACCCATCCCTTCGATGTCCATAGCACCGCGGGAGGCAAAATGAACGATTCGCTCCAGGACCTGGGCGGGGCAGGCAAAATTCAGGCAGCGCAGCGCCGCCTCCCCCGGCAGGCGGGTAACTTCCGAACCGCAGGCAGGACAGGCGGAAGGCATCTCAAAAGGTGTTTCTGCACCGGTACGCCGGGAAAAAACCACCTCCACCACTTCGGGGATAATGTCACCGGCCTTTTGAATGACCACATGATCGCCGATGCGCACATCTTTTTCGCGCAGGATGTCTTCGTTATGCAGGCTGGCCCTTTTTACCACGGTGCCAGCCAGTTTGACCGGGGCAAGTTCCGCCAGCGGGGTCAGCGTGCCGATCCTGCCCACCTGGACAGTGATGCCCTCTACTCTGGTTACGGCCTGCTCGGCGGGGAACTTGTAGGCAATGGCCCAACGCGGGCTTTTGGCGGTGGTGCCAAGCTGCTGTTGCAGCGCCAGGTCGTTTATCTTAATCACCAGGCCGTCAATGTCATAGGGGAGGTCGTAGCGCCTCCCGCGCCACGATTCACAGTAAGACACCACTTCCTCGATTTCAGTCAGTAATACAATCTGCGGGTTGACCTTAAAACCTAGCTCACGCAACTTCTGCAACGCGCCGAAATGGGTGGTCTCCTTAAAGTCCGGCGCATAACCCAAGGCGTAGGTGTACATGTCAAGATTGCGTTCGGCGGCAACCCTGGGGTCGAGCTGCCGCAGCGAACCGGCGGCGGCATTGCGGGGATTGGCAAACAACGGCAGGCCCTGCTCTTCCCTTTCCTGGTTCAGCTGCAGGAAGGACGAGCGGGGCATGAAAACCTCACCGCGTACCTCCAGGGTGACCGGCCGGCGCAGGCGCAGGGGGACCGCCTTTACAGTACGCAGGTTGTGGGTAATGTCCTCCCCCACCTCACCGTCGCCCCGGGTGGCGCCGCGGATAAACAGGCCTTCTTCATACTGCAGGGAAACGGCCAAGCCGTCCACTTTCAGCTCCACCACAAACTCCATACTGGCGCCGGGCGCCAGGTTGCGTACCCTGCGGACAAAGTCGCGCAGGTCGTCCACACCGAAAGCATTATCCAGAGACAACATGGGAACCCGGTGCACAACCGGGGTGAACCCTGCCGCCGGCTGTCCACCCACACGCTGTGTGGGTGAATCGGGAGTCACCAATTCGGGGTTCTCTGTCTCCAGCTGCTTTAATTCCTCAAGCAGGCGGTCAAACTCCGCATCGGTGATTACCGGGGCGTCCAGCACGTGGTAACGCCAGTTATGTTCGTTTATTTTCTCCCGGAGTTCCCTGATTCTTTCCTCCACAGTCATACTCTGCATGGCCGCACCTCACTTAAAGCTTGCGCAACGGGGCATAGCGGGCTATCACTTTTTTGGGGCCGATGGCAGGGAAATTGATGGTAAGCACAGTGTCACCGTCACTTAAAGTATCCACCGCCTGTACCTCCCCCACTCCCCATTTGGCGTGCTCCACCCTGTCCCCCGCCCGCAGTGCCGCTGCTTCTTTGGTCTCCGGGGCACCTTGGGCTGTGCCTGTACCCGCAAAACCGGAGCCTGCCGCGGCCACAACCGCGGCTTTGGCAGCGACCCGCTCGGTATATTCCCGCGGTATCTCCAGAAGAAAACGGGACGGCAAATTACACATCACTTCCCCGAACAGGTTACGCCGCCGGGCATAGGACAGGTAGAGGCGGCGCCTGGCCCTGGTGATTCCCACATAACAGAGCCGCCGTTCCTCTTCGATGCCGTCTGCTGTTTCGAAGGCACGGACGTGGGGGAGGATGCCTTCTTCCAACCCGGCGATAAAAACCGCGGGAAATTCCAGCCCCTTGGCGGAGTGCAGGGTCATCAGCACCACCTGGGGCAGGTCTGTATCGGGCAGGGTATCGATATCGCTGATAAGAGCCAGTTGGGTCAGAAAAGCAGTCAGGCTCTTATCTTCACTCTCTTTTACGAAGTTCTGGGCGGCGGTGACAAACTCCCGCAGGTTTTCCTCGCGACTTTGTGCCTGTTCCGTGCCTTCGGCCCGCAGCTCAGCCAGGTAGCCGCTTTGCACCAGCACCTCCATGGCCAGTTCATCTACCGCTAAGTATTCCCGCATTTTGCCCAGATTTTCCATCAGTTCAAAAAAAGCGGTTACCTTTTTCTGCGGGCCGGGCCCCAGGCCCGCCTCCCGGGCCAGGCCCAGTGCCCTGTAAAGGGAAAGGTTTCGCTCCCGGGAGAAGCTCTGCAGGCGGCTCACCGTAGCGTCGCCGATGCCGCGGCGGGGGACATTGATAGCTCTCTGCAGGCTTACCTCGTCGTCGGGGTTGTCGATAACCCGGAGATATGCCAGGATGTCTCTGACTTCCCTGCGCTCCCAGAAACGCAGTCCGCCAACCATCTGGTAAGAGATATTCTCCCGTACCATGATTTCCTCGATAACCCTGGACTGGGCGTTGGTCCGGTACAAAACGGCGAACTGGTCGCAGCAGTGAGCGTTTTTTCTTATTTCCCCGGCGATAAAGCGGGCCTCTTCGTACTCATCACCCGCTTCGTACACCACCACCTGGTCGCCCGGTCCCTGACGCGTCCAGAGCTTCTTATCCCTGCGGCCGCTGTTGTTTCGCACCACGTGCCAGGCGGCCTCCAGGATATGGCCGGAGGAGCGGTAGTTCTCCTCCAGTTTGACAACCCTGGCCTCGGGCCAGTCCCGCTCGAAATCCAGGATATTGCGCAGGTCAGCGCCCCGAAACTGATATATGGACTGGTCATCGTCACCCACCACGCAGATATTGCGGTGTTCCCCGGCCAGCAGCCGTATTATCTCGTACTGGGCGCGGTTGGTATCCTGGTACTCGTCCACCAGGATGTAACGGAACTGCCTCCGGTACCTGGCCAGCACTTCCGGGTAATCGTGAAACAGCTTTACCAGGAGCAGGAGAAGGTCGTCAAAGTCCATGGCGTTATTGGCCCGCAGGCGCTCCTGGTAGGCGCGGAAAATCCGGGCCAAATTCCTCTGGTAATAGTTGTCTGCCTGCTCTGCGTAAGCGTCGGCGTCTCCCAGCTCGTTTTTAAACCGGCTGATAGCGGCCAACACCCCGCGCGGTTTGAACCGGGAACCATCTATATCCAGTTCCTTCATGGCGTTTTTTATGGTGTTTAACTGGTCCGCGTCGTCATAGATCACAAAAGTGGGACGGTACCCCAAAAGCACCGCGTTTTCCCTGAGCAGGCGCGCCGCCGCTGAGTGGAAGGTGGTTACCCATATCCCCCTGACTGGTCCCACCAGGTTTTCCACCCGGGACCGCATCTCTGCCGCCGCCTTGTTGGTAAAGGTCAGGGCCAGAATGGCCCAGGGGCTAACCCCCTTCTCTTTGATAAGGTGGGCGATACGTTGGGTGATGACGCGGGTTTTGCCGCTACCGGCGCCCGCCAGCACCAGGAGTGGCCCTTCGGTGCAGCGGACGGCCTCCTGCTGTGCTTCGTTTAACCCGTTGTTGTCAAACATTTCATACCTCCACAGGCTGTCAGACTGATTGTCCCCAGGAACAGGCGAAGAAAAAAGCAGCCCTGGTCTGCTTTATTCTTTCCTTTTAGCTGCCTCCGCTTCTGCCAGGCGCTCCAGCACCAGCCCGTAACCTCCGGGACCATACTGCAGGAAGCGTTTTACCCGGCTGATGGTGGCCGAACTGGCCCCCGTCTCCAGCTCCACCTGCTGGTAAGTCTTTCCCTCTTTCAGCATACGGGCCACCTGGAGGCGCTGGGCCAGCGACTTAATTTCGTTTATGGTACAGACATCCTCAAAGAACTGGTAGCATTCCTCTTCATTCCGGAGCAGAAGTATAGCCCGGAAGAGTTGGTCAACACTGGCATCCTTCAGTTTCGGGTTAGCCACACTGCACACCTCCGGCGATCACTGACTTTTATATTCGTTGCCATCCGGGCAATTCCTTCCTGTAAAGCCTGTTCATGCCCGATTCTCAGCCTTCCCAGCCCACCGGCAAAGCTTTGCAAAGCATGCAAGGTGGATGCATTCTCCTGGTGCACATGAGGGTAAAGTATGTTAGAATATACGGAGAAACAGAAGGGGGAACAGATATGAGGAAATGCCTGTCCATAGCTTTATTGTTTTTACTGGTAACAGCCGTCTCCTGCAGCAGGACAGACAAGCCCGCGACACCGGATCCTCCCGCCAAACCTGAGCCGCAAATGACAGCGACGCAGGTGGTGGAAAAGATCGTGGCCTTCAGTAACAGCCTTAAGACTTTCAGGGGTGTTACAGTGATGACCGCTGAATTTGACGGTCAGACCATCACCGATGAGTATGAAGTGTGGTACGGCGGGGAGGGTCTTACCCGCCTGGAATGGAATACACCCGAAATAGGGAAATCAATTATCGTTATGGACGGCAGCCAATCCTGGTATTATATCGAAGGGGACAACCTGGTATACCTAAGCGACATTGATGAAGAAACCCTGCAGGCAGCCGGCCTTTTTGTGCACCTGCAGGACCCGGCCGCCGGCAACGACTTCACCTATCTGGGCATGGAAGAAGTGGAAGGACGGATGGCTCACGTATTGGAAGTCAGGCCCAAAGAGATGCCCTCCCTGGCGGTGGTAACCTGGTACGTGGATGCGCAAACCTGGTTCCCGTTCATTACTGAGTCGGAGATGAGCGGTATCATTACCCGTACGGTTTTCCGCAGCTTTGAAATTAATCCTGTCCTTGACCCGGCGGTTTTTAGCTTCACCCCGCCCGAAGGCACCGAAGTGCTGCGGGTGGATGACCTGATCGACGCTTAAGCCGGGATTACCCAAAAATAACCGGGGCTTTACACCCCGGCTTTTTTATTGGCCTGTTTCCGGCCAGAAGCGTGCAACTGCAGGCGGTGTGAGATGCTCCGTTACCAGTTTAACTCCGGCTGCTGCCGCCCCCAGCTCAAAATGAAGCATGGCGATGCCGCAGTCCAGACGTTTTGGCACTCTGGGGTAAGGGTCTATCCCGGCTGCCCACAGCGTCACAACTTCCCCTGTCACGTGAAAACGCCACGGTTGCCTGTTGGTTGCCGACGGCGCCAGGCGCGCAGCCAACAGGCCCGCTTTCACCCAGTGAGGCCACTCCTGTTCCGGCAAACCGGTGGTGATCTCCCACAGGGGTTTGCGGCGGTCACCCCGGGCCAGGCCACGCATCACCCTGTCCTGCAGGTGTTCCCGGTCCGGGGCATAACCCACCGGTGACACTGCCAAAACCTTTTCACCTGTGGCCAGTCTTACCTCTGCCGCCACCACCCGGGGGTTGTAAAAACCTCCCACCCAGCAGGTGGCAAGGCCAAGGGCGGTCGCCTCAAGGATTATCCCTTCGCCCAGGTACCCGGTCATCTCAAAAACACGGGGATCCTTCATCAGGCCCACCAGCGCTATGTAAGACACCGCACCGGTTATGACCCCGTAGCCCAGAAAGCCGGTAAAAATATTATATTTTGTTTCCGGCACCAGTACGGCGCGCACACAGGCGGAAGGCCTGAACTCCCGGCAGGCTGCTTCAAGAGCGGACATCTCCTCCGGCCCGGGAGGCAACCCGTTGTAAACACGGGTTGACCTTCTTTTAAAAATCGCGGCATGCCATCGTTCCACCGGCAGCATGGTGTCCTCCCCCGTCTTTTCCTTACGTCATAACTTTGCCGCTTGTCACCGGGAAAGTCAATTAGCTCTACGTTTCCATCAGGATGTCCGGGGTCCCGTGCTGTTCCATCATTTCGCATGCAATGCAAGTCTTTGTCAGGCCGCCTGCACGGGCTTTTTATTACCTTCCGTAGTTTTCGCTTTTTTCAAAAAACCTCTGCCCAACGGCACAGGCGGGGCAAACAAAGGGGGCCTCCACTGAAACGGCGGCGTAGCCGCAGTTGCGGCACTTCCAGCCTACTTCCCCATCCTTTTTAAATATTTTGCCCTCTTTGAGGTCCTCCAGCAGGGCAAGGAAGCGTTTTTCATGGGCTTCTTCAGCCCTGGCCACGGCCGCGAAGAAGTCTGCAATGTCGTTGAATCCTTCTTCCCGCGCTTCTTTTTCAAACTGGCGGTACATCTGGGTCCACTCGTAGTTTTCACCGCCCGCGGCTGCCTCCAGGTTTTCCGCCGTCTTTCCTATCGCTTTCAGGTAGTTAAGCGCCCGGCGGGCGTGAGCTTTTTCGTGGTCGGCCGTTTCCTCAAAGACGGCGGCAATCTGCTCAAAGCCCTCCCTGCGTGCCGCGTCAGCAAAGTAAGTGTACTTGTTCCGCGCCTGTGACTCGCCGGCAAAAGCAGCTTTCAGGTTTTTCTCGGTCTTGGTTCCTTCCAGGTTCATCTTATTTCTCCTTTCTGTCTTGTTCCTATATCTTTTCGCATTTGAGCCATTAAATTCCTGCCTGCTCCAGCAAAGAATTCCCCGCTGCCACAAGAGGCAGCACTTCTTCCACTATCACCGAATCACCGTCGGCAGAAACCCTGCCTGACACCGCGACCATGCCGTCATGCACCCTGTGGTGGCAACGCCGGTAGACAGCCGGGTAAAAAAGCGCCTCGGCCAGGCCGCTCTCATCGGAAAGCAGCAGCGTCAGCATAACCCCTCCCCGCTTCAGGCGACGCCGCGAGCGGCTGACCACCATCCCGGCCACTGTTACCGCCTGCCCCGGCGGCAGGGTGGGAAGGAGAGAGAGAGGTGTAAACTTTCTCTGTCCGGCAGCGACCAGGCAGGACAGCGGGTGGGCGGAAAGGGACATGCCCAAATTGGCCATCTCCGCCGACACCGCCTCAACCAGGGTGTAGGGAGCCAGCCCGGGAGCCGGCGGCAGCAGCTCCCCCGGCAGGAACTCCGCAAGGCTGATTTGTCCGGGAACCCGGGAAGACCACTTCAGTACGTCGTCCAGGGTGGCCAGCACCTGCCTCTGGTTCAGATTAAAACAACCAAAAGCGCCCACCTTGGCCAGGTTTACCAGGGCGGTTCGCCTGAGGGCGCTCCGGCCCACCCGGTTGCAGAAGTCGGGTAGGCTATGAAAAGGGCCCGCCTGTCGTGCATTTAAAATAGCCATTACACCACGCGTACCCAGGTCCCGCACCAGGTGGAGGCCCGCCCGGATGGCCGAACCTTCAGGCATAAACCGGTAACAGCTCCGGTTTACATCGGGGGACAGAACCGGTATGCCCCTGGCCCGGGCCTCTTCCACATAGACGGCGGGACCGTAGTAGCCCCCTCCCGCACTGAGCAGCGCCGCATAAAACTCTACCGGGTAATGCAGCTTCATAAAAGCGGTCCAGTAAGACACCAGCGCGTAGGCGGCGGAGTGGGCCTTGTTGAAGCTGTAGCCGGCAAAGCGGCAGAGATAGTTAAAAACCTCTTCCGCTTCTTCCCGGCTAAGTCCCCGGACCTCCGCCCCGGCCAGAAATTTGGGGCGATGGTATTCTTTTAAGGCCGGTGAGCGGCGCGACATTTCACGGCGCAGATCATCCGCCTCACCCGGCGTATAACCTCCTATCTGGCAGGCGGCACGCATCACCTGTTCCTGGTAGAGCACCACGCCATATGTGTCCGCCAGGATGGGAGCAAGAACAAAGTGAGGACAGGAAGTTTCCTCCCTGCGGTGCCGGCGGGCGATGAACGCCTCCACCATCCCGCTCTCCCAGGGGCCGGGCCGGTAGAGAGACAAAAGGTGGACCAGGTCGTAAATATGCTCAGGGGCCAGGCGGCGCAGCACCCGGCGCATACCGAAGCTCTCCAGCTGGAAACAGCCCAGAGTCTCGCCCCGGCGCAGCAACGCAAAGGTCTCACCGTCATCCAGAGGTATGCTGTCCAGGTTCAGGTTCAGGCCGTGACGCTCGCGGACGTAAACCAGGGTGTCATGAAGCACCGTCAGGTTGCGCGAGCCCAGGATATCTATCTTTAAAAAGCCCTGCTCCTCCACGTCATCCTTGTCCCACTGGGTGAGGATCTCACCGGCGGGACCGCGGCAAAGAGGCATCACCGCCGCCAGTTTTTCCCTGCCGATAATAACGCCGCTGGCATGGGTGGAGAGATGGCGGCAGAGACCTTCGATCTTTTTGGCCGCCGCCAGTACGGCGGCGGCACCCTCTCCCCGCAGGGCGGGGGAGGTAAACTCGGGGAACCGCTCCATGGCGGCGGCGATACCGCCAGGTCCGCTGTAGTGGGGCAGTGCCTCCGCCACCGCCGCCACCTTTTCCGCCGTCACGTCCAGGATCTTACCCGACTCACGGGCGGCAGCCCGGGCGCCCAAGGTGCTGAAAGTGCTTACCTGGGCTACCCTGTCCGCGCCGTAAGCCTCCTTCAGGTAAGTGACAAGTTCGTCGCGGCGGCGCTGGCAGACATCCAGGTCAATATCAGGGAAGCCAGGACGGTCCTCGCTCAGAAAACGCTCGAAATACAAGCCATGGGCCAGTGGATCCACCCGGGTGATACCAAGAAGAAAGGCAGCCAGGCTGCCTCCGGCCGAGCCGCGCCCCGGACCAACCGGGATGCCGCTCTGACGGGCGTGGCGGACCAGGTCGTGCACAATTAAAAAATAAGAGGCCAGGCCCTTCCCGCAGATTACCGACAGCTCCCGCTCCAGGCGCGCGGCCGCCTCACTTGTGGCCTTTCCCGCCTTCAGGGCTTCCAGGCATAACCGGCGCAAAGCCCGCTCCGGGCTTTCACCTCCGGGCAAGCTGAGGACGGGCAGGTGAAGTCCCCCGCTTTTTAACTCAAAAGAACAGCGCTCTGCCACGGCCAGGGTATTGGCACAGGCACCAGGGAAAGCGGAAAAAGTGCTGTGCATATAGCCAGGGTCTTTTAATGAGTAATCTTCACCGGGCAGAAAGTAACGGTGAGCGCCGGCCAACGGGCGCCCGGCACGGATGGAATTCACCATGCGGTATACCAGGTCGTCCTCCGGCCTGACGTAATGGACGTTGTTGGCGGCCACCAGCGGCACACCCAGTTTCAGCGCTTCCGCCGCCAGCTGCCGGTTAAAGCGTGCCTCGCCCGGCAGTCCGGCAGCCTCCAGACCAAGATACAAATCGGCGCCGAACACCGGAAGCAGGTTGGCCAGAGCCGCCGCTGCCGCCTGCAGGCAGGCGGTGCCGTCCAGGCTGGTGTTGTCGCCACGGGTGTGGAGCACCGCGGTTAACCCCGCCGCGTGCTCCTCCAGGGCAGTAAATTCAACCTGCCCGGGACGGCCGGCCAACTGAGCATCATTAACCAGGGCAAGAAGGCCGGCCCACCCTTCCCGGTCACGGACCAGGAGGACCAGCGGCAGCCCGGAAGGAAGCCGGAATTCGGCGCCCAGTATGGGCTTTACGCCATGGCGGCGCATTATTTCACTAAAACGGACAGCCCCGTGCAACACTCCGTAGTCGGTGAGGGCAACGGCCGGCATACCCAATTCCGCCGCCCGCTCCGCCAGTTCTTCCAGCCGGCAGGCACCGCGCAGGAAACTGTACTCGCTGTGGACCCTCAGGTGGACAAAAGACATCTCTTGCGCCCTCTTTCTGCGAACGTTTGTTCGTATATTATTATATCCGCGGGCGCAGGGAAAAACAAGTGGAATTAAACAGCCCCGGCAATTATACTGAAGCAAACGAAAAGACCGCACTGTAAAGTGCAGCCTTAAATGCTTTCCAGAATTCGTGCAATCTCCGATTGCACAGCACCGGCGCATCAGGCGCCGGCGGGGTTTTTGGTGAGGCATTGCCCGCCATCTCCGGCACCGGTGGCCTTCTTCACTTCAGCCGGAGTTCGGGCGCCTTGCAGTACCGACCGGCGGATATCACCGCGGGTGACACCGGAACAATAGCAGATCAAAACATCATCGCCGGTCTCCTTGAACCAGACCGGGACGCTTACAGAGTGGCGGCTGAACTGGGTCTGCCTGTTTTCTCCGAAGTAAACTATGGGGCAATGAGACGACCGGCACAGGAAGAAGCTCTCACTGCGGGCAAGCTGCCGGTAGGCGGGCAGGACCAATGCCGGGACGGTCTCCGCCGGTACTTTCCTGCCCACCGCCCCGCAGCGGGGGCACCGGAGATCGTCCCGGGTTGAATTGTTACAATACAACGCACCCACCTCTTACAAACGGTCAATTTTTAAACCTGGGCCCCAGGTTTACCGTCCCTGTCAGCTACCGGTGAAACAGGTCTGGCGCTGCTGTATTTTGGTCCAGAGCATTTTGCCTTCGTAAAAGACGAACTGGACTTTGCCGGTCTTTTGCAGGTGGGAAAGGCAGGCGGTGATGGCGCCGTGGTTCAGCACGTACTGAACCGGATCCAGGGCGCGGTTGTTTTGGATCATGACCGCGGCTAGGACCTCTTCCCGGGTGCGGCCGCCGTCTTTTAAAATGTCCAGGATTTGGTTCAGTGTTCTTTCGATAACACGGACATTTTGGAGAATGGTTTCGGTAGGCTTCTCCTCGATTTCTCCGTGGCAGGGCACATACAGGGCAAAAGAACTTTGCCAGAGTACGGTCAGGGTTTCTAAGGCGGCGGTGACGTCGGCGCAGTATGGCATGCCGTATTTTTCAATAACAGACTGACCGAAATAGGCGTCGGCACAAAAACAGACACCGTCTGCTGTGACAGCACCGATTTGAGCCGGACTGTGGCCCCGGAGGGAAAGGATATTGACGGAAAACCCTCCGGTGCTGAAAGGCCCCGCCTCCAGCACTCCGTCCACCGGGCAGGCTTCGGCCATAAGGAAGCGGGTGGCCAGGTGCCGGGTGGGCGCGGCGGAAAAAAGATAGAACGGCTCCAGGTAAGGGTTCTCGATGATGGCTTTCTCAAAAGCGGAGGCATAGACTTTGGCCCCGGTCTGTTCTTTAAGGTAGGCGTTGCCACCATAGTGGTCGGCATGGGAATGGGTGTTGATAATGACTTTGGGGGTGAGTCCTTCGCTGTTCAGGCAGCGTAGTATCTGCTTGCCCGCCTGGCGGTCGATGCCGGTGTCGATGAGCAGACAATCACTGCCGTCAATAACCACACCGGTATTGACGGCGCCTTTGATGACGCCGGTATTTCCGGTAAGCCTGGTCAGCGTCAGGGACATGTTCTTCCCTCCTGAAACAATTTGCATCCTGTACGGAAATATTGTAAACTATATCCAGAATAAGGGCAAGGAGGTTTTATAATGTCAGAAGTAATTATTTACACCAAGACCGGCTGCCCTTACTGCGAGGCGGCCATGGCGGATTTTAAAAAACAGGGTGTCGCTTTTAGGGAAATAAACGTAAGCCAGGACCCGGCGGCTAAAAAGCTGATCAAAGAGCAGTACAACGCCGGCAAGGTGCCGGTGATTGTCCGTGACGGCAAGCTGACGGAAATCGGCTACCGGGGCGGCGGCTGAGGAATCTAGACGGCGCCGTGGCGCCAAAGGCAACCGGGGCAACAGTTGTTGCCCCGGTTTATTCATATAGCATCGTCAATCTGGACGCAGGTGATGATCGGCATCTTTAGCCGGTCAGACCAGTATCCCTTCTATGGACGGACCTGAGCATAGAGGTTGACCATCATGCTGGCATAGAAGGAGCCCTGATAAAGTATTGTCAGTTCAGTATTTCCATTCCTTGCAGTAATTGAGCTTTTTGCTTATGAATTGTGCCATTGTGCTGTTAAGACCATTGCTATATAGCCAGTGGTAGCTGAAAATGCAGGCGTGAACTTTTGTTTTCAATTTTTAGGAAGCTCCTTCGTAAAAATTCTCATACTGCTCGCGAATTATTCTCTTGGCGAATTTGCCCACACTGGTTTTTGGTATCTGGTCAACAAAGAGGATTTGATCTGGTAGTTGCCACTTGGCAAATTTGGGAGCGATAAATTCCAATATGTCTTTCTCGGTGACCTTATCCTTAAACTCAGGCCTGATAACAGCTAATGCCAGCGGCCTTTCCTGCCATTTCGGGTGTGGAAGCCCTACAACCGTTGCTTCCAGGACAGCCGGATGGGCCATTATGGTATTTTCCAGGTCAATGGAAGATATCCACTCCCCGCCACTCTTAATCAGGTCCTTATACCTGTCGGTGATTTTAACATAACCATTTTCGTCAATGGTAGCAGCGTCAGCACTTTTCCAGTAGCCGTCAACAAAAGCCTCACCTGTCCGGGGGTCATTATAATAGCTGCATGTGACCCACGGACCCCTGATAAGTACTTCTCCAACACTCTGGCCGTCATGCTCAACCTCTGTACCATCCGGTTTCACAATCTTCATGTCCACGCCAGAGACGATAAGGCCCTGCTTCTTTTTAATGTTCCATTTCTCTTCCATGGACAGGTGGTCCAAAGATGGTTTAAGTAGGTTTATGGTAACTATAGGAGTAGTTTCGGTTGCACCGTAAGCGTGAATAATCTCGGCTTTACCCATATCCCAGTAAGAGCGCATCATGGAAAGCGGCGGCTCTGTCGCGCCGGATGCCATCCTTAAACCCGTTAAGTCCGGCTTTTTATCCAGTTTTTTAATGTATTCCAGCATGGGCATGAAAATAGCCGGGGCTCCGGAAGTGACGGTGACTTTCTCAGATATGAGAAGGTTTACCAGCACTGAAGTATCATCAGCGGTGTACATGCCCGGGAATACCAGCTTAGCCCCGGTCAGCGGTGCGGTAAAGAAAAGCCCCCAGCCCTGGGCGTGAAACATGGGAACAGTTTGCATCACACAGTCATTTAGAGAAACATTCATTTGTAATGCAAATGCATACGTGTGCAGATAGATGGCACGGTGGGAGTAGAAAACGCCCTTAGGCTTGCCGGTAGTGCCGGAAGTGTAGCATGCGCTGTAGGCAGACTTTTCATCCACCATTGGCCAATTGTATTCAGGACTGGCGTCAGCAAGCAGCTGCTCGTAACTGTAAAGGGGAGCCAGCTTGGTCTTAATTTCGCTTACATCCTTATTGGTAATCACAACATAGCCTTTGACGGTTTTTAGTTCCTCGGCTATAGGTTCCAGAATAGGCAGGAACGTCTCGTTAACAAAAATAAACTTTGCTTCGCTGTGGTTGACAACATAGGATCTCTCCTGCATGGAAATACGGGGATTTAACTGTAAGAGCACCGCTCCGATACCCGGTATGGCGTTATACATTTCGAAATAGCGGTGGGTATTCCAGTCTAAAGCGCCAACTCTGTCTCCGGGCTGAACACCCAGTTTTTCCAAAGCATTGGCGAGCCTTTTTACCCGTTCGTAGCATTGCTTATAATTAAAGCGGACAATGGTGCCGTCCAGTTCCCTGCTCACAATCTCGCGTTCGGGGAAAGTCCTGGCAGCATACCGGAGAAGATCATTAATGTTCAGCTGGTAGTTATCCCCCATTGTCGATGGAACACCCTTAATGATTTGCATGCTTTTCATTAAAAAACCTCCACTGGTATTATTTTTTCTTTACCTCAGGGCCTCGCTGTAAAATATTCAGGCCCAGAGGTTGTCAATGATCATTTAAAAATCCGCCTCTGCTGGTTTATTCGACAGCTAATCATCCAGAAAGAACAGAAATGAAACCCTCCTTCCTCCTGAATATTTGTCACTTGGCAGAGTGACATAACCGATCGATCCTCTTTTCCCAATAATACTCATATCAGGAAACCGGTCGGTTTTAATATTTACCATGATATTGGGACCCTCATGCATCTCCACCAAACCCACCACGTATTCTCCCTCAAAACCCTCCGGCGGGACTCTAATTACCGTAAACGTTTTCACCGTACCTTTACCGCTTAGCTGAATAAACTCATATTCTCGAGAGCAGCAATTCGAGCAAACCGCTTTAGGTGGGAAGGTAACCGCTTCGCAGCTCTTGCATTTCATTCCAAGTAACTGCTTATTGTTTTCTACTTCTTCCATCAGCTTTTTATATGTCAGGAACTCTACGCTCATACACCTACCACCCTTTCTGATAAATTATATTGCATACCGTGCACAAATCGCCACCAAGCGTGTCAGTCATGCCGGTTGTGGCTCCGTCAACCTGCCTTTCGCCGCACTCTCCCCGCAGTTGTTTCACAATTTCATAGGTCTGGGCGGCGCCGGTAGCACCAATAGGATGACCTTTGGCTTTCAGTCCGCCGGATGGGTTGACCACCACTTTCCCGGCCGGGCCGGTCAGCCCTTTCTCCACCGCTTTACTTCCCTCACCGTAAGGGAAAAACCCCAAAGCTTCAGTAGCTACGATTTCGGCAATGGTAAAACAATCGTGAAGTTCGCAAATGTCTATATCATCAGGTGTTATCCCCGCCATGGCATAGGCTTCTTTTGCAGATTTTTCCCGGGCTTCTATAACAGTAATATCCTTCTGGTGAGTGATGGAACCATTTGAGCCCTGGCCAAACCCTATTACCTTGACAGGCTTGTCAGTAAGTTTTCTGGCTGCCTCGTAAGAGGTAAAGACGATGGCTGCTGCTCCATCGGAGAACGGGCAGCAGTCATATAGCTGCAACGGGTCGGCAATCATCATACTGCCAAGAACGTCTTCCACCTTAATTTTTTTGGGGAAATGGGCCAACTGATTCTTTGAGCCAAAGTCATGATTCTTCACTGCCACCTGGGCCATCTGTTCTTTCAGCCTAGGTAGCGGAATGTTATATTTACTGGAATACAAGTGGGCTATTAAGGCAAAAACACCGGGGAAAGTAATTCCCATCGGCCATTCGTAATAGCTGTCGCTGCCCATGCCAAACACCCGGGTCGCAAAACTGGTGCCCATAGTTGAGCAGCGTTCTGTCCCGCCGGCAATTACAATGTCATAGTACCCGGACGCAACCCACATAATAGCATCCCTGACAGCTATGGCGCCCGAAGCACATGCCCCCTCAAACCTTATAGCCGGAATATGTGGTAATCCAATATAAGAAGAAGCAAAAGGAGCCATTACTGCCTGGCCTTCCTCGAAGTCCCCGAAAACATTGCCCAAAAACAGAGCCTGGATATCCCGGATTTTAATTTTTGCATCATCTATTGCTTCCAGGGCGGCCTGCGCAAACATTTCTACAGAAGTCTTTTCAGAAACACCAAATTTGGTCATACCAACGCCAACTGCAGCAACCTGTCTCATTCGTTCACCCCTCGAAGTATTGTAAGAATTTAAGCCATCGCTTTACAGATTCGTTCCGCTCCCGTAATAATTCCGTCTATTATTTCTTTGACGCTTTTTATTTCCCTGATTAATCCCACCCCCTGGCCGCAGCTAAACAGGTCATCTTTGTCCGCGAACAGGTCGGATGAAAACATCAGCCTGATTAAGTCTTCTTTTTTGATCCCGTTCGCGACGGTATTCTCCAGTTCTTCAAAGCGCCTGTTTTTAATCGCTCTCATGCCCAAAATATTTCTTGCCACAATAGCGGTGTCGGCGGCGTCCGCAGCCAAAAGTTGTCGCCGATACGTATCGCCTATTTTCACACATTCCCTGCTGGCCAGAAATGCCGTCCCCATGCTGACACCGGCAGCACCAAGAACCCTGGCAGCCAGGTAACCCCGGGCATCACTGATACCTCCGGCGGCAATAACCGGCACTCTAACCGCGTCCACCACCTGGGGCACCAGGGCAAAGGTGCCGATCTCCAAAGGCGATGCTTTCCCCCCGGACTCAAATCCTTCGGCAATTACGGCGTCAACACCGGCCTCCTCTGCGGTCATTGCCATTTTGGGGCTGGGCACGACATGCAGCACCGTGCAGCCGGCATCTTTCAGTTTTTTGGTAAACAGCCTGGGATTTCCGGCAGCGGTGATAACCACCTTAACTCCCTCTTTGATTGCCGTGTCCACCAGTTCCCCGCCCCGGACCAGGAGAGGTATATTAACAGCAAAATTCTTTTTGGTGAGACTCCTGGTTTCGGCAATCCGGACGGCAAGGGAATCAGGGGTTTCCGTTGCCGCCGCCAGGGTACCCAGCCCCCCCGCCTCCGAAACTGCGGAAACCAAAACCGGGTCTGTTATTCTCGCCATCGCCCCCAGTAAAATAGGGTACTCAATTCGAAGCAGTTTTTCCAACACCATGTCTTTCAAATGTTTGGCCTCTTTTCCCGCCCCTTCGTTCACCAGGGGCAGTATTATAACCACTATCTATTACGCCAGGTCTTCGGCATATTTGATTTTCATCTCATCTTCCAGCCCCAACTCGGCGGAGTAGATGTCACGGATCTCGAACTTTTTGATTTTTCCGCTTCCTGTCATCGGCCAATCCATAGTGCTGACAAATTTAATGTATCTGGGCACTTTGAAATTGGCCAGCTTGCCTTTGCAAAAAGAGATTATCTCTTCGGCGGTGGCGGTTATGCCTTCTTTCAGCTCAACCCAGGCAGCGCCCACCTCTCCCAGGCGTTGGTCTGGTACGCCAAACACTTGTACCATTTTGATTTTGGGATGGTTATAGAGGAAGTTTTCAATTTCAGTGGGATAAACGTTAAAGCCTCCCGAGATGAACATATCTTTTAACCTGCCGGTGAAACGCAAATAGCCGTCCTCACCCATTACAGCCAGGTCTCCCATACGCAGCCAGCCGTCTTTGGTAATGGTTTTACTGGTGCTGTAGGGCATCTTGTAATAGCCTTTCATCACCATTTGCCCACGTACCCAGACCTCCCCCTCTTTACCTACCGGCATATCCTCCAGGGTTTTGGGGTCTACTATCCGTACTTCCACTCCTTCTACCGGTTTGCCAAGGGTTGTGCACCTGCGAGTAAGGTCATCGTTCGGGGTTGTCATACTTATAATGGGAGAGGTTTCAGTCTGGCCGAATGCGATACACATCCCTTTGCATCCCATTTTGTTGATGACACCGCGCATGACTGATTCCGGTACAGGCGCGCCGCCGGTAATCCCTGTCCGAAGCTTCCACCTGGAGGTGTCATATTCATCCAATTTGGAGCTCTGCAACATCATGACCAGCGTCGCCGGCACTCCCCACAGGCTGGTAACACCTTCCCTGTTAATCAGCTCCAGGGCTTTATCAGCATCAAAATATTCCATCAAGACCAGCTTTCCGCCGACGCTGATGCAGCCGATGGAAATCATCAGCAAGGCAATGCCGTGAAACAGGGGAAGAAACATGATATATACTTCTCCGTCCTGTATGCCCATTAACTTGGCACCTACCCAAACATTATTGTGGATAATGTTATGGTGGGTTAGCATCGCCCCTTTGGGGAATCCGGTGGTGCCAGACGTAAACATGATTTTGGCCACATCATCAGGATCATTGCTGGCTTCACGGGCGGCCAGTTCAGTGTCACTTACATTTTTTGCGCCAATACCCAGGACCTCGTCGAAAGCAAACATACCGTCATACTTCTTCTGCGTTTTGCTGACACAAATCACGTTGCACAAAAGAGGAAATTTGTCTGTCTTCAGTTCTCCCGGTGGAAATTCTTTAAGTTCAGGCACAATATCATAAACCATCTCAGTAATGTTGATGCCAAGGAGCTCATCTACAATAAATATGGTGTGCACGTCCGCTTTCTGCAGCATGTATTCCAGTTCATGCTGCTTATAGCGGGTATTGGCAGGTACTATCTGCGCACCGATTTTGGCCAGGGAGTACTGGATAAACAGAAACTCTGGCAGATTGCTCATCCAAACCGCCACTTTGTCGTCTTTCTTAACGCCAAGTGCCATCAGACCTTTGGCTAGGCTGTTAACTTTTTGCAGAAACCCGGCATAGGTGATGCGCCGATCCTCGAATACTACTGCTTCCCTGTCCGGGAAATTCTCCGCAGTACGGTTCAACAATTCGCCAATGGTCATCTTTCTGTAAGGCTGATTATAGAGTAACTCGTTGTTCATTACAGACACCCTTTCAGATGTTATCAGGCTAACAATTGCCTCGCCACAATAATACGTTGAATCTGATTGGTGCCTTCAACAATTTGCAATATCTTTGCCGACCTCATATATCTTTCAACCGGGTATTCCCTCATGCAACCGTAACCGCCCAGGATCTGAACAGCGTCCGTGGTTACTTTCATCGCCGTATCCGTAGTAAATCTTTTAGCCATGGCGGCTGCCAGTGTTACCTCTTGCGCTTTGGCACCGTTGTCCATCAATCGCGCTGCATTATAGGTAAGCCCCCGACCGGCTTCAATTTCCGTCGCCATGTCAGCCAGCATAAACTGGACCCCCTGGAAAGAGGCAATCGGTTTTCCGAACTGGACCCTGTTTTTGGCATATTCCAGGGCATAGTCCAATGCCGCCTGTGCCAGGCCAACTGCCATGGCCGCAATGTTTACCCTGCCTAAGTCAAGAGTCTCCAGTGCATACCTAAAGCCCTCCCCCACTGACCCGACCACAGCATCCTTAGGGACTACGCAGTCAGTCAGGACAAGTTCACCGGTAATTGAAGCATTAAACCCCATTTTTTTCTCTTTTTTACCAAACCCTAATCCAGGATTGCCCTTCTCCACCAGGAATGAGGTTATTCCTCTGGCTCCTTTACTTTTATCAGTTTTGGCCATTACAAAGTAAAGCTCGGCTTCTCCGGCACTTGTAATGAATATCTTATTGCCGTTAAGAACAAAGCCACCGTTGCGACTTTCTGCCCTGGTTTCCAGAGCGGCAGCGTCTGAGCCGGCGTTGGCTTCAGTCAAAGCAAAAGAACAAAGCATTTCGCCGCTGTTGATCCTGGGCAGGTACTTTTTTTTCATTTCTTCATTGGCATATTTTTCAATGATATATGCTACCATTGTGTGGACAGACAGTGTGGCAGCCATGGCAACACAGCCTTTGCTCAATTCCTCAAACACCATCGCTTTTGTCAGGAAGTCAAGATAAGACCCGCCGTATTCTTCCTGACAGGATAGACCACTTAGGCCGAGTTCACTCATTTTATTAAATACAGGACGGGGGAATCTTTCCTCCTCATCCCACTCTGCAGCATAAGGCTTGATTTCCTTATCTGTGAATTCCTTTACTATTTTCACAATTTGTTTTTGCTCATCACTTAGATTTAATAACCTCAACTGCTATCACCTCTTTTTTTTTAAAGGGGGGAGGCGGAACAATCCGCCTCCCGGGAGGAGGATCAGAGGCAAGCTCTGCTTATCTCTGATTACTTAAGTGTGAAGCCGTTCCACGTATTCTGCCACTACTTCCCTGGGCGGTTTCGGAGTCAATAACGACACAATAATAAAGATGGCCATACCCACCGGAGCAACCCAGATTGCAGCATAGATCCCTTTAATAAGTACGAATTTATTAAAATAAATAGCCATGACAGTGCCAACAATCATAGTTACAATAGCCGCTTCTTTGGTTGCCCTCTTCCAGTAGATACCCAGAAGCAGCGGCGGCAAAAGCGCCGAAGCTGAGATACAATAAGCCCAGGCTGACATATCCACCACTAAGCCCGGAGGGTTGAAGGTAAGGACCATGCCAATTAAACCGATTACTGCGACAAGTACCCTGGAGAACATTATCTCTTTACCTTTTAAAAATTGCAGCTTAAAAGTATTGACACCCAAGTCCTGGACCAGCGTTGAAGCGGACAGAACAATTGTACCCGAGGCCGTTGCCATACCGATGGCCAGAATGCCGGCCAGCAGTACCCCAAGCAAGGGTGTTGCCAGGAATATCTGGGAAATTTCAACGATGACAAAGTCGGGGTCGGTTATGGCAGGAATAAGAATCCTGGCGGCAGCCCCAATAAAAATCATCGGAGTATAAAATAGAGCACCGCCAAGTGCGCCGAAAGCCGCTCCTTTGGCTGCCGTTTTAATGTCCAGGGCACCGAAGTGTCTGACCAGAACATAGGGGATTGAAATCATCCCCAGGGACCAGACAAAGAAGAAAGACAGTGCAAATCTGGCTGGCAACTCCCCCTCCCAAAACCGGGGAGAAATCTGTTCCACCGCATTGACCAGCGGAACCAGCCCCCCATTGTAGGAAATGGCACCGAAGGCACACAGCCAGATTGCCACCAGCATTACCAGGTACTGAAAGGCTGCGGTATAGCTGGTCGCCGTCATTCCACCCAGCATGGTGTAAATAATGGTAATTACTGAGGCCACTATAACAGCCTGCTTGTAATCAAAATTAAGAATATACACCAGTGAGATAGAGGCACCTTTAAGGGAAACCACCAGATAAATAACAGAAGTAATAAGAATCACAACGCTCATCAATGCCCGGATGGTGGTCGGACTGTAAAAACGGTCCGAGTAAAAATCAGGTATGGAAGGCTTGCCATACTTTCTGATAGGTAGCGCAATCAATACCGAGGCCAGAAAGAGGCCGGAGATTACTCCGAAAGTCCCCCAGAGGAACGAAGAGCCGAAACGGTAAAGAAAGGCCGGGATGCCCAGAAAGCTGGCGGGACTCAAAGTAATAGCAGCCAGGGCCATACCGTACAGGATCGGACTTTTGCTGGTCCTGTCCACATAGTAATTGGTGGTGCTACCTTTGATTACTTTTTGTGTATATATCCCCAAATAGATGAGTACGGCAAAATATGCTATGACAATTATCCATACGCTTAACATTACCGGCTAACCTCCTTGCCTGACACCTGGGTGTCTTTTTTTTGCGGTTCCGTCAGTTGTGGCACAATAATCCAGGCAAAAACTGCAGCCAGTGCTATCAACATACCGTAATTCAGAAATGTAAGATACCAAACCACAGCAGGAAGACCTAATACTCTGACTTTGGAAGCTGCGGGGGCATACTTTTCCATCAGCATGAATATGCCCACATACACAATAAACACAGCCAAAATCTTTTTAATACTGCTGGGGATAAAAGACATTTTGACACCTCCATTTTAATGCTTTATTTTTTTCTCTGTCGGGAAGGTACTAAAGTTATCTTCCTGGCCTACCACCCCCAACCGGAGAGATAGTATGCACTATTCATGAGAAAAAACGGGCTTTCTTTTTTCAATAAAAGCAGACAGCCCCTCTTTGGCGTCCCTGGTCAGTAAAGCATCGTCAAAAAGGTCGGTCTCGATTTTTAACCCTTCTTTTAAACTGACTTCAAGACCGCGGTCAACAGCTTCCTTGATTAGGCCGATTGCCCTGCTGGGCATTTTTGCCAGCTTTTCCGCCATCTTCATTGCTTCCGTAAACAGTTCCGGTTTAGGCACTGTTTTATTGACAAGTCCGATGGCCAAGGCCTGGGAGGCCGTAATATGGTCGCCGAAATACAGCATCTCAAAAGCGCGTCCTGTTCCGATCAACCTGGGCAGGCGCTGGGTGCCCCCGCCACCCGGAAAAATGCCGAGCTTAATTTCTGGCAACCCCATTATTGAATCTTCAGAGGCGATTCTGATGTCACAGGCAAGCGCCATTTCGAAGCCTCCACCTAAAGCCATTCCGTTAATAGCCGCAATTGTGGGCCTGGGAAAGAAGTCAATTTCATCAAAAAGGGAATGCGCATGCCCGGCATATCTTTTGGCCACACCCGGTTGACCCTTGGCCAGTTCCGGTAGCTCCCTGATATCGGCTCCGGCCATAAAGGCTTTATCACCAGCACCGGTAATAACTAAGACTCGGTAGGTATTGTCATTTTTTATGCTCCGTAAACAGGACAGCATTTCCTCTACCACTTTTGTGCCAAGAACATTTACCGGGGGGTTGTTGACCGTAATAACCGCCACATTGTTGATATCCTCAAAGCTTATCTTTGTAAATTCAGGCATACCGTACCCTCCCTCCCTTTAACTGTTTTCGCCGACCTGGACAACTCTTTTTTGCAAATTATGTGCCAGTAGCAAGTTTATTATCAATCTTCTGAATTGTCTGAATTCAGTGTTTATGCTAAATAACAAACTGTAAAGTATTTAGTATACACTATGTAGACAATAATGGACCTTAACCCTATCTATGTGCAAATATAATGAACATTATTTCAACCATTTTAAGAACAGGTATCAGTTTTATCGTTTTTAGTCTGGCGGTAATACAGCAGCGGAGGCCCTTCTCAGACGTACCTACTTGGGTTGCATCCTAATAGCTCCGTCTAAGCGAATTGTATAACCATTCAACATGGTGTTTTCTACAATGTGCAGCACCAGTTGGGCAAATTCTTCAGGACGCCCCAGGCGGGGTGGGAAAGGGACCATTTTACCCAATGCTTCCCTTACTTTTTCGGGAAGACCCATCAGCATCGGCGTTTCAAAAAGACCCGGTGCTATTGTCATAACCCTGATGCCATACTCCGCCAGTTCACGGGCAATTGGCAGCGTCATACCAACCACACCGCTTTTGGAAGCACTGTATGCCGCCTGTCCTATTTGCCCTTCAAAGGCAGCGGCAGAAGCTGTATTTATAATAACGCCCCTCTCTCCCTGGCTATCCGGCTCGTTATTGACCATTTTCTCTGCTGCCAGGCGGATAACATTAAAAGTGCCAACCAGGTTAATCTGAATAACTTTGTTAAAAAACCCAAGGTCATGAGGCCCCTGCTTCCCTAGCACCTTTTGCGCCACACCGATTCCGGCACAGTTTACAACGACATGGATGCTGCCAAAAGCCCGTATTGTTTTATCAACAGCATCCTGTACGCCTTCCTCACTGACTACGTCCGTTTTTACAAATATTGCATTTCCCGAAAAATCCGCTGCCAGTTGTTGACCTCTAACCTCATCCAGATCAAGGATGGCCGCCTTGCCCCCTTTAGCAATAAAATTTCTGACTGATGCCTCACCAAGGCCAGATGCTCCGCCCGTTATCAAAGCCACTTTACCTTCAATTATCATACAAAAGCCTCCCTGTTTTTATAAATTACATTTTGCCTGCCATATCCCCTGGCACTCTCTATAAACCATTTAACTCGCTCAAATATAGCGTTAACGGGTCACATTCTGCCCCGTGACGCGTCTATACATGACCTCACATCTTTTTGCATTATCCCCCACGCTCGCCGCTGACGAACAATACTGTTGGTATGTTAACGATAATGGCGGAATCCTGACTATCACTTCCAGTACCTTGCCTCAATACTGATCGCCATCAGCCTGGTTTCCAAATATTGAGCTAATCGGCAGGGCGTTGCCACAGACATGCAGCTCACGTTGCTTTCCGGACAGGATGTAACTGCCTTTCATCAACCCATGCTTACAAAGATCTGTAATCCACTCGGCATCTTTACATCCGTTTATGCACCGGGACTGACTCAATGTGCTGTTCATTGACCACCATTGCGTTGATCTAAACGGTCTAATCGTCAGCCGCGGAAAATAACTTTAATCAGGATAGAGTTTTCGTTCTTACGGTGTGCCCTATAGGGGGCACACAGGGGCATGATTGTCTATTAACATATCCGCTGTAACTATTACCGCATCCGGTCTAAATAGCTAATAAGCCGCGAGTTGTGCCGACATAAAGACCTCCGGACCGGCAGAATATTGCTTACGTTCTTGCTTAGTAGCTGGTGGTGTCCACCCCAATTGCTGGGATGAGTGCCAACTTCCACTTCGTGTCCCCATAATGGCGGCCTTACATGTGCATAGTCATTACTCGTTTATCTGTCACATCCTTTCCTGAACTTCCCAGCTTACAATACTGCACTCTGCAATAGTTGTGCCAGGTTTATGATGCTTTTACTTTGCGCAACGCGACTTTTCCGGGACTTCACTATTAAAGCTTTTACTCATAACGTAGACTCTCGGAAACCCAGCCCTAAAAATTAGAGTTGTGGTAACTCCGGGAGTCGAGATCGCCGCAAATCGTTCTTTGACAGCTTCATATGGCAATAGCAAGAAAATAATCATCCAGAACTCTAAAAAA